>NZ_CM155239.1:0-1057500 GCF_056676075.1 Pseudomonas sp. ABa2
GTGGAACTATGGCAGCAGTGCGTCGAGCTTCTGCGCGACGAGTTGCCGGCCCAGCAATTCAACACCTGGATCCGTCCTCTGCAGGTCGAAGCCGAAGGCGACGAGTTGCGCGTCTATGCGCCCAACCGCTTCGTGCTCGACTGGGTCAACGAGAAGTACCTGAGTCGTCTGCTCGAGCTGCTCGGCGAGCGTGCCAACGGCCTGGTGCCGGCGCTCTCTCTATTAATAGGCAGCAAACGCACTGCCGCGGCGCGGGTGGCGCCGAACGCACCACTGCCAGCCGCCGCCCGCGCGGCCCAGGTGCAGGCGGCCGCGGCGGCGAGCAAACCGCCGGCGCCGCCCGCGCAGGAGGAACCTTCGCGCGCCAGCTTCGACTCCATGGCCGGGGCTGCCCCGCAGGCGCCGACTCCGGCGGTGGCGCCGCGCACAGAGCGCACCGTGCAGGTCGAAGGCGGTCTCAAGCACACCAGTTACCTCAATCGCACCTTCACCTTCGACAACTTCGTCGAGGGCAAGTCCAACCAGTTGGCTCGCGCCGCGGCCTGGCAGGTGGCGGACAACCCCAAGCACGGCTATAACCCGCTGTTCCTCTATGGCGGCGTCGGCCTGGGCAAGACCCACCTGATGCACGCGGTGGGCAACCACCTGCTGGCGAAGAACCCCAACGCCAAGGTGGTCTACCTGCATTCCGAGCGCTTCGTCGCCGACATGGTCAAGGCGCTGCAGCTCAATGCGATCAACGAGTTCAAGCGCTTCTACCGTTCGGTGGACGCGCTGCTGATCGACGATATCCAGTTCTTCGCCAAGAAGGAGCGCTCCCAGGAAGAGTTCTTCCACACCTTCAACGCCCTGCTCGAAGGCGGCCAGCAGGTGATCCTTACCAGCGACCGCTACCCGAAGGAGATCGAGGGCCTGGAAGAACGCCTGAAGTCGCGCTTCGGCTGGGGCCTGACCGTGGCGGTGGAGCCGCCGGAGCTGGAAACCCGCGTGGCGATCTTGATGAAGAAGGCCGACCAGGCCAAGGTCGAACTGCCGCACGACGCGGCGTTCTTCATCGCCCAGCGCATCCGCTCCAACGTGCGCGAGCTGGAAGGTGCGCTGAAACGGGTGATCGCTCACTCGCACTTCATGGGCCGCGACATCACCATCGAGCTGATTCGCGAATCGCTCAAGGACCTGCTGGCCCTGCAGGACAAGCTGGTGAGCATCGACAATATCCAGCGCACCACCGCCGAGTACTACAAGATCAAGATCACCGATCTGCTCTCCAAGCGCCGCTCGCGCTCCATCGCCCGGCCGCGCCAGGTGGCCATGGCGTTGTCGAAGGAGCTGACCAACCACAGTCTGCCGGAAATCGGTGTGGCCTTCGGCGGCCGCGATCACACCACGGTGTTGCACGCATGCCGTAAGATTGCTGAACTTAGGGGATCCGACGCGGACATCCGCGAGGACTACAAGAACCTGCTGCGCACCCTGACTACCTGATACCGCAGCTCCACGAGGCAAGGGACTAGACCATGCATTTCACCATTCAACGCGAAGCCCTGTTGAAACCCCTGCAACTGGTCGCCGGCGTCGTGGAACGCCGCCAGACCCTGCCGGTGTTGTCCAACGTCCTGCTGGTGGTTGAAGGCCAGCAGCTGTCGCTCACCGGCACCGATCTGGAAGTCGAACTGGTCGGCCGCGTCACCCTGGAAGAGGCCGCCGAACCAGGCGAAATCACCGTGCCGGCGCGCAAGCTGATGGACATCTGCAAGAGTCTGCCGTCCGACGCGCTGATCGACATTCGCGTCGACGAGCAGAAGCTGCTGGTCAAGGCCGGGCGCAGTCGCTTCAGCCTGTCCACCCTGCCGGCCAACGACTTCCCCACCGTCGAGGAAGGTCCGGGCTCGTTGACCTTCAACCTGCCGCAAGCCAAGCTGCGTCGCCTGATCGAGCGCACCAGCTTCGCCATGGCCCAACAGGACGTGCGCTACTACCTCAACGGCATGCTGCTGGAAGTGCAGAGCGGCCTGCTGCGCGCCGTCGCTACCGACGGTCACCGCCTGGCCATGTGCTCGATGGAGGCGGCCATCCAGCAGGACGGCAAGCACCAGGTGATAGTGCCGCGCAAAGGTATTCTCGAGCTGGCCCGCCTGCTCACCGAACAGGACGCCGAAGTCAGCATCGTCCTCGGCCAGCACCACATTCGCGCCAACACCGGTGAGTTCACCTTCACCTCCAAGCTGGTCGACGGCAAGTTCCCCGATTACGAGCGCGTGCTGCCGCGTGGCGGCGACAAGCTGGTACTGGCGGATCGTCAGGGCCTGCGCGAAGCCTTCAGCCGTACCGCGATCCTGTCCAACGAGAAGTACCGCGGTATTCGCCTGACCCTGGCCGCCGGCCTGCTGAAAATCCAGGCCAACAACCCGGAGCAGGAAGAGGCCGAGGAAGAGATCGTCGTCGACTACAACGGCGCCAGCTTGGAGATCGGCTTCAACGTCAGCTACCTGCTCGACGTGCTGGGCGTGATGGGCACCGAGCAGGTGCGCCTGATCCTCTCCGACTCCAACAGCAGCGCCCTGCTGCAGGAAGCCGACAACGACGATTCCGCCTACGTCGTCATGCCGATGCGCCTGTGACCGAAGCCGCTAGATGTCGCTGACCCGCGTAACGGTCACCGCGGTGCGCAACCTGCACCCGGTGACCCTCTCCCCCTCCCCCCGCATCAACATCCTTCACGGCGCCAACGGCAGCGGCAAGACCAGTCTGCTGGAAGCCATCCATCTGCTCGGCCTGGCCCGCTCCTTTCGCAGCTCCCGTCTGCAGCCGGTGATCCATTACGAACAACCGGCCTGTACCGTGTTCGGTCAGGTACAGCTGGCCGAAGGCGGCAGCAGCAACCTGGGCATTTCCCGCGACCGCCAGGGCGAGCTGCAGATTCGCGTGGATGGACAGAATGCGCGCAGCGCAGCGCAGCTGGCCGATCTGCTGCCGTTGCAGCTGATCAACCCGGACAGTTTTCGTCTGCTCGAGGGGGCGCCGAAGATTCGCCGGCAGTTCCTCGATTGGGGCGTGTTCCACGTGGAACATCGCTTCCTCGGTGCCTGGCAGCGCCTGCAGAAGGCCCTGCGGCAGCGGAACTCGTGGCTGCGCCATGGTACACTTGACGGCGCTTCGCAGGCCGCGTGGGACCGCGAACTGTGCACTGCCAGCGCGGAGATAGACACCTATAGACGGGCCTATATCCAGGCACTGAAACCGGTATTCGAGCGTACCCTGGCAGAGCTGCTGAAACTCGAAGGGCTGACCCTGAGCTACTACCGCGGCTGGGACAAGGATCGTGAGCTGAGCGACGTGCTCGCCGCCTCCCTCCTCCGCGACCAGCAACTCGGGCATACCCAGGCAGGCCCCCAGCGCGCCGATCTGCGCTTGCGGCTGGCCGGTCATAACGCGGCGGAGATCCTTTCGCGAGGGCAACAGAAATTGGTGGTGTGCGCGTTGCGCATCGCCCAGGGCCACTTGGTCAACGAGGCCAAGCGCGGCCAATGTATCTATCTGGTCGACGACCTGCCGTCGGAACTGGATGAGCAGCACCGGTTGGCATTGTGCCGGTTGCTGGAAGATTTGCACTGCCAGGTGTTCATCACCTGTGTAGACCATGAATTGTTGAGGGACGGCTGGCAAACGGATACGCCGGTTGCCATGTTCCACGTGGAACATGGCCGTATCACCCAGACCCACGACCACCGGGAGTGAAGGCATGAGCGACAACCAAACGTACGACTCCAATAACATTAAGGTCCTCAAGGGCCTGGATGCCGTACGCAAGCGGCCTGGCATGTACATCGGAGATACAGACGATGGCAGCGGTCTGCACCACATGGTGTTCGAGGTGGTCGACAACTCCATCGACGAGGCCCTGGCCGGGCATTGCAGCGAGATCGTCATCACCATCCATCCGGATGAGTCGATCAGCGTGCGTGACAACGGCCGCGGCATTCCGGTGGATATCCACAAGGAAGAAGGTGTTTCCGCCGCCGAAGTGATCATGACCGTGCTGCACGCCGGCGGTAAGTTCGACGACAACAGCTACAAGGTTTCCGGCGGTCTGCATGGCGTGGGTGTTTCGGTGGTCAACGCGCTGTCCAAGGAGCTGGTGCTGACCATCCGCCGCGGCGGCAAGATCTGGGAACAGACCTACGTGCATGGCGTGCCCCAGGCGCCGCTGGCCGCCGTTGGTGACACCGAAGGCACCGGCACGCAGATTCATTTCAAGCCCTCGGAAGAAACCTTCCACAATATCCACTTTAGCTGGGACATCCTGGCCAAGCGCCTGCGCGAACTGTCCTTCCTCAACTCCGGCGTCGGCATCCTGCTCAAGGACGAACGCAGCGGCAAGGAAGAACTGTTCAAGTACGAGGGCGGTCTGCGCGCCTTCGTCGAGTACCTCAACCACAACAAGACCACGGTCAACCAGGTGTTCCACTTCAACGTGCAGCGCGACGATGGCGTCGGCGTGGAAGTGGCCCTGCAGTGGAACGACAGCTTCAACGAGAACCTGTTGTGCTTCACCAACAACATTCCCCAGCGCGACGGCGGCACCCACCTCGCCGGCTTCCGCTCGGCGCTGACGCGTAACCTCAACACCTATATCGAGCAGGAAGGCCTGGCCAAGAAGTTCAAGGTCAGCACCACCGGCGACGATGCCCGCGAAGGCCTGACCGCGATCATCTCGGTCAAGGTGCCGGACCCGAAATTCAGCTCGCAGACCAAGGACAAGCTGGTCTCCAGCGAAGTGAAGACCGCGGTCGAACAGGAAATGGGCAAGTACTTCGCCGACTTCCTGCTGGAAAACCCCAACGAAGCCAAGGCCGTGGTCGGCAAGATGATCGACGCTGCCCGCGCCCGCGAAGCCGCGCGCAAGGCCCGCGAGATGACCCGCCGCAAGGGCGCGCTGGATATCGCCGGGCTGCCCGGCAAGTTGGCCGACTGCCAGGAAAAGGACCCGGCGCTGTCCGAACTCTACATAGTGGAGGGTGACTCCGCGGGCGGTTCTGCCAAGCAGGGCCGCAACCGCAGGACCCAGGCGATCCTGCCGCTCAAGGGCAAGATCCTCAACGTGGAAAAAGCCCGCTTCGACAAGATGCTCTCCTCCCAGGAAGTCGGCACCCTGATCACCGCCCTCGGCTGCGGTATCGGGCGCGAGGAGTACAACATCGACAAGCTGCGTTACCACAACATCATCATCATGACCGACGCCGACGTCGACGGCTCGCACATCCGTACCCTGCTGCTGACCTTCTTCTTCCGCCAGCTGCCGGAGCTGATCGAGCGCGGCTACATCTACATCGCCCAGCCGCCGCTGTACAAGGTGAAGAAGGGCAAGCAGGAGCAGTACATCAAGGACGACGAGGCCATGGACGAATACATGACCCAGTCGGCCCTGGAAGACGCCAGCCTGCACGTCAACGAAGGCGCCCCAGGCCTGGCCGGCGAGGCGCTGGAGAAGCTGGTGGGCGAGTACCGTGGGGTGATGAAGACCCTCAATCGCCTATCGCGTCTGTACCCGATCGAGCTCACCGAGCACTTCGTCTACCTGCCGCGCGTCAGCGTCGAGCAACTGGCAGACCAGGGTGCCATGCAGGCCTGGCTGGGCCTGCTCGATGCGCGCCTGAAGGTCATGGAGAAGTCCGGTCTGGTGTACAAGACCAGCCTGCGCGAAGACCGCGAGCGCCACCTGTGGCTGCCCGAGGTGGAGCTGATCTCCCACGGCGTCTCCAGCTACATCACCTTCAACCGCGACTTCTTCGCCAGCAACGACTACCGCACGGTGACCGCCCTCGGCGAGCAGCTCAACAACCTGCTGGAAGACGGCGCCTACGTACAGCGCGGCGAGCGCAAGAAGCCGGTGACCAGCTTCAAGGAAGGCCTGGAATGGCTGATGAGCGAGAGCACCAAGCGCCACAGCATCCAGCGCTACAAGGGGCTCGGCGAGATGAACCCGGAGCAGCTGTGGGAAACCACCATGGACCCGGAAGTGCGCCGCATGCTCAAGGTGACCATCGAGGACGCCATCGCCGCCGACCAGATCTTCAACACCCTGATGGGCGATGCCGTGGAGCCGCGCCGCGACTTCATCGAGTCCAACGCCCTGGCGGTGTCCAACCTGGACTTCTGATCGGCAGCACGATCAGGCCAAGCAGATTTTTTGGCCGCGTCCTAAACAGAAAGCCCCGGCTGAAAACAGCCGGGGCTTTCTGTTTATAAGTGCTGCCATTAACTAAGGATCAAGTTGAGCTGATCGTCGAGCGAGCAGGCGCGCCGGCCTCGGGGGTGCCTTGTTCCGGACAACTTATGCCCGGCGGCGGTGATACCGCTTCAGAGAAAAATACCCATAAAAATCAATGAGCTATAGGAAAAACTAGCGCCTTTCCTACAGTTCGCCCACAGCTTATCCACAGCGGACTAGTCAGGCCTGCTCGGCGAGGCTGGCCAGTTGCGGCGCGGCGCCGCGCAGTTCGGTCTGCCGTTCGCAGACCCAGGCGAAGGCGCGTTCGTTGAGTTCGGCGATGGCGCGCGGGCCCTCGCCTTCGGCGTGCATCGGTGCGCCGATGATCACCTGCACGGTGCCGGGGCGCTTGCCCCAGCCCTGCTTGGGCCAGAACTCGCCGGCATTGTGGGCGATGGGCAGCAGCGGCAGACCGGCGTTCACCGCCAGCGACGCGCCGCCGCGGGAGAACTTGCCGATCTGGCCCGGCGGAATGCGCGTGCCCTCGGGGAAGATCAGCACCCAGGCGCCCTGCTTGAGGCGTTCGTCGCCCTGCTTGGCCAGCTGCTTGAGCGCCGCCTTGGGGTTGCTGCGGTCGATGGCGATGGGCTTGAGCAGGGCCATGGCCCAGCCGAAGAACGGCACGCGCAGCAGCTCGCGTTTGACCACCTGGGACAGCGGCTCGAACAGCGCGGAGAGGAAGAAGGTCTCCCAGGTGCTCTGGTGGTTGGCCAGGATCACGCAGGGCTGCGCGGGGATGTGCTCAAGGCCGCGCACCTGGTAGCGGATGCCGACCACCACCCTGGCCAGCCACACCGCGCAGCGGCACCAGTTCTGGATGACGAAGCGGTAGCGCCGGCGGAACGGCAGGAAGGGCGCCGCCAGTACGCTGACGATGCACCAGAGAAAGGCGCTGGACGACAGGAGCAGGTAGAAGAGCGTGGTTCTGAGGGCCTGCGATATCGTCATGGAGCCTTGCACCTTATGAGAGCAGTTGATCGGCGACGGCCGCCAGATCATCGAATACCAGGGTTCCCGGCGGCAACGGTTTGGCCAGGGTACGTTCGCCCTTGCCGGTTTTCACCAGCACGGGCTGACAGTCGACGGCTTGCGCGGCCTGCAGGTCACCGCTGCTGTCGCCGACGAACCACACGCCTGCCAATGGCGTGCCGTAGTGCGCGGCAATGCCGTGCAGCAGGCCCGGTTTCGGCTTGCGGCAGGCGCAGCCGTCGTCCGGCCCGTGCGGGCAGTGGAGGATCAGGCCGAGGTCGCCGCCCTGCTCCGCCACCAGTTCGCGCAGGCGCGCGTGCATGGCTTCGAGGGTGGCCAGGTCGTAGTAGCCACGGGCGATGCCGGATTGGTTGGTGGCCACCGCCACGGTCCAGCCGGCGCGCGACAGGCGGGCGATGGCGGCGATGGACGAAGGGATCGGAATCCACTCGTCCAGGCTCTTGATATAGGCGTCGGAGTCCTGGTTGATGACGCCGTCGCGGTCGAGAATCAGCAACTTCATAGCTACAAGCTCCAAGGCGCAAGCTCCAAGTCAGGGCGGACAGCTTGCCGCTCGAAGCTTGGAGCTCGCCGCGGCTGGCGTCAGCCCAGCACCGAGATATCCGCCACGCCGAGGAACAGCCCGCGCAGGCGGGCCAGCAGGGCGTAGCGGTTGGCGCGTACCTTGGCGTCTTCGGCGTTGACCAGCACCGCCTCGAAGAAGGCGTCCACCGGCTCGCGCAGGCTGGCCAGCTGGCTCAGCGCCTGGCTGTACTGACGCGACGCGGCCAGCGGTTGCACGGCCTGGTCGGCCTGCTGGATCGCGGCGTTGAGGGCGAACTCGCTGGGGCTGTCGAAGTAGTGCGCCTCGACCTGGGCGGCGATGCCGCCTTCGGCCTTGCTCAGCAGGTTGGACACGCGCTTGTTCGCCGCGGCCAGGGCGGCGGCCTGCGGCAGGGCGCGGAACGCTTGCACGGCCTGCACGCGCTGGTCGAAGTCCAGCGGCGAGGTCGGGCCGACCGCGCGCACCGCCTGGTACACCGCGACCTCGACGCCTTCGTCCTCGTAGCGGGCGCGCAGGCGGTCGAAGATGAACTCCAGCACCTGATTGCCCAGCCCGGCGGGCTTGATCTTGTCCCCGAACTGCTCGATGGCGAAGGCCACGGCGGCGGCCAGGTCGAGATCCAGGTCCTTCTCGATCAGGATCCGCAGAATCCCCAGCGCCGCGCGGCGCAGGGCGTAGGGGTCCTTGGAGCCGGTAGGCAGCATGCCGATGCCGAAGATGCCGACCAGGGTGTCGAGCTTGTCGGCTACCGCCACGGCGGCGCCGGTCAGGGTGCTCGGCAGCTCGGCCCCTGCCCCACGCGGCATGTACTGCTCGTTGAGGGCCAGGGCGACGTCCTGCGGCTCGCCGTCGTTGAGCGCGTAGTAGTAGCCGGCGATGCCCTGCATCTCGGGGAACTCGCCGACCATCTCGGTGGCCAGGTCGCACTTGCACAGCAGGCCGGCGCGGGCGGCGCGCTGGGCGTCGCCACCGATCTGCCCGGCGATGAAGCCGGCCAGGGCGGAGACGCGCTGGGCCTTGTCGTAGACCGAGCCGAGCTGGGCCTGGAACACCACGTTGGCCAGGCGCTGGTTGAAGCCTTCGAGCTTGTGCTTCTTGTCCTGCTTGAAGAAGAACTCGGCGTCGGTCAGGCGCGGGCGCACCACCTTCTCGTTGCCGGCGACGATCTGCGCCGGGTCCTTGGACTCGACGTTGGCCACGGTGATGAAACGCGGCAGCAGCTTGCCCTTGGCATCGAGCAGGCAGAAATACTTCTGGTTGTCCTGCATGGTGCTGATCAGCGCCTCCTGCGGCACCTCGAGGAAGCGTTCCTCGAAGGAGCAGACCAGCGGCACCGGCCACTCGACCAGCGCGGTCACTTCGTCCAGCAGCGCCGGCGGCACGATGGCCGTGCCCTGCTCGGCGGCGGCCAGCTCGTCGACGCGGCGGCCGATGAGCGCGCGGCGCTCGGCGAAGTCGGCCAGCACATAGGCGCTGCGCAGGTCCTCGGCGTAGCTGGCCGGGCTGCCGATGCGCACCTCGCGGTTGGCGTGGAAGCGGTGGCCGCGGGACACGCGGCCGGCCTTCTGCGCGAGGATCTCGCAGTCGACCACGGCGTCGCCGAACAGCATCACCAGCCACTGGGTGGGACGGACGAACTCGTCGCGGCGATCGGCCCAGCGCATGCGTTTGGGGATCGGCAGGTCGTTCAGCGAATCCTGCACTATGGTCGGCAGCAGCTGCACCGCCGGCTGGCCGGGGATGTGCTGGGCGAAGCGCAGTTTCGCGCCGCTACGGTCGATCTCGGCCAGGTCGACGCCGCACTTCTTGGCGAAGCCCAGGGCGGCCTGGGTCGGCTTGCCTTCGGCGTCGAAGGCGGCCTGGATCGGCGGGCCATCGAGGTTCATGCTGCGGTCAGGCTGCTGGCTGGCGAGTTGCTCGACCAGTACCGCCAGGCGCCGCGGCGCGGCATAGACGCGGGCTTGCGCGTAGTCCAGGCCGGCGGCCTTGAGGCCTTTCTCGATGCCGGCGAGGAAGGCCTCGCCGAGGCTCTTCAGGGCTTTCGGCGGCAGCTCTTCGGTGCCCAGTTCGACCAGAAAATCTTGTGCACTCATGCTTGCGCCTCCAGGGTGTTGCCCAGGTCTTCGTCTTGCAGGAGACCTGCATCCTTGAGCTTGGCCAGTACTTCGTCACGCAGTTCGGCGCTGGCCATGGGGAAGCCGAGGCGGGCACGCGCCTGCAGGTAGCTTTGCGCCACGGCGCGGGCCAGGGTGCGCACGCGCAGGATGTACTGCTGACGCGCGGTCACCGAGATGGCGCGGCGGGCGTCGAGCAGGTTGAAGGTGTGCGAGGCCTTGAGCACCATCTCGTAGGTCGGCAGCGGCAGCTGCAGCTCGATCAGGCGATTGGCTTCGCTCTCGTAGAAATCGAACAGCTCGAACAGCTTGTCGACGTTGGCGTGCTCGAAGTTGTAGGTGGACTGCTCCACCTCGTTCTGGTGGAACACGTCGCCGTAGGTCACGGTGCCGAACGGGCCGTCGGTCCAGATCAGGTCGTAGACCGAGTCGACGCCCTGCAGGTACATGGCCAGGCGCTCCAGGCCGTAGGTGATCTCGCCGGTCACCGGGTAGCACTCGATGCCGCCGACCTGCTGGAAGTAGGTGAACTGGGTGACTTCCATGCCGTTGAGCCAGATTTCCCAGCCCAGGCCCCAGGCGCCGAGCGTCGGCGATTCCCAGTTGTCCTCGACGAAGCGGATGTCGTGCACCAGCGGGTCGATGCCGATGGCCTGCAGCGAGCCGAGGTACAGCTCCTGGAAGTTCTCCGGGTTGGGTTTCAAGACCACCTGGAACTGGTAGTAATGCTGCAGGCGGTTGGGGTTCTCGCCGTAGCGGCCGTCGGCCGGACGGCGCGAGGGCTGCACGTAGGCGGCGTTCCAGGTCTCGGGACCGACGGCGCGCAGAAAGGTGGCGGTGTGGAAGGTCCCGGCGCCCACTTCCATGTCGTAGGGCTGCAGCACCACGCAGCCCTGCTCGGCCCAGTAGTTCTGCAGGGCCAGGATCAGGTCCTGGAAGGTGCGCACGGCAGGCTTGGTCTGGCTCACGAAAAATTCACCTGTTGAGGCTGCGACGGAAAGCCGGGGAGTATATCGAAACTGGGCGCAGCCCGCAGGATCAGGCGCGCCCGGCTTCGCGAGGCTGTATTTATATCCAGCTGTTTTGCCGCTATAGTCCGAGCCATCTCCCGCGACCGAGGCCGAGACCATGCCCCGCTGCTTCTGGTGTACCGACGATCCGCTGTACCAGGCTTACCACGACGAGGAATGGGGCGTGCCGCAGCGCGAGCCGCGCGCGCTGTTCGAGATGCTGCTGCTCGAAGGGGCCCAGGCCGGGCTGTCGTGGATCACCGTGCTGAAGAAGCGCGAGCGCTATCGTCAGGTGCTGCACGGCTTCGACCCCGAACGCCTGGCGCGGTTGAGTGACGAGGAAATCGAGGCGCTGATGCAGGAGCCCGGCATCATCCGCAACCGCCTCAAGCTCAAGGCCGTGCGGCAGAACGCCCAGGCCTGGCTGAAGCTGGAGGATCCGGTGACCTGGCTCTGGTCCTTCGTCGGCGGCGCGCCGAAGATCAACCATTTCAGCGACCGCAGCCAGATGCTGGCGGTGACGCCCGAGGCCGAGGCGATGAGCAAGGCGTTGCGCAAGGCGGGCTTCAACTTCGTCGGGCCGACCATCTGCTATGCCTTCATGCAGGCCACGGGCATGGTGATGGACCACACCACCGACTGTGACCGTTACCCCGCGTTGAGCGGTTCGGCGGCGACCGCCTGAAGGCCGCAGGGGCCACAGATCGCATCCGGGCTACGTGATCTGACCATGGCGGGTACAATGCCGGCTTTTCACGCAACCCCTGGAGTCATTCGTGGAAGCATTCAAAGGCCGGCTGGTGGTCGGCTTTCTCCGTCTGTTCGCCCTGCTGCCCTGGCGCGCCGTGCAAGCGGTGGGCAATGCCATCGGCTGGCTGATGTGGAAATTGCCCAACGGCTCGCGCGACGTGGTGCGCATCAACCTGAGCAAGTGCTTTCCCGAGCTGAATCAGGCCGAACTGGATCGTCTGGTCGGGCAGAGCCTCAAGGACATCGGCAAGACCCTCACCGAAAGCGCCTGTGCCTGGATCTGGCCGGCGCAGAAATCGCTCAAGCTGATCCGCCAAGTGGAAGGCTTGGAAGTGCTGCAGCAGGCGCTGGCCTCGGGCAAGGGCGTGGTCGGCATCACCAGCCACCTGGGCAACTGGGAAGTGCTCAACCACTTCTACTGCAACCAGTGCAAACCGATCATTTTCTACCGCCCACCCAAGCTCAAGGCCGTCGATGAGCTGCTGCAGCAGCAGCGCGTGCAGATGGGCAACCGCGTGGCGCCCTCGACCAAGGAGGGCATCCTCAGCGTCATCAAGGAAGTGCGCAAAGGCGGCGCCGTGGGCATTCCCGCCGATCCGGAGCCGAGCCGTTCCGCCGGCGTTTTCGTGCCCTTTCTCGGCACCACCGCGCTGACCAGCAAGTTCGTCCCCGGCATGCTCGCCGGCGGCAAGGCGGTCGGCGTGTTCCTGCATGCGCTGCGCCTGCCGGACGGCAGCGGCTACAAGGTGATCCTCGAAGCGGCACCCGAAGGCATGTACAGCGAGAAAGTGGAAGAAGGCGTGGCGGCCATGAGCGAAGTGGTGTCGCGCTACGTACGCAACTACCCGAGTCAGTACATGTGGAGCATGAAACGCTTCAAGAAACGTCCGGACGGCGAGGCCAAGTGGTACTGAAGCAAGGCGCCGCGATGGCGCCTTTTTTCCGCCAATCCTTGGGATTTGCCGACGTTTTGCGTTATTAAAGGCGGCATCCTCCGCGCCGAATGGAAGCCCCGCCATGTCGAATCAGCGTCACCAGGTACGCACCCCTATCAAGTGCCGGATCAAGATCTGCCACCCCAGCTTCGGCGAACTGGTGGCGCAGACCCGCGACCTGTCCGACAGCGGCGTCTACGTGCGGCATCCGCAGATGGCCGCGCTGAGCGTCGGCGACCGGGTCAGCGGCCAGGTGCAGGACCTGCCGATCGAGGCGCCGGTGCTGCAGATGGAGGTGGTGCGGGTGGATGGCGAAGGGGCCGGGCTGCGCTTTATGCAGGCCTGAGCGCTGTACAAGAAATGACCGCCCATCCGCCGCGGGTTAAAAAGTTACCCTGCGAGTCAGGAAATCGCTAGAATGCTGGCCGCCGCGCCAGGTCGCGGCCCGACCATGGGTTCCCTCACCCCATTGCACTCAAAAAGGATCGACATGCACAGCCTCACCCCTTCGGCCCGCCGTGCGGCGCTGGCCGTTCTGATCGCCTTCCATATCCTGATCATCATCGCCAGCAACTACCTGGTGCAGCTGCCCATGAGCCTGTTCGGCTGGCAGACCACCTGGGGCGCGTTCAGCTTTCCCTTTATCTTCCTCGCCACCGACCTGACCGTGCGCCTGCTCGGCAAGGGCCCGGCGCGCCAGGTGATCGCCCGGGTCATGCTGCCGGCGCTGCTGGCGTCCTACGTGGTCTCGGTGCTGTTCCACGAGGCGCGCTTCGCCGGCTTCGCCGCCCTCGGTGAGTTCAACGCCTTCGTCTTCCGCATCGCCCTGGCCAGCTTCCTCGCCTATGTGCTGGGGCAGCTGCTGGATATTCAGGTGTTCGACCGCCTGCGCCAGCTGCGCCAGTGGTGGGTGGCGCCGGCCGCCTCGACCCTGCTGGGCAACCTGCTGGACACCTACGCCTTCTTCTCCATCGCCTTCTGGCGCAGCGGCGACGCCTTCATGGCCGCCAACTGGGTGGAGATCGCCACGGTGGACTATGCGATCAAGCTGGCGATCAGCCTGATTCTGTTCGTGCCGCTGTACGGCATGCTGCTTGGCGCCATCGGCCGGCTGCTGCCGCGGGAGCGGGCAGTGGCCTGATCAAGCCACCTGAACCACGTTGAAGATCTCCATCGGGCCGTTGTCGAAACCGCCCATGCTGCGGGTGCGCAGATCCACGCGAACGACGCTGATGCCCTTGGGCGAAGCGCCCTTGGACCAGTCGACGAAGACGACGCTGTTGGAGTAGAAGTCGTAGGACGGCACCGGCACCTTCCAGCGTCACCATACGTCCCCTTTCCAGCCCCGCCCGGACCAGTCGGTGTCGGCAGTCGAGCCCGACTGCTGCGCCAGATGGGCGACGAATACCCGCCCATCGGTACTGCCGACCACGATCTGACAGCCGCTGAACGGGCCGCTCGCCGACCAAGTCTCGCCGGCCTCGGCGATGCCGTAGGCGGCGCGGGTCTCGACGTAATGCACCCACATGCCGGGCGGGCTGCCGGTGCCGGCTGACAGGGTGAGGATGCCGTTGCCGTCGGTGCCCAGGCTTGCCTGACTACGACAGGAGATAGCGCCCGTGCCGCCGGTATTCGGTGCGCGCAGGGTAACGGCCAGTTGGCCATTCTTGGCGGCGACAAGGCCGGAGAAGCTGGGTTTCATCGGTCGACTCCCATGCGAGGGCGAAGCAGGGCTTCGCCTCAGGCTAGCTCAGGAGCGGCGGGCTGTCAGGGGTGGGCCTTGTCCAGCTTGCGCAGAAACACCGTCATTTCCTTTTCCGCCTGCTTGTCGCCCTTGGCTTGCGCGGCGGCGATGCCCTGTTGCCAGGCCTGGCGCGCGCCGTCGGTGTCGGCGCCGGCCTGCAGGGCCTTGCCCAGCAGCTTCCAGGCTGCCGAATAAGCCGGATCGAACTCGACGCAGCGGCGCAGGTGTTCGGCAGCCAGGGCGGCGTTGCCGGCATCCAGATGGCCCTTGCCCAGGCCGAAGCGCAGCAGGGCGTTGTCGGTGCCTTTGGCCAGCAGTTTTTCCAGCGTCTCGGTGCTCATCTCGGATCCTGCGTTGTCGCCCGGATTGGCCGGGTTCAAAAGAACGTCAGGCCGGCCTGGAACAGGCGCTCGACGTCGCGGATGTATTTCTTGTCGACCAGGAACAGGATCACGTGGTCGCCGGACTCGATCACCGTGTCGTCGTGGGCGATCAGCACTTCCTCGTCGCGGATGATGGCGCCTATGGTGGTGCTCGGCGGCAGGGCGATGTCCTCGATCATGCGGCCGATCACTTTGCTCGACTTGGCGTCGCCGTGGGCGATCACTTCCAGCGCCTCGGCCGCGCCGCGGCGCAGGCTGTGCACGCTTTCGATATCGCCGCGGCGCACGTGGGTCAGCAATGTGCCGATGGTGGCCAGCTGCGGGCTGATGGCGATGTCGATTTCGCCGCCCTGCACCAGGTCGACGTAGGCCGGGTTGTTGATGATGGTCATCACCTTGCGCGCGCCGAGGCGCTTGGCCAGCAAGGACGACATGATGTTGGCCTCGTCGTCGTTGGTCAGGGCGAGGAAGATGTCGGCGTCGTTGATGTTCTCTTCCACCAGCAGGTCGCGGTCCGAGGCGCTGCCTTGCAGCACTATGGTGCTGTCGAGGGCTTCGGACAGGTAGCGGCAGCGCGCCGGGTTCATCTCGATGATCTTCACCTGATAGCGGCTCTCGATGGCCTCGGCCAGGCGTTCGCCGATATGCCCGCCGCCGGCTATCACCACCTTCTTGTAGCTGTCCTCGAGGCGGCGCATCTCGCTCATCACCGCGCGGATGTGGGCCTTGGCGGCGATAAAGAACACCTCGTCGTCGGCCTCGATCACCGTGTCGCCCTGCGGCATGATCGGCCGGTTGCGGCGGAAGATCGCTGCCACCCGGGTGTCGACGTTGGGCATGTGCTGGCGCAGCTGGCGCAGCTGCTGGCCGACCAGCGGGCCGCCGTAGTAGGCCTTGACCGCCACCAGCTGCGCCTTGCCCTCGGCGAAGTCGATCACCTGTAGGGCGCCGGGGTGTTCGATCAGGCGCTTGATGTAGTTGGTCACCACCTGTTCGGGGCTGATCAGCACGTCGACCGGGATCGCCTCGTTGTCGAACAGGCCGCTGCGGGTCAGGTAGGCCGCCTCGCGCACCCGGGCGATCTTGGTCGGGGTGTGGAACAGGGTGTAGGCCACCTGGCAGGCGATCATGTTGACTTCGTCGCTGTTGGTCACCGCCACCAGCATGTCGGCATCGTCGGCGCCGGCCTGGCGTAGCACGGTGGGGAAGGAACCCTTGCCCTGCACGGTGCGGATATCCAGGCGGTCGCCTAGGTCGCGCAGGCGGTCGCCGTCGGTGTCGACCACGGTGATGTCGTTGGCCTCGCTGGCCAGGTGTTCCGCCAGGGTGCCGCCGACCTGGCCGGCGCCGAGAATAATGATCTTCACTGATGGGCTCCGTTAGCCGCGCGCGGGCGCGGCAGTCTTGATCAGCTTGGCATAGTAGAAGCCGTCGTGGCCGTCCAGCTGCGGCAGCAACTGGCGACCCTGTGGCGATTGCAGGCCGAAGTCGCCGGCGATGGTCACTTCCTGCGCATCCGGGGTGCGGGCGAGGAAGGCGGCGACGGTCTCGCTGTTCTCGGTCGGCAGCACCGAGCAGGTGGCGTAGAGCAGCACGCCGCCCGGCGCCAGCGTCGGCCACAGGGCGTCGAGCAGCTCACCCTGCAGCTGGGCCAGGGCGGGGATGTCCTCGGGCTGGCGGGTCAGCTTGATATCCGGATGGCGGCGGATCACCCCGGTGGCCGAACAGGGCGCATCGAGCAGGATGCGCTGGAACGGCGTGCCGTCCCACCAGGCGGCGGTGTCGCGGCCGTCGGCGGCGATCAGGGTGGCGTCGAGCTGCAGGCGTTCGAGGTTTTCGCGCACGCGCGCCAGGCGCTTGGCCTCCAGGTCCACGGCCACCACTTCGCGCAAGGCCGGCTCGACCTCCAGCAGGTGGCAGGTCTTGCCGCCGGGCGCAGCGCAAGCGTCCAGCACCCGCTGGCCGGGGGCCAGCTCGAGCAGCTCGGCGGCCAGCTGCGCAGCCTCGTCCTGCACGCTGACGCGGCCTTGCTTGAAGCCGGGCAGCGTGGTCACGTCGCAGGGCTGCAGCAGGCGCACGCCGTCGCGGCTGAAGGTACAGGGTTCGGCTGCAAGGCCTGCACTGCGCAGCTCTTCGAGATAGGCGTCGCGGCTGCCGTGGCGGCGATTGACCCGCAGGATCAGCGGCGGGTGGGCGTTATTGGCGGCGCAGATGGCTTGCCAGTGCTCGGGCCAGTGCGCCTTGAGCGCCTTCTGCAGCCAGCGCGGGTGGGCGGTGTGCAGCACCGGGTCGCGCTCCAGTTCGGCGAACAGCGCCTCGTGCTCGCGCTGGGCGCGGCGCAGCACGGCGTTGAGCAGGCCCTTGGCCCAGGGTTTTTTCAGCGCGCCGGCGCAGCCGACCGTTTCGCCGATGGCGGCGTGCGCCGGGATGCGGCTGTGCAGCAGCTGGTAGAGGCCGATCAGCAGCAGGGCTTCCACGTCCTTGTCGGCGGCCTTGAAGGGCTTGTCCAGCAGCCTGTCGGCCAGCAGCTGCAGACGCGGCTGCCAGCGCGCGGCACCGAAGGCCAGGTCCTGGGCCAGGGCGCGGTCGTGGTGTTCGACCTTGTCCAGTTGCGGCGGCAGGCTGCTGCCCAGCGAGGCCTTGCCGGACAGTACGGCGGTCAGGGCGCGGGCGGCGGCCAGGCGTGGGTTCATTGACCGAGCACCAGGCCGGCGGCGAACTGCTCGCGGCGGCTGTTGTAGAGGTCGGCGAAAGCCAGCGGTTTGCCGCCGGGCAACTGCACACGGGTCAGGCGCAGCGCTCCCTCGCCGCAGGCCACGGTCAGGCCGCGCTTGTCGGCGGCGAGGATGCTGCCGGGCGCACCGCTGCCCTCGCCTATCTCCGCTGCGTGGACTTTCAGGGCATCGCCCGCCAGCGTGGTATGGCAGATCGGCCAGGGGTGAAAGGCACGTACCAGGCGCTCCAGTTCCACGGCCGGACGACTGAAGTCGAGGCGCGCCTCGTCCTTGTTCAGCTTGTGCGCGTAGTTGGCCTGGGCATCGTCCTGCACTTCGCCGACCAGGGTGCCGGCGGCCAGGCCGGCGATGGCGGCAAGCACGGCCTGCGGACCGAGCTGGGCAAGGCGGTCGTGCAGGCTGCCGCCGGTATCCTCAGCACTGATCGGCGTGCTGACCTTGAGCAGCATCGGCCCGGTGTCCAGGCCGGCTTCCATCTGCATCACGGTGACGCCGCTCTCGCCGTCGCCGGCCTGTACCGCGCGCTGGATCGGCGCGGCGCCGCGCCAGCGCGGCAGCAAGGAGGCGTGGCTGTTGATGCAGCCCAGGCGCGGGGTGTCGAGCACCGCCTGCGGCAGGATCAGGCCGTAGGCTACCACCACCATCAGGTCCGGCTTGAGCGCGGCCAGCTCGGCCTGGGCCTCTTCGTTGCGCAGGCTGGCCGGTTGGTAGACGGGGATGCCGTGCTCCACGGCGAGCTGCTTGACCGGGCTGGGCGCAAGCTTCTGGCCGCGGCCGGCCGGGCGATCCGGCTGGGTGTAGACGGCGACGATTTCATGCTGGCTGGCCAGCAGGGCCTTGAGGTGCTCGGCGGCGAATTCCGGGGTGCCGGCGAAGACGATGCGCAGGGAGTCAGACATGGGGGCTCGCTAAAAGAAAAAGGCTTGCCGCGGCAAGCCTTTAGGAATCTGGTGGATCAAGCCCGCTGGCGGTGCTGTTTTTCCAGCTTTTTCTTGATCCGGTCGCGTTTCAGGCTGGACAGGTAGTCGACGAACAGCTTGCCGTTGAGGTGATCGCATTCGTGCTGGATGCACACGGCGAGCAGGCCTTCGGCGATCAGCTCGTAGGGCTGGCCGTCGCGGTCCAGCGCCTTGATCCTGACCTTCTGCGGGCGGTCGACGTTCTCGTAGAAGCCGGGCACCGACAGACAGCCTTCCTGGTACTGATCCATTTCTTCGGTCAGCGACTCGAACTCGGGATTGATGAATACCCGCGGCTCGGACTTGTCCTCGGACAGGTCCATCACCACCACGCGTTTGTGCACGTTGACCTGGGTCGCCGCCAGGCCGATACCGGGCGCGTCGTACATGGTCTCGAACATGTCGTCGACCAATTGACGGATGGAGTCGTCCACGACGTCCACCGGTTTGGCGATGGTACGCAGGCGTGGATCAGGAAATTCGAGGATATTCAGGATCGCCATATGCGTTTGTGATGCACTTGTGGAATAAAGTCAAAATCCGCTGCTAAGATGATGAACAGCATTGAAAAACGGCTTCACGCCGCGGATTCAGCGGGTTTGGACGCGGCGCTAGGGCGCTTCACGTGAAGACACATAATAAAGGGATTCACCGTATGAGGAAATCACTACTCGCCCTGCTGCTGCTGGCAGCCGGCGGTTTGGCCCAGACCGGCCTGGTCCAGGCCGAAGTGCAACTCAAGGACGGTCACCCGGACCGCTACACCGTGGTCAAGGGCGATACCCTCTGGGATATTTCCGGCAAGTTCCTGAGTCAACCGTGGAAGTGGCCGGAAATCTGGCATGCCAACCCGCAAGTCGCCAACCCGCACCTGATCTACCCCGGTGATACCCTCAACCTCGTCTATATCGACGGCCAGCCGCGCCTGATGCTCAACCGCGGCGAGTCGCGCGGCACCATCAAGCTGTCGCCGCAGGTGCGCAGCACGCCGATGGCCGAGGCGATCCCGACCATCCCGCTGGAAGCGATCAACAGCTTCCTGCTGTCCAACCGCATCGTCGACACCCCTGAGCAGTTCGCCGGCGCCCCCTACGTGGTGGCCGGTAACGCCGAGCGCGTGGTCAGCGGCGCCGGTGACCGCGTCTACGCCCGCGGCAGCTTCGACGAAAGCGCGCCGGTGTACGGCATCTTCCGCCAGGGCAAGACCTACACCGACCCGGAAACCCAGGAATTCCTCGGCATCAACGCCGACGATATCGGCACCGGCGAGATCGTCGCCGAGGAAGGCGATATCGGCACCATGCTGCTGAGCCGCTCGACGCAGGAAGTGCGCCTCGGCGACCGCCTGTTCCCCACCGAAGAGCGCGCGATCAACTCCACCTTCATGCCCAGCGAACCGGCCGGCGAGATCGACGGCCTGATCCTCGACGTGCCGCGCGGTGTGACCCAGATCGGCCAGTTCGACGTGGTCACCCTGAACAAGGGCGCGCGCGACGGCCTGGAGATCGGCAACGTGCTGGCGGTGTACAAGACCGGCGAAACCGTGCGCGACCGCATCACCGGCGAGAGCGTGAAGATTCCGGACGAGCGCTCCGGTCTGCTGATGGTGTTCCGCACCTACGACAAGCTCAGCTATGGCCTGGTGCTGGGGGCGTCCCGCTCGCTGGCGATCATGGACAAGGTGCGTAACCCGTAATACCGACAAGCCCCGCGAATGCGGGGCTTGTGCTTTCTGTACCCGCCGCTGCGGCGGCGCGACCGATCAAGGATGATCCCCATGTCGCAACCTTCCGCTCCATCTCCCGCCGAGCTCGAAGCCCGTCTGCGTCTGCACCTCCTGCCGGAGCTGGGGCCGCGGCGTTTTCGCAAACTGCTCGGCGCCTTCGCCAGCGCCTCGGCCGCCCTCAGTGCGCCGGCCAGTGCCTGGCGTGCCCTGGGGCTGCCGGTCGCGTGCGCCGAGCCGCGGCGCAGCGCCGAGATCCGCGAGCGCGCCGCGGCGGCGCTGGCCTGGTTGGAGCAGCCCGGACAGCACCTGCTGATGTGGGACGATGCGCGCTACCCGGCGCTGCTGGCCGAACTGGCGGACGCCCCGCCGCTGCTGTTCGTCGTCGGCGATCCGGGCATTCTCGAACGACCGCAACTCGCCATGGTCGGCAGCCGGCGCGCGTCGAAGCCGGGCCTGGATACCGCCCATGCCTTCGCCCGCAGCCTGGCCGGCGGCGGTTTCGTCATCACCAGCGGCCTGGCCCTGGGGATCGACGGCGCCGCCCACCAGGGCGCGCTGGATGCGGGCGGCGCGACGGTGGCGGTACTCGGCACCGGCCTGCAGTGCCTGTACCCGGCGCGGCACCAGCGCCTGGCGGCGCAGATCGCAGAGCAGGGCGGCGCGCTGGTCTCCGAGCTGCCGCTGGACTGCCCGCCGCAGGCGAGCAACTTCCCGCGGCGCAACCGCATCATCAGCGGTCTGTCGCTGGGCGTGCTGGTGGTCGAGGCCAGCCCGTCCAGCGGTTCGCTGATCACCGCGCGCCTGGCCGCCGAACAGGGGCGCGAGGTCTATGCCATTCCCGGTTCGATTCACCATCCCGGGGCGCGCGGCTGTCATCAGCTGATCCGCGACGGCGCGACGCTGGTGGAAAGCATCGAGCATATTCTCGAGGCCCTGCGCGGTTGGCAGGCGCCCGGGCCGAGCCCTGCCCCAGAAGGGGCCGTGCATCCCCTGCTGGAGTTGCTGCATGCCGCGCCGCAGAGCAGCGAGGCGCTGGTGCAGGCCAGTGGCTGGGCGCTGAGCGAGGTGCTGGCGGCGCTGACCGAACTGGAGCTGGATGGACGGGTGTGCAGCGAGGCGGGACGCTGGCTGGCGCGCAAGCCTTAGCCCGGATGCATCCGGGCTACAGTCGCCTGGCCGACTTGGATAGACTGCCGGCCATTGATTCAGCGGGAGACAGTCGATGGCCGGCAACTGGCAGGTGCAGCAAGCGGCGCGCGTGGTGCGCGAGGGTGGTGTGATCGCCTATCCCACCGAGGCGGTCTGGGGCCTGGGCTGCGATCCGTGGAACGAAGAGGCGGTGGATCGCCTGCTGGCGCTCAAGGAGCGGCCGATGCACAAGGGCCTGATCCTGGTGGCCGAGGATATCGAGCAGTTCGACTTCCTCCTGCAGGACCTGCCGGCGATCTGGCAGGAGCGCCTGGCCGGCAGCTGGCCGGGGCCCAACACCTGGCTGGTGCCGCACCAGGAGCGCCTGCCCGAATGGATCAGCGGCCAGCACGACACCGTCGCCCTGCGCGTCAGCGACCATCCGCTGGTGCGCGCGCTGTGCCGCCATACCGGGCCGCTGGTGTCCACCTCGGCCAACCCGGCCGGGCGCCCGGCGGCGCGCTCGCGTCTGCGCGTCGAGCAGTATTTCCCGCGTCAGCTGGACAAGGTGCTCGGCGGCGCCCTGGGCGGGCGCAAGAATCCCAGCCTGATCCGCGACCTGCGCACGGGCGACGTGATTCGCCCGTCCTGATTGCGTAGCCCGGGTTGCATCCGGGCTCAGGGTTCACGGCAGCAAAATGGTCGAGCCGGTGGTCTGCCGGGCGCTTAGCGCGTCCTGGGCGGCGGCGGCGTCCTTCAGCGCATAGCGGTTGCTGATCTCCACCTGCAGCTGGCCGCTTTCGATCATGGCGAACAGCTCGTCGGCCATGGCCTGCAGGCGCTGCGGCGTATCGGCGTAGCCGGCCAGGGTCGGCCGGGTGACGTATAGCGAGCCCTTCTGCGCCAGGATGCCGAGGTTGACCCCGCTGACCGCGCCTGAGGCATTGCCGAAGCTGACCAGCAGGCCGCGCGGTGCCACGCAGTCCAGCGAGGTTTCCCAGGTGTCCTTGCCGACGCCGTCGTAGACCACCGGGCACTTGGCGCCGTCGGTCAGTTCCAGCACGCGTTGCACCACATTCTCGTGGCTGTAGTCGATGGTCGCCCAGGCGCCCTGCTCTTTCGCCCGCGCCGCCTTCTCGGCCGAACTCACAGTGCCGATCAGCCTGACCCCCAACGCCCGCGCCCACTGACAGGCGAAGGAGCCGACGCCGCCGGCCGCGGCATGGAACAGGATGGTCTCTCCGCCCTTGAGCGGGTAGGTCTGACGCAGCAGGTACTGCACGGTCAGGCCCTTGAGCATCACCGCGGCGGCCTGCTCGAAGCCGATGCCGTCCGGTAGCTTGACCAGCTTGTCCGCCGGCAGCACATGCAGCTCGCTGTAGGCGCCGAGCGGGCCGGTGGCGTAGGCCACGCGGTCGCCGACGGCGAAGCCGCTGACCTCGCTGCCCACCGCCTCGACCACCCCGGCACCTTCGGTGCCCAGGCCGGAGGGCAGCGCCGGCGGCGCATAGAGACCGCTGCGGAAATAGGTGTCGATGAAATTCAGGCCGATGGCGCGGTTGGCCACCCGCACTTCGCGCGGGCCGGGGGCGGCCGGCTGATAGTCGCGGTACTCCAGCACCTCGCTGCCGCCGTGCTGGCTGAACTGGATACGCTTGGCCATTTCGGATTCCTTCTCTGATCGAGCCGCCGAGAGGCGGCGAAAGGGCCTATCCAAACGCCCCGATCGACCGCCGTCAACTGCGAAGGCGCGCCCGTGAGTGCTATGCTGCCCGCCGATTTCGATTCGCTCCCGCTCAAGGTGCCGCCGTGACTGACCGTACCGAGGCCGTGAAGGCCTACCTGCTCAACCTGCAAGACCGCATCTGTGCCACCCTCGAGGCCGAAGACGGCCAGGCCCGGTTCGCCGAGGACGCCTGGCAGCGGCCGGCCGGCGGCGGCGGGCGCACGCGGGTGATCGAGAACGGTGCGCTGATCGAGAAGGGCGGGGTCAACTTCTCCCACGTGTTCGGCGACAGCCTGCCGCCCTCGGCCAGCGCCCATCGTCCGGAGCTGGCCGGGCGCGGTTTCCAGGCCCTCGGCGTGTCGCTGGTGATCCACCCGGAAAACCCCCATGTGCCCACCTCCCACGCCAACGTGCGCTTCTTCAGCGCGGAGAAGGAGGGCGAGGAGCCGGTCTGGTGGTTCGGCGGTGGCTTCGACCTGACCCCCTACTACGCCAACGAAGACGACTGCGTGCACTGGCACCAGGTGGCCCATGACGCCTGCGCACCGTTCGGCGCCGAGGTCTACCCCAGGTTCAAGGCCTGGTGCGACCGCTACTTCCACCTCAAGCACCGCGGCGAGCCGCGCGGCATCGGCGGGCTGTTCTTCGACGATCTCAACCAGTGGGACTTCGACACCAGCTTCGCCTTTATGCGCGCCATCGGCGATGCCTACCTGGCGGCCTACCTGCCCATCGTCCAACGCCGCAAGCTGACCCCCTTCGGCGAGCGCGAGCGCGAGTTCCAGGCCTTCCGCCGTGGCCGCTACGTCGAGTTCAACCTGGTGTTCGACCGCGGCACCCTGTTCGGCCTGCAGTCCGGCGGGCGCACCGAGTCGATCCTCATGTCGTTGCCGCCGATGGTACGTTGGGGCTACGACTGGAAGCCCGAGCCGGGTAGCGAGGAAGCGCGCCTGACCGAGTATTTTCTGACCGATCGCGATTGGCTCTCGACGCTGTCGTGAACGCGTAGCCCGGATGTAATCCGGGGCAATGTACCGACCGCCCCCGGATTTCATCCGGGCTACGGACTGGCGCCTACACAAACAGGATTTCTCATGGACCGCTACTGCGTCTTCGGCAACCCCATCGGCCACAGCAAGTCGCCGCTGATCCACCGCCTGTTCGCCGAGCAGACCGGCCAGCAGCTCAGCTACGAGGCGCTGCTGGCGCCGCTGGACGACTTCGCCGGCTGCGCCCGCGCCTTCTTCGCCGAGGGCCTGGGCGGCAACGTCACCGTGCCGTTCAAGGAAGAGGCCTTCCGCCTCGCCGACCAGCTGAGCGAACGCGCCCGCCGTGCCGGTGCGGTGAACACCCTGAAGAAGCTGGAAGACGGCCGCCTGCTCGGCGACAACACCGACGGCGCCGGGCTGACCCGCGACCTGCAGGACAACGCCGGTTTCAGCCTGACCGGCAAGCGCATCCTCGTGCTCGGTGCCGGCGGCGCCGTGCGTGGCGTGCTCGAGCCCTTCCTGGTGCAGCGCCCGGCGGTGCTGGTGATCGCCAACCGCACGGTGAGCAAGGCCGAGCAGCTGGTGCGCGAGTTCGCCGATCTCGGCCCGCTGGTCGCTGCCGGCTTCGACTGGCTCGACGCGCCGGTGGACCTGATCGTCAACGGCACCTCGGCCAGCCTCGGCGGCGAGCTGCCGCCGATCGCGCCGAGCCTGATCCAGGCGGGGCACACCGTCTGCTACGACATGATGTACGCCAAGGAACCCACCGCCTTCAACCGCTGGGCCTTTGATCAGGGCGCGGCGCGCTGCCTGGACGGCCTGGGCATGCTGGTCGAGCAGGCCGCCGAAGCCTTCGAACTGTGGCGCGGCGTGCGCCCGGACACCGCGCCGGTGCTGGCCGAACTGCGCCGCCAGCTGGCGGGCTGAAGCCCTCGGAGGCCGTGATGAACGACGACGCGCTGCCGCGGATCAAGGGCTACCACGCCCATGTCTACTTCGACGCCGCCAGCCTGGAGCAGGCCCGCGCGCTATGCGAGGAGGCCGCGCGGCGTTTCCCGCTGAAGATGGGCCGGCTGCATGAGCGCCCGGTCGGCCCGCACCCGGACTGGAGCTGCCAGCTGGCCTTTCGCCCCGAGCTGTTCGGCGAACTGCTGCCCTGGCTGCTGCAGCATCGCGGCGGGCTCAACGTGCTGGTGCATCCGATCACCGGCGATGAGCTGCGCGACCACCGCGACTGGGCGCTGTGGCTGGGTCAGTCTCGCCCGCTGGATCTGAGCGTGCTCGACGCCGAGCAAGACTGAGCCGTCGCCCGCGGCTTGCGCCGCCGGTTGGCGCATCGGTAGCGCGCTGATCGGGCTTTGCGTTGCTGCATCGGCCAGCGCGTTGGTTGGCGCGTAGGTTGGCGCTGAGCGCAGCGAAGCCCAACAGGGAGCACGCCGAGCTCCGCCCGACTGACCTCCCGCCACCCCGCCAATCCGCCGCTCATACACCCCTGTTGGGCTTCGTCGCGGGCGCCTCAACCCAAGCTACGGAGCGCGGTCACTCTTCGAACTGCACCGGACAGCGTTCGGCGCCTTCCAGCTTGAGGATCTCCTCCACCACCTGCGGCCGCGCCTGGCGCAGCACCAGGCTGCGTTGCAGGGCCTGCAGGCGGCGCGCCTCCTGGTGCAGCATCTCCACCCCGGCGTAGTCGATGAAGTTGATATGCCGGGCGTCGATCACCAGGCGTTGGCCGCGACTGCGTTGCAGCAGCTGCTGGAGGTAGTGGCAGGCGCCGAAGAAGATCGAGCCGTCGATGCGCAGCACCTCGTCGTCGCCGTCGTGCCACAGGCGCACGCGCGGCTGCGAGGTGCGCTTGAGGTAGAAGAACAGCGAGACCAGCACCCCGGCGTAGATCGCCGTCTGCAGCTCCAGCAGCAGGGTCGCCGCCAGGGTCAGCAGCATCACCGCGAACTCGGCGCGGCTGACCCGGCGCAGCGCGCGAATCGCCGCCAGGTCGACCAGGCCCCAGCAGATCAGCAGGATGCCGGCGGCCATCACCGGCAGCGGGATATGCGCCAGCAGCGCGGCGCCGAACAGGGCGAACAGCGCCACCAGCAGCGCCGAGAACACCCCGGCCAGTGGCGTGCGCGCGCCGGCCTGCAGGTTCAGCGCCGAGCGGGTGAAGGAGCCGGCCGACAGCGAGCCGGCGAACCAGGGCCCGAGCATGTTCGACAGGCCCTGGGCGCGCACCTCCTGGTTGGCGTCGAGGAACTGCTGGGATTTCACCGCCAGGGCGCGGGCGATGGACAGGCTGGTGACCAGGCCGAGCATGCCGCAGGCCACCGCCGCCGGCAGCAGCTGTAGCAGGCTGTTGAGGTCGAACTGCAGCGGCGTGAAGGGCGGCAGGCCGCCCTCGAAGGCGCTGACCAGGGCGATCTCGCCGACCAGCCGCGGCGGCAGCAGCCACACCAGCACGCTGCCGGCGACCAGGCCGAGCAGCAGCGCCGGCGCCTTCGGCCACAGCCGGCGTATGCCCAGGCTGAACAGCAACGTGCCGGCCGCCACGGCCAGGCTCGGCCAGTGCGCGTCGCCCAGGTGCTGGCCGATCTGCAGCAGGCTGGCCAGGGCGGTGGCCTGGCTGGCCACTTCCACGCCGAGCAGGTTGGGCAACTGGCCGATGGCGATCACCAGCGCCGCGCCGAGGGTGAAGCCGAGCACCACCGACTGCGAGACGAAGTTGACCAAGGCGCCGAAGCGCAGCAGGCCGAGCAGCCACTGGAACAGCCCGGCGAGAAAGGTCAGCAGCAGCACCAGGGCGATGAACCGCTCGCTGCCCACCGCGGCCATGGGGCTGACGCTGGTGAACAGGACGATGGAGATGGCCGCGGTCGGCCCGCAGATCAGGTGCCAGGACGAGCCCCACAGGCAGGCGATGATCACCGGCACTATGGCCGCGTACAGGCCATATTCGGCCGGCAGCCCGGCGATCAGCGCATAGGCCAGCGACTGCGGCAGGGCCAGCACGGCGCCGCTCAGGCCCACCAGCAGATCGTTGCCGAGGGTCTTGCGGCTGATGCCGGGCAGCCAGCGCAGGAAGGGCAGCAGGGTCTGGAGGTCGGGTAGCGGCATCGAGATCAGGCTCGGCAGGGTGGGCAGGCTGGCCCCACCCTACGCAATTGCCCCGGCTATTTCAAAGCCGCGCCTTGACCGCGGCCAGGCCGTCGCCGCCGTCGCGGGTGGTGACGCCGTCCAGCCAGGCATCGAGCACCTGCGGGTTGGCCTGCAGCCAGTCCTTGATCGCGGCGTCGTTGCTGGCCTGCTTGCTGAGCACCCGATCCATGATGCTGTTCTCCATCTCCTGGGTGAATTTGAGGTTGCTCAGCAGCTTGCCGGCATTGGGGCATTGCTGGGCATAGCCCTTGCGCGCCAGGGTGTTGACCTGGCCGCTGGCGCCGAAATACTTCTCGCCGCCGCGCAGGTATTTCATGTCGTACTGCACGTTCATCGGGTGCGGCGTCCAGCCGAGGAACACCACGAACTGCTCGCGTTTCACCGCGCGGCCGACCTGCACCAGCATCGCCTGTTCGCTGGACTCCACCAGCGTCCAGTCGCCCAGGCCGAACTCGTCGGCGGCGATCATCTGCCTGATCGACTCGTTGGCCGGCGAGCCGGAGGCGATGCCGTAGAGCTTCCTGTCGAACTTGTCGGCATGCTTGTCGAGGTCGGCGAAGGTCTTCACCCCGGCCTCATAGGCGTAGGTCGGCACGGCCAGGGTGTACTCGGTGCCGTCGAGGTTCTGCGCCAGCTGGTCCACCTCGCCGCTGGCGACGAACTTGTCGTAGTTGCTCTGCTGCGCCGGCATCCAGTTGCCGAGAAACACATCGATCTGGCCCTTCTGCAGCCCGGCGTAGATGATCGGCACCGCCAGGGTCTGGCTCTGCGTCTGATAGCCGAGGCCCTCGAGGAGGAAGCTGGCGATGCCGTTGGTCACGGCGATATCGCTCCAGCCCGGATCGCCCAGCTTGACCTTGGCGCAGCTGGCGTCCTCGGCCCAGGCATTGCCGGCGCTGCTCAGCAGTCCGGTCAGTAGCAGCACGCTGATTCGGTTCATCACGTTTCTCCTTCTTCTGGTTAGGGGCGGCAGTGCTTCAAACCTGGGGATAACGGGCGCGGCGCTCGAGGTCGTCGAGATCGATATGGTTGCGCATGTACTGCTGGCTGGCGTCGACCCAGGGCTGGTGGTCCCAGCTGGTCAGCTTGCCCTGGCTCAGCGCCTCGGCCACCAGGCGCCGACGGCGCTGGCTGGCCAGGGTGGCGGCGTGGATCGCCGGGATATCCCAGCGCGCCCGCGCCTCGGCGAGGAACTCGGCCAGCACGCCCTGGTGATCCGCCGAGCCGGCCAGGTTTTCGCGTTCCTGCGGATCGCGGGCCAGGTCGAACAGCAGCAGCGGATCCTGCTCCGAGTAGACGAATTTCCACGGCCCGCGACGGATCATCATCAGCGGGCTGATAGTGCCTTCGGCCATGTATTCGCCGATGACTTCATCATGGCCCTGGCGACCTTCCAGATGCGCCAGCAGCGAGCGGCCCTCCAGCGCCAGGCCCTCTTCGACCCGGCCGCCGGCCAGTTCCACCAGGGTCGGTAGCAGGTCGAGGGTGGAGACCGACTGGCCGACCCGGCGCGCGGCGAAGCGTTGCGGCGCATGCACCAGCAGCGGCACGCGGGCGGCCATCTCGAACCAGTGCATCTTGTACCAGAGGCCGCGCTCGCCGAGCATGTCGCCGTGGTCGCCGGAGAACACCACGATGGTGTCCTCGGCCAGGCCGCATTCTTCCAGGGTCTTCAGCAGCTTGCCGATGTTGTCGTCGATATAGCTGCAGGCGCCGAAGTAGGCGCGGCGGGCATCGCGAATCTTGGTTTCGGGCAGCGGCTGGTCCCACAGGTCGATGACCTTGAGCAGGCGCTGCGAGTGCGGGTCCTGCTCGGCCTGCTCGAGGTGCTGGCGCGGCAGGGGAATCTCCACGCCTTCGTAGCGCTCCCAGTATTCACGCGGGATGGTATAGGGGTCGTGCGGGTGGGTCATCGACACGGTCAGGCAGAACGGCTGCTGCGGCGTCAGGCGCACGTGGTCGTAGAGGTACTGGCGGGCCTTGAACACCACCTCCTCGTCGAAATCCAGCTGGTTGCTGCGCACGCAGGGGCCGGCCTGCAGCACCGAGGACATGTTGTGGTACCAGCTGGCGCGCACCTCCGGCTCGTCCCAGTTCACCGCCCAGCCGTAGTCGGCCGGGTAGATATCGCTGGTCAGGCGTTCCTCGTAGCCGTGCAGCTGGTCGGGGCCGCAGAAGTGCATCTTGCCCGACAGCGCGGTGCGGTAGCCGAGGCGGCGCAGGTAGTGGGCGTAGGTCGGCACGTCGGCGGGAAAGTCGGCGGCGTTGTCATAGGCGCCGATCCGCGACGGCAGCCGGCCGCTGACCAGGCTGAAGCGCGACGGCGCGCACAGCGGGCTGTTGCAGTAGGCCGAGTCGAACACCACGGCGCGTTCGGCCAGCTTCATCAGATAGGGCATCTGCACCGGCGAGGCGGCATCGTGCAGCGGCAGGATCGGCGCGGCCATCTGGTCGGCCATGATGAAGAGGATATTGGGGCGGCTCATGGCGGCGGCTATTCCATACTGTGGGTTTATGCGACAGTGCGGGCTTCATGATTCCGCTAGAACGGCGACGGGGTAAACCCGCCTCAAAGACATGACTCGGATAACCTCAGCTTATGCATAAAACACTCGACGGCGTGGCCCTGGAGGCGCTGCGGGTGTTCGAGTCGGCGGCGCGCCAGCTCAGCTTCACCGCCGCCGCCAGCGAGCTGGGCAGCAGCCAGCCGGCCATCAGCCAGCAGATCAAGCGCCTCGAGCAGCAGCTGGCCACGCGCCTGTTCGACCGGGTCTACCGCGGCATCGTCCTCACCGAGGCCGGCGAGCTGCTGCTCGGCCACGTCCAGGAGGGGCTGGCCAGCCTCGACGCGGGCCTCGCCGCGGTCACCGCGCGGCAGCAGCACGAGGTGCTGCAGGTGGCCACCGACTTCGCCTTCGCCGCCTACTGGCTGATGCCGCGGCTGCAGCGCTTCAACCGCCTGTACCCGGAAGTGGACGTCAGCCTGATCACCAGTGAGCGCGACCCGGCCAGCGTGCCCAGCGATATCGACGTGGCCATTCGTTTCGGCGACGGCCGCTTCAAGCACGGCGAGGCGCACCTGCTGTTTCGCGAGGAGGTGTTCCCGGTGTGCAGCCCGCGCCTGCTCGGCGCGCGCCAGCCGCCGCTGCCGGCGTCGGTGCTGGCCGAACTGCCGCTGCTGCACCTGCGCCCCGAGCACCGCTCGCGCTGGTTCGACTGGGACGGCCTGTTCCGCGCCCTGGGCATAGCCGCCGTGCCGACCCCCGGGGCGCTGCGCTTCGACAACTACACATTGCTGATCCAGGCGGCCATCGCCGGCCAGGGCGTGGCCATCGGCTGGCGCCACCTGGTCGACGAGCTGCTGACCCAGGGCCTGCTCTGTCGCCTGGGCGAGGCCGAGGCGCAGTCGGCGCTGGGCTACTACCTGGTGCTGCCCGAGCGCAAACGCCGTCAGCGCCTGACCGCGCGTTTCGTCGACTGGCTGCAGGCCGAGCTGGAGTTGCCGGCACAAAGCCTCTGAGCGAGCCATACTGCAAGAGCGTGCGGCGAGTCCCTATACTGGGCGCCGCCCGAGGGTTCGTCCTCTGGCCCCTCTACTCAACCGGTGAAGTGAACCGTGAAACTCCGTCATTCGATTTTGGCCCTGCTGCTGTGCGGCGGCCTTGCAGTTTCGAACCTTGAGGCCGCCCCGGCCAAGCCCCAGCAGGAACTGGCCGCCGGCAGCGCGCTGCTGGTCGACCTGAAGACCGGCCAGGAACTCTATGCCAGCAACCCCGACCTGCGTCTGCCGGTGGCTTCGGTGACCAAGCTGATGACCGCCATGGTGGTGCTCGACGCCAAGCTGCCGCTGGACCAGGTGCTGCCCATCACCATCCGCGACACCAAGGAAATGCAGGGCGTCTACTCGCGGGTGCGCATCGGCAGCGAGGTCAGCCGCCGCGACATGTTGCACCTGGCCCTGATGTCCTCGGAAAACCGTGCCGCCGCCAGCCTCGCCCACCACTATCCGGGCGGCCACGCGGCCTTCGTCGCGGCGATGAACGCCAAGGCCAAGGCGCTGGGCATGCACAGCAGCCGCTTCGTCGAACCCACCGGCATGTCCGAGCAGAACGTCGCCACCGCCCGCGACCTGGCGCTGATGCTCAAGGCGGCGCAGCAGTACCCGCTGATCGGCCAGTTCAGCACCGACTCCGAGGCCACCGTGAGCTTCCGCAAGCCCGCCTACAGCCTGGGCTTTCGCAACACCAACGCGCTGGTGCGCAAGGCCGACTGGGACATCGACCTGAGCAAGACCGGCTTCACCAACGCCGCCGGCCGCTGCCTGGTGATGCTCACCTCGATCAACCATCGCCCGGTGGCCTTCGTCGTGCTCGGCGCCTTCGGCAAGTACACCCATATGGCCGACGCCAACCGCCTCAAGCGCTGGATGGAAACCGGCAAGGTCACCCCGGTGCCGGCCGCGGCGCTGAGCTACAAGCGGCAGAAGCTGGCGGAGTGGAACCTGCAGGCCGGGCAGTGAAGGAAGGGCGACTCGATGAGTCGCCCTTTTTCGTTGACCTCTGGATAGGTCGATCCGGCGTCCCTTACCTGCGGCTGACGCCGCGCGCCGGGTAGGTTGCGCCGCGCACCCCGGCCATTCATCACCGGCGGCAGCTAGCCGTGGCTGCCCAGCCGCTCGCTGAGGAAATCCAGGAAGCAGGTGATGCGCGAGGCCAGCGCGGTGTTGCGGTAGTACACCGCATTGATCGGCTGGCGCACCTCGACCCGCTGCTCGGCCAGCACCTCGACCAGATCGCCCCTGGCCCGATCGGCGTCGGTCATAAAGTCCGACAGGCACACCAGGCCCTCGCCGGCCAGCGCCAGTTCGCGCAGCGTGTCGCCGCTGGAGGCGCGGATGCTCGGGGTGATGCGCCAGCGCTCGCCCTGGGCGTGGCGCAGCGGCCAGTCGTTGAGCCCGTCCGGCTCGGTGAAGCCGATCAGGCTGTGCCCGCTCAGCGCCTCGACGCTGTCCGGCGTGCCGTGGCGCGCGAGATACCCGGGGCTGGCCAGCACCCGTCGCCAGCTGTGGCACAGCGGCCGGGCGTGCAGGCTGGAATCGGGTAGCGCACCGATGCGGATGGCCAGGTCGGTGCGCCGCTCCAGCAGGTCGATGATGCGGTCGTCGCTGTGCAGTTCCAGCTCGATCTGCGGGTAACGCGCGCGAAACTCGCCGATCAGCGGGACTATCACGTGCAGCATAAAGGGCGAGGCGGTGTTGACCCGCAGCCGTCCGGACGGCGCCTGGCGGCGCAGCGCCATCTGCTCCTCGGCGTCTTCGACGCTGGCGAGGATGCGCCGCGCCTGGGCGAGGAACAGCTCGCCCTCCTCGGTCAGCTCCAGGCGGCGGGTGGTACGGCGCAGCAGGGTGACGGCGAGCTTTTCCTCCAGCCGGCTCAGCGCGCGGCTCACCCCGGAGGCGGTCTGTTCCAGCTGCGCGGCGGCGGCGCTGATCGAACCGCTGTCGACCACGCGGACGAAGGCGAGCATTTCTTCCAGGCTGGTTTTCATTGTTGATCTTCAGGCAAAAGTCTTTGCTGGGTTATCGGCTTTTTCCGCATGAGTCTGGCTCGGATACTGCGCGCCATCAACCTCATTGCGGAGCCATTCCATGCCCATTGCCCTGCTCGCGCTGGCCCTCAGCGCCTTCGCCATCGGCACGACCGAGTTCGTCATCGTCGGCCTGTTACCCACCATCGCCGCCGATCTGGGGGTCGATCTGCCCTCCGCCGGCCTGCTGGTCAGCCTCTACGCCCTCGGCGTGGCGGTCGGCGCCCCGCTGCTTACCGCGCTGACCGGCAAGCTGCCGCGCAAGGCTCTGCTGCTCGGCCTGATGCTGCTGTTCAGCGCCGGCAACCTGCTGGCCTGGCAGGCGCCGGGCTACGAGTCGCTGATCGTCGCGCGCATCGTCACCGGCCTGGCCCACGGCGTGTTCTTTTCCATCGGCTCGACCATCGCCACCAGCCTGGTGTCCAAGGAAAAGGCCGCCAGTGCCATTGCCACCATGTTCACCGGGCTGACCGTGGCGCTGGTCACCGGCGTGCCGCTGGGTACCTTTATCGGCCAGCACTTCGGCTGGCGCGAGACCTTCCTGGCGGTGTCCGCCCTCGGCGTGATCGCCTTCGTCGGCAGCCTGCTGTACATCCCTCGCGGTATCGCTCATACCCCGCCTGCCTCGCTGCTGACCCAACTGGCCGTGCTCAAGCAGCCGCGCCTGCTGCTGGTGTACGCCATGACCGCCCTCGGCTACGGCGGCACCTTCACCGCCTTTACCTTTCTCGCGCCGATCCTGCAGGAGCTCAGCGGTTTCAGCGCCGGTGCGGTGAGCCTGGTGCTGCTGGTCTATGGCGTGTCGGTTGCCGTGGGCAACGTCTGGGGTGGCAAGCTGGCCGACCAGCGCGGGCCGATTGCGGCGCTGAAGCTGATCTTTGCCCTGCTCGCCGGTGTTCTGCTGCTGCTCGGCCTCACCGCCAGCAATCCCTGGCTGGCCCTGGGCACCGTGTTGCTGTGGGGCGCCGTGGCCTTCGGCAACGTGCCGGGGCTGCAACTTTACGTGGTGCGGCAGGCCGAACATTTCAGCCCGCAGGCGGTGGATGTGGCCTCGGGCCTGAATATCGCCGCCTTCAACCTGGGCATCGCCGGCGGCGCCTGGCTCGGCGGGCATATCGTCGCCCAGCTCGGCCTGATCCACACCGCCTGGATCGGCGCGCTGGTGGTGCTCGGCGCGCTGGCGCTGACCGCCTGGAGCGGTCGTCTGGACAGCCGCAACCCGGCGCTGCGTGGGGCGGTCACTGCCCGCTCCGGCCTGGTGGTCGGTCACTGATTCCGTCAATCAAGGAGATTGCGCATGAAATTCATCCCTGCCTTCGGCCTCGGCACCTTCCGTCTCAAGGACCAGGTCGCCATCGATTCGGTACGCACGGGGCTGGAACTGGGCTATCGGCATATCGACACGGCGCAGATTTATGGCAACGAAGCGGAGGTCGGCCAGGCCATCGCCGCCAGCGGCGTGGCGCGCGACGAGCTGTTCGTCACCACCAAGATCTGGACCGAGAACCTCGGCAGCGGCCGGGTGATCGCCAGCCTGCGGGAGAGCCTGCAGCGCCTGGGGCTGGAGCGGGTCGACCTGGCGCTGATCCACTGGCCGTCGCCGGGCGACAAGATCCCCGTGACGCAGTACCTGGGCGAACTGCTGCAGGCCAAGCGCCTGGGACTGACCGCGGCCATCGGCGTATCCAACTTCACCATCGCCCATCTGCGCCAGGCCATCGATGCGGTGGGGGCGGACGAGATCGCCACCCACCAGGTGGAGATTCACCCACTGCTGCAGAATCGCAGGCTGGTCGACTTCACCCGCCAGCAAGACATTCACCTGACCGCCTATATGCCGCTGGCCTACGGCAAGGTGCTGGCCGAGCCGGTGATCCAGCGCATCGCCGCCGCCCATGGCGCCAGCCCGGCGCAGGTGGCGCTGGCCTGGTCGCTGCAGCAGGGCTATGCGGTGATCCCCTCCTCGACCAGGCGCGAGAATCTGGCTGCCAACCTGGCTGCGGCCGAGCTGCGCCTGAGCGCCGAGGACATGGCCGCCATCGCCGGCCTGGAGCGCGGCGAGCGGGTGGCCAACCCGGGGTTCGCGCCGCGCTGGGACTGAGCCTGGCACCCGCAGTAGGCTGTGGGAGGGGCTTCAGCCGCGACCTTGGGCCCTACCGCCCGCCGGCGATATCGACCAGCGCGCCGGTGGTGTAGCTGGCCTTGTCGTCGAGCAGCCAGAGGATCGCCTCGGCCACTTCCTCGGCCCGCCCGGCGCGGCCCAGCGGGGTGCTCTTGCCGAGGCGCTCGGCGCGGTCCGGCTGGCCGCCGCTGGCGTGGATCTCGGTATCGATCAACCCGGGGCGCACGGCGTTGACCCGCACGCCCTCGCCGCCCAGCTCCTTGGCCAGGCCGCGGGTCAGCACGTCCAGCGCGCCCTTGGCGCCGGCGTAGTCGACGTACTCGAAGGGCGCGCCGAGGCTGGCCGCCACCGACGACACCAGCACCATCGACCCGCCTTCGCCACCACGGCTGCGGGCCATGCGCCGGGCACCCTCGCGGGCGGTGAGGTAGCTGCCCAGCACGTTGACCGCGAAGATGCGGCGCAGGCGTTCGCCGCTCATCTCCAGCAGCGGCAGGGGCGGTGCGACTATGCCGGCGTTGACCACCAGGCCGTGCAGCGGGCCGAAGGCGTCCATCGCCTCGAACAGGCGCAGCACCTGGCTTTCTTCCGCCACGTCGGCCTGCAGCGCGACGGCCTCGCCGCCACTGGCGGTGATCTGCGCCACCACCTCGTCGGCGGCGGCGCGGTCGCTGTGGTAGTTGACCCCGACGCGCCAGCCGCGGGCGGCGGCCAGCAGCGCGGTGGCGCGACCGATGCCGCGGCTGGCACCGGTGATCAGCAGGTTCTTGCTCATGGGGCGGGACTCCGGGGTTACGGATGCCGCGGTGATAGCACGGCGCGTGCGCCCGGGCCAAGCCCGTCAACCCCGGGCGCGCGGTGCGGCCGGGCCGAGAATCGGCACTGCGCTGGACAGATGTTGCAATTATTGATTTATGGAATTGATCTTGATGCTTTGATAGTGTGCGTCGATTGTCTTTCGTCTCAGCCGCATCGGCGCGCCCGGTCGGCTCCTGAATCAAGGAGGTGCCATGGAGCACAACATCTCCCTTATCAGCATGCTCGCCGGCGGCTTCGGCATGGCGTTGATCTGCGGTTTTCTCGCCGAGAAACTGAAGCTGCCGGCGCTGGTCGGCTACCTGCTGGCCGGTATCGTCATCGGCCCGGCGACCCCAGGCTTCGTCGCCGACATGGAGCTGGCGCCGCAACTGCTGGAAATCGGCGTGATGCTGCTGATGTTCGGCGTCGGCCTGCACTTCTCGCTCAAGGACCTGCTGGCGGTGAAGAAGATCGCCCTGCCCGGCGCGGTGGTGCAGATGGGCCTGGCCACGGCACTGGGCATCGGCGTCGCCAGCTGGTGGGGCTGGACCTTCGGCGAGAGCCTGCTGCTCGGCCTGTCGCTGTCCTGCGCCAGCACCGTGGTGCTGCTCAAGGCCCTGGAAACGCGCGGCATCCTCGATTCGATGAACGGCCGTATCGCGGTCGGCTGGCTGGTGGTCGAGGACCTGGCCACGGTCTTGGTGCTGGTGCTGCTGCCGCCGCTGGCCGGGGTGCTGGGCGGCAATCCGGCCGTCGGCAGCGGCGCTGCGCCGCTGTGGCAGGTGCTCGGCGTGACCCTGTTGCAGGTGGCCGGTTTCATCGCCCTGATGCTGCTGGTCGGGCGCCGGGTATTGCCCTGGCTGCTGCTGCAGATCGCCAGGACCGGCTCGCGCGAGCTGTTCACCCTGTCGGTGGTGGCGGCTGCCATCGGCATCGCCTACGGCGCCTCGGTGCTGTTCCATGTGTCCTTCGCCCTCGGCGCCTTCTTCGCCGGCACGGTGATGCGCGAGTCGGACCTGTCGCACCGCGCGGCGGAAGAGTCGCTGCCGCTGCGCGACGCCTTCGCCGTGCTGTTCTTCGTCTCGGTCGGCATGCTGTTCGACCCCGCCGTGCTGCTCGACGAGCCGCTGCGGGTGCTGGCGGTGGTGGCGATCATCGTCCTCGGCAAGGGCCTGGCGGCCGCCGTGCTGGTGCTGGCTCTGCGTTACCCGCTGAACACCGCGCTGACCGTGGCGGCCAGCCTGGCGCAGATCGGCGAGTTCTCCTTTATCCTCGCCGGCCTGGGCTTGGCCCTGGGTCTGCTGCCGCAGGAGGGCATGAGCCTGGTGCTGGCCGGCGCGCTGATCTCCATCGCCCTCAACCCGCTGCTGTTCGCCTGCATCAAGCCGTTCAAGGCCCTGGCGCTGCGGCGCTCGGCTTTGGCGCGGCGTCTGGAATTCCGCGAGGACCCGCTGGCGGTGCTGCCGGCCAGCACCGAGCTCAAGTACCTGGAAGGCCAGGTGGTGGTGGTCGGTTACGGCCGGGTCGGTCGGCGCATCGCCGCGGCCCTGTTGGCGCGCGGCATCCCCTTCGTGGTGGTGGAGCAGAACCGCGAGCGGGTCGAGCAGATCCGCGCCCAGGGCCTGGTCGCGGTCAGCGGCGACTCGGCCGAGCCGGGCAGCCTGATCCAGGCGCATATCGCCAAGGCGGCAATGCTGGTGATCGCCACGCCCGACCCGCTGCACGTGCAGCGTATGGTGGAGATCGCCCGCACGCTGAACCCACAGATCGAGGTGGCGATCCGCACCCACAGCGCCGACGCGGTGGAGATTTTTCGCCGCGAAGGCCTCGGCGCGGTGTTCTTCGACGAGGAAGAGCTGGCGCGCGGCATGCAGGAGCATATTCTCGCCAAGTTCGCCCCGGCCGCCGCCGGCGGCCACTGAGGGCGCACAAAAAAGCCGCTGGCGGAGCGATCCGGCAGCGGCTTTTGTTTGCCCGTGGCGTTAGCGGCGCGCGCCGCGTACCCCTTCGGCCAGTTCGCGACACAGACCGAGCACGCCGTCGATGGCCTGCTGCGGGCTGTTCGCCTCGGCGATCTTGTCGATCAGCGCCGAGCCAACCACCGCGCCCTCGGCGCGCTTGGTCACTTCGGAGGCGTGCTCCGGGGTGCGGATGCCGAAGCCGATGCACAGGGGCAGGTCGGTGTGGCGACGCAGGCGCGCCACTGCCTCTTCGACGTGATCCATGGTCGCCGCTCCGGCGCCGGTGACACCCGCCACCGACACGTAGTAGACGAAGCCGGAGCTGCCAGCCAGCACCGTGGGCAGGCGGTCGTCGTCGGTGGTCGGGGTGGTCAGGCGGATGAAGTCCATGCCTGCGCTCTGCGCCGGTTCGCACAGCTCGTCGTTATGCTCCGGCGGCAGGTCGACCACGATCAGGCCGTCGACGCCGGCCTCTTTGGCGTCACTGATGAAGCGCTCGACACCGTAGACGAAGATCGGGTTGTAGTAGCCCATCAGCACCAGTGGCGTGCTCTGGTTGCCTTCGCGGAATTCGCGAACCATCTGCAGGGTCTTGGCCAGCGTCTGCTTGGCCCCCAACGCGCGGATATTGGCGAGCTGGATGGCCGGGCCGTCGGCCATCGGGTCGGTGAAGGGCATGCCCAGCTCGATCACGTCGGCGCCGGCATCCGGCAGGCCCTTGAGGATCTGCAAGGAAGTCCCGTAGTCGGGGTCGCCGGCGGTGACGAAGGTGACCAGCGCGGCGCGGTTTTCCTGCTTGAGTTCGGCGAAACGGTTCTGCAGGCGGCTCATGCGTGCTTCTCCTGGTTGTCCTGCATGTGGTGCATCACGGTCTGCATGTCCTTGTCGCCACGACCGGACAGGTTGATCACCATCAGGTGATCCTTGGGCAGCTTGGGTGCGCGTTTGAAGGCTTCGGCCAGCGCATGGGCGCTTTCCAGGGCCGGGATGATGCCTTCCAGGCGGCAGCACTGGTGGAAGGCTGCGAGCGCTTCGTCATCACTGATAGGCACGTACTCGACGCGCTTGATCTCGTGCAACCAGGCGTGTTCGGGGCCGACGCCGGGGTAGTCGAGGCCGGCGGAAATCGAGTGGGCATCGGTGATCTGGCCGTCGTCGTCCTGCAGCAGGAAGGTGCGGTTGCCGTGCAGCACGCCCGGCGCACCGCCGGCCATGCTCGCCGCATGCTTGCCGGTGTCGATGCCGTGGCCGGCCGCCTCGACGCCGACGATCTGCACGCCGGCATCGTCGAGGAAGGGGTGGAACAGGCCGATGGCGTTGGAGCCGCCGCCGATGCAGGCCACCAGCGAGTCGGGCAGTCGCCCTTCCTTCGCCAGGATCTGCTCGCGCACTTCGTTGCCGATCACCGACTGGAAGTCGCGCACCATGGCCGGGTACGGGTGCGGGCCGGCGGCGGTACCGATCAGGTAGAAGGTGTTGTGGACGTTGGTCACCCAGTCGCGCAGGGCTTCGTTCATCGCATCCTTGAGCGTGCCGGTGCCGGCGGTGACCGGGATCACCTCGGCGCCCAAGAGCTTCATGCGAAAGACGTTGGCCTGCTGGCGGTCGATGTCGGTGGTGCCCATGTAGACCACGCACTGCATGCCGAAGCGTGCGGCCACGGTGGCGGTGGCCACGCCGTGCATGCCGGCGCCGGTCTCGGCGATGATGCGCTGCTTGCCCATGCGCTTGGCCAGGAGGATCTGGCCGATGCAGTTGTTGATCTTGTGCGCGCCGGTGTGGTTGAGGTCTTCGCGCTTGAGGTAGATCTTCGCCCCGCCGAAGTGCTCGGAGAGGCGCTCGGCATGGTACAGCGGGCTGGCGCGGCCGATGTAGTCGCGCTGGAAGTAGGCGAGTTCTTCGAGGAAGGCCGGATCGCTCTTGGCCTTCTCGTATTCGGCGGCCAGCGAGTTGATCAGCGGCATCAGGGTTTCGGCGACGAACTGACCGCCGAAGCGGCCGAACAGGCCGCGCGCGTCGGGGCCGGTGCGAAATGAGGTCATGGTCGAGCTCCTGTCTGGGGCCTCTGCCCACGAGCGGGCAGGAGGTTTGGCAATGGCGCCATTCTACCCCTGGCGAGCAGGCTGAAAAGCGATTAGATTGCCCTGACATGTCAGGAAAAGTCACAAATCAATGAATCGCGAACTGCCCCCGCTGAATGCCCTGCGCGCCTTCGAGGCCGCCGCCCGCCTGCAGAGCGTCAGCCGCGCCGGCGAGGAACTGCATGTCACCCATGGCGCGGTGAGCCGGCAGATTCGTGCGCTGGAAGAACAGCTCGGCGTCAGCCTGTTCGACAAGGACGGCCGCGGCGTGAAACTCACCGATGCCGGCATGCGCCTGCGCGATGCGGCCAGCGATGCCTTCGAGCGCCTGCGCGGCGTCTGTGCCGAGCTGCGCCAGCGTCAGGACGGTGCGCCCTTCGTGCTCGGTTGCCCCGGCAGCCTGCTGGCGCGCTGGTTTATCCCGCGCCTGGATCGCCTCAACCGCGAGCTGCCGGAGCTGCGCCTGCAGCTGTCGGCCAGCGAGGGCGAGCTGGACCCGCGCCGCCCCGGGGTGGACGCCACCCTGTGCTTCGCCGCGCCGCCCTGGCCGGCGGACATGCAGGTACACGAGCTCGATATCGAACGGATCGGCCCGGTGCTGAGCCCGCGCTTTGCCGGCTATGCGCGCCTGCAGGGGGCGCCTGCCGCAGCGCTGCTCGACGAGCCGCTGCTGCACACCGCCTCGCGTCCGCAGGCCTGGCCGCAGTGGGCCGCGGCGCAGGGCCTGGAGCCGGCGCTGCTGCAGCAGGGCCAGGGTTTCGAGCACCTCTACTACCTGCTGGAGGCGGCTGCCGCCGGTCTCGGCGTGGCCATCGCGCCGCAGCCGCTGGTGGCCGACGACCTGGCCGCCGGTCGCCTGGTCGCGCCCTGGGGCTTCGTCGCCACCGAGGCGCGCCTGGCGCTGTGGGTGCCGGGGCGCGTCCGCGATCCACGCGCCGAGCGCCTGGCCGCCTGGTTGACGCGTGAGCTGCAGGTCTAGCGCGGCGCGCAACCCCTGCGGCGTGGTCTAGGCTTGCTGCAGGCCCACTGCGGAGCGCACAGCATGTCCGACCATCGCACCTACAAGAAGATCGAAATCGTCGGCACCTCCAAGATCAGCATCGAGGACGCCATCCAGAATGCCCTGGCCGAATGCGCCAAGACCGTACGCAATATGGACTGGTTCGAAGTCATCGACACCCGCGGGCATATCCTCGACGGCAAGGTGGCGCACTACCAGGTCGAGCTCAAGGTCGGCTTTCGTCTGAGCGGTAGCTGATGCCCTGGGCGGCGAGGAAGGCGAGGAAGGCTTCGCGGCTGGAATAGCGCGGCTGGTAGCCGAACTCCTGCTTCAGCCGCTGGTTGGCCAGCACCGGCCGGTAGCGCAGGAAGTCCAGTTGCTCCGGGCCGTACTGGCTCAACCCCAGCGGCTTGAGGAGGCGCAGCGCGCCGCCGAGCAGCGCCGCCGGCAGCGGCCGGTAGGGCTTGCCGAGGATCTCGGCGATTTCCTTGAGGCTCAGCGCGCCATCGCCGGCCAGGTTGTAGATGCCCTCGCGAGCCTCCTCCAGGCCCTGGCGGATGATGCCGACCACGTCCTGCTCCCAGATGAACACGAAGCGGCTGGCGTGACCGCGCACGCCGAGCACCGCGCGTTTCTTGAACAGGTCGCTGATCGGGTTGTTCAGGCGTTTGCCGAGGATGGTGCCGGGGCGCAGCACCAGTTGGCGCAGCTGCGGATGTTCCTCGCGGCAGCGCGCCAGCAGTTGCTCGATCTCCAGCTTGTGCTTGGCGTAGGCGAAATGCGGGTGGCCGCGCAGCGGCTGGTCTTCGTCGATCCACTCGGCGTTGTCCGCGGCGTAGCCGTAGGCGGCGCCGGAGCTGGTCACCACCAGTTGGCGCACGCCGTTGGCGACGGCGCTGTCCACCAGGCATTGGGTGCCGCCGACCTCGATGGCGTGCAGGTGCGCCTCGCTCATGTCGCGCGGCGGACGGATCACCGTGGCCAGGTGGACGATGGCGTCCGGCTTCCAGCCGCTTATGCAGGCGCGCACCTGGGCCGGGCGGCCCATGTCCAGCAGCACCGGCTCGACGTTGGCCTTCAGGCCGCGACTGTCGAGCGGGCGGATGTCGGCGGCGATCAGCGTCCAGTCGGGATGCTGGATGGCCAGCTCGTCGAGCAGCTGATGGCCGATAAAGCCGGCCGCGCCGGTGATCAGAACGCGCATAGCAGTCTCCCGGCGGATCGCGGCATCCGCCCTGGCCCGTTCAACTGCCGAAAGGGCCCCGCCGCGACGGGCGTGGCCCCTTGATAAACGGGCCTTGTGGTTATTGTTTGCAGCCCGCCGCCAGGCTAGGCACGGGCTCGCCCTCTGGCAGTGGCGGAACTCGCCAGCGGCCATGGCGATTCACGCCAGCGGGACGAATGGTGTGGCGCCGCGCACAGCCAGGCCGGCCGTGGCTGGCGGGGCGCGGGTGGATGGGGCAAGCTGGCGCGGCTTATTCAGGGAGGAAAGCCATGTTCAGGATGCTGCTGCTCTTGTTCGCCGTGCTGTCGCTCGGCGGGTGTTTCGACAGTGAGCCGCCGCTCGCCGAGGAGCGCCGCCTGCTGCTCAGCGCTGCGGATTTCGCCGCCTACCAGGCGCCCGCCGCGGGGCGTTACGAGAAGCTGGTGAGCTACGCCGCGCGCAGCATCGACCTCAGCTTCGAGAGCGCCGGCAGCGACTGGTTCTACCTCTACAGCGGCGTCTCGCTCTACCCGCGCGCCAGCGATGCGCTGATGACCAGCTACGCCGAGACCTTCGGCGCCTCGTTCGGCCTGCGCGACAGCGGCCTGGTCGAGCAGGAGCTGGAATTCGAGCTGGAGCTCGCCAGCCGCGCCAGCCTCAAGCTGCTGACCGAGGACGGCGAGCCGGTGGGCAACCTGTTCTATGCCACGGTCGGCAACAAGTCGCTGTTCGCCATCTTCACCGGGGTCTACTTCGAGCGGGGCGAAGACTTCGCCGCCTTTATCGCGCCCAAGCTGACCGCATTGCGCGCCCACCGGCACGCCGATCCGCTGCTGAGCTGGGCCGGCAGCAAGCTCGGTTTCGCCGAATGAGCGGCCTCAGCCGAAGAACCAGTAGGTCACGCCGATAGCCGCCACCACCCCGGCCAGTTCGGCCAGCAGGGCGCAGCCCACGGCGTGGCGCACGCGCTGGATGCCGACCGCGCCGAAGTACACCGCCAGCACGTAGAAGGTGGTCTCGGTGCTGCCCTGGACGGTCGCCGCGGCCAGCGCCGCGAAGCTGTCGACGCCGTGGGTCTGCATGGTTTCGATGAGCATGGCGCGCGCCGCACTGCCGGAGAACGGCTTGACCAGCGCGGTGGGCAGGGCGTCGACGAAGCGGGTGTCCCAGCCGCCCCACTCGACCAGCCAGCGAATGCCGTCGAGACCGAATTCCAGGGCGCCGGAGGCGCGCAGCACGCCGATCGCGCAGAGCATGGCGACCAGGTAGGGCAACAGGCTCTTGGCCACGTCGAAGCCCTCGCGGGCGCCCTCGACGAACTGTTCGTAGACCGCCACCTTCTTCAGCGCGCCGACCAGCAGGAAGGTCAGGATCACGCCGAACAGGGTCAGGTTGCCGAGCAGCGAGGACAGCGCCGCCAGCGCGGTGGCGCTGAGGCTGGCGAGCAGCGCCATGAAGCCGCCCAGCAGCAGCGCACCGGGAATCAGGTAGGCCAGCACCACCGGATCCCACAGGCGCAGGCGCTGCATCAGCGCCACCGACAGCAGGCCGACCAGGGTCGAGGCGCTGGTGGCCAGCAGGATCGGCAGGAACACCAGGGTCGGGTCGGCCGCGCCCTGCTGCACCCGGTACATGAAGATCGACACCGGCAGCAGGGTCAGCGACGAGGCGTTGAGCACCAGGAAGAGGATCTGCGCGTTGCTCGCCGTGGTGCTGCTGGGGTTGAGCTCCTGCAGGCTGCGCATGGCCTTGAGGCCGATCGGCGTGGCGGCGTTGTCCAGGCCCAGGCCGTTGGCGGCGAAGTTCATGGTGATCAGGCCGAGCGCCGGGTGGCCGCGCGGCACCTCCGGCATCAGGCGGGCGAACAGCGGGCCGAGCAGCCGTGCCAGGGCGTCGACCAGGCCGGCCTGTTCGGCGATGCGCAACAGGCCGAGCCACAGGGTCATGGTGCCGAACAGCAGCACCATCACCTCCACCGACAGCTTGGCCATGGCGAACAGGCTCTCGACCATGGCGCCGAACACCGCCGGGTCGCCGCCGAGCAGCCAGCGCGAGAAGCCCGCCACCGCCGCCACCAGGAAAAAGCTCAGCCACAGGCCGTTGAGCATGTCGATCCCCCTTAGCTCGAAAGTCGCGGCGCGACGCCTTCCTTGATGGCCTTCTCCTTACGGGAGAAGGTGGCGCGAGGCGCCGGATGAGGGAGGGCATGCCGTTATGGCGGGGGATGATAACGCGGCGACGGCCGGCGAGGGGCCGTCGTCGTGTGCCTCAGAACCAGTTGGGGTCTTTGCGCAGCTGTTCCTCGAGCAGCCGGCGCACTTCCTCGTCCGGCTCGCCCAGCCAGCGCAGGCTGGCGTGCTCGCTCGGCGCGCGGTCTTCCGGCAGTTTCTCGGGCACCTGCACGTAGAGCGCGTAGGCGTTGTCCTTGTCCCAGTCGAAGGCGAGGTACAGGCGCTGGTTGAAGCAGTTGTGCGCCTCGCACAGCTGGCCGACCAGGAAGCGGTTGCTGGCGCTTTCCACCGCCTGCATCGGCGTCGACGGGCCGCTGAGGTTCATCAGCCAGTCGGGCAGGCGCCGCTCCTCTTGCAGCAACTCCTGCCAGGCGGCGCGGTACCCGGCGTCGCTGCTCAGCAACTCGCCCGGATGCAGGTGTGCGTCGCGGTCGGCGGCCTGGGCCGCCAGGGCGCCGCCCAGCAACAGGGCGGCGGCGATGGCGTGAATGCGCATGCAGACCTCCTTACAGACGGGGGCGACGGCCCATGACGAACGAGATGATGAACAGTACCAGGAACACCACGAATAGAATCTTGGCGATGCCGGCAGCGGTGCCGGCGATGCCGCCGAAGCCCAGCACGGCGGCGACGATGGCGATGATCAGAAAGGTCAGTGCCCAGCTCAACATGGCGTTTCTCCCGTTGCGATGGAGGCGGATGGCGCGGTCGCGCACCTCCGGCCCTTTTCTTGGCGTTGCGAGCGGAACGAGTCCAGTCACCCGCCAGGGTCGTTGCACCGCCCGTGCCAGTTTCTGGTCCAGGGTAAAAATCTTGAAAATCAGCGGCTTGCGATATCCGGGAAATGACGGCGGCGGGCATCCTGCCCGATGCGCCCGGCGGCGGCCGTGCAATTTGCCCGACAGCCCAGGCGCCACGCCGTCTGCACGGCCGCCAGAGTGGTCGCCCACCGACCGCTCAGTCGGTATACTCGCAGCGCCCGCGTGCCATGCGGGTTCCGCGCCCAGAACAACAACCGCGCCGCGAGCCTCGAGCCGATGAACGACTACGAACAGGAAGACCCGATCCCCCAAGGCGACCTGGCCTTGCAGATCACCGCGCTGCCACGCGAGACCAATGGTTTCGGCGATATCTACGGCGGCTGGCTGGTGTCGCAGATGGACCTGGCCGGTACCGCCATGGCCAGCAAGGTCGCCGGCGGCCGCGTGGCCACCGTGGCCATCGACCGCATGGCCTTCCTGGTGCCGGTGGCGGTGGGCGCGCAGCTGTCGTTCTATACCCAGGCTCTGGAAGTGGGGCGCAGCTCGATCCAGATGATGGTCGAGGTGTGGAGCGACGACCCCTTGTCCAACGAATGGCGCAAGGTCACCGAGGCGGTGTTCGTCTTCGTCGCCATCGACGGCAGCGGCCGTACCCGCCCGGTGCCGCCGCGCCGCGGTTGAGCGCAACGGCCGAACCAATGAAAACGCCGGCTGCTAGCCGGCGTTTTGCTGTGCGCTGAACGCTTAGCCGCGGATGTTGTAGATGTCCTTCTCGTTGAGCTCCGCGTAGTCGTACAGGCGCTTGAGGTAGGCCTTCTGGTGTTCCCAGACCTTGGCGGCGGCCGGGTCGGCGGCGGCGCTGGCGTCGACCACCTCGGCGGCGACCTCCTTCAGGCGGGCCAGCACCTCGTCCGGCAGGCGGCGTACGTCCACGCCGTCGGCCTTGAGCTGCTCCAGGGCTTCCATGTTCTTGGCGTTGTAGTCGTCGAGCATGTCGCCGTTCACGTCGCGGGCGGCGGAGCGCACGATGGCCTTGAGGTCGGCCGGCAGGGTGTCCCAGGCCTTGAGGTTGACGTCCAGCTCGAACAGTACGCTCGGCTCCTGCCAGCCCGGGGTGTAGTAGTACTTGGCCGCCTTGTGCAGGCCCAGGGCCAGGTCGTTGTACGGGCCGATCCACTCGGTGGCGTCGATGGCGCCGGTCTGCATGGCGGTGAAGATCTCGCCGGCCGGCATGTTGACCACGGTGCCGCCCATCTTGGTCAGCACTTCGCCGCCCAGGCCCGGGGTGCGCATCTTCAGGCCCTTGAAGTCCTCGACCGAGTTGATTTCCTTGTTGAACCAGCCGGCGGTCTGTACGCCGGTGTTGCCGCAGGCCATCGGCAGCACGCCGAACGGCTTGTACACCTCTTCCCACAGCTGCTGACCGCCGCCGCGGTGCAGCCAGGCGTTCATTTCCTGGGCGTTGGGGCCGAACGGCGAGGCGCAGAAGAACTGCGCGGCCGGCACCTTGCCTTTCCAGTAATACGGCGCACCGTGCCCCATCTCGGCGGTGCCGCGGGAGACTGCATCGAACACTTCCAGGGCCGGCACCAGTTCGCCGGCGGCGTAGACCTTGACCTTCAGGCGGCCGTTGCTCATTTCCTCGACCAGCTTGGCGAAGCGCTCGGCCCCCACGCCGACGCCGGGGAAGTTCTTCGGCCAGGAGGTGACCATCTTCCAGTTGAAGGTCTGGGAACTCGAGCCCTCTTGGGGTGCGGCGGTGGTGCCGGCTTCTTCTTTACAGCCCGCCAGTGCGGTGGCTGCGAGGCCGACGCCTGCTGCGGCGAGTATGTCGCGACGTTTCATGCAATGCTCCTTCTTGTTGTATTGGTCTGACCACGGGATCGCCGAAGGTAGACCGGGCGTGAATAACATAGGGGGTCGTGACCCTCAAGCCTAGCTGCTACGACTAAAGTTGTATGAGCATTGCTGCATTGCCAGCAGCCTGCCTAGAATCGCCGGCCCTCGACCCACAAGGTTGCGGGAGGCGTGGCGTACGGCCGACCGGGCCGGCGTCCTGTCCCCTACCCAATAACGATAAAGGACTCACTATGTCCGACAAGCCATCGCTTCCCCTCGCGCTTGCGTACCTGATCGATGCTCTCAACGCCTGGTTCGGCAAGGCCTGCGCCTGGCTGACCCTGTTCCTGGTGCTCGGCACCGCCGTGGTCGTGGTGCTGCGCTACGGCTTCGGCATTGGCGCCACCGCCCTGCAGGAAGCCGTGCTCTACGCCCATGCCCTGGTGTTCATGGGCGCCACCGCCTGGGTGCTGCAGCGCAACGGCCACGTACGCGTGGACATCTTCTTCCAGAACTTCAGCGGCCGCCGCCAGGCCCTGGTGGAAATCCTCGGCAACCTGCTGTTCCTGCTGCCGGTGTGCCTGTTCCTCGGCTGGGCCAGTTGGGACTACGTGAGCAATTCCTGGGCGACCCTGGAGGCGTCCAGCGAGTCCGGCGGCCTCAAGTTCGTCTACCTGCAGAAGAGCATCATCCTGGTGCTGGTGGTCAGCCTGGTGCTGCAAGGTATCGCCAACCTGATCAAGGCGCTCTACGTCATCAGCGGTCGCCTGCCGGCTCCGGAGGTGAAGCATGGCTGAGTTGATGGCGATTCTGCTGTTCGTCAGCATCTGCCTGGCCTTGATGGCCGGCTACCCGGTGGCCTTCACCCTGGGCGGCGTGTCCTTGCTGTTCGCCGGCATCGGCGTGCTCACCGGCACCTTCGACGCCGGCTATCTCAGCGCCCTGCCCAACCGCCTGTTCGGCATCATGAACAACCAGACCATGCTGGCGGTGCCGCTGTTCGTGTTCATGGGGGTGATGCTGGAACGCTCGCGGGTGGCCGAAGACCTGCTCGAGTCGATGTCGCGCCTGTTCGGCACCCTGCGCGGCGGCCTGGCGATCTCGGTGTGCGTGGTCGGCGCCCTGCTCGCCGCCAGCACCGGCATCGTCGGCGCCACCGTGGTGACCATGGGCCTGCTGGCGCTGCCGACCATGCTGCGCCGCGGCTACGACCCGGCCATCGCCACCGGCACCCTGGCCGCCACCGGCACCCTGGGGCAGATCATCCCGCCGTCGATCGTCCTGGTGCTGCTCGGCGACGTGATGTCCAGCGCCTATCAGCAGGCACAGCTGAAGATGGGCATCTTCTCGCCGAAGACGGTGTCGGTCGGCGACCTGTTCGTCGGCGCGCTGATTCCCGGGCTGCTGCTGGTTGGCCTGTACATCCTCTACATCATCGCCGTCGCCATTATTCAGCCGAAGAAGCTGCCGGCGCTGCCGCAGGAGGAGCTGGGCCCGATCGAGTGGGGCAAGCTGATCAAGGCGCTGGTACCGCCGCTGATCCTGATCGGCGCGGTGCTCGGCTCGATCCTCGCCGGCTACGCCACGCCCACCGAGGCAGCCGCCCTCGGCGCCGTCGGCGCCATGCTGCTGGCGCTGAGCAAGAACAAGCTGAACTTCGGCCAGTTGCGCGAGGTGGCCTATGGCACCACCGAGATCAGCGCCATGGTCTTCATGATCCTGATCGGCGCTTCGCTGTTCTCCCTGGTGTTCCGCGGCTTCGGCGGCGAGGCGCTGATCGAGGACGTGTTCGCCCAGCTGCCCGGCGGCGTACTCGGCGCCTTCTTCCTGGTGATGCTGGTGATCTTCCTGCTCGGCTTCATCCTCGACTTCATCGAGATCACCTTCGTGGTGGTGCCGATCGTCGGGCCGGTGCTGCTGGCCATGGGCCTCGACCCGATCTGGCTGGGCGTGATGATCGCGCTGAACCTGCAGACCTCCTTCCTCACCCCGCCGTTCGGTTTCGCCCTGTTCTACCTGCGCGGGGTGACGCCGAAATCGGTGGCCACCAGCACCATCTACAAGGGGGTGGTGCCGTTCATCCTGATCCAGATTCTGCTCTTGGTGATCGCCTACATCTTCCCGGGGCTGATCACCTGGCTGCCGGAACAGGTCTACGGCAAGTAAGGCCGATCCGCGGCAAGCAAAACGCCCGTCCTCGCGACGGGCGTTTTGCTTTGTGCGCCATCCGGGGTTCCAATAGAGGCAAGCCCTCTGTCGCGAGAATGTCGTCATGAACACTGCCCAAGTCGAACGCGTGGAACTGGACCAACTGACCTGCTGGCGCGTGCGCACGGTGCACGCCGAGTTGCTGGTGGCCCAGCAGGGTGCGCAGATCCTCAGTTACCAGCAGGGCGGGCAGCCGCCGCTGATCTGGCTCAGCGAGCAGGCCGCCTATGAGCGCGGCCAGAGCGTGCGCGGCGGGGTGCCGGTGTGCTGGCCCTGGTTCGGCGACCTGCGCTGCAACCCGCCCGCCGTGCAGGCCGCCTATCAGCCCGGACTGGCGCCCAGTCACGGCCTGGTGCGTGGCCTCGACTGGCAGCTGCTGGGCATCGACGAGGACGGCGATGCGGTGACCCTGCGCTTCGTCTTCGACAGCCGCCAGCACCTGCTGCCCGGCTGGCCGCATGCCGCCCGCCTGCAGCTGGACATCCGCCTCGGCGAGGACCTTGCGCTGAATCTCGAGACGCATAACCAGGGCGACGAGCCGTTGGTCATCAGCCAGGCGCTGCACAGCTACTTCGCCGTCAGTGACGTGCGCCAGGTCGGCGTCGAAGGGCTGGACGGCTGCCGCTACCTCGACACCCTCGACGACTGGCGCGAGCACCGCCAGGACGGCGCCCTGCAGTTCGCCGGCGAGACCGACCGCATCTACCTCGGCACCCCGGCGCGGCTGAGCATCGTCGATCCGGGCTGGGGCCGGCGCATCCACCTGGACAGCAGCGGCTCGCGCTCGGCGGTGCTGTGGAACCCCTGGATCGACAAGGCCAAGCGCCTGTCGCAGTTCGCCGCCGAGGCCTGGCAGGGCATGCTGTGCATCGAGACGGCCAACGTCATGGAGGACGTGGTGCGCCTGGCCGCCGACGAACGGCGCGCTCTGCGGCTGCGCCTGTCCAGCGAGGTCCTGGCCGGCTGAGCCATTGTCAGGTCGGGCGAGTGGTTGGGCCCGACCTGGCACAACGGCATCTGGCGAACAGTGGCCAACGTCACAAAAAGCAGTATTAAAGTGCCATTAACTGTGATGCGCCACTAATTTGCCAGTAAGACATTTCTTACAAGTCTGAAACAACTTCTCCTACAGTCGAAACACCGATAACAACTTGCTCCGAAGGCGCGACAAATTAGCCGAGCTGACGTTCCAGTAATAATTTGTAAGATGTCGCCGAATGTTAGGTATTTCACACTTCGGGCGGTTGCCCACCTGCTGGCATAGGGCTAGGATGCCCGTCCCATAAGGATCTTGCGCAAGTTGTTGCACAAACAACTGCGCAAAAAGTTGCGCACTGCGGTGTTTTGGCAAAGGCCGGATGGCCATTTGCACGGCCGTGGAAGTTGCCCACTTAATTATTTGAGTCATGGAATGACCTACTCCAGCAAGCTCGCTGCGCATTATCTCAATCTGGCCAAAACCCCTATTAATGAAGGGAACTTCGCCGGCGAAGATGTGCGTTATTCCAGCGAATACGAAATGCTGGAAACCGAGCTGGGCAAGGCCGCTTCCCTGCACGAAACCGGCGCCATCGACTGGCAGAAGGTGCGCGAGGGCAGCGAGCATCTGCTGTCCACCCAGTCCAAGGACCTGCGCGCCGCCACCTGGCTCACCTGGTGCCTCTATCAGCGCGAATCCTTCGCCGGCCTGCAGGCCGGTCTGAGCCTGTTGCACTACCTCTGCGAGCAGCACTGGAGCGAACTGCACCCGCGCAAACCGCGCACCCGCGCCGCCGCCCTCAACTGGCTGCTGCCGCGCCTGGAGCAGGCACTGGCCGAGCACGTGCCGATCGGTGAGCAACTGCCGCTGTTTCGCAAGGTGGCCGAGCATCTGCGCGGCCTGGAGACCAGCCTCGCGGCTCAGCTGGGCGAGGACGCGCCGCTGCTGCTGCCGCTGTGCCGGCGCCTGGACGAGCAGATCAACCGCGCCAGCCAGGGCCAGGCCGAGCCGGGCGCGGTGGGTGCCGCCATCGCCCAGGTCAAGCAGGTCGCCACCCAGATCATCACCGGCAGCGGCCCCATAGAGAACGAGAAGGACGCGCACAAGGCCCTGCGCAGCCAGCAGGACGCCGCCCGCCCGCTGTGCGCCTGGTGGCTGAAGAACAAGGCCACCGACCTCAAGCCGCTGCGCCTGGCGCGCACCCTGCTGTGGCTGCCCATCGAGTCGCTGCCCGAGCGCAACGCCGAACAGATCACCGCCCTGCGCGGCCTGCCGGCCGACAAGCTGGCCTCGTACCAGGAGCGCTTCGCCCAGGGCGCCTACGCCGACCTGCTGGCGGATCTGGAAGCCAGCATCGCCCGCGCGCCGTTCTGGCTCGATGGCCAGCGCCTGGTCTGGGAATGCCTGCAGGAGCTCAAGGCCGAGCAGGCCATGCGCGAAGTGGAAATCCAGCTCGCCCTGTTCCTGCAGCGCGTGCCCGGCCTCGACGAACTGCGTTTCCACGACGGCGTGCCCTTCGCCGACGGCGAGACCCGCGCCTGGATCGGCGCCTACGTGCTGCCCCATCTGCAGGCCCCGGAAACCGAGAAGAAGCCCGCGACCAGCGAACCGGGCGCCACCCCGCCCTGGGAAGAGGCGCTGCAGCAGGTGCTGCCGCAGCTGCGCAAGGACGGCCTGAAGGCCGCGGTGCAGCAGCTCAAGCAGGGCCTCAATCGGGCGCGCGGCGGCCGCGAGCGCTTCTTCTGGCAACTGACCCTGGCCCGCCTGTGCTTCGCCGCGAAGAAGTACGAACTGGCCAAGACCCAACTCGAATCGCTCGACCAGACGCTGCAGGCTTCCGGCCTCGGCGAGTGGGAACCCGATCTCGCCCTGGAAGTGCTGCGCCTGCTGCACAACTGCTGCGAGCTGCTGCCGCAGAACCATGCGGTGCGCGACAGCAAGGACGAGATCTATCGCAGGTTGTGCCACCTCGACCTCGAGGTGGTGCTGGAGTAAGGCGCCAACACGCCAATCAAGGCCTCCGGGCCATCAACGCAAAGGAGAAAACCCATGGCCAAAGAAGGCTCGGTAGCCCCCAAGGAACGCATCAACGTCACCTTCAAACCCGCCACCGGCGGCGCCCAGGAAGAAATCGAACTGCCCCTGAAGCTCATGGTGCTCGGCGATTTCACCCAGCGTGCCGACGATCGCAAGATCGAAGACCGCAAGCCCATCAGCATCGACAAGAACAGCTTCGACGAGGTGCTGGCCAAGCAGGAGCTGAACCTGACCTTCGCCGTGCCGAACCGTCTGCAGGACGAGCAGGAAGGCGACGAGCTGGCCGTGCAGCTGCGCATCAACTCGATGAAGGACTTCAACCCCGCCAACCTGGTCGAGCAGGTCCCCGAGCTGAAGAAGCTGATGGAACTGCGCGACGCCCTGGTCGCCCTCAAAGGCCCGCTGGGCAACGCCCCGGCCTTCCGCAAGGCGATCGAGAGCGTGCTCGCCGACGACGACTCGCGCGACCGCGTGCTCGGCGAACTGGGCCTGGCCGCCCAAGACAAACTGGATTCCTGATTCTCACTGACAAGGACGCATATTCATGAGCACGACTAGCGCAGCCGTAGAAAGCAGCCACAGCGCCGCCGAACTCGGCATTCTCGACCGCATCATCGCCGAGACCAAACTGACCCCCGATGACGAGGCCTACGACATCGCCAAGCGCGGCGTGTCGGCCTTCATCGAAGAGCTGCTCAAGCCGCAGAACGAAAACGAGCCGGTGAAAAAGGCCATGGTCGACCGCATGATCGCGGAGATCGACGCCAAGCTCAGCCGGCAGATGGACGAGATCCTCCATCACCCGGATTTCCAGGCCCTGGAATCCTCCTGGCGCGGCCTCAAGCTGCTGGTGGATCGCACCAACTTCCGCGAGAACATCAAGCTGGAGATCCTCAACGCCTCCAAGCAGGACCTGCTCGATGACTTCGAGGACAGCCCGGAAATCGTTCAGTCCGGCCTGTACAAGCACATCTACACCGCCGAGTACGGCCAGTTCGGTGGCCAGCCGGTCGGCGCCCTGATCGCCAACTACTTCTTCGATCCGAGCGCCCCGGACGTCAAGACCCTGCAGTACGTCGCCTCGGTGGCCTGCATGTCCCACGCCCCCTTCATCGCCGCCGCCGGCCCGAAATTCTTCGGCCTGGAGACCTTCACCGGCCTGCCGGATCTGAAGGACCTGAAAGACCATTTCGAAGGCCCGCAATTCACCAAGTGGCAAAGCTTCCGCGAGCAGGAAGACGCCCGCTACGTCGGCCTCACCGTACCGCGCTTCCTGCTGCGCAACCCGTACGACCCGGAAGACAACCCGGTGAAGACCTTCGTCTACAAGGAAAACGTGGCCAACAGCCACGAGCACTACCTGTGGGGCAACACCGCCTACGCCTTCGCCAGCCGTCTGACCGACAGCTTCGCCAAGTTCCGCTGGTGCCCGAACATCATCGGCCCGCAGAGCGGTGGCGCGGTGGAAGACCTGCCGCTGCACCACTTCGAGAGCATGGGCGAGATCGAGACCAAGATCCCCACCGAGGTGCTGGTCTCCGACCGACGCGAGTACGAGCTGGCCGAGGAAGGCTTTATCGCCCTGACCATGCGCAAGGGTAGCGACAACGCCGCGTTCTTCTCCGCCAACTCCGCGCAGAAACCGAAGTTCTTCGGCATCAGCGAAGAAGGCAAGACCGCCGAGCTGAACTACAAGCTGGGCACCCAGCTGCCGTACATGTTCATCGTCAACCGCCTGGCCCACTACCTGAAAGTGCTGCAGCGCGAGCAGATCGGCGCCTGGAAGGAGCGTACCGACCTCGAGCTGGAACTGAACAAGTGGATCCGCCAGTACGTGGCCGACCAGGAGAACCCCAGCTCCGAAGTGCGTAGCCGTCGTCCGCTGCGCGCCGCCCAGGTCATCGTCAGCGATGTCGAAGGCGAGCCGGGCTGGTACCGCGTCAGCCTGAACGTGCGCCCGCACTTCAAGTACATGGGTGCCGACTTCACCCTGTCGCTGGTCGGCAAGCTGGACAAGGAGTAAGCAGCCATGGCCTACGGCAGCCTGTTCGAGCGCCTCGGTGGCGAGGCCGGCCAACGTGCCGGCTGGAGCCGCGAGGTCGCCGCCATGGCCTCGGTGGCTGCCCATCTGGCCAAGATGCTCAGCACCCGTGCGGGCAGCGTGCAGACGCTGCCCGACTACGGGTTGCCCGATTTGAACGATATGCGCCTGTCGCTGCACGACTCGTTGCAGCAGGCGCGTATCGCCATCGAACGCTTTATCGAAGCGTACGAACCCCGTCTGACCCAGGTACGCGTGATTTCCCTGCCGCGCACCCATGACCCGCTGCGCCAGGCCTTCGCCATCGACGCGCTGCTGGAGATGGACGGCGTCAGGCGTCAGGTCAGTTTCTCCGCGAGCCTGGACGGCAGCGGTCAGGTCAAGGTCAACCCAGGAGCCTCACATGTCCGGTAAACCCGCAGCCCGCCTCGGCGATCCCACCGCCTGCCCGATTCCCGGCCACGGCACCAACCCGATCGCCGCCGGCTCGCCCGACGTGCTGTTCGACAGCCTGCCCGCCGCCCGCATGGGCGACGCCTCCGCCTGCGGCGGCGCCATGGCCGGCGCGGTGATTCCCACCGTGCTGATCAACGGCAAGCCGGCGGCAGTGGTGGGTTCAGTCGGCAGCCATGGCAATACCGTGGTGGCTGGCTCCGGCACCGTGTTGATTGGCGGTTGAGATGATGGTGATGAAACAGTTCTCGCCCTCTTTGCTCGTACCGCCTGCGCCATGGGAGGCATTTCCCGGTGTCGACGCAAGCGGTTTGGGTAGCCTGCAAGGCAACCTTGAGCACTGGTGGCAGCACTGTTGGTGGCCCTACTGGCAATCGCTGACTCGAGAGCAGCGCCAAGAGTGGCTGCAAGACCCCGCCCACCCAGAAGCCTGGCGTGAATACGTGCAATTGCAGGAAGCCTTTGCCGGCGACGACACGGAGTCCCCTGCCTGATGTCTTTCAACCACTACTACCAAAGCGAACTCACCGCCCTGCGCCAACTGGGCAAGCGCTTCGCCGAGCGCAGCCCGGCGCTGGCGCCGTTTCTCGGCCAGGCCGGGCGTGATCCGGATGTCGAGCGCCTGCTCGAAGGTTTCGCCTTCCTCACCGGGCGTCTGCGGCAGAAGCTCGACGACGAGCTGCCGGAGCTGACCCATTCGCTGATGCACCTGCTGTGGCCGAACTACATGCGTCCGCTGCCGGCCTTCAGCATGCTGCAGTTCGACCCGCTGACCCGCCCCGGTCCGGCGTTGCCGGTCAAGCGCGGCACGCCGGTGGAAGCCAAGGCCATCGAAGGGGTCACCTGCCGCTTTCGCACCTGCTACCCCACCGAGGTGCTGCCGCTGGCGCTGAGCGGCCTGGACTACTCGGTGAAGGGCGACGGCGCACTGCTCAGCCTGCGTCTGGGCATGAGCGCCGACGGCCATCTCGGCGAGATCGGCCTGAACAAGCTGCGCCTGCACCTGGCCGGCGAGCGCTATATCGGTCAGATGCTCTACCTGGCGCTGCTGCGCAACCTCGGCGGCATCCAGCTGGTGCTGCTCGATGCGGCCGGCAAGCCCATGCAGGATGCCTTCGGCCAGACCCTGGGCACCCTGCAGCTCAAGCCCGAGCAGGTACAGCCGGTGGGCTTCGCCGAGGACGAGGCGCTGATCCCCTACCCGCTCAACACCTTCCGCGGCTACCGCTACCTGCAGGAATACTTCGCCTTCCAGGACAAGTTCCTCTTCGTCGACCTGCTCGGCCTGGATGCCATCCACGGCCTGCCCGAGGATCTGCTCAAGCAGGCGCGCGGTCTGGAGCTGCGCTTCGATATCCACAAGGCCGGGGTGCAGCGCATCCGCCCGACCCTGGAAAACGTGCGCCTATACTGCACGCCGGTGGTCAACCTGTTCCAGCACGACGCCATCCCGATCCGCCTCGACGGCAAGCAGGACCAGTACCTGCTGCTGCCGGCCGAATTCGACGCGCAGCACTGCGGCGTGTTCTCGGTGGACCGCGTCACCGGCTGGAAGCCGGGCGGCATGGGCTACGAGGAGTACGTGCCGTTCGAGTCGTTCGAGCACGACCCCAGCTTCGACGTGCCGGTGGCGCGTCCGCACTACAGCGTGCGCCAGCAGCCGTCGATGCTCGGCGACGGCCTGGAGACCTGGCTCAGCTTCGGCCTGCGCAACCTCGACCAGCACGAGACGCTGTCCATCGAGCTGACCTGCACCAACCAGAACCTGCCGCGTCAGCTGAGCCTGGGCGATATCTGCCTGCCCAGCGAGGACACCCCGGATTTTCTCAGCTTCCGCAACATCAGCGCGGTCACCCCCTGCTACGCGCCGCCGCTGCACCGCGACTTCCTGTGGAAGCTGATTTCCAACATGTCGCTGAACTACCTGTCGCTGGCCAACGTCGAGGCGCTCAAGGTGATCCTCGAGACCTACGACCTGCCGCGCTACTACGACCAGCACGCCGAGCGCGTCAGCAAGCGTCTGCTCGGCGGCCTCAAGAGCATCGGCCACCGCCATGTCGACCGCCTGCATCGCGGCCTGCCGGTGCGCGGCGTGCGCACCGAACTGAGCATGAACCCGGACGGCTACCTGGGCGAGGGCGACCTGTTCCTCTTCGCTTCGGTACTCAATGAGTTTTTCGCCCTCTACGCCAGCCTCAACAGCTACCACGAGCTGCACGTACAGAGCACACAGGGAGAGTTGTACAAATGGACGCCACGTATGGGGCAACAGCCCCTGCTCTAACTCGATTGAGCAAAGTCATCCGCGAGTACAGCCTGTTCCAGGCCGTACAGCTGGTGCTGGAGCGCCTCAAGGTCGCTCATCCGCAACTGGATGACGAGCGCCTCTACGAGTACCTGGAATTCCAGGCCAACCCGAGCCTGGGTTTTCCCGGCAGCGATATCGATCGCGTGCAGTTCTTCGAGGAGCACGGCGAGCTGCGCGCGCGCATGCGCGTCAACCTGGTCGGCCTGTTCGGCGGCGGCTCGCCGTTGCCGGCCTTCTACAGCGAGCAGGCCCTGGGCGACAGCGAGGACGGCAACCCGACCCGCGATTTCCTCGACCTGTTCAACAACCGTCTGCAGCGCCTGCTGCTGCCGATCTGGCAGAAGTACCGCTACCGCGCCAGCTTCCAGAGCGGGGCGATGGACGCCTTCTCCGCGCAGCTGTTCGCCCTGATCGGCCTGGGCAGCGAGCAGATCCGCCAGGCCCAGGAGCTGAACTGGAAGCGCCTGCTGCCCTACCTCGGCCTGCTCAGCCTGCGCGCCCACTCGGCGGCGCTGATCGAGTCGGTGCTGCGTTACTACTTCAAACATGCCGAGCTGTTTATCGAACAGTGCCTGGAACGCCAGGTGGTGGTGCTGGAAGAACAGCGCAACCGCCTCGGCCGCGCCAACAGCCTGCTCGGCGAAGACACCGTGCTTGGCGAACGCGTCCGCGACCGCGGCGGCAAGTTCCGCATCCACGTGCGCCAGCTGGGCTGGACGCGCTTTCACGAGTTCCTGCCGATCGGCACGGGTTACCAGCCGCTCTGCGCGCTGGTGCGCTTCACCCTGCGCGATCCGCTGGACTACGACATCCGCCTGGAGCTGCGGCAGGACGAAATCCGCGACCTGCGCATCGGTGAAGGCAACCCCTGCCTGCTGGGCTGGACCACCTGGCTCGGTCGCGACAACGCCGACGGTCTGGTCACCCTCGGCAGCAAGATTCATTAAGGACAGATGAAATGATCAACGTCGACCTGCAACAACTGGTTCAAGCCCTGGACGCCGCGAGCAAGCGCGACCTGGAGATGGCCGCCGAACGCTGCGTGGTACGCGGCGGCAACAAGATCCTCGTCGAGGACCTGCTGCTGGGCCTGCTCGAGCGCCCGGAAAGCCTGCTGGCGCGTGCCCTGCAGGATGCCGAGATCGATGCCGGCGAGCTGGCCCAGGCGCTGCAGCCGCGCGGCGAGCACAGCGAGTCGCGCAACCCGGTATTTTCTGCCGAGCTGGTGCAGTGGCTGCAGGACGCCCTGCTGGTGGCCAACCTGGAGCTGGGCGCCAGCCAGATCGACCAGGCTGCGCTGATCCTCGCCCTGCTGCGCAATCCCATGCGCTACGCCGGCAGCCGTTATCAGACGCTGCTGAGCAAGCTCAATGCCGAGCGTCTGCGCGACTTCGCCCTTAGCCAGCAGCCGCAAGCCGCGGGCGGCAAAGCGGCGGCGCCGGGCGAGTCCAATCTGGCGCGCTTTACCCACAACTTCACCCAGCAGGCCCGCGACGGCAAGCTCGACCCGGTGCTGTGCCGCGACGGCGCGATCCGCCAGATGGTCGATATCCTCGCCCGCCGGCGCAAGAACAACCCCATCGTGGTCGGCGAGGCCGGCGTGGGCAAGACCGCCATCGTCGAGGGCCTGGCCCTGCGCATCGCCACCGGCGAGGTGCCGCAGGTGCTCAAGGGCGTCGAGCTGCTGTGCCTGGACCTCGGCCTGCTGCAGGCCGGCGCCAGCGTCAAGGGCGAGTTCGAGCGCCGCCTGCAGGGCGTGATCGACGAGGTCAAGGCCTCGCCCAAGCCGATCATCCTGTTTATCGACGAGGCCCATACCCTGATCGGCGCCGGTGGCCAGGCCGGCAGCGGCGATGCCGCCAACCTGCTCAAGCCGGCGCTGGCTCGCGGCGAGCTGCGCACCATCGCCGCCACCACCTGGAGCGAATACAAGAAGTACTTCGAGAAGGACCCGGCCCTGGCCCGTCGCTTCCAGCCGGTGCAACTGCACGAGCCCACTGTCGACGAGGCGGTGACCATTCTTCGCGGCCTGGCGCCGGTGTACGAGAAGAGCCACGGCATCTACCTGCGAGACGACGCGGTGGTCGCCGCCGCCGAACTGTCGGCGCGCTACCTGGCCGGCCGTCAGCTGCCGGACAAGGCGGTGGACGTACTCGATACCGCCTGCGCCCGCGTGCGCATCAGCCTGGCTGCCGCGCCCGAGGCGCTGGAGCGCCTGCGCGGCGAGATCGCCGAGGGCGAGCGCCAGGGCGAGGCCATGCGCCGCGACCTGGACGCCGGCCTGAGTATCGACGGCGAAGCGCTGGATGCCCTGCAAACCCGCCTGGTCGCCGCGCGCGCCGAACTGGAGCAGGTGGAAACTCGCTGGGCGATCCAGCGCGACCTGGCCGAGCGCCTGCTGGAGCAGCGCAAGCAGTGCGCCGCCGCCCGTCTGGCTGGCGATGAAGAGGAAACCGGGGAGCCACGTGCGAGCCTGGAAGAGCTGGAAGCCGAGCTGCGCGCCCTCCAGGCCGAGCTGGCCGCGGCTCAGGCCAGCGAGCGCCTGGTCAGCTTCGAGGTCTGCCCGCGCCTGGTGGCCGAGGTGATCAGCCACTGGACCGGCGTGCCGCTGAGCCAGCTGGCCCGTGAGCACAACACCAAGGTCATCACCTTCGCCGATGACCTGCGCCAGCGCGTGCGTGGCCAGGAGCAGGCGATCCAGGCGCTGGACAAGGCCATGCGCGCCACCGCCGCCGGCCTCAACCGGCCCGATGCGCCGGTGGGCGTGTTCCTCCTGGTCGGCCCCAGCGGCGTCGGCAAGACCGAGACCGCCCTGGCCCTGGCCGACCTGCTGTATGGCGGTGAACGCTTCCTCACCGTGATCAACATGTCCGAGTTCCAGGAAAAACACACCGTCTCGCGTCTGATCGGCGCGCCGCCCGGCTACGTCGGTTACGGTGAAGGCGGCATGCTCACCGAAGCGGTGCGGCAGAAGCCCTACTCGGTGATCCTCCTCGACGAGGTGGAGAAGGCCGACCCGGACGTGATGAACGTCTTCTACCAGATCTTCGACAAGGGCGTGGCCAACGACGGCGAAGGGCGCGAGATCAACTTCCGCAACTGCCTGATCCTGATGACCAGCAACCTCGCCAGCGAGCGCATCGCCAGCCTCTGCGCCGGCGGCGCGCGCCCGGCCGCCGAGGACCTGGAACTGGCCATCCGCCCGCAACTGACCCAGCACTTCAAGCCGGCCCTGCTCGGCCGTATGCGCGTGGTGCCCTACTACCCCATGGACGGCGACCTGCTGCGCCAGCTGGTCGGTCTCAAGCTGGCCCGTTTCGGCGAGCGCCTGGCCCGTCGCCAGCTCGCCTTCAGCCACTGCGACGGCCTGGTCGAGCACCTGGCCGAGCGCTGCACCCATGGCGACAGCGGCGCCCGTCTGATCGACCACCTGATCGACCAGCACCTGCAGCCGCTGGTGGTCGACCGCCTGCTCGACGCCATGGCCGCCGGCGAAAGCCTACAGCGCGTGCACGCCACGCTGGACGCCGATTCGGCGGTGACCTGCGAGTTCGCCTGAGGTGCTGCCGATGTTCGCCGAAGTCCCGCAACCGCTGCGTTACGCCGAAGCCCTGCTCGGCCGCTACGCTACGCTGGCTGGCGCCGCCAGCGGCGAGCGCCTGCTCGCCGAGCTGGTGCGCGCCGCCGCCGAGCTGGCCGACTGCGCGCTGGGCCAGCTGTACCTGCTGGATCACACCAATACCCGCCTGATGATGAGCGCGGAGTGGCTCGACGGCCTGCTGCAACCGCGCGAGGCGGCCAGCCTGCCCAGCGACTACGACGGCGAACAGCTGCTGCAGTACTGCCTGTGCCAGAACCAGGTGCTGTGTATCGATGAGCTGGACAGCGCCCTGCACAGCATCGCCTGCCTGCCGGAAGCGACGCGTGCCTGGCGCAGCCTGTTGTGCCTGCCGTTGCAGGACGCCGCCGGCCATACCCGCGGCCTGCTGCTGGTGGCCAGCCACGAGCGGCGCAGCCTGCAGGGTTTCGCCGCCTCCTTCGCCCAGCTCGGCCGTTTCGCCCTGGCCCAGCTGCAACTGCTGCAGCGCCTACGTGCTCCAGAGACCCCTGAACCGGCTTCGCCCGCTCCGGGTACACCCTGCGCCAGCGGTTATGGCCTGCTCGGCCAGAGCCAGGCCATGCGCCGCGTCTATCAACTGATCGGCAAGGTGCTGCACAGCCCGGTCAGTGTGCTGCTCACTGGCGAGACCGGCACCGGCAAAGAGCTGGTCGCCCGCGCCATCCACGATTGCGGCGCGCGGCGCAGCAAGGCCTTTATCGTGCAGAACTGCGCAGCATTGCCGGAGAATCTGCTGGAGAGCGAACTGTTCGGCTACCGCCGCGGCGCCTTCACCGGTGCCGACCGTGACAAGCCGGGCCTGTTCGATGCCGCCGATGGCGGCACCCTGTTCCTCGACGAGATCGGCGACATGCCGCTGACCCTGCAAGCCAAGCTGCTGCGCGTGCTGCAGGAGGGCGAAGTGCGTCCCCTGGGCAGCAGCGAGACGCACAGGGTGGACGTGCGCATCGTCGCGGCCACCCACCAGGAACTGCGCAAACGTGTCGAGGAAGGCCGTTTCCGCGAAGACCTGTTCTATCGCCTGTCGCATTTCCCCATCGAGCTGCCGGCGCTGCGCGAGCGCGACGAGGACATCCTGCTGCTCGCCCGCCACTTCGCCAGCACCGCCAGTGGCCTGCTGCAGCGCGACGCCTGCCGCTGGAGCGACGCCGCCCTGGAGCACCTGGCCGGCTACGCCTTCCCCGGCAACGTGCGCGAGCTCAAGGGCCTGGTCGAGCGCGCGGTGCTGCTGTGCGAAGGCGGCGAGCTGCTGCCCGAGCACTTCAACCTGGAACACACGCAGAACCCCGATAGCGCGCCGCTAAGCCTGCGCGAGCGCATGGACCGGCTCGAACGCAACCTGCTGCTCGACTGCCTGCGCAAGAACCGCGGCAACCAGACCAATGCCGCCAACGAGCTGGGCCTGCCCAGGCGCACCCTGCTGTACCGCATGCAACGGCTGAAGATCAGCCCGAGCGAGGTCTGAGCATGCCCGCCCCTCTTCCACTCACTTTCATCCAAGGAGCGCATTCCATGCTGCATCGCTACCGGACCGCCGCCCTGCTGACGCTGGCCATCGTCCTGGCCGGCTGCACCGGCAACTACAAGTTCAGCGACGACCAATACCGCCCGCTGGGCGATCCGCAAGCCGAGAAGCGCGGCCACTGACCGCGAGGAGCACAGTCACCATGGAACTGGTATTCGAGATGGTCAGCGCACAGCAGTTCGTGCCGGGTCTGCTGACCACCAAGACCTTCAAGCAGGCCGGCGGCGTGATCGGCCGCGCCGAGGATTGCGACTGGGTGATCCCCGATCGCAAGCGCATCCTCTCCAGCCGTCACGCCGAAGTCAGCTATCGCGACGGCGCGTTCTTTCTCACCGACACCAGCAGCAACGGCATCGCCCTCAAGGACAGCGGCGCCAGCCTGGCCAAGGGTCGTCCGCAGCGCATCGAGCACGGCAGCGTGTACTGCCTGGGCGACTTCGAGATTCGTGCGCGGCTGGTGCGCGACCCGGCCATGTTCGAGGGCGATATCGGCCTGCCGCAGGCGGCCGGCAGCATCATCCCCGACGACGCCTTCCTCGATCTCGACCCGCTCACCGCGCTGGAGCAGCAGGAGCGCGTCTATGCCGAGGTGGACGATCTGACCGCCGTGCTGCGCCCCAGCACTGCCCAGGCGCAGCAGCGCGACTATGCGCAGATCGACGAGGAAAACCTGCTGGTGCCCGAGCTGGTGATGCCGACGCCGGCGCCGCAGCCGAAACCCGCGCCGGAGCCCGAGCGCCTGCCGCCGAGTTTCTGGGAGAAGTTCGCCGATGCCCTCGGCGTGCGCCTCGACGATCTCGACATTGAGGCCCGCGAAGCGCTGGCGCTCAATGCCGCCAAGCTGCTCAAGCAGAGCGTCGGCAGTCTGCAGCAGGCCCTGCGCACGCGCGGCGAGCTGAAGAACGAGCTGCGTCTGGCCCTGACCACCGTGCAGGGCGCCGGCAATAACCCGCTCAAGCAGGGTCTGGATGCCGGAGAGACGCTGAGCGCCCTGCTGCGTGGCGGCAAACCCGGTCAGCTGCCCGCCGAACAGGCCATCAGTCGTGGCTTTCGCGACCTGCAGGCGCACCAGGTGGCGCTGCTCGCCGCCAGCCGCGCGGCGGTCAAGGGCATGTTCGAGCAGTTCGCTCCGGAGCAGCTGGCCATGCGCTTCGAACGCAACGGCCGCAAGCCGCTGCTCGCCACCGCCGGCAGCCGCTGGCGCGCCTACCGCCGCCTGCATGCGGATCTGGCGCAGAACGACGACTGGAGCGACCGCCTGTTCACCCGCGATTTCGCCAGTGCCTACGAAGAGCAGGTTCGCCTGATCGCCACCCTCAATACCGACCTTCAAGGATGATGCCCATGCCTCGCCTGCTTTCCCTCGCCTTCATCGCCGCGCTGCTGAGCCTGGCCGGCTGCGCCGCGCTGTCGCCCTATTCGAGCATGACCAAGCTGGACCTGAGCCTGGCCGGCAGCGACCAGCTCAACCCGGACCTGCACGGCCGTCCCTCGCCCATCGTGCTGCGCCTGATGGAGCTCAAGCACCCGGTGGCCTTCGAGAACGCCGATTTCTTCTCCCTCTACCAGCGGCCCAAGGAGGCCCTGGCTCCCGACCTGGTGACCCTCGAGGAACTGGAGCTGCGCCCGGGCGAGACCCGTGAACTCAAGGTGTCGGTGCAGGAAGGCAGCCGCTACGTCGGCGTGCTCGCCGCCTACCGCGACCTGCCGGAAGCCAACTGGCGCTACGTCATCGCCATCGACGCGCAGCAGCGCAACCAGGCGCGCCTGCGCCTCGACGAGCGCGGCATTCGCAATCTCGATGCCGAGCAGGAGCAAAGCCGATGAGTCAGCATAAAGTCATCTGGCAGGAGGGCATGCTGCTGCGCCCGCAGCACTTCCAGCAGAACGATCGTTACTTCGAGCACCAGCTCAAGGTGCGCACGCAGAAGCTGGCCAGCTACGCATGGGGCTTCTTCGAACTGGAGATCGACCGCCAGTTTCTCAACATGGGCAAGCTGGTGGTGAGCAAGGCCAGCGGCGTGCTGCCTGACGGCAGCCTCTTCGACCTCGGCGCCGAGCGCGAGCCGCTGGGCCTGGACGTGCCGCCGAACACCGGCAACACCCCGGTGTACCTGGCGCTGCCGCTGGTCACCGGCAACCATATCGAGAGCCGCCGCCCGGAGCAGAAGGATGTGCTGGCGCGCTACGTCGCCTTCGACGAGGAAGTCGCCGACTGCAACGCCGGCGACAGCAGCCACAGTCAGGTCAGCACCGGTCGCCCGGATTTTCGCCTGCTGCTCGGCGAGCAGCAGAGCGACCAGGCCTATGTGAAGCTCAAGCTGTGCGAGGTGCTCGACACCACGCCGGACGGGGTGATCAGCCTCGACCCGGAATTCAGCCCGACCTACGTCAACTTCCAGGCTTCCGGCTACCTGCTCTCCTGCCTCAAGGAAGTGATCAGCATGCTCGCCCACCGCGGCGACATCCTCGCCGAGCGCATCCGCGCCACCGGCAAGGTGGGCGGCGCCGAGGTCGGCGATTTCATGATGCTGCAGCTGATCAACCGCTACGAGCCGATCCTGCGTCACCACCTGGGCGTCGAGCAGGTGCATCCGGAGCAGATCTACCGCGAGCTGGTCGGCCTGCTCGGCGAGCTGGCCACCTTCTCCAGCGAGACCAAGCGCCCGCGCCTGGAAGGCCGCTACCTGCACAGCGACCAGGGCATGAGCTTCCGCAAGCTGATGGACGCCATTCGCCAGGTGCTGTCGATGGTGCTCGAACAGCACGCCATCGAGATGCTCCTGCAGCAGCGCCAGTACGGCATCCAGGTGTCGCCGCTGCACGACCACAAGCTGCTCGGCACCTCCAGCTTCGTGCTCGCCGCCAGCGCCCAGTGCGACTCCGAGGAGCTGCGCCAGCGCTTGCCGGCACACCTCAAGGTCGGCCCGGTGGAGCGCATCCGCCAGCTGGTCAACCTGCACCTGCCGGGGATCAAGGTCAAACCGCTGCCGGTGGCACCGCGGCAGATTCCCTTCCACTCGGGCAAGACCTACTTCGCCTTGGAGCTCAGCTCCGAGGAACTGGCGCAGCTGGAACGCTCCGGCGGCTTCGCCTTCCACGTGTCCGGCGAGTTCTCCGGGCTTGAGCTGAAATTCTGGGCGATCAGGAACTGACGATGACCATCAAGGAAATGGAATACGGCCAGGATGACAAGACGGTCATCCTCAACCGCAAGGGCGAAGCCCGCGCCGAAAGCCCGCTGACCGACTTCAGCGCGCCGCCGAAATTCGAGCAGCTGGAAGAGCGCATGATCTTCGCCGCGCGCCTGCGCCCGGCGGAGAGCTTCAACATCAGCCTCAACCCGCTGGTGGCGGCGGCCTCCGCGCTGCTCTCTGAGGTGGTGCGGCTCAAGCACAGCTTCGACAGCGAGGACCTGGACGCCCTCAACCAGCGCCTGACCCGCGAGATCAAGCTGTTCGAACACCGCGCCCTGCACGACGGCGCGGAAAGCAGCCAGGTGATGGCCGCGCGTTATGTGCTGTGCACCGTGGTCGACGAGGCCGTGGTGACCACGCCCTGGGGCAACGAGAGCCAGTGGTCGCAGATGAGCCTGCTGTCCTCCTTCCACAACGAGACCTTCGGCGGCGAGAAGTTCTTCCAGCTGCTCGAGCGCCTGTCGCGCAACCCGGTCAAGCACCTGCCGATGCTGGAGCTGATGTACCTGTGCCTGTCGCTCGGTTTCGAGGGCAAGTACCGCGTGCTGCCGCGCGGCATGCTCGAGCTGGAAGCGGTGCGCGACAGCCTCTATCGGCAGATCCGCCAGCTGCGCGGCGACGTGCCGCGCGAAGTCTCGCCGCACTGGCAGGGCCTGAAGGACACCCGCCGGCGCCTGGTGCGCATCGTGCCGTGGTGGCTGGTGGCGCTGTTCACCCTGATGTGCCTGGTGATGATGTATGCCGGTTTCGCCTGGGTGCTCGGCGAGCAGCGCGACACCGTCCTCAAGCCGTATCAGCAACTCGACCCGGCCTCGGGTGTCAGCATGGATGACGTGAAATGAAGAGCTTCTTCGCCAAATTGGGCGCCTTTTTCCGCAAGACCTGGGTCTGGAGCCTGCTGCTGGTGCTGGTCCTCGCCCTGCTGGTGTGGTTCGTCGGTCCGCTGCTGGCGGTCGACGACCATAAGTTCTGGGAGTCGGCCACCAGCCGCTTGCTGACCATCAGCGGGCTGTTCCTGCTCTGGGGGCTGGCCATGGTGTTCGCCAGCTGGCGCGCCACCGCACGCAAGAAGGCCGAGGAGAACGACGCCGAGGCGCAGGAGCGCCTGCGCCGCGAGGAGCAGATCGGCGAGGAGCAGAATGAGCTGCGCCACCGCTTCAAGGACGCCCTGCGCACCCTCAAGCGCTCCAGCCTGTACCGCGGGCGCAGCGAGAAGTGGCGCAACGACCTGCCCTGGTACCTGCTGCTCGGCCCGCAGGGCAGCGGCAAGACCAGCCTGCTGGACTTCTCCGGCCTGGACTTCCCGCTCAACCGCGGCGACAGCCAGCGCCTGACCAAGGACGTCTCCGGCACCCGTTATGCCGACTGGTACTTCGCCGATCACGCCGTGCTGATCGACACCGCCGGGCGCTACCTGACCCAGCCCGACGCGCAGGTCGACGGCCGCGCCTGGGGCACCCTGCTCGGCCTGCTGCGCCAGCGTCGCGCGCGCCCGCTCAACGGCGTGCTGGTGAGCATTCCGGTCGAGCAGCTGCAGGGCGGCAGCGAAGTGGAGCTGGAAACCCTGGCCCGCCAGACCCGCCAGCGCCTGCACGAGATCCATCAGCGCCTGGGCGCCGACGTGCCGGTCTACCTGGTGCTGAGCAAGGCCGACAAGGTGCTGGGCTTCGACGAGTTCTTCGACCAGCTGTCGCGCGAGGAGAGCGAGCAGGTGCTCGGCGCCAGCTTCCGCAAGGAGCAGAACGCCAGCGACGTGAGCGTGGTGCGCCAGGAGTTCGAGGAACTGCTGCGCCGCCTCAACAGCCAGGTGATCCTGCGCATGCACCAGGAGCGCGACACCCAGCGCCGTGGCCGCATCCTCGACTTCCCGCACCAGCTCGGCCAGATCGGCGAGCGCCTGTGCCTGTTCATCGAGCTGGCCTTCGCCGGTAACCGCTACCAGCGCGCCAGCAAGCTGCGCGGCTTCTACCTGACCAGCGCACCGCAGCTCAACGAGCAGCTCGACCCGCTGACCGCCGGCATCGGCCGCAACCTCGGCCTGGCCGGCAGCGCGCTGCCGACCTTCCGCACCGGCCGTGCACGCTTCATCAACCACCTGCTCAGCCGCGTGATCTTCCCCGAGGCCGACCTGGCCGGGCTCGACCAGAAGGAAGTGCGCCGCATCGACTGGGGCCAGCGCGCCATGTACGCCACCGCCTTCGCCGTGCTGGCGCTGTTCGGTGTGCTCTGGGCCAGCGGCTTCTCGGCCAACCACGGGCGCCTGGAACAGCTGCGCGAGATCGCCCAGAAGCTCACCCGCGAGCACCAGGCGATCAACCCGCAGGACGACGCCCTGCAGACCCTCAAGGCGCTGGACAGCAGCTACGCCGCCACCCTGGTGTTCCCGCCCAAGGGCGAAGTGTCCTACCTGGAGCGTACCGGCCTGTTCCAGGGCGAGGCGGTCAATCCACCGGTGTATTCGACCTACCGCGCCGAGCTGGAAACCCTGCTGCTCCCGCGTGTGGCGCGTCAGCTGGAGGCGCAGATCCGCGCCAACCTCGGCGACCGCGAGCGCCTGCTCGGCAGCCTGCGCGCCTACCTGATGCTCAACCTGGAAGAGCGCCGCGACGCCGCCTTCCTCAAGGAGTGGGTAGCCGCCGACTGGTCGCTGCGCTATGCCGGCAACAGCCCGGCGCAGCATGGCCTCAACACCCATTTCGCCCGTCTGCTCGACGAGTCCTTCGCGCCCTATGCGCTCAACGCCCAGCTGGTCGCCCAGGCGCGCCAGGTGCTGCGCAGCGAGTCGCTGGCCAATGTGGTCTACCGCATGCTGCGCGAACAGGCGCGCAGCCTGCCGGACTACCGCCTGAGTCAGAAGCTCGGGCCGCAGGCCGGGCTGATCAATGGCAGCGACTACGCCATCCCCGGCTTCTACACCCAGGCCGGCTACAGCAAGACCTTCACCGCCCAAGGCGGCAACCTGGTGCGCGAGATCCTGCGTGACAACTGGGTGCTGGGCGAGGGTGAGAGCCTCAGCGCCGGGGACCTCGGCCGCCTGATGGTGGAGCTGGAGCAGCTGTACTTCCGCGATTACGGCAACTACTGGGGCGAGGCCATCGCCCAGCTCAGCCTGGAGCCGATCGGCAGTGCCGGCCGAGGTGCCGCCCTGCTCGGCGGCCTGACCGCGGCCAATTCGCCGTTGCTGCAACTGCTGGTGGAAGTGCGCGACAACACCCGCTTCAAGGGCCTGGCCGAGGCCGCCGACGACGCCGGTGCCGCCGCCGAAGCGCTGGAAGGCGCCAAGGGCAAGCTGGGCAAGGCCGCCAAGCTGGCCAGCGCCGCCGCCGAACAGGCGCAGCAGGCCCTGGCCAAGAACACCCCGGACACCGCGCGCAAGACCCTGGAGCGCCGCTTCGAGGTGCTGCACAAGCTGCTCGACGACAACGGCGGTGCCGGCGTCGAACTGGCCGCCAGCCTGCAGGCATTGGACGAACTGCAGCGCCAGCTGGCCAGCCTGGCCAATGCCGGTGCCAGCGACCAGGCCGCGTTCGAGATGGCCAAGGCGCGCATGGCCGGCAAGCGCGATGCGATCAACCAGGTGCGCAGCGCCGCCGCGCGCCTGCCGCAGCCGGTGGGCAACTGGCTGGCGCTGCTGGCCGAGGACAGCTGGACCCTGGTGCTGGGCGACGCCTACCACTTCCTCAATCAGCGCTATCAGAGCGAGCTGTACGCCGCCTACGACAACTCGCTGAAGCAGCGCTATCCGTTCAGCGCGCACAGCGAGAGCGACGTGGCAGTGGCGGATTTCCGCGAGTTCTTCAAGGCCCAGGGCATCGCCGAGCGCTTCTTCGACCAGTACCTGCGCCCCTTCGTCAGCGGCAGCGCTGACGAGTATCGCCTGCGCCGCGTCGATGGCCGCGGCCTGCCGCTGTCGCGCGAGTTCCTCCTGCAGATGAGCCGCGCCCAGGTGATCCGTCGCAGCTTCTTCGCCGAGAACCCGGCCGAGCCGCAGGTGCTGTTCAAGCTCGAGCCCTACTCGCTGGACTCCAGCCTGAGCCGCGCCGACTTCCGCTTCGGCAAGCAGCAGCTGGAATACCGCCACGGCCCGATCGTCGCCACCGCCTTCCGCTGGCCGGCGGCGAGCGAGGAAGACCGCACCAGCCTGGTGGTCGAGGAACTCGGCGGTCGCCGCGTCGGCATCGAGAAGAACACCGGTCCCTGGTCGCTGTTCCGCCTGCTCGACCTGATGGACGTGGACTACCACAGCGGTCGAGACGTGCTGATCCTCAAGGCCAACCTGGGCGGTCTGCACGCCAACTACCTGCTGCACAGCCAGCGTTCGCCGAACCCGTTCGACATCGGCCTGCTGCGCAGCTTCAAGCTGCCGGCGACGCTCTGATGCCGGCAGTCGCCAAAGCCTGGCGCAGCGCGGCGCGCACCGACACCGGCAAGGTGCGCGCGCGCAACGAGGACGCCTTCCTGGCCCTGCCCGAGCAGGGCCTGTGGGTGGTGGCCGACGGCATGGGTGGGCACCAGAACGGCGCCCTGGCCAGCCGCCTGATCGTCGAGCAGCTCGCCGAGCTGGCTCAGGGTAGCCTGGAGCAGCGTCTGGTGGCGCTGCGTCAGGCGCTGCACCGGCTCAATCATCGCCTCGGTCAGGAGCTGACGGTGACCGCCGAGCGCCCGGACACGGTGATCGGCAGCACCGTGGTCGCCCTGCTGCTCGACGGCGACCGCGCCGCCTGCGTCTGGGCCGGCGACAGCCGCTGCTACCTGTGGCGCGGCGCGCGTCTGTATCAGCTCAGCCGGGATCATTCGCTGGTGCAGCAACTGATCGACGAACAGGGCCTGACGCCGCAGGAGGCCGCGCGTCATCCGGCGGCGCATGCCCTGACCCGCGCCATCGGCGCCAGCGAGACCCTGCAGCTGGACATCCTCGAACTCGACGTGCTGCCCGGCGACGTCTTCCTGCTGTGCAGCGACGGCCTCTACCAGGGCGTTTCCGCTGACGAGCTGGGCGCCTGCCTCAACCTGCCTTCGCCGCACCTGGCCGTGGAGCGCCTGTTCCAGCGCGTGCTCGACGGCCCGGCCCGTGACAACCTCAGTGCCGTGGTGATCCGCCAATGATCGAAGCCGCCGAAGCCAGCGACCTCACCTACTTCGCCCTGGCCGCCACCGCCGCCAGGGAACCGGTGCGCGAAACGCCGCGTCAGGCCCCCGGCGAGCTGCCGGAGGTGCTCGGCGGCCGCTACCGGATCGAGCGTCTGCTCGGCGTCGGCGGCATGGGCGCGGTATACCGCGCGCGCGATCTGCTGCGCGAACAGTTCGGCGACCCCGAGCCCTATGTCGCGCTGAAGACCCTGAGCGACGACTTCGCCGAATACCCGGACGCCAACGCCCTGCTCTACAGCGAGTTCGCCCTCACCGCACGGCTCAGCCACCCCAACGTGGTGCGCCTGTTCGGTTTCGAGGTGGACATTCCCAGCCAGCGCGCCTTCATCACCCTGGAACTGCTGCGCGGCCTGACCCTCGATCAGCTGCTCTGCGAACGCCCCGAGGGCCTGCCCTGGGAGGAGCTGCGCGGCATCGCCATCCCGCTGCTCGAAGCCCTGTGCTATTCGCACCAGCTGGGCGTGCTGCATGGCGATCTCAAGCCGAGCAATGTGATGCTGGCCGAAGACGGCCTGCGCCTGTTCGACTATGGTCTCGGCCAGCCGGTGGAGGGCCTGCTGCCCGGCCTGCCGCGCCTGTGCCGTAGCCGCATCGCCGCCTGGACACCGCGTTACGCCGCGCTGGAGTTGCTCGAAGGCGCACCGCTGTCGGCGGCCGCCGATGTCTATGCGCTGGCCTGCGTGCTGGTCGAGCTGGCCAGCGGGCAACACCCGTTCCGCCGCCTCAGCGCCAAGCAGGCCAAGAGCATGGAGCTGGACAGGCAGTTGCAATGCCCGGCGCAGGTGCCGCTGCACTGCTGGCAGGCCCTGCGCACCGCGCTGGCCTTTGACGAAAGCCAGCGGCAGATCGGCTGCAGCGAGCTGCTCGAGGCGTTTCGCCGGCCACCGGCTTCGCGTCTGCGCTGCTGGCTGGGCAAGGCATAAGGACTTAATCGAAAGGATACGCATATGTTCAACCCGGCCAATGAAACCCATTTCAGCCTGACCATCGAAGGCGTCGAGCACGATCTGCAGGTGCTCGAATTCAACGGCCGTGAGGCCATCAGCCAGCCCTATCGCTTCGACGTCGAGCTGATCAGCGAACGGCCGGATCTCGATCTGACCAGTCTGCTGCATCAGCGCGCCTTCCTTGCCTTCAGCCCCAATGGCGACGGCATCCACGGCCTGATCCACCGGGTCGAGCAGGGCGAGTCCGGCAAACGCCTGACCCGCTATCGCCTGGCCATCGTGCCGCAGCTCGCCTACCTGGCGCACCGCACCAACCAGCGCATCTTCCAGCACCTGACGGTGCCGCAGATCGTCGCCCAGGTGCTGGAAGAGCACGGCATCGTTCAGGGTGGCTACCAGTTCCAGCTCGGCCCCAGCGTCTACCCGCAGCGCAAGTACTGCGTGCAGTACGACGAGAGCGACCTGCACTTCGTCCAGCGCCTGTGCGAGGAGGAAGGCATCCACTACCACTTCCAGCACAGCGCAAGCGGCCACGTGCTGTGCTTCGGCGATGACCAGACCGCCTTCACCAAGCTCGGCCAGCCTACGCCCTATATCCAGGACAGCGGGATGACCGCCGACGATCCGGTGATCAAGCGCCTGGCCCTGCGCCTGGAAACCCGCACCCGTCGCACCGCCCGCCGCGACTACCACTTCGAGCAGCCGCGCCTGCTGCTGGAGGCCGCCTACCAGGGCGAGCAGGCCGGCGAGAACGACGGCCTGCCCGATCTGGAAGACTACGACTACCCCGGCCGCTACACCGACCGCACCCGCGGCAAGCACCTGGCCAAGCGCGCCCTGGAACGCCACCGCGCCGACTACCAGCAACTGCAAGGCCAGAGCGACCAGCCGCGGTTGGTCACCGGGCATCTGCTGGAAATCTCCGAACACCCACGCCGCGAATGGAACGACCTGTGGCTGCTGACCGAAGTGCTGCACGAAGGCAAGCAGCCGCAGGTGCTGGAGGAGTCGATCACGAGCGATCTGACACGACGCAGATCGGCTCCCTCGCTCCTTCGGGGAGAGGGGAAAAAGGGCGACGCCGACTTCACCCAAGGCTACCGCAACCGCTTCCTCGCCACCCCCTGGGACGTGCCCTACCGCCCGCAACTCGCTCACCCCAAACCCCGCGTGCTGGGCAGCCAGAGCGCCGTGGTCACGGGACCGGCTGGCGAAGAAATCCATTGCGACGAATATGGTCGAGTGAAGGTGCAGTTCTTCTGGGACCGGGAAGGTCAGGCCGACGAAAAAACCAGCTGCTGGCTGCGCGTCAGCTCCAGCCGGGCCGGTGATCGCTACGGCGCCATCACCATCCCGCGCATCGGCATGGAAGTGCTGGTCACCTTCCTCGAAGGCGACCCCGACCAGCCGCTGATCACCGGCTGCCTGTACCACGCCGAACACGTGGTGCCCTACGACCTGCCGGCGAACAAGACCCGCAGCGTGTTCAAGACCCTGAGTAGCCCCGGAGGCGGTGGCTACAACGAACTGCGCATCGAGGATCGCAAGGGCGCCGAGCAGATCTACATCCACGCCCAGCGCGACTGGGACGAAAACATCGAGCACGACCAGAAGATCCGCGTCGGCAACGAACGCCACGACACCGTGGAGAAGAACAGCTACACCGAACTGCTGGCCGAGGAGCACCTCACCGTCACCGCCGACCGCAAGGTGGAGGTCAAACCCCAGGATCACCTGACGGTGGCGACCGACCAGCACATCAAGCTGGGCACCGCGCAACTGACCAAGGCCGGCCGCGAGATACATCTGAAGGCCGGGCAGAAAATGGTCATCGAAGCCGGCATCGAACTGACCATCAAGGCCGGCGGCAGCTTTATCAAACTCGACCCCGGCGGCATCACCATCTCCGGCCCGCTGGCCAGGATCAACGCCGGAGGCGCGCCGGGCAAGGGCTCGGGACTCAAGATCAAGCCACCGGTGCTGCCGGGAGCGGCCGATAGCGACAAAGCGGGGAGTTTGTTGGAGCAGGCATTCGCCAATCTGCTCAACCCTAAAAAGAAAGTGAAAAGAACCATGAATTTTTCGGGCTGAACCAAACGATGAATACCAGGATCAAGAAACGACCCTTTCAACACTCCACAGGTCAGGTGCTGCTGTTCATCCTGTCCTGCGGGTATCTGGCGGGTTGTGCTGCCATCGAACTTGAACCCATCACCTACCAGGAAGCCGTCACCCAGTACCAGGAGGGCGGCGGTATCGAGAATTACCGCTGCGCGCTGGTTCCGGCTGATGAGCAGTATCAGGCCCTGCGTGACGCTCAGCCGATAGCCGTCGAAATAGATGAGGTGCTGTTCGTCAAGATCGCCGGCACCGTCCAAGAGCTGCAACAGACCGATATCAGCGAGACCCGCACGTCCTACGCCTACGAGGACATGAGTGCCACGCTCACTACGGTCAGGCAGTTCAATCATTCGGAGTACGGCGAGTCACATGACCGGCACGTTGACCTCACCTTCGAATCGGCCGGAGAGACAGAGACCTACAAGACCTTCGGAGCGGCCTGTGGCCTCTGACCGTTGAATACGATTACAAGCTTTTCATAGGACAAGTCATGACAGGACGTCGCTACAAAATCGTTGAAAGTGTTGGAAGCCGCATCGAGGATGTAAACCGCTACGAAGATCTTGCCAAGCATCACCCTTCGGCTGGCCGTGAACCCAACCGGGATTACGAGACCATCAACGGCCAGCTCGAAGAGGTGCGTCATGTCGGTGGCCGCACGCTTATCAAAAAGGATTTCGTGCTGCTCGTTGATGGCAGCAACCAATCCATCCCGGTTCCCAGCCCCCTGACCGGCTATGCCAAGACCAGCCGCGCTTACGGCACGCTGAAGATTTATGACGCCCCCAGCAACGGCCAACTGATCGGGCAGATTCTGCACCTTCACCCCACGTTCAAGGTCAACGACGGAGACGCTATCACCTACGGCCAGCACATTGGCCTCCAGGCCGGAACGGGCAGGACGGGGGCACAGAGTTACGCCATCCACGTCCATGCCGAGCTGGAGGAAGGCGATTTCAAGCGCTACATCGCCGACATGGTCAGCGGCACCCTCAACCCGGACGAGGAAAAACCGGACGTTGTCGGTGGCGGCGAAAGCGCAGCCAGGGGGGACTGGTGCTACCCATGCTCGGCGTCCGCCGGCCATGCACTGCAACACCTGACCGCCTTGAGCAAGGCCAGGGCCGGGTTCTACCCCATCGGTGGAAACGGCCTCTGGCACGGCGGCATCCACCTGGACAAGGGCACCTCTGAAGTCTTCGATCAGAGCCGTGTCAACTGCATGACCCATGGTGAAGTGGTCGCTTATCGCATCGACAATGAATACCCTGTCAGCACCTACGCCGGTCGACCACCGCTGCAGGTCAGGGCGCCGTTCTCCACCGGCTTCGTTCTTGTCAGGCACACGCTGCAGCCCAAGGTACCCGCAACCGCTGACGAGTCGAAGCCCAAGCCGCCTGCGCTGACCCTCTACAGCCTCTACATGCACCTCAAATGTTGGAAAGACTACCGACAGGACGAGAAGCTGGAGCGGCCAGCCTTCTGGGGTTCCGGCATCTATACCGTCAACACCCGCAGTGGCGAACTCAACGTCAGGGCCGAAGCCCGCAGTAATGCGCCGATCATCGGCAAACTCAGCAAGGGTGCCCAGGTTCGCGCCTCGGGCGAGGGCGCCTTCCTCAAGCTCGAACAGGTGATCAGCGGCAATGACCAGGCCGCCCTCACGCCAAGAGAGGACGGCAGCCTGCCGGGCTATGTCGCCTCCTCCTTCCTGACGGCTCAATCGCAGCCCAAGGCCACGGGCTCGGTGGTACTCCTCGATCCGCCCGTGCCGATCAAGGCCGGCGACCTGATCGGCCATGTCGGTAAGTACCAGAATCAGAGCGACGGTTCGCTTCAGGAACTGCTGCATCTGGAAGTCTTCAGTTGCGAGGACGTGCCTGCGTTCGTCAGCCAAAGCCGCAGCTGGGCGCAGAGCCTGCCGGACGAGGAAAAGACCCTGCTCAAGATCCACGCCGGAGCCAGCAAACTCATTGCGCACCGCGATGACATCAAAAGCGATAATCCGCCGAAACTGAGCGATGAAGGTACTGAGATCGGCGTCGACCTGATCCTGCCGCAGAGCGTGCTGAATGCTATCCCGGCCGAGGCCAGGGTCAAGGTTCCGGCCAGCAACACAGCAACCGGCTGCACGCCCGAAGTCCACTGGTGGCGACTCGACGATCTGCTGGCCGACAAGGACGGCAAGCCGATCAACGGCTGGCTGGCGGAGCAGGAACTGATCACCACCCGCCATAGCCCATGGGAATGGGAAGGCTTCGATTTTCTTGAAGATGCCGATCCCCCCAGCTCGGGGCTGGCCTACTACCTCAATGCGGCTCGCCGCCTCTCCGAGGATGAACAGGCAAGCTACCAGGGCGCCATCGACCAGTCCGACAAAGGCCCGGTGCGCAACCGTCTTTACGACATCATCGACACCAACCGCGACGGCAAGATGACCGCCGAAGAAGTCAAGGCAGCACTGGAAAAGCCCTGGCATGCCCAATCCATCTCGCAGCTCGTCACGCGCCATGACAGCGAGTGGTTCTGGGATGCTGCGCGCTGGGACGAACTCGACGGCCTGATGGGCCACGCAGCCGATGACCCCAACCAGGACTGGGTCGAAGAGAAGAAGCGCATCCAGGCCCTGAGCTGGTGGAGCGATGTGGCTGGGAAATATGGTATTAGCACGGACGGAAAAGCGTGGCACTTGCAACCGCTCGCTCTTATCGGTGCGTTCAGTACAGCCGATAAGGCTGTCCCCACGATTAAAGAAGGGCAAATAACATTTGACGCTGAAGGGAATAATATCCCCACTTCTCCGTACTTCAGTCGTGTCATTCACTGGCCAGGAAACGATCTGTCAGGGGTAACTCTGGGGCGTGGTTATGATATGGGTTCCAGAAACGAGTCAGAAATCTACAACCATATGAAAAATGCCGGCATCGAGCATGATCAGGCAACGAAGATTTCTCAGGCTTTCGGGAAGAAAGGCGCGGCTGCTCAGCAATTTGTAAGAGAGAATAAGGCAAGCATTGGGGAAATAACTGTAGAGCAGGAAATTATTCTCTTCAATACAATTTATCCAGACTATGTAGAGCGCGCTATTAAAAACTACAATTACTGGACTTCGAGCGAGTCGAATAGAGTCGAATGGAGCGCTCTTGACCAAGTCATCAGGGATGTGCTGGTAGATTTTGTTTATCAAGGCTTCACTAAGGGGCCAAATCCGATGAAGGCAGGGATGAAAAATAACAAGGAAGAATTGATTCGCTATATAGAAAACACACCTGCTATTAGCCAATACGAACCGGGAAGAAATAGAACCCGCTATCTCAGGAATAACTAGAGCTCTTAGTATGAGAAGAATATATCCATTTCTCTTGCTTTTTTGTACATTTCCAGCACTCAGTAACACCGTTGAAGATCCATGTGAAAGAGTTGAAGCCTCTCAGCAGATCGCACAGTGTGCAGAATATAGAAAAGACATATCGGATAAACTTCTGAATTCAGCCTACAAGGCAGCTCTTGATCGAATCAGGCACCAGTACAAGCAAGCGCCCTTGCTGGCGGATCAATATATTTCTCTGCTGAGGGGCGCGCAGCGAGAGTGGATCAAATTACGAGATGCCGATTGCAAACTTGAGGCTTTTGAAATAGAAGAAACTGCAGAAGCGTATCAGGTAACGATTAACAACTGCCTATCAAGGATGAGTAATGATAGGGCGGATTATTTGAAGCACATCGCGCCTGACATATGAGCGCCACTAGGGAACTCTGAAATAACCGTCATTCCCGCGTAGGCGGGAATCCAGAACCTGCGTAGTCCCTGGGCTCCCGCCTTCGCGGGAGTGACGATAAATGGCTTTTTTCAGAACTTCCCTAGCATTCATGGATAGGGTAGTTACACCTTTTATTACTCGACACATGAGCTGTGAATAAAATTCCAAGGGAACAGATGCCAAGATTGCACGGAAATAAACGTGACAGGCGATATATGGCGCTCACCTCCCTCCTGATGCTGGCCAGTGTCATCGCCCACGCCGAAGCGATACGCCCCGAAGGCCTGTCCGTGCTGCAGGAGCTGCGCATTGCATACGGTAACGACGACGGTGCGCAGCGCCTGCTGATCATCGATCACTCAGGCGCAGTGGTGCTCGACACAGAAAGCGCTCTGCCACGCATCGAGAACGAGTATTCGCCCCACAGCCACGACGGCTACATGGCGGATCTGCTCGCTGAGCGCCAGGGCAAGTCGACGGTGGTCGATCTGCAAGGTGAACGCCATACCCTGCTCTCACCCGTGAACAAGGCCGGGGATCACCTGCTGCTGACCACCCGGGAAGAGGGTAATGGCGCCTACAACTTCAACCTGAAGTTCAGGTACGACGGCGCCACGAAGTCCTTCGACCTGACCCAGGTGCTGCTGAACGAAAACAACACCGAGTGTGACCAGTCGCTGTTGAGCAGCTATGCGATCGACAGCAAGGCCGTTGGCGTCACGTCGGTCGCCGACTTCGATGGCGCCCGCGCCTTCGACGCATTGAGGGCGTTGCGCCTGGCGCATCAGAGATCATCTGCCGTCACGGCGGAGAAGCTGATGCCGGAGACGGTCGCCAGCAACTTCGACACGGCTCTGAGGGCCTACAAGGCCGGTAACGAGCAAGAACTGAAGACTCTCGTCGGCTACTTTCTCGCCGGTGAGGAGGACGGCGCCTGCGACCCCAGAAGCTATATCGTCGAGAAATACTATTTCCCGCAAAGGGTCGGCTGGTCGAACGACCTCGGCTTCTTGTTCGAGCAGGCCGGTCATTACCCGGAGGCGGTCGAACTGCTGAAACACATCACCCGGAAACACCCGGACAGGGTCGTTGCCTACCTCAACCTGGCGGATGCGTACTGGGCGCTGGACGAGCGGGAGCAGGCTCGGGAAGCCTACAACCAGTACTACGAGAAAATGCTCGCCGCCCAGAAGCAGGCGAGGATCCCGCCGCGCGTGCTGGAGAGAAAATAGCGCGCAGCGGTCAGGGCCGCTCTGCGGCCAATGCCTGCTCCAGCGCACCGGCCTCCTTGAATGCCCGCTGCCGCCACCAAGCGCCCATCTTGCAACTGCAACCACAGCACTTCGCCCTCGCCAGCCGCGTGTCGCGGTCGAGGAGGATGCGGTAGTTGTAGTCGCGCATCTTCAGCAGGGCGACAGGGGTGGCGATGACGCTAGGCATGCGGTTGATGTCGGCGAGGAATGCTGCCTGGAGAAAAAGGGGACGCCCATTAGCCGGTCTGACGTCAGTAGAGGGCAAACGGTCCTCCGTGAATCGAAAAGGCCAGACACGTCCCCCGGCCTTTTCTCTGCCGCCGGCTCCGTTCAGCGATGCTGGCGATCGATACGGAACAAACTGGTGGTGCCGCTGACTTCGTTGCCCACCACCAGCAGTGGCACGCCGATCGGGCTGTGCTCGGCTTCGATCACCATCAGCCCCTCGGGACCCAGGTCGCCCGCGGTGGCGCTGCCCGGGGTGGTGGCGAAGTCGCGATTGTTGAAGTACTGCACGAACTGCGGCGCCTGCGGCTGGCTGATGTCATAGACCATCACCCCGCCGATGCGCTCCAGGCCGATGAAGGCGTAGGTCTTGCCCCACAGCTTGGCCAGGGTCACCCCCTCCGGCTCCGGGCCCTTGTTGTCGCTGCGGTTGTCGAAGCTGTTGCTGGCGTGGTCGGCGTTGAAGAACTGCGGATTGGCCGCGGCGGTGATGCGCTCGAAGTCGGCGCCGCTGTCGTAGACCTGGGTGAGGTCTTCGCTCCAGATCGAGAAGGAGCGCCCACCAAAGGCGTGGATGGCTTCGTAGTGGCCGCTGTCCGGGTTGTAGCCGCTGGCGCTGGAGACGGTCAGGCGGCCAAGGTTGGCGTTTTGCTTGAGGTTGGCGGCATCCGGGAAGTGCAGCGGACTGAGCGGGTAGTTGGCGCTGCCCAGGCGCACCTCTTCGCTGAATCCGGGGTAGTCGCGCGCGTCGCCCTCGTTGGCGGTGACCAGGTAGGTGCGCCCGCGGTACTGGTAGCTGGCGATGGCGTCGGGCTGGTACATGCCCAGCACCGGCCAGGTGCGGATATTGATCTGGTTGTCGCGGTCGCTGGCGTCCAGCTCGTTACCGGTCAGACTGTGATCTTTCAGGCCAAGCCCGTGAATGGCCTTGAACTGACCGCGCTTGATATCCAGCACGGCCACCGCGTTGTTTTCCTGCAGGGTCACCCAGGCGGTTCTGGAGTCGTGGGCGACGCTGATGTACTCCGGCTCCAGGTCCTGGGCGACACTGGCATTGGGGCCGAAGATGCGCACCGACGGGTCCAGGTCGGCGCGGGAGAAGGCGCGGAAGTCGGCGGTACGGACCTGGGCCTGGGTCAGTTTGGCGATGTCCTTCGGCAGCTCGACGATGCTCACCGAGCCTTCCGGATCGGTCAGGTAGTCGTCGCTCGGTTCGCCCTCGTTGGCTACCAGCAGGTGTTTGCCGTCCGGAGTGAAGACGAGCATGTCCGGCAGGGCACCGACCTGCACCGAGGCCAGTACCTGGCCGTCGCGATTGAGGAACACGGCGCGACCGGGCTCGGTCTTCACCCGATTCTCCACCGCTGCGGCGATCAGCCCGCCGCGCACCGCGACGCTGTTCACCGCCCCGCCATGGGCAGACAGGTCGAGGTTGAACAGTAATGTGGGCCGGCTCGGCTCGCGTATGTCCAGCACGTCGATCAGGCCGCTGGCGGCGTTGACCACGAACAGCCGCTGGCTGGCCGGGTCGTGGGCGACGATCTCCGCTGCCGACTGGCCGAACAGGCCGCTGGTGTAACTGCCGAGCGGCGTCAGCTGGATGGCTTTGGGCGAGGCGGCGGCTTGGGCCAGGCCGCAGGCGAGCAGGCCGGCGGCGAGAACTGACTTGTGCATGGAAGGCTCCCTGTCTGGTTGGAGGGAGCAGGATGGGACAGGCGTATGTCGGCAGGATGACCGAGTGATGGCGGTTGCATGGCGAATCGACGACGCGCAACGGAGGCCGAGCCGCATGGGAGGCCGACCCCCTGTCCGTGACAGTCAGGCGAGCCCACTGCGCGGTTTGCGACGGCTCGCATGCGCGGGCTCCGGGGCGATCAGTAGAGGTCTTCGTCGGTCACCAGGCGTACTTCGCCCGCGTCCATGGCGTAGGCGGCGTCGGCCAGGTCGTTGCTGACCTGTTCCACCTTCAGCGTGCCGCTGACCCACAGCGGGGCATAGATGTCCTCGAGCGGGATGCCCTTGGGGTAGCGCACCAGCACCAGCTGGTTGGGCGGCGGTGGCGGGACATGGATGCAGGCGCCGGGGTAGGGCACGAGGAAGAACAGGGTGCTGTTGCCCTGCTCGTCGTTCTCCAGCGGCACCGGGTAGCCGCCCAGGCGCAGGGCCTTGCCGTCCAGCTCGGCCACGGTTTTGCTCGAGTACATCACCGCCGGCAGGTTCTGCTCCTGCTGGCGCAGGCCGCCCGGGGCGTAGAAGGTGCTGTCGCCCTCCGGGCCCTGGTGCTGGAGTTCGGGCATTTCTTCGAGGGCCTGGCGGTCCTCGGGAGGCATCAGGTCGAGCCAGTCGGTTTCCGGCAGTTCGGCGTGGGCCAGGCCGGTGAGCAGCAGTAGGGCGAGCAGCAGGTGGCGCATGGTGGGTGGAGTCTCGTGACGGCGGAAAAGCCAGAGCCGGCCAAGCGGGCGATTGTTGACGGCAACATCGCCGGCCAACCGGCTCCTGCAGAGGAGCGCTTAGCCCTTCTTGATGGCGCCGTAGATTATCAGCAGAACGACGGCGCCGATCACCGCGCCGACGAAACCGGCCGCCTGGCCGGCCTGGTAAATGCCCAGCGCCTGGCCGCCGTAGGTGGCGGCGATGGAGCCGCCGATGCCGAGCAGGATGGTCATGATCCAGCCCATGCTGTCGTCGCCCGGCTTGAGGAAGCGGGCGATCAGGCCGACGATCAGGCCGATGAAGATGGTGCCGATGATACCCATGTGGCGTTTCTCCTTGAGGGGCGCCGCGCGTGCGGCAGACGTTGCATGAGACAGGCGCGAGGCGCTGTCAGTTCGCCATGTCCGGCGCCGGTACGCCGTAACGGTGGTAGATCAGGCTGACTTCGCCCTGCTCGCGCATGCGCTGGAGTTCCTCGCCCAGGCGTTCGTAGAGGGCGCGGTGGTCGCTGTGGTAGCGCTTGAGCGAGGCACCGAAGTGGTTGCCGAGCAGCTGTTCGTGGGCGTACTGCGCGTAGCTGTAGTCGCGGAACTTCATCGCGGCGAACTGCGCCTCGATGGCCGCCGGGTCGAGAATGGCCAGGGCGTCCAGGCGGCCGGCGCGGAACATCGCCGCGAGCTGCGCGTCGTCGCTGGCGTAGACGCGACCGAGTCGGTCGTCGCTGTCGAACGGCTCGAAATAGGCGGTGCCGCGTTTGACCCCCAGGTTCTGCTGGTACAGGTCGGCGTAGCGCGCCAGTTCGGCTTCGCGTCCCGGGCGGACGATAAAGCGCACGTTCAGGCGCTGGCTGCCAATGCTCGGCAGGTAGTGGATATAGGCGCGGCGCTGCTCGGTGAGCAGCACCCGCGGTACGAGGTCGACGCGCCCCGAGCGCAGGTCGTCGAGGCTGCGCAGGAAGGGCGCCTGGCGCCAGTGCAGGCGCACGCCGAGGCGTTGTGCGGCGGTTTCCAGCACGCTGATCAGCGGGCCGCTGGGCAGGCCGTCGACGGCGCGCATCTCCGGCGGGCGTTCGCGGAAATCGACGCGCAGCACCTCCTGTGCAGCGACGCCGGTCATGGCGAACAGCAGGGGCAGCAGGGCGAGCAGGCGCTTCATGGAGGGGGCTCTTGGACGACGGCCGTCGTCCAAGAGCTTAGTCGCCAATCGCCGTTTCAGCCCTTGGCGATCAGCGCTTCGACGGCCGCTATGCCGGTGTCGAGACTGGCGCGGTCGGCGCTGCGCAGGGTGGCGTGGCCAACCTTGCGGCCGACCTTGAACGCCTTGCCGTAGTGGTGCAGATGGCAGTCCTTGATCGCCACCACGTCGCTCACCGCCGGTACCGTGCCGATGAAGTTGAGCATGGCGCTCTCGCCCAGCTTGGCGGTGGAGCCCAGCGGCAGGCCGGCGACGGCTCGCAGGTGGTTCTCGAACTGGCTGCACTCGGCGCCTTCGATGGTCCAGTGCCCGGAGTTGTGCACGCGCGGGGCGATCTCGTTGGCCTTGAGGCCGCCGTCCACCTCGAAGAACTCGAAGGCCAGCACGCCGACGTAGTCGAGTTTCTCCAGCACGCGGCCGACGTAGTCCTCGGCCAGCGCCTGCAGCGGATGCGCGCTGCTGGCCACGGAGAGGGCGAGGATGCCGCTGTCGTGGCGGTTGTGCACCAGCGGGTAGAAGCGCGTCTCGCCGTCGCGGGCGCGCACGGCGATCAGCGACACCTCGCCGGTGAAGGGTACGAAGCCCTCGAGGATGCACGGCACGCTGCCCAGTTCGGCGAAGGCGCCGACCACGTCCTCGGGCTTGCGCAGGACCTTCTGGCCCTTGCCGTCGTAGCCCAGGGTGCGGGTCTTGAGCACCGCCGGCAGACCGATGGCGGCCACCGCGGCATCCAGGTCGGCCTGCGACTGGATATCGGCGAAGTCCGGCGTGGGGATGCCCAGGTCCTTGAACATGGATTTTTCGAACCAGCGGTCGCGGGCGATGCGCAGCGCCTCGGCCGAGGGGTAGACCGGCACGAACTGGGAGAGGAAGGCCACGGTCTCGGCCGGCACGCTTTCGAACTCGAAGGTGACCAGGTCGACCTCGTCGGCCAGCTGGCGCAGATGATCCTGGTCGCCGTAGTCGGCGCGGATATGTTCGCCGAGGGCCTGGGCGCAGGCGTCCGGCGCCGGGTCGAGGAAGGCGAAGTTCATCCCCAGCGGGGTGCCGGCCAGGGCCAGCATGCGGCCCAGCTGGCCGCCGCCTATTACTCCGATCTTCATCGCATCAGGCCTCGCGCGGGTCCGGGTTGCTCAGCACGGTCTCGGTCTGCTCGTCGCGGAACTGCTTGAGCGCCGCGTGGAACTGCGGGTGCTGGTGGCCGAGGATGCTGGCGGCGAGCAGGGCGGCGTTGACCGCGCCGGCCTTGCCGATGGCCAGGGTGGCGACCGGGATGCCGGCCGGCATCTGCACGATCGACAGCAGCGAGTCGACGCCCGAGAGCATCGACGACTGCACCGGCACGCCGAGCACCGGCAGGTGGGTCTTGGCCGCGCACATGCCCGGCAGGTGGGCGGCGCCGCCGGCGCCGGCGATGATCACCTGGATGCCGCGTTCCTCGGCCTGTTCGGCGTACTGGAACAGCAGGTCCGGGGTGCGGTGGGCGGAGACCACCTTGACCTCGTAGGGGATGCCCAGCTTGTCCAGCATCTCGGCGGTGTGGCTAAGGGTGGACCAATCGGACTTGGAGCCCATGATCACGCCAACCAGTGCGCTCATCGTCGTGCCTCTCTATCGGGCGCCTTGCGGCGCGGCAAATATCGGCGCCTTGCGGCGCGTTAACTATCGGCGCCGGTCGGCGCGTCAAAAACCAACAAGCCACGCGGGAGAACCGGCGTGGCTTGTGAGCGACAGGTGGCCGGGTGCAGCCGGCCGAAGGCCGCGCAGTATAACGCAAAGCCGCGGCTGGCGGGCACTGGCCATGACCGTTTGTCATGCAAGCTGTGGCAGCGGGGAAAAGCCACCCGAACCTTGCTCTGCAGCAATGCCGGCGTGCCCCGCCGGGCGACTTCCCCGCGCCGATCTTCGACGTGGTGCTCAAGGCCATCGGCATCACCGCCTCCATCGTCGGCACCCGGGCCGATCTGCAGGAGGCGCTGGACTTCGCCGGAGAGGGCCTGGTCAAGGCCACGGTGCAGGCTGACAGGCTGGACGATATCAACGCCATCTTCGCGCGCAAGCGCGGCGGCCAGATCGAGGGGCGGGTGGTGCTGCAGTTCTAGCCTGCGCCGACCGCGGCGGCGCCGCGGTCTATACTGCGTACTCTTCACCCGTACAAGGACGTATCGCCATGAAGCAGCCTGTTTCGTTCGTCGCCCTGGCGCTGTGCTCGCTGCAGGTCGCCGCCCTGGAGCTGGCCAAGCATCCGCAGGCGTTCGACGCCGGCCAGGGCGTCAGCCTGATCCTCGCCCCCAGCGCCGACGGCCGGCAGGCCCTGGTACAGGTCAGGGGCATCAATCATCCGCTCGACGAGGTGGTGTTCCTCACCCAGGTGCGCGAGCTGGGCCACGAGCAGAGCGACTTCGCCATCCGCCTCGACGGCCGCGACTACAACCTGCTCAACCGCCGCCGTGCCTGGGGCGGCGAGAGCTATCAGCTCAACCTGCCGGACACCCCGGGTTTCGAGCTGGGCTACGACCAGGCGCAGACCCAGGCGCTGAACCTCGACGAGCTGCTGGCGCTCTACCAGCGCCAGGAAAGGGCCGGACTGCAGGCGCGCTTCGCCGCCTTCGACCGCAAGAAGCGCCTGCAGGACTACAGCCAGCGCCTGCAGCAGATGGACCGCGAGGCCTCGCAGGCCTGCGACACGCCGCTGGCGACCCGGGTGGACTGGAACGCCATCGACGACGAGCGGTTGATGAGCCTGAGCGTGCCGCACTTCTGCGGCGAGGTGGTCAGGCAGATCGCCTACCTGTGCGAGCGTGCCGCGCCGTACAAGGCCGAGGCGCGCAGCATCAAGGGCGTCGAGTGCCGCTTCGGCGAGGCGATGAAGCTGCGCGAGGAAAACGGCCAGCTGCTGTTCACCACGCGCAAGGACGAGCCGAACCAGGGCGACTTCATCAACGCGATTCTGCGCAACCGTTGATCGCCTCTGGCGGGTAAGGCCCACCATACCGCGGCATGCTTCTTGCGTTCTTTCGCTGACCTGCGAAGACGGAAGACCCCATGCTGCACGCCCACCTGACCACCCTGCACGTGGTCGCCCTGATCCTGCAACGCTTCGCCGCGCAGCCCGAGCTGATCCCCCGGCTGCTCGAAGGCAGCGGCATCGCCGCGGACGAGCCGGGCAATGGCGAGGCGCGCATCACCCGGGTGCAGGAGCTGCAGGTGTGCGCCAATGCCCTGGCCCTGCGCGCCGACCTCGGCCTGGAGCTGGGGCGCAGCCTGCATGTGTCGTCCTACGGTCTGCTCGGTTACGCCGCGCTCTCGGCTGCCACCTTTGGTGACGCCTGGCGCCTGCTGCTGCAGTACCCGGCGCTGCTCGGCACCTACTTCGACCTGCAACTGCAGGTGGCGGACGGCCTGGCCTGGGTCAGCGCCGGCGACTACCGCGACGCCGCCGAACTGGAGGTGTTCAACGTGGAGATGTGCCTGGCCTCGCTCAAGCTGATCGGCGACGAGCTGCTCGGCCGGCCGCTGCCGCTGGCCCGCGCCGAGTTCCGCCATGCCAGGCCGGCCTATGTGGCGCGCTACGAGCTGAGCTTCGACTGCCCGCTGGGCTTCGACGCTGCGCGCAATGCCTTCGCCTTTCCCGCCGAACTGCTGACTCGGCGCCTGCCGCTGGCCGACCCGGTGACCCACTGCGAGGTGGTCGAGCGCTGCCGCCGGCAGAACGCCGAATTCACCAGCCGTCAGGCCTGGCTGGAGCGGGTGCGCCAGGCGCTCGCCGCGCAGCTGGCCGCGCCGCCGGGGCTGGAGGCGCTGGCGCAGCAGCTGCACTGCTCGCCGCGCACCCTGCGCCGCCACCTGCAGGAGCTGGGTACCAGCTACCAGGGCCTGCTCGACGAACTGCGCTTCGAGCGCGCCAAGGCCCTGCTCGGCCAGCAGGACTGGCCGGTGTACCGCATCGCCGAGGCGCTCGGCTTCAGCGAGACCGCCAGCTTTCGTCATGCCTTCCAGCGCTGGAGCGGCGTGCCGCCGAGTCGCTTTCGCGCGTAGGGTGGATGGCGCTTTATCCATCCACCAGGGCCATGTGAAGGAAGGTGGATGAGAAGAGCGTCATCCACCTGGAACCAATCGGCGCGCATGGCGCACCCTGGCCGCAATCCGGGGACAGGGTGTCAGGCATTCCCGGATTGCATCCGGGCTACGACGGCAGGGCCAGCGCAGTTTGGCCATTTCGATCCCCTTTTGGCCGTTGCCAGCGTTTTCCGCCGGGGCGCGGCGGGCGAACAATTGCGGCACAACAACAAGCCCGGAGCCGCCTCGCATGCTCACCTACTACAGCGACGACCACCACCTGCACCACGGCAAGTGCGAGCTGATCGACGGCCAGCTGATGCCCTGCTTCGAGAAGCCGCAGCGCGCCGACCATATTCTGGCCCGCGTGAAGAATCGCCAGCTCGGCGACGTCCGCGCGCCCAAGGACTTCGGCCTGGCGCCCATCGAGCGCATCCACAGCAAGGCCTACCTGGACTTCTTCCAGGGTGCCTGGGCGCGCTGGCAGGAACAGGGCGGCCAGGGCGACCTGCTGCCCTTCACCTGGCCGGCGCGCACCCTGCGCCGGATCACCCCCAACGACCTGCACGGCCAGCTCGGCTACTACAGCTTCGACGGCGGCGCGCCGATCACCGCCGGCACCTGGCAGGCCGCCTACAGCGCCGCGCAGGTGGCGCTCAGTGCCCAGGCCGAGATCGCCAACGGCGCGCGCAGCGCCTTCGCCCTGTGCCGGCCGCCGGGCCACCACGCCGCCGGTGACCTGATGGGCGGCTACTGTTACCTGAACAACGCCGCCATCGCCGCCCAGGCCTTTATCGACCAGGGCCGCAGCAAGGTGGCCATCCTCGACGTCGACTACCACCATGGCAACGGCACCCAGGACATCTTCTACCGCCGCGGCGACGTGCTGTTCGCCTCGATCCACGGCGACCCGGCCGAGGAATTCCCGTTCTTCCTCGGTTACGCCGACGAGCACGGCGAGGGCGCCGGCGAGGGTTGCAACCTCAACTACCCGCTGCCCATGGGCAGTTCCTGGGAGGTGTGGAACCAGGCGCTGGAGCACGCCTGCCGGCGCATCGCCGAGTACGGTGCCGAGGTGCTGGTGGTGTCGCTCGGCGTGGACACCTACCTGGAAGACCCGATCTCGCAGTTCAAGCTGGACAGCCCGGACTACCTGGCCATGGGCCGGCGCATCGCCGCGCTCGGCCTGCCGACCCTGTTCGTCATGGAGGGCGGCTACGCGGTGGAGGCCATCGGGGTCAACGCGGTCAACGTGCTGGAAGGCTTCGAGGGCGCCTAGGGCGGCCTGTCCGCCCAAGGGTGGGCAAGGCGGCGCCAGGTCCACCCTCTCTATTTCATAACGTCTGCAAGGGTGAATACGATGACAACGATCAAACACCTGCTCGGCGTCGCCCTGTGCGGCGCCACCCTGCTCAGCGGCGCGCTGCAGGCCAAGGAGCTGCGCGTGTACAACTGGGCCGACTACATCCTGCCGTCGGTGCCCAAGGACTTCCAGAAAGCGTCCGGCATCCAGCTGACCTGGGACACCTTCGAGACCAACGAGGCGCTGGAGGCCAAGCTGCTCACCGGCAACTCCGGCTATGACCTGGTGATCCCTTCCAACCAGTTCCTCGAAACCCAGATCAGGGCCGGCGTGTTCATGCCGCTGGACAAGTCCAAGCTGCCCAACTGGAAGAACCTCGACCCGGTGCTGCTCGGCCTGCTGGAGAAGAACGACCCGGGCAACCAGTACGGCGTGCCCTACATGTACGGCACCGTGCTGCTCGGCTACAACCCGGACAAGGTCAAGGCCGCGCTCGGCGAAGACGCCCCGGTCAACAGCTGGGACCTGGTGTTCAAGCCCGAGTACATGAAGAAGCTGAAATCCTGCGGCGTGGCCATGCTCGACTCGCCCACCGAGATCATCCCCATCGCCCTGCACTACCTGGGCCTGGACCCCAACAGCGCCAATCCCGCCGACTACGACAAGGTCACCGAGCTGCTGCTCAAGGTGCGTCCCTATGTGGCCTACTTCCATTCGGCCAAGTACATGACCGACATCGCCAACGGCGACATCTGCGTGGCCATCGGCTATTCCGGCAGCTTCTACCAGTTCGCCAACCGCGCCAAGGAAGCCGGCAACGGCGTGGTGATCAACTGGCGCCTGCCCAAGGAAGGCGCGCCGATCTGGTTCGACACCTGGGCCATTCCCAAGAGTGCGCAGAACGTCGACGAGGCGCATGCCTTTATCAACCACCTGCTCGAGCCTGGGGTGATCGCGCCGATCAGCGATTTTCTCGGCTACCCCAACCCCAACGTGCCGGGCATGCAGCTGGTGGGCAAGGCGATTGCCGCCGACGCCGACCTGACGCCGACGCCGGAGCTGCAGAAGTCGCTGTACGTGGTGCAGCCGCTGCCGCAGAAGATCGAGCGGGTGCGTACGCGGGCCTGGACCTCGATCAAGTCGGGCAAGTGAGCGGCGACCGGGCGCCCCGCTGGCGGGGCGTTCAGGCCAGGCGGTTGAAGCGTCGCCGGTAGGCGCCCGGCGACAGGCCGACGCGCTCCTTGAACAGGCGGCGGAAGGAACTGCCGTCCTCGTAGCCGACCTGCTGGGTGATGCGCTCGAAGTGCTCCTGGCTGGCCTCCAGCAGGTGCTTGGCCCGCTCCAGGCGCAGGCTCTGCAGGTACTGCACCGGCGTCTGCCCGGTGGCGTCCTTGAAGCGGCGGATCAGGTTGCGCGGGCTCAGGGCGAAGCGCGCGGCGACCTCGTCGAGGACGATGCGCTCGGCGCTGTGCTTCTCCAGCCAGATCTGCACCCTGAGCACCTCGGCGTCCTGGTGTGCCTTGTTGAACGAGGCGCTCATGTAGGGCGTCTGCAGGCGCTCGGCGCTATCGACCAGGAGCTTCTTCGAACACTCGATGGCCAGCTGCGGCGAGGCGAAGCGGCGGATGATGTGCAGCAGCAGGTCGCTGCCGGTGGTCGAACCGGCCGAGCACAGCAGCTGGCCGTCGTCGGTGACGCTGCGTTCGGCCTGCAGCTGCACCCGCGGAAAACGCCGGGCGAACTGCTCGCTGAAGATCCAGTGGGTGGTGGCGCGGCGACCGTCGAGCAGGCCGGCCTGGGCGGTGACGAAGGCGCCGGTGCACATGCTGGCGATGTAGCTGCCCTGCGCATGGCGCTCGCGCAGCCAGGCGCTCAGCGGCTCCAGGGCCGGCAGCACGGCGAGGATGTTGAACATGAAGCCGGGCACTATCACCAGATCGCTGTGCGGCACCTCGCTCAGCGCCCGCTGCGGGGTCAGGCGCAGGCCGCCGGTGCACTCGACCGGGGCGCCGTCGAGGGAGGCGCTGTGCACCTCGAACGGGGTCGCCGCCGGGTCGCCGGTGAGAAAGCGCTGCAGCACGTTGGCGCATTCGAGAAACTCCAGCGCCGCCGAGACGCTGGTGGCCGAGCAGCGCTCGGCCATCACCACCGTGACCTTCATCCTTCCCGCCCCGCTGGCGGAATTATCCGCCTGTTATTGGTCGTTTTTGCCCATGGTGAGGCGCCGCTGCGCTTCCTAGCATGGCCTCACCCGGGCGCCACTGGCGGCCCGCGACCCATCAGGCAGGAGAACAGCGGCGATGAAACATACAGCCTACCGGCTCTTCAAAAAACCCTTTTTCGGGCGCTTCATGAAGCCCTGGCGCTGGCCCGAGCAGGTCGATGCCGCACGTTGGCAGCGCCTGTCGCTGACCAGCGAATCGGGGGCCAGCCTGGCCGCGCTGCTGGGCGAGGCGCGCGCGGGGCAGGTGCGCGGCGCGGTGCTGCTGTGTCACCCGATGGGCACCGCGGCCAAGGGCTTCTGGCTCAAGCACGGGCATGCCGAGCTGCTGCGCGCGGCCGGTTATCACGTGATGCTGTTCGACCTCAACGGCTTCGGCGAGAGCAGTTCCACCACCATGGACTACCCGCTCGACGTGCTCGCCGCCGGCCAGGCGCTGCAGGCGCGCTACCCGGACCTGCCGGTGGCGCTGCTCGGCGCCTCGATGGGCGCGGCCATGGGCCTGTGCGCCCTGGCGCTGGCGCAGCATCCGTTCAAGGCGGCGGTGCTGGAGTCGGCCTTCCCCACCCTGCTGCACTTCTGGCGGCCCTATCCGCTGCCGCGCCTGGGCATCCAGCTCAGCCGCCTGCTCTATCCGGCCGGCGAACGTCGCCTGCGCCCGCTGCATGCCGCGCAGCGCCTGGTCGGCCGCCCGCCGCTGCTGCTGATCTACGGCGAGGAGGATCGCCACACCCCGCTCGAGGACGGCCAGCAACTGCACGCGGCGCTGACCGCCGCCACCCAGTGCGAGTTCTGGCATGTGCCGGGCGCCGACCATACCCTGGCCTATGTCGCCCAGCCGGAGGCCTATGCCCGGCGCGTGCTGGAGTTTCTCGATGGCCAACTGGGTGCCGCGGCAAGCCCGAGCTGCACGGCGGCGTAGGGTGCGCCGCGCGCACCTCCGAACACCTACATGGCCAGACCACCCTCCAGCTTGCGCCACAGCAGGCGCACCGCGGCCTTGCGCACCAGGGCGCAGCGGTACAGGCGGATTTCCAGCGGGATCTGCCAGTGCTCGCCGCCGCAGATCGCCAGTTCGCCACGGGCCAGTTCGGCGGTGACCGACAGGCGTGGCACCCAGGCCACGCCCATGCCTTGCAGGGCCATGCTCTTGAGGCTGTCGGCCATGGCGGTTTCGTACACCGTGGTCGAGCGCAGCGCGCGCTGGCGCAGCAGCAGGTTGACCGAACGGCCGAGGAAGGCACCGGCGCTGTAGGCCAGCAGCGGCACGCTCTGCCCGCCGTCGAGGTCGAACAGGGGCGCGCCGGCCTCGTCGACCGCACACACCGGCAGCATGGAGGTGGTGCCCAGGTGCAGCGAGGGGAAGATCTCCGGGTCCATCTGCAGCGCGGCGTCCGGGTCGTAGTAGGCGAGGATCAGGTCGCAGGCGCCTTCACGCAGCGAGTGCACCGCTTCGCCGACGTTGGTCGCCACCAGTCGGGTGGTCAGTGGCAGGCCTTCGCGGCGCAGGCGGGCGATCCATTCGGGGAAGAAGCCCAGGGTCAGCGAGTGGGCGGCGGCAATCGACAGCATCTCGCCCTGCTGACCTTCCAGGTTGTGCAGGTGGCGCACCACTTCGCCGAGCTGTTCGACCAGGCTGCGCGCGGTGACCAGAAACAGCCGGCCGGCTTCGGTGAGTTCGACGGGCGTGCAGGAGCGGTCGACCAGGGTCAGGCCGAGCATGCCTTCCAGGCTGCGGATACGTCGGCTGAAGGCCGGCTGGGTGACGAAGCGCTTTTCCGCGGCCTGGGAGAAGCTGCGGGTGGCGGCCAGGACGATAAAGTCCTCCAGCCATTTGGTTTCCAGGTTCATCGTAGGCTTCCGAGGCTTGCACGAGGCGTAGGGTGGGTTAGCGACGCTGAACTCGGTTCGGCAGACGCAGCTGCCGTGGTGCGTCGCGTAACCCACCAGGCGATGGATCACGTTGCGCCGATGCTGGGTTACGCCGCGTCTCGAACGAGGTGATGTTCGCCAATGGCAGCATGCGGCTAACCCACCCTACGTTTGCCGCCATCCCGCAGTCACACCGGCATTATGCCGATTGTGCATAGGGCAGCAAGCAACGGCATTGGCCGAGCTAGTGGCTGAGCCCATAGTCTATGGGCATCGCGGCACTCGCCGCATTTCCCAAGAGCCATCCCCATCATGTCCTCTGCTGCATCTGTTCGCGTCGAAAAAGACCTGCTCGGCACCCTCGAAGTCCCCGCCGATGCCTATTACGGCATCCAGACCCTGCGCGCCGTGCAGAACTTCCGCCTGTCCGGCGTGCCGCTGTCGCACTACCCGAAACTGGTGATCGGCCTGGCCATGGTCAAGCAGGCCTCGGCCGACGCCAACCGCGAGCTGGGCCACCTGTCCGCGGCCAAGCACACGGCGATCAGCACCGCCTGCGCACGCATCATCCAGGGCGAGTTCCACGAGCAGTTCGTGGTCGACATGATCCAGGGCGGCGCCGGCACCTCGACCAATATGAACGCGAACGAAGTCATCGCGAACATCGCGTTGGAGGCCATGGGCTTTGAGAAGGGCCAGTACCAGCACCTGCACCCTAATAACGACGTGAACATGGCGCAGTCGACCAACGACGCCTACCCGACCGCCATCCGCCTCGGTCTGCTGCTCGGCCACGACAGCCTGCTCAGCGCGCTGGACAAGCTGATCCAGTCCTTCGCCGCCAAGGGCCTGGAGTTCGGTCACGTGCTGAAGATGGGCCGCACCCAGCTGCAGGACGCCGTACCCATGACCCTCGGCCAGGAATTCCGCGCCTTCGCCACCACCCTCGGCGAAGACCTGCAGCACCTCAAGCTGCTGGCGCCGACCCTGCTCACCGAGGTCAACCTGGGCGGCACCGCCATCGGCACCGGGATCAACGCCGACCCGAAATACCAGGCCCTGGCGGTCAAGCGCCTGGCCATCATCAGCGGCCACCCGGTGGTGCCGGCGGCCGACCTGATCGAGGCCACCAGCGACATGGGCGCCTTCGTGCTGTTCTCCGGCATGCTCAAGCGCACCGCGGTCAAGCTGTCGAAGATCTGCAACGACCTGCGCCTGCTGTCCAGCGGCCCGCGCACCGGGATCAACGAGATCAACCTGCCGCCGCGTCAGCCGGGCAGCTCCATCATGCCGGGCAAGGTCAACCCGGTGATCCCCGAGGCGGTCAACCAGGTGGCCTTCGAAGTGATCGGCAACGACCTGGCGCTGACCATGGCGGCCGAGGGCGGCCAGCTGCAGCTCAACGTGATGGAGCCCTTGATCGCCTACAAGATCTTCGACTCGATCCGCCTGCTGACCCGCGCCATGGACATGCTGCGCGAGCTGTGCATCGACGGCATCACCGCCAACGAGGCGCATTGCCGTGCGCTGATGGAGAACTCCATCGGCCTGATCACCGCGCTCAACCCCTACATCGGCTACGAGAACGCCACCCGCATCGCCAAGGTCGCCCTGGACAGCGGGCGCGGCGTGCTGGAGCTGGTGCGCGAGGAGCAGCTGCTGGACGAGGCCACCCTGGCCGACATCCTGCGCCCCGAGAACATGATCGCCCCGCGCCTGGTTCCGCTGCAGGGCTGATCTTCCTGGCAACACCCGCGCCGCCCTCGTTCGAGTGCGGCGCGTTGCTTTCCGCCCTAGCCTGCCGGGCGGCACCGCTCAAGGCCGCACAGACGGCCCCACAACAACGACAATCCGGGTGATAACCATGAGTCAGAGCAATACCGCTTCCCTCTCCCTCCTTGCGCGCGTGCCGCTGTGGCAGCAGATCCTCGTCGGTCTGGCCCTCGGTGTCGCCGTCGGCATGCTGTTCAAGAGCGGCGCCCAGGCGCTGGCGCCAATCGGCGCGCTGTTCCTCAATGCGATCAAGATGCTGATCGTGCCGCTGGTGTTCGTCTCCCTGGTGGCGGGCATCACCGCCATGAGCGACAGCGCCAAGCTCGGCCGCATCAGCGTCAAGACCATCGCCATCTACCTGATCACCACCGCCTTCGCGGTGAGCATCGGCCTGGCGTTCGGCGCCCTGTTCAGCCCCGGCGAGGGCATGCACATGGTCGCCAGCGGCAGCGAAGAGGCCAAGCAGGCGCCCTCGCTGGTGCAGATCCTGGTGGGCCTGGTGCCGACCAACCCGGTGACCGCCTTCGCCGAGGGCAACATCCTGCAGATCATCGTGTTCGCCATCGCCTTGGGCGTGAGCATGAACCTGATCGGCGACAAGGCGGCGCCGGCGGTCAAGCTGTTCGACAGCCTGGCCGAGGTGTTCTACAAGCTCACCGACCTGGTGATGCGCCTGGCGCCCATCGGCGTGTTCGCGCTGATCGCCGGCGTGGTCGCCGCCCACGGCATCGAGGTGCTGCTGCCGCTGGCAAGCGTGATCGGGGTGATCTACCTGGCCAGCATCGCCCATATGCTGCTGGTCTACGGCGGCCTGATCGGCGGCCTGGCGCGACTCAGCCCGCTGCGCTTCTTCCAGGGCATTGCCCCGGCGCTGGCGGTGGCCTTCAGCACCTCGAGCAGCGCCGGCACCCTGCCGGTGTCCATCGAATGCGCGCGCAAGAACCTCGGTGTGTCGCAGGGCGTTGCCGGCTTCGTGCTGCCGGTGGGCGCCACCATCAACATGGACGGCACCGCCATCTACCAGGGCGTGCTGGCGCTGTTCATCGCCCAGGCCTTCGGCGTCGACCTGAATGCCGGTCAGTACCTGATGATCATCCTCACCGCTACCCTGGCCTCGATCGGCACCGCCGGCGTGCCCGGCGCCGGCCTGATCATGCTCGGCCTGGTGCTGACCTCGGTCGGCCTGCCGCTGGAAGGCGTGGCGCTGATCGCCGGTATCGACCGCATCCTCGACATGGCGCGCACCACGGTCAACGTCGCCGGCGACCTGATGACCACCACCCTGGTGGGTAGCAGCGAGCAGGAGCTGGATCGCGACGTCTACAACAGCGACAACGCGGCCTGAACGACGATTTTCATAGGAGGCCTCACCAGCCTCGCTCCTCAGGGATGGCCTCGGCCATCCCTTTTTTTGCCGGCGCATTGCCGGGTGCGGCGTGCGCACCCCTTATCCACGCCAGCCGGCCACGGCCCTGGCCGATCCTGGCCATCGTCACATGGCGCCGCGCTATTCCAGCACGAACAGGCCGTCGTGCAGCTGGGTGCCGCTCAGGCGCTGGCGGATGTCATCGTCGATCCGCGCGTCGTCCGGGGCGTAGAGCATCAGCTGGCGGTAGGCGTTGACCCGGTTGATCTCGTTACCCAGGTATTGCCAGACCACCCGGGTGCAGGCCGGGGTGCGCCGGTCGCCGCTGGACACCCCGGTCTTGATGCCGTTGAGGCGGGTGATGCGGCTCTTGAAGCTGGGGATGAGGATGGTCTGGCTGATCTCGTTGCCGGTCAGCGACTCGTAGTCGATGAGGAACAGCCGGTCCTGCAGGTAGAAGGCCGCGCCCAGGTAGCGGCAGCGCACCCAGTCCTCGGCGCCGCCGCGGGTGCGTTCCTGACGCTCCTGGCGTTCCTGGCGCTCGAACAGGTAGTTGCCGCGCTCCTCGCGCAGGTGCACCAGCGACAGCAGCACCTGGCCCGGCACCGACATGCAGTTGGAGTACTCGAAGTAGTAGCCGCAGTAGCGGCCCATCGGGCTGGCCTGCTGGCGCAGTGGCTCGAACAGCTCCAGCAGCGGGTCGCTGCCGGCCTGCGCCTGGGCGCCGGGGCTGCGTGCACCGACCAGGCGGGCGAACTGCTCGCTCGGCATGGCCAGCTCGAAGGGTTCGACGCCGAAGAAGTCGCAGATGCGCTTGAGGTTGTGCGCGGTCGGCCGGCTCTGCCCGGCCAGGTAGCGGTTGAACTGGGCGCGGTTGAGCGACAGTTTGCGGCACACCTCGGCGATCGAGCGGTAGTGGCTGCACAGCAGTTTCAGGTTGGCGCCGAGGGCATCGGACATGGGGGCGTACCGGCTGATGCAAGTGACGCGATTCTAGCATCAACTCGCGTCAGGTTGCCGCGACCCGCGAAATTGTCTGGCAAGGCCCCTATCGCCAACCATTCGCCAGCCGCCCGGCGGGGCTGCATTCCCATTCAGAACAACAAGAGAGAAAGCCTCCCATGCTCGATCTTCTCAACGACCTTATCTGGAGCAAGCTGCTGATCGTGATGCTGATCGGTCTCGGCCTGTACTTCACCGTCGCCTCGCGTTTCGTCCAGTTCCGCTACTTCAGCAGCATGTTCCGCATCTTCGCCGAGGCCTTCCAGCGTCAGCCCGGTCAGCTCAGCTCGTTCCAGGCACTGATGCTCTCGGTAGCCGGCCGCGTCGGCGCCGGCAACATCGCCGGCGTGTCGGTGGCGATCATGCTCGGCGGCCCCGGCGCCATCTTCTGGATGTGGGTCGTGGCCCTGGTCGGCATGGCCACCAGCTACTTCGAGTGCTCCCTGGCGCAGCTGTACAAGCGCCGCGAAGCCGACGGCAGCTACCGCGGCGGCCCGGCCTTCTACATCCAGCACGGCCTCGGCCAGCGCTGGCTGGGCATCGTGGTGTCGATCCTGCTGCTGGTGACCTTCGGCTTCGGCTTCAACGCCGTGCAGTCCTTCACCGTGGCCAGCTCGCTGCACGACACCTTCGGCCTGCCCACCATCGTCAGCGGCCTGATCCTGACCGCGGTGATCGGCCTGATCATCTTCGGCGGCATCAAGCGCATCGCCAGCATGGCCGACGTGCTGGTGCCGGTGATGGCCTTCTCCTACATCGGCATGGCGCTGGTGGTGATCGGCCTGAACCTGCCTGAGGTGCCGGCGGTATTCGCCCTGATCGTCAAGAGCGCCTTCGGCCTGGAGCCGGCCTTCGCCGGCGGCATTGGCGCGGCGATCATGATGGGCGTCAAGCGCGGCCTGTTCTCCAACGAGGCGGGCCTCGGCAGCGCGCCGAACGTGGCCGCGGTGGCCGAGGTCAAGCATCCGGCCGCGCAGGGCATCGTGCAGTCGCTCAGCGTGTTCATCGACACCCTGCTGGTGTGCACCAGCACCGCGCTGATCATCCTGCTCTCCGGCGTCTATCAGCCGGGCAGCGAAATGGCCGGCGTGGTCCTGACCCAGACTGCCCTGGCGGCCGTGGTCGGCGAGTGGGGCCGGGTGTTCGTCAGCCTGGCGCTGCTGCTGTTCGTCTTCACCACCCTGATCTACAACTACTACCTCGGCGAGAACGCCCTCGGCTTCTTCAGCCAGAAGCGCATGCCGGTCATCGTCTACCGCGTGCTGGTGGTGTGCCTGGTGCTGTGGGGTTCGGTGCAGGACCTGGGCACCGTGTTCGCCTTCGCCGACGTCACCATGGGCCTGCTGGCCATCTGCAACCTGGTGGCCCTGGCGCTGCTGTTCAAGGTCGGCCTGCGCCTGATGCGCGACTACGACAGCCAGATCAAGGCTGGTGTAGAGTCGCCGGTATTCGACGCCAAGCAGTTCGCCGACCTGGACCTCGACCCGGCGGTGTGGACCGGCCAGGCGGCCAAGCCCGTCGTCGCCGCGGACCCGGCCGAGATCGGCGACCGGGTGCACCAGCGTTGAGTTGACCCAAGCAAGGAAGGAGGGGGCCAAGGCCCCCTTTCTTTTGCCCGTGATTTGCGAGGAGAGTCCATGGCGACCCCTGAGAAACTGCTGGTGCTGTACACCGGCGGCACCATTGGCATGCAGATGAGCGAAGCGGGCCTGGCGCCGGCCTCCGGCTTCGAGGCGCGGATGCGTGCGCAGCAGGCCGAGGAGGCGCAGGGCGAGCTGCCGCAGTGGCAGTTTCGCGAGCTGCTGCCGCTGATCGACAGCGCCAACATGAACCCGGGCCACTGGCTGGCCCTGCGCGACGCCATAGTCGCCGCCGTCGAGGTCGACGGCCATGATGCCGTGCTGGTGCTGCACGGCACCGACACCCTGGCCTACAGCGCCGCGGCGCTGAGCTTCTTGCTGCTCGGCCTGGGCGTGCCGGTGCTGCTGACCGGCGCCATGCAGCCGGCCGGCGTGGCCGGTGGCGACGCCTGGCCCAACCTGTTCGGTGCCATGCGCGCGTTGCGGCGCGGTGTGGCGCCGGGCGTGCACCTGTACTTCAACGGCCAGCTGCTGCACGGCGCGCGCTGCTCCAAGCTGCGCAGCGACGCCTTCGACGCCTTCCAGGTGCTGCCGCGTCGGCGCCAGGCCGAGCGCGCCGCCATCGACGCGCGCATCGACTATCGCCAGCCGCGGCGGGCGACCAATCTGGCCGTGCTGCCCCTGCACCCGGCGCTGCAGGCCGCCCAGCTGCGCGCCCTGCTGGGCAGCGGCGTGCAGGGGCTGTTGCTGGAATGCTACGGCAGCGGCACCGGCCCGGCCGGCGACGCCGAGCTGCTGGCGGTCCTGGACGAGGCGCACGCCCGCGGCGTGGTGCTGGCGGCGATCAGCCAGTGCCCGCAGGGGCATGTCGAGTTCGGCGTGTACGCCGCCGGCAGCCGCCTGGCCGAGGCCGGTCTGGTGTCCTGCGGCGGCATGACCCGCGAGGCGGCGCTGGGCAAGCTGTTCGCCCTGCTCGGCGCCGGGCTGGCGCCGGCCGAGGTGGAGCACTGGCTGGCGCGCGATCTCTGTGGTGAGATGAGCGACTGACGCCTCACGCCAACCAGGAGGGAAGCCATGAGCCTCGAGATCCGTCCCGTCAGCGCCGCCGACCACGCCGCCTGGCTGCCGCTGTGGCAGGGCTACCAGCGTTTCTACATGACCGAGATCGCCGCCGAGACCAGCGCCGTGACCTGGCAGCGCTTTCTCGATCCGGCCGAGCCGATGGGCGCGGCGCTGGCCTGGCAGGGCGATGAGGCGGTCGGCCTGGTGCACTGGGTGATCCACCGCTCGACCTGGACGGTCGGCGACTACTGCTACCTGCAGGACCTGTTCGTCGCCAAGGGCCAGCGCAGCGGCGGGATCGGCCGCCAGCTGATCCAGCACGTCTACCAGCAGGCGCGCGAAGCCGGCTGCTCGCGGGTGCACTGGCTGACCCACGAGAGCAACAGCCAGGCCATGCTGCTCTACGAACGCATCGGCGAGCGCTCCGGTTTCGTCCAGTACCGCAAGCTGCTGTAGCGCGCCGTGGCGACGCGCGGCTGCAGGGTGCGCCGCGCGCACCAGGGCGCCTTGGTGCAGTAAGGCTTAGAACACCGACCAGCCGATGCGCTGGCTGAGCAGCTCCAGGGCTTTCATCCCGGCCAGCGAGTTGCCGGCGGCGTTGAGTTCCGGCGACCACACGCAGACGCTGAAACGCCCCGGCACCACCGCGACTATGCCGCCGCCGACGCCGCTCTTGCCCGGCAGGCCGACCCGGTAGGCGAAGTTGCCGGCCTCGTCGTACAGCCCGCTGGTGGCCATGATGGCGTTGATCTGCTTGCTCTGCCGCGGCGACAGCACCTGCTCGCCGCTGTGCCGGCAGAAGCCCTGGTTGGCCAGGAAGCCGAAGGCGCGGGCCAGGTCGACGCAGCTCATGCGCAGCGCGCAGCAGCTGAAGTAGCTGCGCAGCACCGCCTCCACCTCGTTGTGGAAATTGCCGAACGACTGCATCAGGTAGGCCGCCGCGGCGTTGCGCGCGCGGTGCTGGTATTCCGACTCGGCGACCTGGTTGTCCACCGTCACCTCGGGGTTGCCCGACAGGCGCCGGACGAAGTCGCGCATTGACAGCGCCGGCGCGGCGAAGCGCGACTGGTTGATGTCGCAGATCACCAGCGCGCCGGCGTTGATAAAGGGGTTGCGCGGCTTGCCGCGCTCGAATTCGAGCTGCACCAGCGAGTTGAACGGCTGCCCGGACGGCTCGTGGCCGAGGCGCTGCCAGATGGCCTCGCCGCTGTGGCCGATGGCCTGCACCAGGCTGAACACCTTGGAGATGCTCTGGATCGAGAACGGCGTGCGCGCCTCGCCGGCCACGTGCAGCTGACCGTCGTTGCCGTACACGGCGATGCCCAGCTGGTTGGCCGGCACCCCGGCCAGGGCGGGAATGTAGTCGGCCACTTTGCCCTGGCCGATCAGCGGGCGGACTTCATCGAGTATCTCGTTCAACAGCGCTTGCATGCTCGGGCTCGCGGCAGGGCCGGGCGAGGCCCGGCGTACCGCAGCTAGACGCCCGCCGGCGACCGGGAATCACAGGCGCTCAGCGCTCCTGCGGCAGCCGCAACTCGACGCCCAGTCGCTGCGACAGGCAGGGCCAGCGTTGCCAGGCGGCGACCGTACCCGGCGCGGCGAGGCGCTCGCGGTAGGCCTGCACCGAGGGCTGGGCGAAGCTCGCGTCGTCGAGCAGGCCGGCCAGGGCGTGGTGCACCGCCTCGTCCAGCTGGTTAGCGAAGGGCTCGCCGATCAACTGATGGGCGATCAGGTTGGCGCGGGTGGTGTCCAGCGGGATCAGCGGCTGGCCGAGGTGGCCGATGTAGCGGTCGTTGACCTCCTCGACCAGGCGGTGGGCCAGGTAGGCCTCGTCGAGCAGGCCCTCGAGGCCGTTGTGCCCGGCCATCAGCGCCGGCGGCTGCAGGAAGAACTGCTCGGCCACCTGCAGCACCGGCCGGATCACGCGCTCGATACCGGCTTCGCTGGCCACCGTGGCGGCGGCGTCGAGCACGTCCGGCACCTGCTCGATATAGGCGACGACAAAGGCATTCAGGGTGGCGCCGGCGTTCTCGGTGGGCAGGCGGATGGCCGGGTGCAGGCGCTCCAGCTGGGCCTGCAGGAACTGTGCGAGGGCCTGGCTGCCGGCCTCGTGCTGGCGGGCCCGGTCGATCAGTTGGCGGATGGCGGCGGTGTTCATGACTGCTCCTACGATTTGAGGACATGGACGTGAACCTTAGCCGGCGCGTGTGGCTGGCTAAGACGCGATTGTCATAATTTTTTAATACTTATGCGAGCTCGCTATATAGGGACTCGCCGATCTTTCTCCAGCCCGCTCCGGCCGGGGCGTTTAGGACAAGGCTTGCGCGGCTTCGGCCATTTTCGCGGTGACGTTGCGAGCTGAAAGTCGCCGTCTATACTCGAGTTCGAAAGGCAGTACCTGATGGAACCGGACGGGCTTAGGCACGGAGAGGTTTCGACAGCAGTCGCCAGCAGTCAGGGGCACCAGCGCGGGCAGTGAGCGCCGGCATGGTCGCCCCGTACGGCAGTCGATCCCTTAGCCGCAGGCTCCGCCGGCGGGATAACAAGAATCATAAGGGGAACCCGCAATGATGCGACATCCACGAGTCTGGATGGGCCTCCTGCTGTGGCTGGCATTGGGCTCGGCGCACGCCGAGTGGGCGGTCAACATGGCGCCCGGTGTCACCGAGGTCAGCCGCTCGGTCTTCGACCTGCACATGACCATCTTCTGGATCTGCGTCGTGATCGGCGTGGTGGTGTTCGGCGCCATGTTCTGGTCGATGATCGTCCACCGCCGCGCCACCGGCCAGGAGCCCGCGCACTTCCACGAAAGCACCACGGTCGAGATCCTCTGGACCGTGGTGCCGCTGGCGATCCTGGTGCTGATGGCGATTCCGGCGACCAAGACCCTGATCGAGATCTACGACACCTCCGAGTCGGAACTGGATATCCAGGTCACCGGCTACCAGTGGAAGTGGCACTACAAGTATTTGGGCCAGGACGTCGAGTTCTTCAGCAACCTGGCCACGCCCAAGGCGCAGATCGACAACCGCGCGGCCAAGGGCGAGCACTACCTGCTGGAGGTGGACGAGCCGCTGGTAGTGCCGGTGGGCACCAAGGTGCGCTTCCTGATCACCGCCGCCGACGTCATCCACTCCTGGTGGGTACCGGCGCTGGCGGTGAAGAAGGACGCCATCCCCGGCTTCATCAACGAATCCTGGACGCGCATCGACGAGCCCGGCATCTACCGCGGCCAGTGCACCGAGCTGTGCGGCAAGGATCACGGCTTCATGCCGGTGGTGGTCGAGGCCAAATCCAAGGAGGACTTCGCTGCCTGGCTGGCCGAGCGCAAGGCGGCGGCTGCCGCCGAACGCGAGCTGACCAGCAAGGAATGGACCCTGGACGAGCTGATGGCGCGCGGCGAGAAGGCCTACGGCACCGCCTGCGCCGCCTGCCACCAGGCCGGTGGCGAGGGCCTGCCGCCGATGTTCCCGGCGCTCAAGGGCTCGGCCATCGCCACCGGGCCGGCCGCAGGCCATATCGACATAGTGGTCAACGGCAAGCCGGGCACCTCCATGGCCGCCTTCGGCAAGCAACTGTCGGAGGTCGATCTGGCCGCCATCATCACTTACGAGCGCAACGCCTGGGGCAACAAGGTCGGCGACATGGTCACGCCCAAGGACATCCTCGACTTCAAGAAGGCTCAGGAGTAAGGACATGAGTGCAGTGATCGATTCCCATGGCCATGCCGCGCATGACCATCACCACGGTCCGGCCAAGGGCCTGATGCGCTGGGTGCTGACCACTAACCACAAGGACATCGGCACCATGTACCTGTGGTTCAGCTTCGCCATGTTCCTGCTCGGCGGGACCATGGCCATGGTGATCCGCGCCGAGCTGTTCCAGCCCGGCCTGCAGATCGTGCAGCCGGAATTCTTCAACCAGATGACCACCATGCACGGCCTGATCATGGTGTTCGGCGCGGTGATGCCGGCCTTCGTCGGCCTGGCCAACTGGATGATCCCGCTGATGGTCGGCGCGCCGGACATGGCCCTGCCACGGATGAACAACTTCAGCTTCTGGCTGCTGCCGGCGGCCTTCGGCCTGCTGATCAGCACGCTGTTCATGGAGGGCGGCGGGCCCAACTTCGGCTGGACCTTCTACGCGCCGCTGTCGACCACCTACGCGCCGGAGTCGGTGACTTTCTTCATCTTCGCCGTGCACCTGATGGGCATCAGCTCGATCATGGGCGCGATCAACGTGATCGCCACCATCCTCAACCTGCGCGCCCCCGGCATGACCCTGATGAAGATGCCGCTGTTCGTCTGGACCTGGCTGATCACCGCCTTCCTGCTGATCGCGGTGATGCCGGTGCTGGCCGGCTGCGTGACCATGATGCTGATGGACGTGCACTTCGGCACCAGCTTCTTCAACGCCGCCGGCGGCGGCGACCCGGTGCTGTTCCAGCACGTGTTCTGGTTCTTCGGCCACCCCGAGGTGTACATCATGATCCTGCCGGCGTTCGGCGCGGTCAGCTCGATCATCCCGGCCTTCGCCCGCAAGCCGCTGTTCGGCTACACCTCGATGGTCTACGCCACCGCCTCCATCGCCTTCCTGTCGTTCATCGTCTGGGCGCACCATATGTTCACCGTCGGCATCCCGCTGACCGGCGAGCTGTTCTTCATGTACGCCACCATGCTGATCGCCGTGCCCACCGGGGTGAAGGTGTTCAACTGGGCCAGCACCATGTGGCAGGGCTCGATGACCTTCGAAGCGCCGATGCTGTTCTCGGTGGCCTTCGTCATCCTGTTCACCATCGGCGGCTTCTCCGGGCTGATGCTGGCCATCGCCCCGGCGGACTTCCAGTACCACGACACCTACTTCGTGGTGGCGCACTTCCATTACGTGCTGGTGCCCGGGGCGATCTTCGGCATCTTCGCCTCGGCCTACTACTGGCTGCCGAAGTGGACCGGGCACATGTACGACGAGACCCTGGCCAAGCTGCATTTCTGGATGAGCTTCGTCGGCATGAACCTGGCGTTCTTCCCCATGCACTTCGTCGGCCTGGCCGGCATGCCGCGGCGCATTCCCGACTACAACATGATGTTCGCCAACTTCAACATGGTCTCGTCCATCGGCGCCTTCATGTTCGGCGCCACCCAGCTGCTGTTCCTGTTCATCGTCATCAAGTGCATCCGCGGCGGCAAACCGGCCCCGGCCAAGCCCTGGGACGGCGCCGAGGGGCTGGAGTGGACGGTGCCCTCGCCGGCGCCCTATCACACCTTCAGCACGCCGCCCGACGTGAAGTAGGAGGCCGGCCGTGAGTGAAGTGATCGGCACCCGTCGTCTGGTCGTACGCCTGCTGCTGGTGGTGGTGGCGATGTTCTGCTTCGGCGTGTTCGTCCTGCCGCCGTTCTACGACGCCATGTGCAAGGTGTTCGGCATCAACGGCAAGACCGCCGGCGCCTACCAGGGCGAGCAGCGGGTGGACGCGGCGCGCCAGGTGCGCGTGCAGTTCCTCGCCACCAACGCCGCCGGCATGGTCTGGGAGTTCGGCCCGCAGGCCGACGAGATCCTGGTGCACCCCGGCGAGCCGCGCGACATGCTGTTCGTCGCCTACAACCCGAGCAGCGAGCCGATGACCGCGCAGGCCATTCCCAGCGTGTCGCCGTCCAAGGCGGCGGCCTTCTTCCACAAGACCGAATGCTTCTGCTTCACCCAGCAGGTGCTGCAGCCGGGCGAGCGCATCGAGATGCCGGTGCGTTTTATCGTCGATAGAGATTTGCCGCAGGACGTCAAGCACCTGACCCTGGGCTACACCCTGTTCGATATCACCGCGCGCAAGCCGCCCGTGGCGCAGGCTCCATAAGGAGAACAACAATGTCGAGTCACGAGAATCACGAAAACTATTACGTCCCCGCGCAGAGTAAGTGGCCGATCATCGCCACCCTCGGCATGCTGGTCAGCGTCTATGGCGTGGGCACCTGGTTCAACGACATGAGCGCCGGCCGCGACGGCTCCAATGGCCCGCTGATCTTCTTCGTCGGCGGCCTGATCCTGGCCTGGATGCTGTTCGGCTGGTTCGGCAACGTGATCAAGGAGAGCCGCGGCGGCCTGTACAGCGCGCAGATGGATCGCTCGTTCCGCTGGGGCATGAGCTGGTTCATCTTCTCCGAGGTGATGTTCTTCGCCGCCTTCTTCGGCGCCCTGTTCTATATCCGCACCTTCGCCGGGCCCTGGCTCGGCGGCGAGGGCGACAAGGGCGTGACCAACATGCTCTGGGAAGGCTTCGAGTACAGCTGGCCGCTGCTGCAGAACCCCGACTCCAAGCTGTTCCCGCCGCCGACGGCGGTGATCGACCCCTGGCACCTGCCGCTGATCAACACCATCTTGCTGGTGAGTTCCAGCTTCACCGTGACCTTCGCCCACCACGCGCTGAAGAAGAACCGGCGCGGCCCGCTCAAGGCCTGGCTGGCGGCCACCATTCTGCTCGGCGCGGTGTTCCTGTTCTTCCAGATCGAGGAATACATCGAGGCCTACACCGAGTTGGGCCTGACCCTCGGCTCGGGCATCTACGGCGCCACCTTCTTCATGCTCACCGGCTTCCACGGCGCCCATGTGACCCTCGGCGCGATCATCCTCACGGTGATGCTGGTGCGCATCCTGCGCGGGCACTTCGACGCCGACCAGCACTTCGGCTTCGAGGCCGCCGCCTGGTACTGGCACTTCGTCGATGTGGTCTGGCTGGGGCTGTTCGTCTTCGTCTATGTGCTTTGAGGCAGCAGCACGCCACAGGTTTCAAGCGGCAGCTAGAGGCTGCCGCTACCAGCTGACATGAGACACCAGTTGCCCCGAGTAGAAGCCCCAGGCGACCAGGGCGACGGTGATGGCGGTCAGCCCGACACGGACGGTCAGGGCGTTGACCACGCGGGAACCACGGCCCTCGTCCTTGACCAGGAAGACCAGGCCGCTGAACAGGCTGACCAGGGTGGCCAGCAGCATGAGGACGATCGCGGCCTTGAGCATGCGAGACTCCGGGGGAGTGGGCGATGTATTGCAGTATAGCCAGCCAGCACCTTGTCCGTGGGGAGGCCGCATGAGCGCCTTCCGTCCCGGCTGGCTGCCCAGCCTGCTGGTGGCCCTGCTGCTGCCCGGGCTGCTCGGCCTGGGCACCTGGCAGTTGCAGCGCGCCGAGGACAAGCGCGCCCTGCTGGCCAGCTTCGATGCCCGCCGCCAGGCCGCGCCGCTCGGCCTCGATCGGCTGGAGCGCAGCCGCGACCCGGCCTACCGGCGCGTGCGCCTGTACGGCCAGTTCGACGCCGCGCACAGCCTGCTGCTGGACAACCGCATGCGCGACGGCCGTGTCGGCGTGGAGCTGCTGCAACCCTTCTACGACCAAGCCAGCGGCCTCTGGGTGCTGCTCAACCGCGGCTGGCTGCCCTGGCCGGATCGGCGCCGGCCGCCGCAGTTCGCCACCCCCGAGGATGCCTTGGCCCTGACCGCCTGGGTCTACCTGCCACCGGGCGGCGGCCTGCAGCTGGCGGACGCGGCGCCGGCGCAAGGCTGGCCGCGGCTGATCGGCGCGGTCGAGGTCGATGCGCTGTGGCGCCAGCTCGGTCGCGGCGGCCTGCCCTTCGAGGCACGCCTGGAACCGGGCCCGGCCAGCTACCGGGTGGACTGGCCGGTGGTGGCCATGAGCCCGGACAAGCACACCGGCTACGCCGTGCAATGGTTCGCCCTGGCCGCGGCGTTGCTCGGCCTGTTCATCTATCTTGGAATACACAATGCACGGGAGAGTCGTCATGAACCCAGCCATCGCCCTGCCTGAGGCGCCGCGCAAGGGGCGCGGCCGCTGGCAACTGTTGTTGCTGCTGGCCATCGCCATCGGCCCCATGCTGCTGGCCAGTGCCATGTACCAGTGGCGGTTCTGGGTGCCGGAGACGCGCAGCTACCACGGCGTGCTGGTCGGCACCGGGCAGACCCTCGCCGACCTCGGCGTGCAGGGCGAGCTGGCGCCGCGCTGGCAGATCCTGGTCACCGCCCCCGATGCCTGCGCCGCCGACTGCCAGCAACTGGTCTACCTGGCGCGGCAGATCCAGATCGGCCTCAACCGCGAAATCCTCCGCGCCAGCCATGGCCTGGCGGCGGGCGCCGCGCTGACGGCCGACTACGCCGCGCTGCTCGACCGCGAGTACCCGCAACTGGGCCGCTACGGACTGGATCGTCAGGCTTACCAGCGGGCCACCGAGGCCCTGCCCGGCGCCTGGCTGTGGCTGGTCGACCCGCACGGCAACCTGGTGCTGCGTTACCCGGCCGGCAGCGACGGCAAGGCGATTCTCGACGACCTGCGCTACCTGCTGAAGATTTCCCAAATCGGTTGAGGCTGACCCGCAGGCGGCTGCCTGCTAAGGATCGACGATGCGCAAACCCGGTTACCGCCTCGCCCTGTGCGCTACCCTGCTGGCCGCCGTGGTGGTACTGCTCGGCGCCTATACCCGGCTGACCCACGCCGGCCTGGGCTGCCCGGACTGGCCCGGCTGCTACGGCTTCCTCGGCGTGCCGATGAGCGAGCACAAGCTGGCCCTGGCCGAGGCGCGGTTCCCCGAGGCGCCGGTGGAGGTGGCCAAGGGCTGGTACGAGATGATCCACCGCTACTTCGCCGGCGCCCTCGGCCTGGTCATCCTCGGCCTGGCGGTGCAGGCGCTGCGCCGCCGCGGCGAGCCGGGCCAGCCGCTGAAGCTGCCGCTGGCGCTGCTGGCGCTGGTGATACTGCAGGGCGCCTTCGGCATGTGGACGGTGACCCTCAAGCTCTGGCCGCAGGTGGTCACCGCGCACCTGCTCGGCGGTTTCGCCACCCTCAGTCTGCTGGCGCTGCTGTGCCTGCGCCTGTCCGGGCGCTTCGCCCCGCTGCAGCTGCCGGCGCGTCTGCGGGCCCTGGCGGCGGCCTGCCTGCTGCTGGTGATCGGGCAGATCGCCTTGGGCGGCTGGGTCAGTTCCAACTATGCGGCGGTGGCCTGCGTCGACCTGCCGACCTGCCACGGCGAGTGGTGGCCGGCGATGGATTTCGCCAACGGTTTTCACCTGACCCAGCATATCGGCCCCAACTACCTGGGCGGGCAGCTCGACAGCGACGCCCGCACCGCCATCCATATGAGCCACCGCATCGGCGCACTGATCGTCAGCCTGGCCCTGCTGCTGCTGGCCTGGCGGCTCAAGGCCGCCGGCCTGCCGCGCCTGGCCGGCCTGCTGCTGCTAGCGCTGGCGCTGCAGGTCGGCCTGGGCATCAGCAACGTGATCTTCCACCTGCCGCTGCTGGTGGCCGTGGCGCACAACGCCGGCGGTGCGGCCCTGCTGCTGAGCCTGGTGCTGGTCAACTACCGTTTGCGAGCGCCGCTGTCGGCATTGGCCGCCCATCTACAACCTCCCGCAACGTCCAGCCGTGTTCCGCACGGGCAAGGCGTCTGACAACTACAAGGAGACACTCCATGGCTACAGTGCTGCGAGCTCACTCCGAACACGCCAGCTGGCGCGACTACCTGGAGCTGACCAAGCCCAAGGTGGTGCTGCTGATGCTGATCACCTCGCTGGTCGGCATGTTCCTCGCCACCCGCGCCGGCGTGCCCTGGACCGTGCTGGTGTTCGGCAACCTCGGCATCGGCCTGTGCGCCGGGGCCGCGGCGGCGGTCAACCATGTGGTGGACCGGCGCATCGACTCGATCATGGCGCGCACGCACAAGCGCCCGGTCACCGCCGGGCGGGTCTCGCCGGCGGCGGCGCTGAGCTTCGCCCTGCTCCTGGCCGTGGCCGGCATGGCCCTGCTGCTGCTGTTCACCAACGCCCTGGCGGCCTGGCTGACCCTGGCCTCCCTGCTCGGCTACGCGGTGATCTACACCGGCTTTCTCAAGCGCGCCACGCCGCAGAACATCGTCATCGGCGGCCTGGCCGGCGCCGCGCCGCCGCTGCTCGGCTGGGTGGCCGTGACCGGGCATATGTCCGCCGAGCCGCTGCTGCTGGTGCTGATCATCTTCGCCTGGACGCCGCCGCACTTCTGGGCCCTGGCCATCCACCGCAAGGCCGAATATGCCAAGGCGGATATCCCCATGCTGCCGGTGACCCACGGCGAGCACTACACCAAGGTGCATATCCTGCTCTACACCCTGGTGATGTTCGCCGTCACCCTGCTGCCCTACGCCATCCACATGAGCGGGCCGCTCTACCTGGTCTGCGCGCTGCTGCTGGGCGGGCGCTTCCTGCACTGGGCCTGGGTGCTGTACCGTGACAGCAAACCGCACGCGGCGATCAACACCTTCAAGTACAGTATCTGGTACCTGTTCCTGCTGTTCATCGCCCTGCTGGCGGACCACTACCTGCTGCTGAACATCTAAAGGCTGTCATGACCCGCACCCAGATCACCGTCTTCGTCCTCGTCGCCATCGTCGCCCTGGTGCTGGGGCTCACCGTCAACAAGGTGCTGACCGCCAAGGGTCAGGGCGACCCCACCGCGCTGCTCGACGCCGGCATCGTGCTGCTGCCGCAGAGCCGCAGCCTGCCGGCGCTGACCCTGACCGACCAGGACGGCGCCGAGGTGGCGGTGGATCAGCTCAAGGAGCAGTGGAGCCTGCTGTTCTTCGGCTACACCTTCTGCCCGGACATCTGCCCGGCCACCCTCGCCCAGCTGCGCCAGCTGCAGGGCCAGTTGCCCGAGGAAACCCGCGCGCGGCTGCGCCTGGTGCTGGTCAGCGTCGACCCCAAGCGCGACACCCCGGAGCAGCTGAAGAAGTACCTGGCCTATTTCGATGCCGGCTTCGTCGGCCTGACCGGCGAGGAAGCGACGCTGCAGAAGTTCGCCAACGCGGTGAGCATCCCCTATATCCCCGCCGACACCAGCAAGGACAACTACACCGTCGATCACAGCGGCAACCTGGTGATCATCGGCCCGGACGGCACCCAGCGCGGCTTTATCCGCGCGCCGATCAACAACGCCAAGCTGGCCGAGCAGCTGCCGGGGCTGGTTTCAGGCAGCTAACGGTACGCCCGTGTCTGCGTAGGGTGGATGACGCTTTTGCATCCACCACTTCGGCGCCAGAGGGGCTATAGCCGATAACGTTCTGGTGAATCGGTGAAGCGTGATCCACCCTACAAGGCGAACGGTAGCGCCAGCTCGACCCGCTGGCGCTGCGCCAGGCGGCGTTGGAACTCGCCCGGATCGTGGATCAATACCTCCTGCCCGGCGAAGGACTCGGCGGCGATCAGCCGCGACAGCCAGAAGCGCACGCAGGCGATGCGCAGCATCGCCGGCCACAGCTCGGCCTCGGCAGCCGTGAAAGGCCGCAGCGCGGCATAGGCGCCGAGCAGGGCGCGGGCGCGGGCGCCGTCCAGGCTGCCGTCCTCGTGCGAGCACCAGTCGTTCAGGCAGATCGCCAGGTCGTAGAGCATCGGCCCCGAGCAGGCGTTGTAGAAGTCGATCACCCCGGCCAGGTGGTTGCCGTCGAACAGCACGTTGTCGCGGAACAGGTCGGCATGCAGGTTGGCCCGGGGCAGGGCGAGGATGCGGGCTTTCAGCACGGCGATCTCGGCCAGCGCGTCGCGCAGCAGCGGCAGTTCCGCTTCCGGCAGCCTGAGCGCCAGGCTCGGGCCCTCGGCCAGCATCCAGTCCAGGCCGCGGTCGCTGCGCCGCTCCAGCGGCCGCTCGCGGGTGGCCAGGTGGATACGCGCCAGCAGGCTGCCGACCTCCTGGCAATGGTGGGCGTTGGCCGCGTGCACGTGCTTGCCGGCCAGGCGCGGCTGCAGCAGCGCTGGTTTTTCCGCCAGGCTGCGCAGCGCCTGGCCATCTTCCGTGCGCAGGGCGTAGGGCACCGGCAGACCGGCGTCGTGGAGCACGTCAAGCAGTTCGATGAAGAACGGCAGGTCGGCCACCGGGCCGCGCTCGACCAGGGTCAGGACGTACTCGCCCTGCTCCAGGCTGACGAAGAAGTTGCTGTTTTCGCTACCCGCGGCGATGCCCTGGAAGTCGCGCAACCGGCCGAGCCCGTAGGGCGCCAGGAAGACTTCGAGCTCGTGACGTTCCAGGGGGGTGAATACCGACATATCAGACCTTAATTGCCTTACCAGCTAAAGATTTCCCAGGAAGGGATCAGCATGTCCGGATCGTCCGAACGTATGAAGTTGCCGTCGCTGCCGTCGGCGCGAACCAGGAAGTAGGGTTTGCCGTTTTTCGGAATGACCTTGATCGCGTAGAGAAAACCGTTGACCCGGTATTCCTGGATGGTGCGGTCGCCGTCCTGGCGGATGGTCACATCCGGGTCGCCGGAAACCGGATCTTCGGCATGCGCGGCGAGGGGGGCGCAAGCCAGCAGGCCGACCAGCAAAAGGCGTTTGACTGTACCCATGGTAACCTTGCTCCTTGATTTCAATGATGCGGTCATTCTAGCGCCGCACCCGCCGAAAAGGTTGATCCCGCTCATGAGCCAAGCCCCGCTGATCCTGGTCGACGGTTCCTCCTACCTGTACCGCGCCTTCCACGCCCTGCCGCCGCTGACCACCTCCAAGGGCCTGCCCACCGGGGCGGTCAAGGGCGTGCTGAACATGCTCAAGAGCCTGCGCAAGCAGTATCCGAACAGCCCCTTCGCCGTGGTCTTCGACGCCAAGGGCGGCACCTTCCGCGACGAGCTGTTCGCCGAATACAAGGCCAACCGCCCGTCCATGCCGGACGAGCTGCGTGTGCAGGTCGAGCCGCTGCACGCCAGCGTGCGCGCCCTCGGCCTGCCGCTGCTGTGCGTGGAAGGGGTGGAGGCCGACGACGTGATCGGCACCCTGGCCCGTCAGGCCGCCGGCGAGAAACGCGACGTGGTGATCTCCACCGGCGACAAGGACATGGCCCAGCTGGTCTGCCCGCACGTTACGCTGGTCAATACCATGACCGGAAGCGTCTACGATGCCGATGGCGTGAAAGAGAAATTCGGTGTCGGTCCCGAGCTGATCATCGACTACCTGGCGCTGATGGGCGACAAGGTCGACAACATCCCTGGGGTGCCCGGGGTCGGCGAGAAGACTGCCCTGGGCCTGCTGGTCGGCGTCGGTGGCGGGCTCGACGTGCTCTACGCCAACCTCGACAAGGTGCCCGAGCTGCCGATTCGCGGTGCCAAGAGCCTGCCGGCCAAGCTCGAAGAACACCGCGATATGGCCTACCTGTCCTACCAGCTGGCCACCATCAAGACCGACGTCGAACTGAACATCGCCATCGACGACCTGCACCCGGGCGAGCCGGATCAGGCGGCGCTGGTCGAGCTGTACGGCGAGCTGGAATTCAAGAACTGGCTCGACGAGCTGCTGCGGCAGAACAAGCACCTGGCGGCCAAGGCCGCGGCCCCGGCCGGCGACCTGTTCGCCGAGCCGGCCAGCGACGGCGCCGAGGACGTCGCCGAAGCGCTGCCGCCGAGTGCCGGCGACTACCAGCTGGTGCTGGAACAGGCGCAGTTCGACGCCTGGCTGCAGAAGCTCGAGCAGGCCGAGCTGATCGCCTTCGACAGCGAGACCACCAGCGTCGACGCCCAGCAGGCGCAACTGGTCGGCCTGTCCTTCGCGGTCAAGGCCGGCGAGGCCGCCTATATCCCGCTGGCGCACAGCTATATGGGCGTGCCGCAGCAGCTCGACCGCGACCAGGTCTTGAACGCGCTCAAGCCGATCCTCGAAGACCCGGCCAAGGCCAAGGTCGGCCAGCACGCCAAGTACGACATCAACGTCCTGGCCAACGCGACGCCGCCGATTGCCGTGCAGGGCGTGGCCTTCGACACCATGCTCGAATCCTACGTGCTGGATTCCACCGCCACCCGCCACGACATGGACAGCCTGGCGCTGAAGTACCTCAATCACAGCACCATCCGTTTCGAGGACATCGCCGGCAAGGGCGCCAAGCAGCTGACCTTCGACCAGATCGCCCTGGAACAGGCCGGCCCCTACGCCGCCGAGGATGCCGACGTCACCCTGCGCCTGCACCAGGAACTGTGGCGCCGGCTCGAAGCCGTGCCGTCCTTGGCCAAGGTGCTGCGCGAAATCGAGATGCCGCTGGTGCCGGTGCTGGCGCGCATCGAGCGCAACGGCGCACTGGTCGACGCCAAGCTGCTCGGCGAGCAGAGCGTCGAGCTGGGCGACAAGCTGGTGGAACTGGAGCGCGAGGCGTTCGCCATCGCCGGCGAGGAGTTCAACCTGGCCTCGCCCAAGCAGCTTGGCGTGATCCTCTACGAAAAGCTCGGCTACCCGGTGATCAGCAAGACCGCCAAGGGCCAGCCGTCCACCGCCGAGGCGGTGCTCGCGGAACTGGCCGAACAGGATTTCGAGCTGCCCAAGGTGCTGATGCAGTACCGTAGCTTAAGCAAGCTCAAGAGCACCTACACCGACAAGCTGCCGGACCAGATCAACCCGCGCACCGGGCGCATCCACACCAGCTACCACCAGGCGGTGGCGGCCACCGGTCGGCTGTCGTCGAGCGATCCGAACCTGCAGAACATCCCGATCCGCACCGCCGAAGGGCGGCGCATCCGCCAGGCCTTCGTCGCGCCCAAGGGCTACCAGCTGCTGGCGGCGGACTACTCGCAGATCGAGCTGCGCATCATGGCCCACCTGGCCAAGGACGAAGGCCTGCTGGATGCCTTCCGCCACGACCGCGACGTGCACAAGGCCACTGCCGCCGAAGTGTTCGGCGTGGCGCTGGAGGAGGTGAGCAGCGATCAGCGGCGCAAGGCCAAGGCGATCAACTTCGGCCTGATCTACGGCATGAGCGCCTTCGGTCTGGCTAAGCAGATCGACGTCGACCGCAAGCAGGCGCAGGCCTATATCGACCGTTACTTCGCCCGCTATCCCGGCGTGCTGAGCTATATGGAACGCACCCGCGCGCAGGCCGCCGAGCAGGGTTATGTGGAAACCGTCTTCGGCCGCCGCCTGTACCTGCCGGAAATCCACGCGCAGAACCAGGCCATGCGCAAGGGCGCCGAGCGCGCGGCGATCAACGCGCCGATGCAGGGCACCGCGGCGGACATCATCAAGCGCGCGATGATCGCCGTGGACGCCTGGCTGCAGGACAGCGGCATCGACGCGCGGATCATCCTCCAGGTGCACGACGAGCTGGTGCTGGAAGTGCGCGAGGAACTGGTCGAGGAGGTCGGCGCGCAGATCAAGGCGCTGATGGGCGGCGCGGCGGAACTGGACGTGCCGCTGCTGGTGGAAGTGGGTGTCGGCGCCAACTGGGACGAGGCGCACTGAGGGGCGCCTCCGACCGGGCGTGGGGGGCGCTGCGCACCGGCGAGGGGCGGTCGGCGCTCCCACGAACAAGGCTCCAGGGAATCAGCAGGTCGCTGGTTATTGCGAATGGTTTTTAAAATAGGGATGAACTTTCCGCGAAGGCGCCCGGTCAGAGTTCTTGAATGGCCGTTAAGCCTTTCAATGCTCCTATGTTGTGTTAAGTGTTGGCAGACATCTGAACCCCGCCCTAGCGGTTCAGACCTTAAACCCCGAACTTCTCCCTCCCCATACGAAGCTCGGGGTTTTTTTTGCCTGTAGAAAAGTGCGCGCTTGCGGCCTGCTCTCCGGGAGACGACTGCAGGGAGGCAGGAGTTGGAGCGACGCAGGATGCCCAAGCCGAGGGTGCCCGAAGGGCGGGAGAGGGAGCTTGCGCTCATGACTACTCGTCTCTCGGTGCGCCTTGCGCACCCTAAGCGTCAGGCCTCCTCGGCGCCTTCTTCATCCTCTTCCGGCAGCAGATCCAGCCAGCCGGCCAGCACCAGCTGCGCCTCTTCCACGCCCATGCGCTTGGGCGCCGAGAACAGCTGGATGCCGATGCCATCGCCCCACTGCTTGCGGATTTCCTGCTGCACCTTAAGCAGGGCGTTCTTCGCCGCGCCGAAGGCCAGCTTGTCGGCCTTGGTCAACAGGATGTGCAGGGGCATGCCGCTTGCCACCGACCAGTCCAGCATCATGCGGTCGAATTCGGTCAGCGGGTGGCGGATGTCCATCATCAGCACCAGGCCGCAGAGGCTCTCGCGGCTGCCCAGGTAGGCCTCCAGGTGCTTTTGCCAGTGCTGCTTGAGCGGGATCGGCACCTTGGCGTAGCCGTAGCCGGGCAGGTCGACCAGGCGGCGCTCGTCGTCCAGGCGGAAGAAGTTGAGCAGCTGGGTGCGCCCCGGGGTCTTCGAGGTGCGCGCCAGGCTGGCGTGGGTCAGGGTGTTCAGCGCGCTCGACTTGCCGGCGTTGGAGCGGCCGGCGAAGGCCACTTCCAGGCCACTGTCCTCGGGGCACTGGTCGACCTTGGCGGCACTGATGAGGAAGCTGGCCTGCTGGCACAGACCGATGATGGGGTTCTTCGGGAGCATGGGGGTATCCGGTGGGCGCCCCGCACTCGCCAGCTGGCGTTCGGGGACTTGCGACATTTCCGCGCACCTGCGGCACGCCAGGTGGCGCGGCAAGCGGCGTCGTTTCCGTTTCAGCGTTGCCAGTATATAATGCCGCAGATTTTGTGTGCGCTTTGTCCCACCCGCAGGAACCCGATTGCCGGGAACGATTAACCAGGCTGCTCGCTAGAAAGCAGAACGTTCCCCTCCCTGATGAGGTAGATCTGATGAAGAAAATGCTGCTCGCGGCTGCCGTAACTCTGCTGTCCTTCAACGGCTACGCTGCCCAAGATCCGCAAGCTGTATACGACCGTGCCTGTGGCGTTTGCCATAACGGGCAGATTCCCACGGCCCCGCAGAAAGGCGACAAGGCTGCCTGGGAACCGCGTCTGGCCAAGGGCATGGACGCACTGGTACAGAGCGTCACCAATGGTTTGAATGCCATGCCGCCCCGCGGGTTGTGCATGGACTGCACGGCGGAGGACTACCAGGCGGTCATCAAGCTGATGACCGAATGAGTGGACCCGGCCGATAACCCTTATCTCTCTTAGCCGTAGTTGGATTAGCTGATGAACAAAGTACTCGTGAGTCTGCTGTTGACCCTGGGCCTCACCGGCCTGGCACAGGCTGCCGGCGATGCCGCAGCCGGTCAGGGCAAAGTCGCCGTCTGTGGCGCCTGCCATGGCGCCGATGGCAACAGCCCCGCGCCAAACTTCCCCAAGCTGGCCGGTCAGGGCGAGCGCTACTTGCTCAAGCAGCTGCACGACATCAAGTCCGGCAACCGCCAGGTGGTCGAGATGACCGGCATGCTGGATAACCTCAGCGACCAGGACATGGCCGACATCGCCGCCTACTTCGCCAGCCAGCAGATGAGCGTCGGCGCCGCCGATCCCAAGCTGGTCGAGCGCGGCGAAGCGCTGTTCCGCGGCGGCAAGCTGGAAGAAGGCATGCCGGCCTGCACCGGTTGCCACTCGCCGAATGGCGCCGGCCTGGATGCCGCGGGTTTCCCGCAGCTGGGCGGCCAGCACGCCACCTACGTGGCCAAGCAGCTGACCGACTTCCGCGAAGGCAACCGCACCAACGACGGCGACGCGATGATCATGCGCGCCATCGCGGCCAAGCTGAGCAACAAGGATATCGAGGCGGTTTCCAGCTTTATCCAGGGTCTGCACTAAGCCGACTACCGTCGTAGTTGATAAGACAAAGGGTGGCTGTGGCCACCCTTTTTCGTCTGCGCCGCGGCTACAATGGCCGGAACCTGCCCCCGGGCGACGAGTCCTAGTATCGATTCGCCATTGGGCGACGCTTACCAGCCAAGGAGTACTCCATGCGTAACCTGATTTTCGGCGCCGCTCTGGCCCTCAGCAGCCTGTTCGGCGTCGCCGCCCATGCCGAGCCCGTCGCCGGCCAGCACTATGTCGAGCTGAAGAGCCCGGTACCGGTGTCCAAGCCCGGCCAGATCGAGGTGGTGGAGCTGTTCTGGTACGGCTGCCCGCACTGCTACCAGTTCGAGCCGACCCTCAATCCCTGGGTCGAGCAGCTGCCCGACGACGTCAACTTCGTGCGCATCCCGGCCCTGTTCGGCGGCGTATGGGACAAGCACGGGCAGATGTTCATCACCCTGGAAAGCATGAAGGTGGAGCAGAAGGTGCACGACGCCGTGTTCGCCGCCATCCACCAGGACAAGAAGAAGCTGGCCAGCCCCGAGGAAATGGCCGAGTTCCTCGCCACCCAGGGCGTGGATCAGGATGCCTTCCTCAAGACCTACAAGTCCTTCGCCGTCAAAGGCCAGATGGAAAAGGCCAAGAAACTGGCCATGGCCTACCAGATCACCGGCGTACCGGTGCTGGTGGTCAACGGCAAGTACCGCTTCGACATCACCTCCGCCGGCGGTCCGCAGCAGACCCTGGAGGTCGCCGACCACCTGATCGCCAAGGAGCGCGCCGCGCTCTGAGCGGCCGCTGGCGCCGACCATGCTGCGCCGCTGGCGACAGACCCGCGCGGTTGGCCTGTGCGACCCACAGGTCAACCCGCATTGCGCCGCTGGCGCCCAGTGGCCCGCCGACGGTCTGTTGCGCCTGCTCAGCTTCAACGTCCAGGTCGGTATCAACACCCAGCGTTACCATCACTACCTGACCCGCAGCTGGCAGCATCTGCTGCCGCATGCCGGGCGCAGCGGCAACCTGCAGCGCATCGGCGACCTGCTCGCCGATTTCGACCTGGTGGCGCTGCAGGAGGTCGACGGCGGCAGCCTGCGTTCCGGCTACGTCAATCAGGTCGAGTACCTGGCCCAGCAGGGCGCGTTTCCCTACTGGTACCAGCAGCTCAACCGCAACCTCGGGCGTCTCGCCCAGCACAGCAACGGCGTGCTCAGCCGTCTGCGTCCGACCCTGCTGGAGGATCATCCGCTGCCCGGCCCGCCGGGGCGCGGGGCGATCTTCCTGCGCCTGGGCGAGGGCGAGCAGGCGCTGGGGGTGGTGATGATGCACCTGGCCCTCGGCCCGCGCACCCGTACCCGGCAACTGGCCTACATCCGCGAGCGGGTCGGCGAGTTCCGCCACCTGGTGCTGATGGGCGACATGAACACCCACGCCAGCGATCTGCTGGAGAACTCGCCGCTGCGCGACCTTGGCCTGATCGCGCCGCAGGTTCAGGCGACCTTCCCCAGCTGGCGGCCGCAGCGCTGCCTCGACCATATCCTGCTCAGCCCGGGGCTCGAACTGGGGCGGGTCGACGTGCTCAGCCAGCCGATCTCCGACCACCTGCCGGTGGCCGTGGAAATCCGTTTGCCGCGCGCTCAGAGTAGTGGCCAAACGCCTATGCTGAAGGCGCCCTCCCGTGGATAAGCAGGCCGTATGAGCGATGACGCGCAACGCTGGAAAGACAAGTACCTGAGCAGCCTGGAGCAACAGGAAAGGCTCGAGCGGCGCTGGGAGCTGCGCCTCGACCTGCTGCGCCGCGGCCTGGTGCGCAGCAGCCTGGCCGCCGAGGGGGCGGACAAGGCGGTCGACCAGTGCATGCAGGAGATGCGCGATATCCTCCGCCGCGACGACATGGACGCGGCGCTCGGCGGCCTGATCCCGCGCCTGGAAAAGGCCGTGCTGGATTCCGAGCTGCGTCGCCAGCAGCGCGCCGGCGAGGCCACCGCGGCGCTGACCCGGCTGGTCGAACAGTTGCAGCAGCTGCAACCGCCGCGCGAGGTGCGCAAGGCGCTGAAGACGCTGGCCAAGCAGTTGCACGAGGCCAGCGGCCAGACGCATCAGCTGCCGGCGCTGCTCGGCCAGCTGAGCCGCCTGCAGGGGCAGGCGCTGGAGGTGCTGCGCACGCCGGCGGCCGAGCAACCCGGCCTGCTGCAGCGGCTGTTCGGCAGCCGCGGCGAGGCGGGCGGCGCCGGTGAGGCGAGCGAGCCGGCGCATGCGACGTCGCCGCTGGTCGAGGTGGCGCGGGTGCCTGGCGCCAGCGCGCCTTCTGCGCCGTCGACCGCAGCGCCGCTGCCGGCGCTGGACAGCCTGCCGCTGCCGCCGGGGCTGCTGGCGCAGGGCGAGGACGAGACGCAGCGTTTCGCCCTGCCCGGCAGCGAGCCCGGCTACAGCGCGGTGGCGCCGCATATCGCCGAGAGCCTGCTGGGCCTGCTCGCCGAGCTGGAGCTGCCGGCGCGTCACCAGCCGCAGGGCGAGGCACTGCGCCAACGGGTGCAGGGCGGGCTCAACTGGTACGAACTGGTGCCGGTGCTGGACGACCTGGCGGTGCTGGTGTTGGCGGTGAGCGACAGTGGCCAGCGCGAATTCGCCGGTTACCTCAAGCAGCTCAACGAGCGCCTGGCGGCCTTTATCGGCACCCTGAGCGAGGCGCACGAGGGCTACAGCGAATCGGTCGAGAGCGCGCGCGACTTCGACCGGCAATTGCGCGAGCAGGTCAGCGGCCTGCAGCACAGCGTGCAGAGCGCGGCGGATCTGGATGCGCTCAAGCAGGCCCTGGAGCAGCGTCTGGACGGTCTGCTGCAGACCGTCAGCAGCCACCAGCGCCAGCGTGACGGCCGCGAGGCCGAGGTGGCCCAGCGCCTGCAGAGCCTGGTGCAGCGGGTCGCCGAGATGGAGCGCGAGGCCCAGCAGTTTCGCGAGCATATCGAGGAGCAGCGGCAGAAGTCCCTGCTCGATCCGCTGACCGGCCTGCCCAACCGCGCCGCCTGGAGCGAGCGCCTGGAGCTGGAGACGGCGCGCCGCCTGCGCTACGGCGGCGAGCTGCTGCTGGCGGTGCTCGACGTCGACCATTTCAAGCGGATCAACGACAGCTACGGTCACCTGGCCGGCGACCGGGTGCTGAAGATCATCGCCGGCGAACTGCACAAGCGCCTGCGCAAGACCGACTTCATCGCCCGTTACGGCGGCGAGGAGTTCGTCCTGCTGATCCCGGCGACGCCGCTGGACGGCGGCGTGCAGCTGCTGGAGACCCTGCGCACGGCCATCGAGGCCTGCCCCTTCCACTTCAAGGGCGAGCCGGTGACCATCACCCTCTCCGCCGGGCTCGCCGAATTCCGTGGCGAGGAAGCCGCCGAGGCGGCGTTCGAGCGCGCCGACCAGGCCCTGTATCGAGCCAAGGCCGGCGGGCGCAACCGCATCGAACTGGGCTGAGCCGCGTTGTCCCTCAGTGCTCCGCCAACGCCGCCTGGCGCCGGGGCTGCGGCTGGCCGTGCGCGTCCTCTTCTTCCAGCAGCGGCACTTCCTGGCCCTGCGCGTCGTACAGCTTGCCGCCGACGAAATGGTCGCCGTCGTGCAGGGCGGCGATGTCGCGGTAGCGCAGGCTACGCTCGGTGCCGGCGACGAACACCGACTGCTGGTCGGAGTTGCCGGCGGTGAAGTGGTTGAACAGCAGGTTGAGCAGGATCGCCATGATCGCCGCCGAGCTGATGCCGGAGTGGAAGATGGTCTCGAACCAGGCCGGGAAGTGGTGGTAGAAGCTCGGCATGGCGATCGGGATCATGCCGAAGCCGATCGAGGTGGCGACTATCACCAGGTTCATGTTGTTGCGGTAGTCGACCTTGGCCAGGGTGCGGATGCCGCTGGCGGCCACGGTGCCGAACAGCACCACGCCGGCGCCGCCGAGCACCGAGGTGGGCACTGCGGCGATGATCCGGCCCATGATCGGCAGTAGGCCGAGGGTGACCAGGATCAGCCCGCCGGTGGCCACCACGTAGCGGCTCTTGACCCCGGTGACGGCGACCAGGCCGACGTTTTGGGCGAAGGCGCTCTGGGTGAAGGAGCCGAACAGCGGCGCCACCGCGCTGGCGATCATGTCCGCACGCAGGCCGTTGCCGAGGCGCTTGGAGTCGACCTTGGTGTCGATGATGTCGCCGACGGCGAGGATGTCGGCCGAGGTTTCCACCAGGATCACCATCACCACGATCAACATCGAAATGATCGCCGCCAGCTCGAACACCGGCATGCCGAAATGCAGCGGCGTGGGGAAGGCCAGTACCGGGCCGGCGCCGACCTTGGAGAAGTCGGCCATGCCGAAGGCCAGGGCCACCAGGGTGCCGATCACCATGGCCAGCAGGATCGACAGGCGCGAGATGGTGGCGCTGCCGACCTTGCTCAGCAGCAGCACGGTGGCCAGGGTGAAGGCAGCCAGGCCGATATTGGCCATGCTGCCGAAGTCCGCGGCCTGGCTGTTGCCGCCCATGGCCCAGCGCGCGGCCACCGGCATCAGGGTCAGGCCGATGGTGGTGATGACGATGCCGGTCACCAGTGGCGGGAAGAACTTGGTGATCTTGGAGAAGATCGGCGTGATCAGCAGGCCGATCAGCGCCGCGCCTATCACCGCGCCGAACACCACCGGCAGGCCGCCTTCGCCGCCATTGGCGCCGACTATGGCGACTATGGTGGCGACGCTGGCGAAGGACACGCCCTGCACCAGCGGCAGCTGACAGCCGAAGAACGGCAGGCCGAGGGTCTGCAGCAGGGTGGCGGCGCCGCCGACGAACAGTGAGGCGGCGATCAGCAGGCCGATGTCGGCGGGCGACAGCCCGGCCGCCTGGCCGACGATCAGCGGCACCGCGACTATGCCGCCATACATGGTCAGCACGTGTTGCAAGCCATAGAGGAGATTGGCGCCGATGCCGAGATTCTCGTCCTCGGGACGCGGGGCAGGAGCGCTGGTGGGGGTGGACGTCATGGTGAGGCTACTCGCTGTTGTTCTTGTCCGGTCAATGTAGACAAATTTTTATTATTTTGGCTACTACTTTGTATACATTCTTACGAGTGGTGTTTCTCGATACGATTTCGATAATTCCGGTCACAAAGGCATCGCCTGCGGCCTCTTCGCTGCAATCTGACTGCCGCGCCGGCTCGCGGCGAAGCCCAGCCAGGCCCTAGACTATCTGCCTGACCCACTGGAGACGCCCATGGATATCTTCAGCATCGCCGTGCTGATCTTTCTGGTCACCGACCCCTTCGGCAATATCGCCATCTACATCGCCGCGCTGAAGAACGTCGAGCCGCGCCGCCGGATCTGGATCGCCGCGCGCGAGCTGCTGTTCGCCCTGGCCCTGCTGCTGCTGTTTCTCACCTTTGGTGACAAAGTCCTCAGCAGCCTGGGCCTGTCGCGCGAGGCAACCGCCATCGCCGGCGGTATCATCCTGTTCGTCATCGCCATGCGCCTGATCTTCCCCAGTCCGCAGGGCCTGCTCGGCGACGTGCCGGATGGCGAGCCGATGCTGGTGCCGCTGGCCACCCCGGCGGTGGCCGGGCCCTCGGCCCTGGCGGTGTTGATGACCCTGCGCAACACCCATACCGGGCCGCTCTGGGAGCTCTACCTGGCGCTGCTGCTGGCCTGGGCGGCGACGGCATTCATTCTGCTGCAGGCCTCGTTCCTGCAGCGGTTTCTCGGAACCCGCGGGTTGACGGCGGTGGAACGACTGATGGGCATGCTGCTGATCATGCTCAGCGTCGACATGTTGCTGGACAACCTGCAAAGCGTATTCGGTCACCCATGAAGTCTCTCTGCCTTAGCCTCGTTCTAGCCTTGCTCGCCGGTTGCAGCGCTGGGCTGCGCATCGACGACAGCCACACTGCAACGGGGCAGAACAGCCGCGTGCAGTACGTAGTGCTGCACTACACCTCCACCGACCTGGCGCGCTCGCTCAAGCTGCTCACCGAGACCGAGGTGAGCAGCCATTACCTGATCGGCGACGCGCCGCCGACCGTCTACCGTCTGGTGGATGAGAATCGCCGGGCCTGGCACGTCGGCGTCAGCGAGTGGCAGGGGCGCACCTGGCTCAACGCCTCGACCATCGGCATCGAGCTGGTCAACCAGGGCTACTACGAGACCCCGGCCGGTCGCTATTGGCAGCCCTTCGCCCCGCAGCAGATCGACAGGCTGATCGTGCTGCTCAAGGACATCGTGCAGCGTCACCAGCTGCCGCCGGGCGCGATCATCGCCCACAGCGACGTGGCGCCGCAGCGCAAGGTCGACCCGGGTCCGCTTTTCCCCTGGAAGCGCCTGGCCGACGAGGGCCTGCTGCCCTGGCCGGACGAGGCGGCGGTGGCGCGTCAGCAGGCGCTGTTCGCCGCCAGCCCGCCCAGCGTGCAGTGGTTCCAGGAACAGCTGGCGCGCCAGGGCTACGCGGTGCCGCAGCACGGCGAGCTGGACCAGGCCACGCGCAACGTCATCGCCGCCTTCCAGATGAAGTACCGCCCGGCCGACTACGCCGGCCAGCCGGATGCGGAAACCGCCGCGCGCCTGCTGGTGCTCAACCAGCAGACGGCCGGGTAGCGGGCGCCATGCACGGCGCTGCCGGTGTGCGCGGCGCCCCCTGCGGCGAGGGCGGCTACAGCGGCAGGGCCAGGTAGAAGCGGCTGCCGCGCCCCGGTTGCGACTGCACGGCGATCTGCCCGCCGTGCAGCTGGACGATCTCCTTGCACAGCGCCAGGCCCAGGCCGGCGCCGCCCTTGCGCCGGCCGACCTGGACGAAGGGCTCGAAGATGCGCGTCTGCTGGCCGTAGGCGATGCCTTCGCCGTCGTCCTCGACGCCGAGAATCAGGCGTTCGTCCTGGCGCCGCGCCTGCAGGCGGATCTGCCCGCCCGGGTGGCTGTGGCGCAGGGCGTTGCCGAGCAGGTTGTCCAGCACCCGCTCCAGCTGCAGGCGGTCGGCGCGCAGGCGCGGCAGCGGCTCGTGCAGCTCCAGGCCCAGGTCGATCTCGCGTTCGGCGGCCTGGGCGGCGAAGCGCTGCTGCGCCTGGCGCAGCAGTTCGGCGGCGTCGCAGGGCGCCAGTTCGAGCTGCTGCAGGCCGTTCCGGTAGCGCGAGAAATTCAGTAGGTCGTTGATCAGGCGCAGCAGGCGCTGCATCTCCTCGTCGACGGTGCGCAGCAGGTCGGCCTCGCGGCTGCCTGCGGCGAAGTGCAGGCGCTCCTGCAGCAGGGCGAAGGCCATGTGCATGCCGGTGACCGGGGTGCGCAGCTCGTGCGAGGCGCGCAGGACGAACTCGCGGCGCACGCGCTCGAAGGCGCGCTGTTCGGTGACGTCGCGCAGCACCATCACCGCGCCGAGCAGCGGCCCCTGCTCGTGGCACACCGGGGTCAGGCTGTAGGCCAGCAGGCGGGTCTCGCCGGCGGCCTCGATGGCCAGGTCGTCCGGCGCCCGCTGCGGGCTGACCCCGGCCAGCACCAGCTGCAGCTGCTCGTCCAGGTCCGCCCGCTGCAGCGCCTGGCCGAGCGACTGGCCCCTGGGCACCGCGTCCCAGCCCAGCTGACGCTGCGCCACCGGGTTGCCGTGCTCCAGGCGGCCCTGGCGGTCGAGGATCAGCAGGCCGTCATCGATGCTGTCGAGCACCGCCTGCAGGCGCCGCTGCTGGCCGACCAGGGCCTCGACGTTGGTCGCCTGGAACTGGCGCAGGGCCTCGGCCATCAGGCCGAAGCGACGGCTCAGGGCGGCCATTTCCGGCAGCGGCGAGAGCGGCAGGGTGACCTGGAAGTCGCCCTGGCCGATCTGGTCGGCGGCGCGCGCCAGCGCCTCGATCGGCCGGCCGAAGCGCTGCGCCAGGCTGTGCGCGGTGACGAAGCCGATCAGCAGCACGGCCAGGCCGATCAGACCGAGCAGACCGGCGATCAGCCAGGCGCGCTGGCGGGTGCTCGCCTCGGCCTCGTCGACGGCGGCGACGTAGCGGTTCTGCAGGGCATTGATGCGTTCGCGCAGGGCTTCCTCGGCCTGGCCGAGGGCGTCGCTCTTGAGCAGCTCGCGGCGCACCGTCAGCGGCTTGGCCAGCAGCGCGTCGAAGCGCGCGTAGGCGCGCTCCACCTCGGCCAGGGCCTGGTGGTCGCCGGCGGCGCGGGCGCTGGCGTTGGCCTGCTGCAGCCATTGGCGCAAACGCGCGTCGGCGGCCTGCAGCGCCTCGCGGTCGAGCTGCTCGGCGAGCAGCAGGCCGACCTGCTTGCCCAGCTCCTGGCGCATGCCCAGGCTGGCGTCGATGATCTGCAGGTTGCGGGTCATCGCCTGGCTCTGCTGCTGGGTCAGCTGCAGCACGCTGAACATGCCCAGCAGCAGGCCGAGCAGGGCCACGGTGAGCAGCGCGCTGCCGCTGAGGAACAGCCGGGTGCGCAGCTTCACAGGCCGAACTGCTTGCGCTTGCGGTACAGCGTCGAGGCGTCGATGCCGAGGGTGCGCGCGGCCTGGTCGAGGGTCTCGCTGGTCGCCAGCACCGCGGTGATATGGGCCTTCTCCAGCTGTTCCAGGCTCAGCGCGGCGCCGATGCGCGGCGCGCCGTTCTCGACCGGCTCGCCCAGGCCGAGGTGCTCGGGTTCGATCAGCTCGGCGTTGCAGATGATGCTGGCGCGTTCGATGACGTTGCGCAGCTCGCGGATGTTGCCGGGCCAGGCGTAGCCCTGCAGCGCCTCACGCGCGGCGTCGCTGAAGCCGTGCACGGGGCGGGCGTATTCCCTGACGAAGCGGGCGAGGAAGCCTTCGGCCAGCTGCAGCACGTCCTCGCTGCGCTCGCGCAGCGGCGGCAGGGTCAGGGTGATGACGTTGAGGCGATACAGCAGGTCTTCGCGAAAGCGCCCCTCGCCCACCATCTGTTCGAGGTCGAGGTTGGTCGCGGCGAGGATGCGCACGTCGGCGCGGCGCGTCACCGGGTCGCCGACCCGCTCGTACTCCTTGTCCTGGATGAAGCGCAGCAGCTTGGGTTGCAGCGGCAGCGGGAAGTCGCCGATCTCGTCGAGAAACAGGCTGCCACCGTCGGCCTGGTTGACCCGGCCCAGGGTGCTCTCGCTGGCGCCGGTGAAGGCGCCGCGGCTGTGGCCGAACAGCTCGCTTTCCATCAGCTCGGCGGTCAGCGAGGGGCAGTTGATGGTCACGCAGGCCTTCTTCGCCCGTTTGCTCCAGCCGTGGATGGCGCGCGCCAGCTCGCCCTTGCCGGTGCCGGATTCGCCGAGGATGAGGATATTGGCGTCGGTGCCGGCCACCTGCCGCGCGGTTTCCAGCACCGCCATCAGCGCCGGGCTGCGGCTGTCCAAGTGGGCGCCGGGTTGGCGCACCTGGTCTTCCAGGGCTTCCAGGCGCGCCGCCAGCTGGCGCACCTCCAGCTGCTTGGCGGCAGCCAGGCGCAGCTGTTCCGGGCTGCACGGCTTGACCAGATAATCGGCGGCGCCGGCCTGCATGGCATCCACCGCGGTGTCCACCGCCGAGTGCGCGGTGACTATCACCACGCGCATCCAGGGCGCCTGCACGCGCATCTGCGCCAGCAGGTCGAGGCCGTTGTCGTCGCCCAGGCGCAGGTCGAGGAAGCACAGGTCGAACACCTGGCGCTGCAGCAGCGCCTCGGCCTGCGCCGCGCTGCTGGCGCCGGCGACCTCGTAGCCCTGGTCCTCCAGGCAGTAGCGGAAGGTGCGCAGGATCGCCGCCTCGTCGTCGACCAGGAGGATGCGCCCGCTGTGTCCTGAATCTGCCATCGTCGTGCTCCATCTGACTGGGTGTGTGGCATTAGTCAGGGAAAAATCATGCAAGTTGCACGGCGATTTCGCCGCGACCCTGCAGCCTGCATGCCGAGGAGATTTCTCGATATTGCATAAGTATTTGTTTTTATTGATTTTGTTTGGAGTGAGAACGCTGGCATAGGGCTTGCGAAAGTCCAGGTAACTATCGACTTGCCGAGGACCCCCGCCATGCCCCCGTTCAAGACTCTGATGCTGGCCGGCAGTACCACCCTGCTGCTGAGCCTGACGCCGCTGGCCAGCCATGCCGCCGAGACCGAGCTGAGCCAGCAGCTCGCGGCGGCGCGCCAGGAAGGCTCGATCTGGACCGCCTTCGCCCTCAATCGTCACCTCAACCCGTTCCGCCTCGACATCGCCGTGGAAGACGGTCGGGCCCGCCTCGAGGGTCGGGTGGAGAGCGCGGTGCAGAAGGAACTGGCCGAGCAGGTGGCGCTGAGCGTCGAGGGAATCGAGGCGGTGGACAACCGCATCGAGGTCGACGCCGCTACCGCCGAGGGCGAGCCGCCGGGCCTGGTGCAGCGCCTGGAGGACGCCAGCCTGGCGGCCACGGTGAAGTCCAAGCTGTTGTGGAACAGCAATACCCGCGGCCTGGACATCCAGGTCAAGAGCCAGAACGGCGCGATCACCCTCAGCGGCCACGCGCAGACCCCGGCGGCCAAGGAGCTGGCCGGCCAGCTGGCGGGCAATACCGACGGCGTGCGCGAGGTGTTCAACCACCTCAGCATCAGCACCGCCGACAGCAGCGCCAGCGAGATCGAAGTGGCCGCCGAGGAGGCGCGCGAGGCGATCAGCGACGGCTGGATTACCAGCAAGGTCAAGGCCAGCTTCGTCTACAGCCGCAACCTGGATGCGCTGAACATCGCGGTGAGCACCGAGGACGGTTTCGTCAGCCTGCGCGGCAGCGTGCTGAGCAGCGCCGAGAAGCGCCTGGCGGTGGACATCGCCCGCAATATCCGCGGCGTGCGCGGCGTCGACGCCGATGCCCTGCGCATCGACGGCTGAACACCGGACGCCGCATTCGCCAGTCCCATAGCCGAGGAGAACCGCCATGAGCAGCAAGACCGCACAACTCAACGAACTGATCGAGATCACCCGCGACGGCCAGCGCTTCTACGAGCACGCCCACGACGAGGTCAAGGACATCCGTCTGCAGGCGCTGTTTCGCGACATGGCGCGGGCCAAGACCGAGGTGATCGACGCCCTGGCGCGCAGCGTGGCGGCCAACCACAGCCAGCCGGCCAGCGGCGGCACCCTGCTGGGCAAGCTGCGCCAGCTCTACGCCGATACCCGCGCCACCCTGGCCAAGGATGAGGACGCCACCTACGTGGCGCAGCTGGAGGAGAGCGAGGACCGCATCCTGCAAGCCTTCGAGGACGCCCTGGAGGGCGCGGACCAGGATCTGCGCGTACTGCTGGCGATGGAGATGCCCAAGGTGCGCGCCTGTCACGAGCGCATGCGCGCACTCAAGCACAGCCTGCAGTAGGCGCGTCGCTGCGTCCTGCCAGGCCCCCGTGCGCGCTGCGTGCGGGGGCCTGGGCGGTGGCGCGCACAAATTCGGCGACGTTCACGCAACTGTCATATTCGCTTCATAGAGTGTTCACGTGGCCTGCAGATACTTGGGCCCGTTCCATCCAACACTAATCCTGCTAGGAGCAAGGCATGAAACTGAAGCGTTTGATGGCGGCCCTGACTTTCGCCGCCGCTGGCGTAAGCGCCGTATCTGCTGTAGCCGCCGTCGACCCGGCTCTGCCGACCTACGAAAAGACTTCCGGCGTATCGGGCAACCTGTCCAGCGTCGGTTCCGACTCGCTGGCCAACCTGATGACCCTGTGGGCCGAAGAGTTCAAGAAGCAGTACCCCAACGTCAACATCCAGATCCAGGCCGCCGGTTCCTCCACCGCGCCGCCCGCTTTGACCGAAGGCACCGCCAGCATGGGCCCGATGAGCCGTGCGATGAAGGATGCCGAGATCCAGGCGTTCGAAGAGAAGTACGGCTACAAGCCGACCGCCGTGCCGGTGGCCATCGACGCCCTGGCCGTGTTCGTGCACAAGGACAACCCGATCAAGAGCCTGGACATCGCTCAGGTCGACGCGATCTTCTCCAGCACCCGCCTGTGCGGTGGTGCGACCGATATCAAAACCTGGGGCGACGTCGGCCTGACCGGCGAGTGGGCGACCAAGCCGATCCAGCTGTTCGGCCGTAACTCGGTCTCCGGCACCTACGGCTACTTCAAGGAAGAAGCCCTGTGCAAAGGCGACTTCAAGGCCAACGTCAACGAGCAGCCGGGTTCGGCCTCGGTGGTGCAGTCGATCTCCAGCACCCTCAACGCCATCGGTTACTCGGGCATCGGCTACAAGACTTCCAGCGTGAAGACCGTACCGCTGTCGAAGAAAGGCGGCGAAGCCTTTGACGCCAACGAAGAAAACGCCCTGGCTGGCAAGTTCCCGCTGGCCCGCTTCTTCTACGTCTACGTCAACAAGGCGCCGAACAAGCCGCTGAGCCCGCTGGATGCCGAGTTCGTCAAGCTGGTGCTGTCCAAGCAAGGCCAGGAAGTCGTGGTCAAGGACGGCTACATCCCGCTGCCGGCCAAGGTGGTCGAGAAGACCATGAAGGAACTGGGTCTGTAATCCTGGCCTCGCGCTAGGCGCTGTAAGCGGCGCGGCCCGCCACTCTTCGGAGTGGCGGGCTTCGTCATGTCAGCTGACTGTAACCTTTCTGTCATACAAGCCCGCTAGATTGGCAAGCCTGGGCAGCCGCATGCGCTGCAAACAAGCTCGCGCAGAGATTTCTCGCATGAATGACTTGGCAAACGACACCGTGAACCGCTCACCGAATCAGGGGGTCGAGAATCCCCTGGGGATCGACTTCAATACCCCCTCCCTGCAGCGCAAGCGCCGCCTGCGCGCGCTGAAGGATCGCTTCGCCCGCTGGGCGGTTTCCGTCGGCGGCATGGCGGTGCTCGGTGCCATCACCCTGATCTTCTTCTACCTGGCCTATGTGGTGCTGCCGATGTTCCAGGGCGCCGACCTGGACAGCCGCAAGCCGGTCCAGGCCGCCTGGCTGGGCGAAGCCGGCGCGCCGCTGCTGCTGACCCTGGAAGAGCAGAACCAGATGGCCATGCGCCTGGACCAGAGCGGTCAGGTGCAGTTCTTCGATGCCAAGCAGATGCAGCCGCTGAGCCGCGTGCAGCTGCCGATTCCGGCGGATGCGCGCATCGTTTCGGTCGGCCAGGATCAGCCGGGCAGCAACCGCGTGGCCCTGGGCCTGTCCAACGGCCAGGTGCTGGTGTTCCGGCATGTCTACAAGCTCAGCTACCCCAACGATGTGCAGACCATCACGCCGAGCATCGAATACCCCTTCGGCGCCGCGCCGATCGAGCTCGATGCCCAGGGCCGCGAGCTGGATCACGTCGGCCTGAGCCTGAACGGCGGCACCCTGATGCTGGCCGGTTCCACCGGTACCGAACTGCACGTGCTGAACCTGGGCCGCGAAGAGAACCTGATGACCGGCGAGGTCACCCTCAGTGAGGAGCGCGTCGCCCTGCCGCAGATCGCCGAGCCGATCAAGGCACTGATCATCGACCCGCGCCACCTGTGGCTTTACGTGGTCAACGGCCGCGCCACCGCCGATGTCTTCGACCTGCGCAGCAACAGTCTCAACGGCCGCTACAAGCTGCTGGAGAACGGCAAGCTGGAGGTCAGTCAGGCCACCTCGCTGCTCGGCGGCATCTCGCTGCTGATCGGCGACAGCAGCGGCGCTATCGCCCAGTGGTTCATGGTGCGCGAAGCAGACGGCAAGGCCGTGTTGAAGTCGATCCGCAGCTTCCAGCTGGGCGACAGCCCGATCGTGCAGATTCTCCCGGAAGAGCGCCGCAAGGGCTTCCTGGCGCTGGACGAGCAGGGCAACCTGGGCATCTTCCACAGCACCGCGCACCGGACCCTGCTGGTCGACCAGGTCGCCGAAGGTCAGGTGCTGGCCGCCCTGTCGCCGCGCGCCAACCGCGTGCTGGTGGAGCGCGAGGGCCAGCTGCAACGTTGGATCATCGACAACCCGCACCCGGAGATTTCCTGGAGTTCGCTGTGGGGCAAGGTGTGGTACGAGAACTACGACGCGCCCGGCTACGTCTGGCAATCGACCTCCGCCAGCACCGACGCCGAACCCAAGCTGAGCCTCGCCCCGCTGGCCTTCGGTACGCTCAAGGCGGCGTTCTATGCCATGCTCCTGGCCGCGCCGCTGGCGATTGCCGCCGCGATCTACACCGCCTACTTCATGGCCCCGGCGATGCGCCGCAAGGTCAAGCCGGTGATCGAGCTGATGGAGGCGCTGCCGACGGTGATTCTCGGCTTCTTCGCCGGCCTGTTCCTCGCGCCCTACGTGGAAGGCCATCTGCCGGGCATCTTCAGCCTGCTGATCTTTACCCCGATAGGCATCCTGCTGGCCGGCTACCTGTGGAGCCGCCTGCCGGAGTCGATTCGCCTGAGCGTGCCGGATGGCTGGGAATCGGCGCTGCTGATCCCGGTGATCCTGCTGGTGGGCTACGTCTCGCTGGCCATGAGCGGGCACCTGGAGAACTGGCTGTTCGACGGCGACATGCGCATGTGGCTGAGCAACGACCTGGGCATCCCGTTCGACCAGCGCAACGCCCTGGTGGTCGGACTGGCCATGGGCTTCGCGGTGATCCCGAACATCTACTCGATCGCCGAAGACGCCGTGTTCAGCGTACCCAAGAGCCTGACCTTCGGCTCCCTGGCCCTGGGCGCCACGCCCTGGCAGACCCTGACCCGGGTGGTGATCCTCACCGCCAGCCCGGGCATCTTCTCGGCGGTGATGATCGGCATGGGCCGCGCCGTCGGCGAAACCATGATCGTGCTGATGGCCACCGGCAACACCGCGATCATGGACATGAACATCTTCGAGGGCCTGCGCACTCTGGCCGCCAACGTGGCGGTGGAAATGCCCGAATCGGAAGTCGGCGGTACCCACTACCGCGTGCTGTTCCTCTCGGCGTTGGTGCTGCTCGGCTTCACCTTTGTCATGAACACCCTGGCGGAGCTGGTGCGCCAGCGTCTGCGCGTCAAGTACGCCTCGCTCTAAGGTTTGGGAAGGTATATGTCCGTGAAACAGAACAACCTGAAAACCTGGTTCAAGAGCGGTACGCCGTGGATCTGGATGAATGCCGGCGCCGTATCGATCGCGGTGATCATGACCCTCGGCCTGCTGCTGGTGATCGCCGTACGCGGCCTCGGCCACTTCTGGCCGGCGAATATAGTCGAAGCCGACTACCAGGTGCCGGGTCAGGAAGCCCGGGTGATGGCCGGCGAAATCACCCAGATCGAGGAAGTGCCGCGCGCGCGTCTGGCCGCCTCCGGCTTGCCGGTGGATGTCGAGGGCGGCGAGTTCATGACCCGCGAGCTGTTCAAGGTGGGTAACCGCGACGTGTATGGCGCGGACTTCACCTGGGTGGTCGGCGAATGGCTGAGCAATCCGCGCACCCCGGAAAACCTCACGGCGCTGGAGCGCCGCGAGTGGGGCAACTTCTACGGCTACCTGGTCAACGTCAAGGAAGCCGGCGAGCTGGTGGCCGAAGGCGATGCCAGCTGGCCCGCGCTGCAGGAACGCATCGCCCGCGTCGAGAAGCTGCACAAGCAGCTGGTGCGCCTGGAGAAGAAGGACATCGGACGGATCAACGCCGGGCTCGAGCGCGTGCGGCTGCAAACCCGCAAGCTGGAGTTGCAAGGCCGGCTGGATGACGTCGCCCGCGCCGAGCTGGACGCCGAGCGGGCGCAGTGGGATGCCGAGTACAAGGTGCTGGAAACCGAGCTGATCGCCCTCAACCAGGCGTTCAACCGCGACAGCGTCACGCTCAAGACCGTCGATGGCCGCGAAGTCACCATCAGCCTGGGCAAGGTGGTGCGGGCCTTCCAGCCCAATGCCATGGGCCTGGGCGAGAAAATCGCCTTCTACTTGGCCAAGCTGTGGGAATTCGTCAGCGACGACCCGCGCGAGGCCAACACCGAAGGCGGCATCTTCCCGGCGATCTTCGGCACCATCATGATGACCCTGATCATGGCCGTGATCGTCACCCCGTTCGGCGTGGTGGCGGCCATCTACCTGCGCGAGTACGCCAAGCAGGGCCCGCTGACTCGGGTGATCCGCATCGCGGTGAACAACCTGGCCGGCGTACCGGCGATCGTCTACGGCGTGTTCGGCCTGGGCTTCTTCGTCTACGTGCTGGGCGGCTCGCTGGACCGCCTGTTCTTCCCGGAAGCCGCCCCGGCGCCGACCTTCGGCACCCCGGGCCTGCTGTGGGCCTCGCTGACCCTGGCGATCCTCACCCTGCCGGTGGTCATCGTCGCCACCGAGGAAGGCCTGGCACGGATTCCGCGGGCGGTGCGCGAAGGCTCCCTGGCCCTCGGCGCGACCAAGGTGGAGACCCTCTGGCGCGTGGTGCTGCCGATGGCCAGCCCGGCGATGATGACCGGCCTGATTCTCGCCGTGGCCCGCGCCGCCGGCGAGGTGGCGCCGCTGATGCTGGTGGGCGTGGTCAAGCTGGCGCCGTCGCTGCCGGTAGACGGCAACTACCCCTACCTGCACCTGGACCAGAAGATCATGCACCTGGGCTTCCACATCTACGACGTCGGCTTCCAGAGCCCCAACGTCGAGGCCGCGCGGCCGCTGGTGTACGCCACCGCGTTGCTGCTGGTGCTGGTCATCATCCTGCTGAACTTCAGTGCGGTGTATATCCGCAACCACCTGCGCGAGAAGTACAAGGCGCTGGATCACTAATTCTGCGGCAGGCGGCAAGCTGCAGGCACCGGGCGAGAGCCGGCCTGCGGCCTGTAGCTTGAAGCCTATAGCCTCCGAAGGAGACTGTTATGCAACACGAAGCCCATACCCACGGTATTGACCTGGCCGCCCTCGGCCGCGACAAGCAGAGCCTCAACCTGGCCAGCGAGACCACGGCCATCGCCGTGCCGGGGCTGAACCTCTACTACGGCGAGAAGCAGGCGCTGTTCGACGTCAAGATGGAGATCCCGCGCCAGCGTGTCACCGCCTTCATCGGCCCGTCGGGTTGCGGCAAGTCGACCCTGCTGCGCACCTTCAACCGGATGAATGACCTGGTCGACGGCTGCCGCGTGGAAGGCGAGATCAACCTCGACGGGCGCAACATCTACCGCAAGGGCGAGGACGTCGCCGAGCTGCGTCGCCGCGTCGGCATGGTGTTCCAGAAGCCCAACCCCTTCCCCAAGAGCATCTACGAGAACGTGGTGTACGGCCTGCGCATCCAGGGCATCAACCAGAAGCGCGTGCTCGACGAGGCGGTGGAGTGGGCGCTGAAGAGCGCGGCGCTGTGGGACGAGGTCAAGGATCGCCTGCACGAATCGGCCCTCGGCCTGTCCGGCGGTCAGCAGCAGCGCCTGGTGATCGCCCGTACCGTGGCGGTGCAGCCGGAAGTGCTGCTGCTAGACGAACCCTGCTCGGCGCTCGACCCGATCTCCACGCTCAAGGTCGAAGAACTGATCTACGAACTCAAGAGCAAGTACACCATCGTCATCGTCACCCACAACATGCAGCAGGCGGCGCGGGTGTCCGATTACACGGCGTTCATGTACATGGGCAAGCTGATCGAGTTCGGCGACACCGACACCCTGTTCACCAACCCGGCCAAGAAGCAGACCGAGGACTACATCACCGGTCGTTACGGCTAAGGCCATGGCAAATACTCCCTGGCTTTGTCGGGCGCGCTTGCCGTACTCATCGTACTGTCAGCGCACGCCCTTCGCGCCAGAGAGCATTTTCCAAGGGCCTTGATACTTAATGCAGGGTGCGCCGCGCGCACCATGGTCACCCAAGCCGGCAGCTTTCGCGGAGCGAAACATGATCAACAAAGACAACCTCACCCAGCACATCTCCCAGCAGTTCAACGCCGAACTGGAAGAAGTGCGCAGCCACCTGCTGGCCATGGGCGGCCTGGTGGAGAAGCAGGTCAATGACGCCGTCACCGCGCTGATCGAGGCCGACTCCGGCCTGGCCCAGCAGGTGCGCGACATCGACGACCAGATCAACCAGATGGAGCGCAACATCGACGAGGAGTGCGTGCGCATCCTCGCCCGGCGCCAGCCGGCGGCCTCCGACCTGCGCCTGATCATCAGCATCTCCAAGTCGGTGATCGACCTCGAGCGCATCGGCGACGAGTCGACCAAGATCGCCAAGCGCGCCATCCAGCTGTGCGAGGAAGGCGAGTCGCCCAAGGGCTACGTCGAGGTGCGGCATATCGGCGACCAGGTGCGACGCATGGTGCAGGAGGCGCTCGACGCCTTCGCCCGCTTCGATGCCGACCTGGCGCTGTCGGTGGCGCAGTACGACAAGACCGTCGACCGCGAGTACAAGACCGCGCTGCGCGAACTGGTCACCTACATGATGGAAGACCCGCGCTCGATCTCCCGCGTGCTTAACGTGATCTGGGCGCTGCGTTCGCTGGAGCGCATCGGCGACCACGCGCGCAACATCGCCGAACTGGTGATCTACCTGGTGCGCGGCACCGACGTACGGCATATCGGCCTGACGCGCATGCGCGAAGAGGTCGAGGGCAAGCCCGGCGCCTGAGCCGGCGCTGGTTGTCGCACGGCAGGGCGTCCCGGTGCGCCCTAGCGCCGGGGGTTATGCGCTTTTCCGTTGGCCTTTGGCCACTGGCCATGACTATGCTTAACGCCATTCGTACAGGAGAGGCCGATGAGCAAAGTCAGTGTGCTGGTGGTGGACGACGCGACCTTTATCCGTGATCTGGTCAAGAAAGGGCTGCGCGATCACTTCCCCGGCGTACAGATCGAAGAGGCGGTCAACGGGCGCAAGGCCCAGCAGCTGCTGGGCCGCCAGCCTGTCGACCTGATCCTCTGCGACTGGGAAATGCCGGAGATGTCCGGCCTCGAGCTGCTGACCTGGTGCCGCGAGCAGGACAGCCTGAAGACCACCCCCTTCATCATGGTCACCAGCCGCGGCGACAAGGAAAACGTGGTGCAGGCGATCCAGGCCGGCGTCTCCGACTACATCGGCAAGCCCTTCTCCAACGAGCAGCTGGTGACCAAGGTGAAGAAGGCGCTGAGCCGCGCCGGCAAGCTGCAGGCCCTCGCCGCCAGCGCCCCGCCGAAGATGCTCAGCAGCGGCGCCTTCGCCAACGACTCGCTGGCCGCCCTGACCGGCGGCAAGGCCGAGGTGGTCAAGCCCAGCGCGCCGGCTGCCGCACCGCTTGCGGCGGCTGCCCCGGCCGCCTCGCCTGTGGCCGCGAGCAAGGCGCCGGCCGGCCGCGGCCAGGGCCAGCTGCGCCTGCCGGGCGGCAGCATGGCCTGCGTGATCAAGGCGCTGAGCCTCAAGGAGGCGCTGCTGGTGGTCAAGCGCACCGAACAGCTGCCGCAGGTGCTGGAGAGCGCGGTGCTCGACCTGGAGCAGGGCGAGGCGGCCGAGACCGCCCGGCTCAACGGCTACCTGCACGCCGTGGCGGCGCTGGAGCCTTCGCCTGCCAGCGAGTGGCTGCAACTGAGCTTCCGCTTCGTCGACCGCGACCCGCAGAAACTCGACTACCTGTCGCGCCTGATCGCCCGCGGCACCGCGCAGAAGCATTTCGTCCCCGGCGCCTGAACCCGCCGCCCTAGCCCGGATGCGATCCGGGGAAAGATGCAGCGCTTGCCCCGAAACACCCCGCCCCCGGCCGACCGACGGCGGTGAGCCGGTTCACAGCCCGAGGCTCGGCGCCTGGCACGGCCGCGCAGGCGCTGCTAGCCTTGCTAGCCCGGATATCGAAAAGCCATAAGATCCGAGTCGTTATGCTAGGGCGTCTGATTTTCCTCTGCAGCCTGCTGGTCCTCAGCGGCCAGGCCGCTGCCCTGACCATCTACAAGTACGTCGACCAGAACGGCGTGGTGACCTATAGCGACCAGGCGGCGCCCGGCGCCCAGGTGTTCGTGTTCCGCGACCGCATGGTCGAGCGCCTGGACAACCAGGTGAAGCTGGAGACCAAGCAGCACGAGGCCGGCGAGACCCTGCTGGTGCGCAACGACCTGTACGCCCCGGTGGAGATCGAGCTGCGCCTGGAACAGGTGGAAAACGCCATCGGCGCGCCGGACAAGCCGATCCGCTGGGTGCTGCCGCCGCGCAGCAAGATCCGCCTGGCCACCCTGGCGCCGCGCGAGGCCGGCCAGCCGCTGCGCTACAAGCCCAGGCTGCGCTATGCCCTCGGCGACCCGCGCCTGCAACCGAGCATCCACCGCTACCCGCTGCCCTGGCGCGGCGGCCCGTTCCGCCTGACCCAGGGCGCCGGCGGCAAGTACAGCCATTTCACTCCCAAGGGCCGCTACGCCATGGACATCGCCATGCCCGAAGGCACGCCGATCGTCGCCGCGCGCGGCGGCGTGGTGGTGAAGACCGAGAACCAGCAGAGCGGGCGCGGCAACAACCCGGCCGGCAACTTCGTGCGCATCCTCCACGACGACGGCACCATGGGCGTCTACCTGCACCTGATGAAGGGCTCGGTGGCCGTGCGCGAGGGCCAGCGGGTGGAGACCGGCAGCCTGCTGGCGCGCTCCGGCAACACCGGCAACAGCACCGGCCCGCACCTGCACTTCGTGGTGCAGCGCAACGTCGGCCTGGCGGTGGAGTCGATTCCCTTCAGCTTCCGCCAGCCGGTGGACAGCCTGCCCAACTTCGCCGTCGGCGGCGAATAGCGCCGCCCCTCCCCCAGCCGGCTCCTACCCGGCCGCTCATAACCTATCCCCACCTTTTCCTTAAGGCGGGTCGCCGCTGCGTCGCCTGTGTAAGGGGCACGTCCGCCCATTGCGCGGCGCAGGCGGAAGGCGGCCTTCCGCCCGTCGTCCGCGGCCCCGCGAGCGGAAAGGATCTTTCACCTGGCGGAACGCCTAAAGCCCTCTAAATCAAGGGTTTCAGCTGTTGGCACCGCTATTGCTACCTCACAGGAAAACGGGTGTCCGACTATGGCTATCGATTCAGATTACGTTCAAAGCATGGCGACCCAGCTGGCCCAATATGAAGTGCAGGGCCAGCTGGCCAAGACCAACCGCAACCAGGCGGCCTACAAGGCGCAGCTGTCCGCCCTGACCACCCTGGATACCGCGCTGAAGACCTTCAAGACCGCGGCCAGCGGGCTCAAGCTCGCCGGCAGCAGCATGCTGGTCAACAGCGCCAGCTTCAGCCAGGAGGGCTATGCCAGCGCCACGGTGGGCAGCAAGGCGGTGGCCGGCAGTTACGACTTCTTCGTCCAGCAGCTCGCCAGCAAGAGCCAGATCGCCCTGCAGGGCCTGCAGGACGGCGACCTGGGCAGCGGCAGCCTGAGCATCGGCCAAGGCGGCGACGCCTTCGCCATCGACCTGAGCAGCGTCGGCACCCTCGACGAGCTGGCCGCGGCGATCAACAACGCCGGCGACAACAGCGGGGTCAAGGCCACCCTGGTGCGCAGCAACGGCCAGGTCAACCTGGTGCTGACCAGCGAGAAGACCGGCGCCGACCAGGCCATCAGCCTGAGCGCCAGTGGCAACGTCGCGGTTGCAGGCGCGGTGGCGGGCAAGCAGGAGCTGTCCGTGGCCAAGGACGCCATCGTGCGCCTGGGCGGCGAGAGCGGCATCGAGCTGACCAGCACCAGCAACACCTTCGACAACATCATCGACGGCGTCAGCCTGACCTTCAGCAAGGCGCACAAGAGCGGTGACACCCCGCTGACCATCGATATCGGCCAGGACCAGAAGGCCACCAAGGACAAGGCGCAGTCCTTCGTCAGCGCCTTCAACGCGCTGATGAGCAGCTTCGACTCGCTCACCGCCAGCGGCGGCGAGAGCGGCGGCCGCGGTGCCCTGGCCGGCGACGCCAGCGTGCGCGCCATCGAAACCATGCTCAACCAGCTGGTGCGCACCTCGTTCGGCGGCGCCAGCCTCACCGAGTTCGGCATAGTCGCCGACCGCAACGGCAAGCTGACCATCGACAACGCCCGTTTCGAGAAGGCCGTGGCGGCCAATCCGGAAGGCTTCGAGAAACTGTTCACCGACAAGGGCAACCTGCTCGACACCCTGGACAAGAACCTGGCGGTGTACACCAGCAGCGCCGGCGGCCTGCTGACCAATCGCAAGGACACCCTCAACACTCAGCTGCGCCGGGTCGACCAGCAGTTCGACAACATCCAGAAGCAGTACGACTCCTACTACAACCGCTATCTCCGCCAGTACACCAGCTTGATGCAGACCATGGCGGCGATGGAGCAGACCTACGGAATGTTCTGATGACTGCCTACAACCTCAACGAAAGCTACGACAGCTACCGCACCGTCGACCTCGAGGCGCGTGCCGCCGCGGCCTCGCCCTACGAGCTGGTGCTGGTGCTGTTCGACGGCCTGCTCGACGAGCTGGCCCGCGCCCGCGGCCATATCGAGGCCAAGCGCTACCAGCAGAAGGGCCAGTCGCTGGAGAAGTGCCTGAACATCCTCAATGGGCTCAACGGCGCCCTCGACTACGAGAACGGCGGCGAGACCGTACAGGGCCTGGCGCGCCTCTACGACTACTGCATCTACCGCCTCTCCGACGTTAGCGTCAGCCTGTCGCTGGACGGCCTGGACGAGGTGGTCGGCCTGCTCGGCGTGCTGCGCGAAGGCTGGGAAGGCGTGAATGCCGCGCGCAAGTGAACTGCGCGCGCTGCAGCAGCTGCACGGCCAACTGGCCGAGGCGCTGGCGCAGGGCGACTGGACGCGGATCGGCGAGATCGACGGGTTGATCCGCTCCTGCCTGCAACTGCTGGCCGGCTTGCCGACACTCAGCGACGAGGTGCGCGAGGCGCGGCGGCGTCTGCAACAGCTGCACGGCCAGGCACGCGTGGCCTGCGCCGACGAATGCGAGCGGGTGCGACAGATGCTGCTCAGGCACCTGGAATACGCCGAGGGGCGTAGCGCCTACCTGCGCGTCGATCAGTTTCAAGGTGGGAGATAACGCGTGTTGCAGCCGATCAATCCGAATACCCGGGCGCCCCTGAGCGGCCCGCTCGGCGAAGCGCTGCCGGCCGGTTTCGCCCAGGCCCAGGCCGGCGCCGGCGAGACGCCGGCGTTCGATCTGCAACTGGCCCTGCACGGCTTCGTCGCCGCCGCGCCGACTGCGCCGGAGTCGGCCGCGGTCGAGTCGGCGTCGGTTGGCGAGGCCGATGCCGAACAGTGGCTGGCCAACGTGCTCGGCCAGCAGGCGGTGCGCGTCGAGGCGCGCGAGACGGCGCAGACGCCGGAGGCGGCCGAAGCGGCTGCGGAGCGAGTCGAGCCGATGGCGCCGCTGCTACTGCCGGCCGCTGTCGAGCCGGCGCCGGTTGGCGAGGCCGATGCCGAACAGTGGCCGGCCAACATGCTCGGCCAGCAGGCGGTGCGCGTCGAGGCGCGCGAGACGGCGCAGATGTCCGAGGAGCCGTTGCCGGCCCAGGTCCAGCTGCCGCTGCCACTGCGCGAGACGCCGGCCGGTTTGCCGATGCCGGCGCTCGAGCTGCCGCTGGCCGGGCGTCAGGTGCAGCCGTTGCCGGTGCAGCCCGCCGCACTGCCACCAGCGCTGGCGGGCGAGCCACTGGCGCCGGCGGCGAGCCTGGCGCTCGGCGGCGAGAACAGCCTCGACGCAGGCCTGCTCGACCGCCTGCCGAGTGCCGCGGGCGAGGGCGAGCCGGCCGCTCCGAGCAGCGCCGCAGCCAGCCAGCCGGCGCCGCAGCCGCTGGCGAGCGAGCGCAGCCTCAAGCTGCCGGCGGCGCAGGCGCCGTGGGGCGAGCAGATGCTGCACAGCTTGCGCGAGCAGGTCGAACTGCAGATCAACCAGCGCATCCAGAACGCCACCATCCGCCTCGATCCGCCGGAGCTGGGCAGCCTGGAGATCTACCTGAGCCACGAGTCGGGCCGCCTCAACGTGCAGCTGTCGGCGGCCAACGGCGAGGTCGCGCGGCTGCTGCAGCAGAGCAGCGAGCGCCTGCGCCAGGAGCTGCTCGGCCAGCATTTCGTGCAGGTCAGCGTGCAGGTCTCGGCCGATGCCCAGGGCGGTCGCCAGCACCAGCAGGCACCGCGTCAGGCCTGGCGCGGCGATGAGCCGGTGCAGGCCGCCGGCGACAGTGCGGTGAGCGTCGCGCCGCGTGCCCGGGAGTCGGCCAGCGATGTGCTGGTCACCGTTTAACCGCCAATCAATCGAGACTCAACCATGACAATGCCGCGGATCATCCTGCTGCTGCTTATCTTCAACACCCTGGTGGTGGCCGGCGCCAGCGTCTTCAACTACGCCACGCTCAAGTCCATGCAAACCGGCCAGGCGGTGCTCGGCATTTCCGTCGGCAGCGCCGACAGCGAAGCCGAGGAAGCCAAGAGCGAATACCGCTTCTTCCCCATCGAGAAGGTCATCGTCAGCCTGCAGGGCGAGAGCCGCGAACACTACTTCGTCTTGGACCTGGTGCTGCAGGCCGACCTGGAGACCGACCCGAAGAAGCTCGAGCAGATCGACCCCATGGTGCGCAACTCGGTGGTGGCGCACCTCTCCTCGATGACCTTCGAGAAGCTGCGTGGCATGCCCATCCCCGAATTGCAGAGTGCCCTGGAGCGGGTGCTGTTCGACGACTTCGCCAGCAAGAAACTGGCGATGCCGTTCGCCAACGTGCTGGTCAGCAAGCTGATCGTTCAGTAAAGAGCAGAGCCTAGCCATGAACGCCACCTGTGCCATCGACTACCGCTACGCCGCCGAACAGGGCGGAGCCGCGCTGTTCGCCCCCGGGGCCGAGCAGAAGTGGCTGCTGCAGTACCTGCCGCTGGTCAAACGCATCGTCAGTCAGCTGGCGTTGCAGGCCAATCAGGTGCTCGATCGCGAGGACATGGAGCAGATCGGCCTGATGGGTCTGCTCGAATGCCTGCGTCGCTACGGCACGCCGGACGAACAGTTCGGTCGTTTCGCTGCGCTGCGCATCCGTGGCGCGATTCTCGACGAGCTGCGCCGCCAGGACTGGCGACCGCGTCAGGTGCGTCAGCAGACCCACAGGATTCGCGACGCCATCCGCCAGCTGGCGCGCCAGCTCGGTCGGGTGCCGCAGGAGGAGGAGATCCTCGCCGCCGCCGGGATCAGCGCCAAGGACTACCAGGACTTTCTCCAGGCCGACGCCTGCGAAGCCATCGAGAGTCTCGACGAGCTGCTGCAGAACGGCCATGAAGGCTTCGCCTGCGGCGCCAGCGCGGTCGAGGATCGGGTGCTCAAGGAGCGCCTGCTGGCCCAGGCGCTGAGCCAGCTCAGCGAGCGCGAGCGGCTGGTGCTGACCCTTTACTACCAACACGAGCTGAGCCTCAAGGAAATCGCCCTGGTGCTGGAACTGAGCGACGCGCGCGTCTGCCAGTTGAGCAAGCAGGCGATCGCCAAGGCCAGCCGCTACCTGAACGAGAGAGGCTAGGGTGCAGAAGTTATTAGGTGCATTGATCATCGTCGCCTGCGTGCTCGGCGGTTACGTCATGGCCCATGGTGAGCTGGCCATGCTCTGGCAGCCGGCCGAGGTGGTGATCATCGTCGGCGCCGGTCTCGGCGCGCTGGTGGTGGGCAACCCCAAGGAAGTGCTGGTGGAGATGTGCCAGCAGATCAAGGGCGTGTTCGTCTACAAGCGCCGCGGCGAGGAGTTCCAGCGCCAGTTGTTGATGCTGCTCTACGAGCTGCTGGAGATGGTCGACGTCGGCGGCCTCAAGGTGCTCGACGCGCATATCGAGGAACCGGAACAGAGCGAGCTGTTCGCCAAGTACCCGCTGATCTGTCAGGAGAAGAACCTGATGGCCTTCATCGCCGACAATTTTCGCCTGATGGCCATGGGCAAGATCAGCGCCCACGAGCTGGAAGGCTTCCTCGAACAGGAGCTGGAGGCCATGGAGCACATCCTGCTGCAGCCGGCGCGCTCGCTGCACAAGATCGGCGAGGCGATGCCCGGTTTCGGCATCCTCGCGGCGATCATGGGCATCATCATCACCATGGGCAATATCGGCGGTTCGGTGGCCGAGATCGGCGCCCACGTCGCCGCGGCGCTGGTCGGCACCTTCCTCGGCATCTTCATGTGCTACTGCGTGATGGAGCCGCTGTCCAACGCCATGAGCCAGCGGATCAAGACCGAGCTGTCGGCGCTGGAGTGCGTGCGCACCACCCTGGTCGCCCACGTCGCCGGCAAGCCCACCCTGCTGGCGGTGGACGCCGGGCGCAAGCTGATCGAGCAGGACGTCAAGCCGGCATTCAAGCAGCTGGAGACCTGGGTCAACCGCTACGAGGATGAAAGGGACGCGGCATGAAGAAGCGCGGCGATCAACAGCACGAGGTCATCGTCAAGCGGCGCAGCAAGAAGGGCCACGACGATACCCACGGCGGCGCCTGGAAGGTGGCCTTCGCCGACTTCACCTTGGCTATGATGGCGCTGTTCATGGTGCTGTGGATCATCCAGCCGCAGAACCCGCAGCAGAGTCGCGCCGACGCCGACATGTTGACCAACCCGCTGGTCGAGGGCGGCGCCGGCATCTTCGATGGCAGCAGCCGCACGCCGCTGGATCTCGACGGCGTGCCGGTGCAGGTCAGCCCGCGCAAGGATCGCGACAACCAGGCGCGCACGCCGCAGGAAGACCCCGGCGCCGAGTTGGGCGACGGCCAGCCGGGCGAGGCGCGCCGGCCGCACTATGCCGAGCCGGCGCAGCTGCAGGAGCTGGCCGAGCTGATGGAGCAGCTGGCGCTGCAACTGGACGCCGCGGCCAATATCGAGGTGCAGGTGGTGCCGCAGGGCCTGCGCATCCTGATCAAGGACGACGCCCAGCGCTTCATGTTCAGCCGCGGCAGCGCCCGCCTGGATGCGCATTTCGCCACCCTGCTGCAGCGCCTGGCCGGCATCCTGGTCAAGGTCGACAACCACCTGATCATCAGCGGCCATACCGACTCCACGCCCTACCGCGGCGCGGTCGGCGGCTACAACAACTGGAACCTGTCCGGTGACCGCGCCTTGCGCGCGCGCAACGTGCTGGTCGAGGCCGGCCTGCCGGCTGCCACCGTGCTGCAGGTCACCGCCCAGGCCGACGGCATGCCGCTGCTGGCGGACGACCCGGAGAACGGCGCCAACCGGCGCATCGAGCTGCTGCTGCTGACCCGTCAGGCCGAGGGACTGTACCGCGAGCTGTTCGGCGAGGCGCAGGCGCGCGTGGAGTATCGCGCCGAGGGCGCGCGGTTCAGCGCGCCGGGCTCGTAGGATGACCATGGTCACCGGGCAATTAGGCGGTAGGTTAGGTTGAGCCGCGCAGCGGCGAAGCCCAACGTGGTTCGCTGTCGAGCTTCGCTGCGCTCAGCGCCAACCTACAGGCTGCGCGGCACCCGCGCCGGGCAGTAGACCTGGCGGGTTTCCAGGCCGTAGAGGCAGTTGCGAAAGCTCACCAGGCGGATGGTCGAGCCCTTGTGCCGGCCGTACAGCAGGTTGAACACCAGCTCGTCGTCGGCGTCGCTGGACAGGCCGCTGACCTGGCCGTCCTCGACGCGCAGGCGGTAGTTGCCGAGAAAGCCGTACTCCACCACCCCCGAGGTCTCGAGGATGCTGTCGCCCTGGCGGGTCATGGCGTAGAAGCGCCCACCCCGAACCTGCAGGTTGTGGCTGAGGTCGAGCACCTTGCCGTTGCTCAGCTGCACCTGGCCGCTGGAGTGGAAGCGCCCGTCCAGCTCGGCGCTGGACTTGAAATTCAGCCACAGGGTGAGGATGCCGAGCAGCAGCAGCAGCAGGCTGCCCAGCGCCGCCAGCAACCAGCGCCGGCTCAGGCCACGTTGTTCTTGCTGGCTCATGGCAGGCACCGGGTCAGTTGCGCGTCGGCCAGCTGGCTCAGCTGGCTGTCGTGGACCATCAGCGAGCGCGCGCCGCCGCCCGGCTGCATGCACAGCAGCTCGAAGAAGCCGCCGCTGTTGCCGAGGATCAGCTCGGCCGGCTTGTCGCTCAGCTCCGCCAGGCGCCTGGCCAGGCCGTGGGTGTCCAGGATCAGTTGCTGCAGGCGCTGCTCGTCCTGGTCGACGTAGAGCACGCTGACCTGGCCCAGATTCAGCTCGCTGCTGTGCAGGCGAGCCGGCAGGCTGAACAGGTAGAGACCGACGAACAGGCCGGCGGCGACCAGGCCGAGGGAACCGAGCAGCGCCAGCCAGGAGCCGCGTCGGCGGCTGTGGCGCTGCAGGAAGGCCTGGCCGGGGGGGCTCGCAGCGATCGGCTCGTCGACCGCGCCGATATCCTCGATGCTCGGCGGGTAGACCAGGTGGCTGGGGTTGAGCAGGTAGCCGCGACGCGGCAGGGTCTGGATGATTTCGCGGCTCTTCTCGTCGCCGAGCACCTGGCGCAGGGTGTAGATCTGCTGGTTGAGGCTGCCCTGGCCGACCACCCGGTCGGCCCAGGCGTGGTTCATCAGCTCGTCGCGCGACACCACCTCGCCGGGTTCCTGCAGCAGGCGTTCGAGCAGGCGGCTGCCGGAGTAGCCGAGGTCGATCTTCTCCTCGATGCCGCTTTTCACCAGGGTCAGCTGATACAGCGCCGGGTAGAAGTGCGCATAGCAGTCGCGCCGCCCGGTCTTGATGATCAGGCAGGCGATATTGCTTCCCGGCTCGGCTACCGGCGTTTCGGGGCTGGTGTTCATGCGTTCCTTGAGGCGAGCGGCGGTTCCATGCGGGATGGTTCCCGGCGATGGACTGTCGGCATTCTGGCGTCAGGAAAATGCAGTGGCAAGTCTTGTACCAGCCGCCCTCTGCGCGGGCAGGCTGCCGGTTGCTGCAGGCATTGACCCAATACCAGCCGGTGCGCGGGCGAAGTCGACGCTATCGGCGAGAATCGCCGGCGCTTGCTCGAGCAGGCCGTGGCTGGATGACGCTTGATCGGTTTGGCTGATAAGGCGAGAGAGCGACGGGCGGCGGCGGGGCCATGAGAAACGCCTCCTCGAGGCAGGGCGTTCGGGGGGATGGGCGCAATCCGTTGCGCCCGGATGACGCGGGATCAGCCCAGCAGGGACATGACCATGCCCGGCATCTGGCCGGCTTGCTTGAGCATGGAGATGCCCGACTGCATCAGCATCGAGTTCTTGGTCATGTTGGCGCTTTCCTTGGCGAAGTCGGCATCCATGATGCGACCCTTGGCCATGTCGGTGTTGTCCTTCATGTTGCTCAGGTTGTTGGCGGTGTGGTTCAGGCGGTTGATGTTGGCGCCGAACTGGGCACGCATCGAGCCGACTTCGTTCAGCGCAGTTTCCAGTCCATCGATTGCAGTGCCTGCGTTGGCGGCGCTATCGAGTGTAAAGGCAGCAATGGTGGTGTTGAGAGTGGTATCCAGAGCAGTCAGATCTGCGCTGACGTCAAATGCAAGGGTTTCAGCCGAACTGGAACCGATCTGGAAGTTGACCGGAGCTGCGAGCTTGGTGGTGAATAGCGCTTCGCCAGCGTACTTGGTGTTGTTGAAGATGTTGGTCACTTCCTTGGCCAGTTCGTCGTACTCGGCTTGCAGAGAGGCGCGGTCATCGACGGAGTTGGTATCGTTCGCCGCCTGGGTGGCCAGATCCTTCATGCGTTGCAGGATGTCAGTGGTTTCGTTGAACGCGCCTTCGGCGGTCTGCAGCAGCGATACGGCGTCGCCGGTGTTGCGCATGGCCATGTCCATGCCGCGCGACTGGGCGTTGAGGCGGGTGGCGATCTGCAGGCCGGCGGCGTCGTCGGCGGCCGAGTTGATGCGCAGGCCGGTGCCCAGGCGCTGCTGGTTGGCGCCCAGGGCGTTGTTGGTCTTGGTCAGGTTGGTCTGGGTGACCAGCGAGGAGTAGTTGGTATGAATCGACAGAGCCATGTGCGTATTCCTTCTTGCGTGAGCGCTTGAGTGAAGCTGGCTGATTGCCTGCTATGGGGGTAAGGCGACCGGCTTCTGACGCTGCTTAAATGGCGCTGAGGAATTTTTCTGCGACAGCTCGGCAGGCCGGCTCGTCGTGGAGAGATGTCGTCTGGTGTATCCACCGCCCGCGCACGCTTCATCAAGTGCTGGCGCCGCTGTTTTGCCGGTGGAAAACGCTGCGCGGTTTTTCCACCCTACGCATCGGCGTTATCTGAAGGTGCTGGTCACCACCCCTTCTTCCACCACCTGCGCCTCGATCACCTTCTGGCTGCCGAGGTTGCGCACGCGGATCACCTGGCCTGCGCGGCCGTTGCCCAGGGCTTCGCCGGTGGCCGAGGCGGCGATGCCGCCCTGGCTGGCGACTATGGTCACCTGCTGGCCGCGGCGCACCAGCAGCGGGGTGGTCAGCAGGCTCGGGGCGATCAGCGCGCCGGCGCGGATGCGCCGTTTGGCGCCCTGACCTATCACCTCGTCCGCGCTGTTGTAGAAGCCGCGTGAGGCCTTGGCGACGTTCACCTCCTGCAGTTGCAGCTGTTCGGCGGCGATGGTCTGGCCGCGTTCGATCGCCCGTGCGGCGTGCACCGCGGGCACCAACACGCTGGCCTGCACCAATGCCACTCGCGTCCAGCCCGGGGTGTCGGCGCAGCTCAGCTGCAGGCGCTGACGCGCCAGGGGCGAGGGGTCATCGCCGGCGACCCTCAGCTCCAGCGTCTGGCTGCAGGCCGGCAGCCGCTCGGCGCCGCTCAGCAGGGTGGTGCTCAGGCTGTGGCGCATGCCCTGCCAGGCCTGGCGCTTGGCCTCGGCGGCGAGCTGCTGCTGCATATGCGCGGCAATCGCCTGGTCGATCTGGCCGGCGGCATCCGGCTCGGCGCGCGCGGCGCCGAATGGCAACAGGGCGAGGAGGAAAAGCGCGCGGGCGCAGGCGGAAAAGGCCTTTCCGCTTTTCCTCCCGGCACCTTGTCGATGCGGAAGCCGGGCGACGCGGAAAGCCTCGTGCATCCTGGAAAATCCCTTATAAATCAAAGGTATGTTGCTCTCATAAAGGTTGGGCACGCTTTGTGCTCAAGGCACTGCAGCACAACCTTGGGTTAAGGGTAGCGGTGAATGAGTATACGGATTGATGAGGTGGTGGGCCTGCATACGCGCGCTCTCGAACTGCGCATGCAGCGCAGCGAGATTCTTGCCGCCAACCTGGCCAACGAGGACACCCCGGGCTTTCTCGCCCGCGATATCGACTTCGCCGGCGAGATGCAGCGGCTCGACCCGCAGCAGCGTTTCGCCGCCAGCAGCGCGGAACTCAAGTACCGCATCCCGACCCAGCCGTCGCAGGATGGCAACAGCGTCGAGCTGAGTGTGGAGCAGGCGGCGTTCTCCAAGAACAGCATGGACTTCCAGACCAGCCTGACCTTTCTCAGCATGAAATTCAGGGGCCTGAAACAGGCCATCGAGGGGCGCTGATCATGGCTTTCGACTCCATCTACCGCATCGCCGGCTCGTCGATGAACGCACAGACCGTGCGCCTCAACACCGTGGCCAGCAACCTGGCCAACGCCGACTCCGCCGCGGCCAAGGCCGAGGACGTGTACCAGGCGCGCAAGCCGGTGTTCGCCGCGGTGTACGGCAACGACCAGCTGACCCGCGGCCTGGGCATGGGCGGTGCCCATGTGCAGGTGCTCGACGTGGTCGGCGCCGGCCGCGAGCCGGTGCGCCGCTACGAGCCGGACAACCCCCTGGCCGACGACCAGGGCTACGTGTTCTACGCCGATATCGATCAGATCGAGGAGATGACCGACATGATGTCGGCCACGCGCAGCTTCGAGACCAGCGTGGAAGTGCTCAACCGCCTGAAAAGCATGCAGCAGGGCCTGCTCAAGCTCGGAGAATCCTGATGACCACGGTCAGCAACAACAGCCAGAGCAATCACGTCTACGGCATCGAGGAGGCGGTGACGCAGGCGGTCAACGTCAGCGACGCGACCCAGCTGGAGAACAACTTCCTCAGCCTGATGGTCGCGCAGATCCAGAACCAGGACCCGACCAAGCCGGTGGACAGCACTGAGTTCCTCAACCAGTTCGCCGCCATGAGCCAGGTCAAGAGCCTGGAAAACATGGCCTCGCTGAGCAAGAGCAACCTGGTGCTGCTGGACAACCTGCAGACCCTCACCGCCGCCGGCCTGGTCGGCCAGGAGGTCAAGGTGGCCACCGAGCAGCTGCAGCTGGGCGAAGACAAGATCAGTGGCGCGTTCAACCTGGAACATGCCGCCGGCCAGCTGAGCCTGGTGCTTACCGACGGCAACGGGGTGAAGAAGACCGTCGCGCTGGGCAGCCAGGCGCCGGGCGCGGTGCCCTTCGAGCTGGACCCCAAGGCGCTGGGCCTGCCACCCGGCCGCTACCAGGTCGAGGTGGTCAGCGACAGCGGCGAGTACCCCAAGGTCGAGGTGGCCGGTCGCGTCACCCAGGTGCGCGTCAGCGCCGAAGGCCCGGTGCTGGACGTGGTCGGCGTCGGCTCCGTGCCCTTCTACAACATCACCGAGTTCGGCCAGGCGCACACCGCCGGCCTGCTCTGATTCCATTTCTTCGCTTAATTCAAAGGTCCAGTCGCCATGAGTTTCAATATCGCCATGACCGGCCTCAGCGCCGTCAACGAACAACTCAACACCATCAGCCACAACATCGCCAACGCCGGCACCACCGGCTTCAAGTCGTCGCGCACCGAGTTCGGCAGCATCTACGCCGACAGCCAGGCGATGGGCGTGGAAGTGCTGGCCAGCACCCAGAGCATCAGCCAGGGCGGCTCCCTGGTGACCACCGGGCGTAGCCTGGACCTGGCCATTTCCGGCGGCGGCTTCTTCGTTACCCGCGGCGGCAACGGCGACGTCAGCTACACCCGCGCCGGGGTGTTCGGCGCCGACAAGAACAACAACATCGTCAGCGCCACCGGCCAGGTGCTGCAGGGCTACCCGGTAGACGCCGCCGGCAACCTGTTAGTGGGCGCCGTGGGCGATCTGCAGCTGCAGAACGCCAACCTGCCGGCGCGCGCCACCGACAGCCTGGCCTTCGTCATGAACCTGGATTCCAACCAGGCCGTGCCGGCCACCGCGCCCTTCGACCCGGCGGACGTCAACACCTACAACTCCACCTACACCACCAAGGTGTTCGACTCCCAGGGCAAGGAACACACCCTGACCCAGTACTTCGTCAAGACCGCCGACAACGCCTGGGAAGCCCACTACTACGCCGACGGCGCCGCGGTCGGCGGCCCGCAGGCGCTGACCTTCGGCACCAACGGCAGCCTCACCGCGCCGGTCGGCCCGGTGGCCGTCGGCTTCCCGCTGGCGGGCGTCGATCCGATGAACATCGCCATCGACTACAGCAACTCCAGCCAGTACGGCTCCGACTTCGTGGTCACCAGCAACCGCGCCAGCGGCTATGCGGCGGGCGAGCAGACCGGCCTGTCGGTGGAGAAGGACGGCATGGTCTACGCCAACTACAGCAACGGCCAGCGCATGCTGCAGGGCCAGGTGGCGCTGGCGACCTTCGCCAATGCCGGCGGCCTGAAGAACGTCAGCGGCACCGCCTGGGTGGAGAGCGCCGAGTCCGGCGCGGCGCTGATCGGCGTGCCCGGCGTCGGCCCGTTCGGCGAACTGGTGGCCGGTTCGCTGGAGAACTCCAACGTCGACCTGACCCAGCAGCTGGTCGGCCTGATGGAGGGCCAGCGCAACTACCAGGCCAACACCAAGGTGCTGACCACCAACAAGGAACTCACCCAAGTGCTGTTCGGCGCGATCTGAGGCTGACCCATGGACCGTCTCGGTTACACCGCAATGACCGCCGCCAGCCGCACCATGAGTTCGCTCACGGTGCGCGCCAACAACCTGGCCAACGTCAACACGCCCGGCTTTCGCGCCGACCTGGAACAGGCCCAGGCCGTGGCCGTGGAGGGCTACGGCTACGACAGCCGGCACCTGGCGCAGGTGAAGAACAACGGCGTGAGCCTCACCCCCGGCGCGCTGATGGCCACCGGTCGCGATCTGGACGTGGCGATCCAGGGCCCTGGGCTGTTCGTCGTCGAGGGCGAGAACGGCGCCGAGCGCTACACCCGCAACGGCGCGCTGCAGGTCGACGCCGAGCTGCGCCTGACCCTGAACGGCCGCGCCGTGCTCGGCGAGGGCGGGCCCATCGTGTTGCCCGAGTACGACAGCCTGAGCATCGGCCGCGACGGCACCGTCTCGGTGATCCCGCGCGGCGACTTTCTCAGCGCCGAGGTCGACCGCATCCGTGTGGTCGAGGTCGCCGCCGGCGACCTGGTCAAGGACGCCAGCGGCCTGCTGGCGCGCAGCGATGGCGAGCCGGCCGAGGACCTGGAAGCGCCGCGGCTGGCCTCGGGTTACCTGGAGGCGAGCAACGTCGCCGCCATCGACCAGTTGGTGGCGACCATGAGTCTGAACCGCCTGTTCGAGACCCAGGTGAAGATGATGAAAGCCGCCGAGGACCTGTCCGAGGCCGGCAACCGCATGATCCGCGGCAGTTGATGACTACGTAGCCCGGATGCCATCCGGGGAAATCGCTCCCGGATTGCATCCGGGCTACTGACAGATGAGGTAAAGCACATGAGTTCCGCACTTTGGGTCAGCAAGACCGGCCTGGCCGCCCAGGACAAGGCCATGGGCGCGGTGGCCAACAACCTGGCCAACGTCAACACCACCGGCTTCAAGAGCGACCGCGTGGTGTTCGAGGACCTGTTCTACGCCATCGAACTGCAGCCCGGCGCCCAGGCCGACCAGGTCAATACCGTGCCCTCGGGCATCCAGCTGGGCAGCGGCGTGCGGGTCGCCGGCACGCAGAAGGTGTTCACCGAAGGCAGCATCCAGACCACCGGCCAGCCGATGGACCTGGCGATCATCGGCAGCGGCTTCTTCCAGGTGGAATCGCCGGCCGGCGAGATCTACTACACCGAGAGCGGCCAGTTCCAGCTCAACGCCGAGGGCGTGATGGTCAATGCCCAGGGCCTGCCGCTGGTGCCGGGTATCGAAGTGCCGGCCGGCAGCAGCCGCTTCACCGTGGGCAGCGACGGCATCGTCACCGCGGTGCTGCCGGGCGACACCCAGCCGGTGGAGCTGGGCCAGATCACCCTGGCCAACTTCACCAACCCGGCCGGTCTCGAAGCCCTGGGCGGCAACCTCTACCGCGAGACCGTGGCCAGCGGCGAGCCGGTGGAAGGCGTGCCGGGCGAGGAGGGCCTGGGCAACCTCAAGCAGGGCGTGCTGGAGGGCTCCAACGTGCAGGTGGTCGAGGCCATGGTCAACATGATCGCCATCCAGCGTGCCTACGAGGCCAACGCCAAGGTGCTGGACGCCGCCTCCGGCATGCAGCAGTTCCTCAACCAGACCGTGTGATCGCCATGAAACGCCTGATTGCCCTCGGCCTGCTCCTCGCCCTCGGCGGCTGCGCCAGCTTCGAGGAAATGCTGCCGGACGAGGACTCCAGCCACTACGAGCCGCTGCAGCTGGATTACAGCCAGCCGCCCGCCACCAGCGGCGGGCTGTTTCGCAGCGGCTACAGCGGCTCGCTGACCGGCGACAAGCGCGCGGTGCGGGTCGGCGACATCCTCACCGTGGTGCTCGACGAATCCACCCAGTCGAGCAAGAGCGCCGGCACCAGCTTCGGCAAGAACTCCAGCCTCTCGGTGGGCATTCCCACCGTGCTCGGCAAGCAGTACGACCAGCTGGAAAGCGCGGCCGAGGCCGAGCGCGATTTCGCCGGCTCGGCCAAGAGCTCGCAGCAGAACACCCTGCGCGGCTCCATCGCGGTCACCGTGCACCAGGTGCTGCCCAACGGCACCCTGCTGATCAAGGGCGAGAAGGCCCTGCGCCTGAACCAGGGCGACGAGTACATCCGCCTGGTCGGTCTGGTGCGCATGGACGACATCAACCGCAGCAACCAGGTGTCCTCGCAGAACGTGGCCAACGCACGCATCTCCTACGCCGGCCGCGGCGCGCTCAACGACAGCAACTCGGCGGGCTGGCTGACGCGCTTCTTCATCCATCCGCTGTTCCCGCTCTGAGGCCTGGTCATGCTCAAACGCTTACTCGTCGCCCCGCTTTTGACCTGGCCGCTGTCGACCCATGCCGTGCCGCTGATGGACCTGGTAGACGTCGAGGGCATCCGCGGCAACCAGCTGATCGGCTACGGCCTGGTGGTCGGCCTCGACGGCACCGGCGACAAGAACCAGGTCAAGTTCACCAGCCAGTCGGTGGCCAACATGATCAAGCAGTTCGGCATCAACCTGCCGCCGAACGTCGATCCCAAGCTGAAGAACGTCGCCGCGGTCACCGTCACCGCCGAGATCCCGCCGTCCTACAGCCCGGGGCAGACGGTGGACGTCACCGTCGCCTCGCTGGGCGACGCCAAGAGCCTGCGCGGCGGCCAGCTGCTGATGACCCCGCTGCACGGCGTCGACGGTGAGATCTACGCCCTGGCCCAGGGCGCGCTGGTGGTCGGCGGGCTCAACGCCAGCGGCCAGAGCGGCTCCAGCGTGGCGATCAACTCGGCCAATAGCGGCCGGGTGCCCAACGGTGCCACGGTGGAACGGACGATCCCCAGCGATTTCAGCGAACGCGACGAGGTCATGCTCAACCTGCGCCAGCCCAGCTTCCAGACCGCCGCCAAGGTGGTCGAGGCGGTCAACGGCCGTTTCGGCAGCGGCACCGCCAGCGCCCTCAACGCCACCAAGATTGCCATTCGCGCGCCGCTCACCAGCACTCAGCGCATCGGCTTCATGGCCATGCTCGAGGGCCTCGAGGTGGAGGAAGGTCGCGAGCGACCCAAGGTGGTGTTCAACAGCCGCACCGGCACCGTGGTGGTCGGCCAGGGCGTGCGCGTCAAGGCCGCCGCGGTGGCCCACGGCACCCTGACCGTGACCATCAGCGAGAACCCCCAGGTCAGCCAGCCCAATGCCTTCTCCGGCGGCCAGACCGCGGTGGTGCCGCGCTCCGACATCGAGGTCAGCCAGGACCAGAACGCCATGTTCAAGTGGCCCGAAGGCGCCAGCCTGGACAGCATCATCAACACCGTGAACAGCCTCGGCGCCACCCCGGACGATGTGATGAGCATCCTCCAGGCGCTGGAACAGGCCGGTGCCCTCAATGCCGAACTGATCGTGATCTGAGCCATGAGCATCGTTTCCCTCGCCCAACACATGAACAGCCACCGCGGCAGCGCCGACGGCATCGGCACCGCCCGCGAGCAGCAGCTGCAGGCCGCCGCCGAGCAGTTCGAGGCGCTGTTCCTGCAGCAGATCCTCAAGCAGATGCGCAAGGCCAGCGACGTGCTGGCCGAGGGCAACCCGATGCGCAGCCGCGAGCTGGACACCATGCGCGACTTCTACGACGAGGTGCTGGCCGAGACCCTGGCCGGGCGCAAGCAGACCGGCATCGCCGATATGCTGGTCAAGCAGCTGTCCGGCGCCGCCGGCAGCGCGCCGGACCTGGACGCAGCCGCGGCCACGGCGCGCGCGGCCGAGCTGCCGCCGCGCTCGTCGAGCAGCCTGCTGGAGCCGCTGCGCAGCACCTGGCAGCGCGGCATCGACAGCCTCGGCCAGGTCTGGAGCAAGGGTTCGGCGGGCTTTCTCGCCCTGGTCGAGCGGGTCATCCAGCAGGAATCGGCCGGCCGTGTCGACGCCGTGTCGCCTAAGGGCGCCCGCGGCCTGATGCAGCTGATGCCCGATACCGCGCGGGAGATGGCCGCCGAACTCGGCCTGCCGTTCAGCGAGGCGCGCCTGACCACGGACGCCACCTACAACAAGCGCCTCGGCAGCGCCTACCTGGACAAGCTGCTGCAGCGCTACGACGGCCACCAGGCGCTGGCGCTGGCGGCCTACAACGCCGGCCCGGGCCGGGTCGACGAGTGGCTCAAGGCACACGGTGACCCGCGTCGCGGCGAGATCGGCACCGGCGCCTGGATCGAGCGCATCCCCTTCCAGGAAACCCGCGACTACACGCGCAAGATTCTCGGCGACCTGGCCAGCGGTGAAACGCCGGTCCAGGAGACTGCGCCGCCGCAGACCGCGCTGAGCGCGCAGACCCGCCAGCAGCTGGCCAGCGCGCTGAGCGCCGACAGCGGCCTGCTGCTGGGCGCTGTCGCCGGCCAGCAGCTATTGGCGCGCGGCGAGCTTAAGTCCGCCGGCGATTGCGTCGCCCTTTCTCCGGTAACCCAGGACATTTCCGTCGAGGGCGGCGCCACGCCGCGTCTGGCGGCATTCGCTCAGCCGATGCGCTTCGAGCGGCAGGAGAGTTAATTCGTGAGCATCCTCAATCAGATCGCCTACAGTGGTGTGCGCGCCAGCCAGGTCGCCCTGGCCAGCACCGGGCAGAACATCGCCAACGTCAACACCCCCGGTTTCAGCCGCCTGCAGACCGTCACCGGCTCGCTCGCCGGGCAGGGCGGGCTGAGCGTCGGTGGTGGTGTCGAGGTGATCAGCATTCGCCGCATGACCAACGAATTCCACAACCAGCAACTGTGGCGCGCCACCACCGAGCAGCAGTACTACGGCGCCGCGCAGCAGTACCTGACCGCCCTGGAAGGCCTGATGGCCGGCGAGGGGTCGAGCATCAGCGTCGGCCTCGACCAGTTCTTCGCCGCCTTGAGCGAGGCCAGCGCCACCCCCAGCTCGATCGCCTTGCGCCAGCAGGTCCTCGGCGAGGCGGGCAACCTGGCGCAGCGCTTCAACGGCCTGAACAGCAATATCGACGCGCAGATCAAGGCCCTGCAGGAGCAGCGCACGGCGATGGCCAGCGAGATCAACGGCCTGACCGAGAACATCGCCCTGCTCAACAAGAAGATCGTCGAGACCGAGTCGGTCAAGGGTGACAGCACCGCGCTGCGCGACCACCGCGAAAGCCTGATCGGTGAGCTCAGCCAGTTCGCCAAGCTGCGCGTCAACGAGACCGCGGACGGCGCCGTCAGCGTCGCCCTGGCCAACGGCCAGCCGCTGGTGGCCGGGCCCACCGCCGGCCAGCTCAAGGTGAGCATGACCGCCAGCGGCGAGCAGGAGGTCAGCCTGGCCTTCGCCGGCACCAGCTTCCCGCTGCGCCAGGACGGTTTCGGTGGCGCCTTCGGCGGCCTGCACGACGTCGAGTACGCCAGCCTGCGCCCCAACCAGCAGGCGCTGCACGACATCGCCAGCGAGCTGGCGCAGATGGTCAACGACGTGCTGGCCACCGGCTTCGACCTGGACGGCAATCCCGGCCAGGCGCTGTTCGCCTACGACCCGAACAGCACCACGGCGATGCTCAGCGTCAATCCGCTGCGCGCCGAGGAGCTGGCCTTCTCCGCGGCGGCCGGCGAGAGCGGCAACAACGAGGTACTGCTGGACCTGCTCGGGCTGAAGAACCAGACCATTACCCTGAACGGCAGCCAGGTCACCCTCAACGACGCCTACGCCGGGCTGCTCGGTCAGGTGGCCAGCGACAGCCGGCAGAATCAGGCCGATCTCAAGTCCGCCACCGCCGTGACCCAGCAGGCCCAGGCCCAGCGCGACAGCGTCAGCGCCGTGAGCCTGGACGAGGAGGCGGTCAACCTGATGACCTACCAGCAGGCCTACCAGGCCAACATGAAGGTGATCAGCACCGCCAACCAGCTGTTCGACGACATGCTCGCCGCGTTCTGACGCGCCGATCGAGAGAGCCAGATCATGATGCGGATCACCAACTCGCAGATCACCGCGATGATGCACAACTCGATGAACGCCAGTTCCGCCGAGCTGGGCAAGCTGATGCAGCAGATGGCCACCGGCCAGCGCATCATGCTGCCGTCCGACGACCCCATCGCCAGCGTGCGGGTGCTGCGCGTGCAGCGCGAGGAGGCCAGCCTGGAGCAATACGCGAAGAACATCGCCAACGTCTCCGGCAGCCTGTCGACCCAGGAGGCCAACCTCAAGTCCACCTCCGACGCCATGCTCAACGTGCGCGACCTGCTGCTGTGGGCGGCCAACGGCTCCAACACCAGCGAAGACCTGGCCGCCATGGCCGGCGAACTGGCGATCATCGAAGACACCATCCTCAGTTTCGCCAACGTGCGCGACGAAGAGGGCCGCTACCTGTTCTCCGGCACCCTCAGCGACACCCAGGCGCTGAGCTTCGATGCCGCCACCCAGAGCTACAGCGTCACCGGCAACGACAAGCACCGCCAGGCCGCGGTGGCCAACGGCGTGCTGGTGGAGGAGAACGTCACCGCCCTGGGCGTGTTCGGCGCCGGCGCCGACATGCTCAACCAGCTGCACGGGCTGGTCGCCACCCTCCAGGACCCGGCGCTGGACGCCAGCGACCCGGCCGTGCGCCAGCAGATTCTCGACACCCTGAACAGCCTCGACGACAGCCACGCCCAGGTGCTCGGCGCCATCACCGAACTGGGCGGCCGGCAGAACACCCTGACCCTGCTCAAGGGCAGCAACGAGGAGGTTTCGCTGGTCAACCAGAAGATCGAGGGCGAGCTGTCGCAGCTGGACTACGCCGGCGCCACCATCGACCTGAACAACTACCAGCTGGCCCTCGGCGCGACGCAGAAGACCTACCTGAAGATCAACCAGCTGTCGCTGTTCGCGCTGCTGTAAGGAACCCCGCCCGTGATCAAGGTCGACAAGCAGCTGCCGGTGGTCACCGCCCTCGATCCGCAGGCGCGCCGTCCGGTGCAGGGCGAACAGGCCATGCAACGCCCGCGCAAGCAGGCGCCCACCGCCGAGCAGGCGGCGCAGCCGCGTGGCAAGCACGCCAGCTTCAACCTGCAGCTCAACCAGCAGCTGACCTCGATGCAGGCCGCCGACAGCTACCTCGGCGAGCTGGCCGGGCGCCTCGGCCAGCTCAAGCTCAGCCTCAGCCGCGAGCTGAGCAACGCCCAAGCCGGCGAGCGCGAGGGCCTCAAGCAGGAGCTGGAGCAGGTGCGCCAGCTGCTCGCCCAGCGCAGCCAGCGTTCGGCGCAGTCGCTCGACGCCGGCTTCAAGCTGCGCCTGACCGAACCGGTGCGCAGCCGCTTCGGTCTGCAGGGCCTGGAGTCCATGGCGGCGATCCAGCAGGCCGGCAAGGAGACCCTGCTGTTCAGCGCCGGGCGCAAGCTGGCCGAGCCGCTGGCGGTGGTGCTCGATGAGGGCCTGAGCGAGCAGCAGATCCTCCGCCGCTTCAACGCCGGCCTCGGCCCGGCCGGCATCCGCGCCGAACTCGATAGCGGCGGCGCGCTGAAATTCAGCGCCCGCGAGAACGACTGGCAGCAGCTCAAGGGCGAGCTGCGCGTGCAGGGCGAAGGCAAGCTGGCGGCCAAGGCCGCGGCACCCGTCGCCAGCCAGGAAGAGCAACTGCTGCGCCTGCCCGAGGCCGCGCGGCTGGACGGCGCGCGCGAACTGCGGCGGGCGCTGGACGAGGTGGTGGCGGCGCTGGACAAGATCGGTGCGCTGCGCGAGCAGCTCAGCCATCGCCAGCAGGAGATCCGCGAATTTCTCGCCCGGCACGCCGAGCAGAACGAACGCGAATGGGCGCGCGAGTTCGCCGGCGAGGTGTTCAGCCTGATGCGCCGCAGCCCCAGCAGCTACGCCGCGGTGACCCAGACCGTGGTGGCCCAGGCCAATATCAGCCGCTCCAGCGTGGTCAGTCTGCTGTCCTGATCTTCGCCATATAACTAGACGTAGTGAGTACCAAGGCATTCTCCTATGCGCCGATCCAGTCGTATCACCTTTCGCTCCACCTTCCGCATCAAGGTCAGTCAGCGCGAGCGCGACGAGTTGATCGGCTATGCCGGCGATGTGTCCGAGTGCGGCATGAGGCTGCTCAGCGATAGCCCGGTGGAGCCGGGCAGCCAGTTGCAGTTGCGTCTGCGCATGCGCGATCGCGAGGGTGAGTTGCGCCAGGTGGAGGTGGACATGGTCTGCCAGTGGTCGCAGGAGAACAGCCGCACCGGCTTCTTCGAGGCGGGCCTGGCGGTGGTCGGCGAGGCGCCGGCCTATGTGCGCTTGATCGAGGGGATGCGCAACAGGCGCCAGGAGCAGGTATAGGCGGGCGGTGCGCGCGGCGCCCCTAGCCGAGGGCGCGCGCTTCGCTGTGCTGGAGGTGAAGAGCGACATCCACCCGGCGATGAACGGGCCCCGGTTAGCCCAGGGTGCCGAGGATATTGACGCCGACCCGGTCGGGAATCTCGTTCTGCGACAGCACGTGCAGGCCGGGGCTGAACACCCGCGCGTAGCGCGCCAGCAGCGGGCGCAGCTGCGGCATCACGGTGAGGATCGGCGGATGGCCGTCCTTGCGCAACTTCTCCTTCACCACCGGCATGCTGGTCTGCAACTGATTGAGCAGGCTGGGCTCGACCGGGATGTTGTCCAGGCTCACCGGGCCGGCTTGCTGGGCGATGGCCAGGGCCCCCAGCAGGGTGTTTTCCAGGGCATTCTCGAGGATGAACACCGACAGCTCCTGCCGCTCGCCGGCGATCATGCCGACGATGCTGCGGCGCAGCGCGTAGCGCACGTCGGAGGCCAGCAGCACTGGGTCCTTGGTCGATTCGCTGGCTTCCAGCAGGGTGGTGGCAATGGTGACGATGTCCTTGAGCGGCACCTGCTCCTGCAGCAGCTGGCGGTAGACGCGGTGCTGCTGGGTATAGCTGAGCTGGTTCTTCAAGCTCTCGGCCAGCTTCGGCGCCTGCAGCTGCAGGCGCTGCATCAGTTGGTCGACATCGTCGTGCTTGAACACATCCGGCAGGTGTTCGCGGATCACCTTGTTCAGGTGGGTGGCGATCACGCTGGCGCAGTCGATCACCTGGTAGCCGAGGTTCAGCGCACGGGCCTTGTCTTCCGGCTGGATCCATACCACTTGCATGCGATAGGCCGGATCGACACCGAGGATGCCGTCGATCTCGCCGTACAGCTCCGGCGAGGGGATGGCCATCATGCGGTCGGCATGCAGCTCGGCGCCGTCGAGCTTCTCGCCGTTGATCTGGATGCTGTACTGCGAGGCCTTCAGGCGCAGGCTGTCGCGGATCTGCACCTCGGGTAGGAGAAAGCCCAGGCTCTCCGAGAGGGTCTGGCGCACGCCGCGCACGCGCTGGGTGAGCGGCGCGCCGGCAGCCTCGTTGACCAAACCGACCAGCTTGTAACCCAGCGACACCGACAGACGCTCGACCAGCGGAATATCCTCCCAGGCCAGGTTCTGCGCGCGCTCCTGCTCCATCGCCTTGCCCAGCGCTTCCACCTGCTGCAGGCTGTCCGCCTCGCTTGGCGGCGCGTTGCGCGAGACCATCCAGGCGATAAAGGCCACCAGCGCGGCGAAGCTGATAAAGGCCAGATGCGGCATGCCCGGCACCAGCGCCAGGGTGAACAGAATGCCGGCCACGGTGTAGAGCAGCGCCGGCTGGGCCAGCAACTGGCGGTGTACCTGCTGGGTGATTTCCGAGGATTCGTTGATCCGCGTGACGATGATGGCCGCCGCGGTGGACAGCAGCAGTGCCGGAATCTGCGCCACCAGGCCGTCGCCAATGGTGAGCAGGGCGTACAGCTTGAAGGCTTCGCCGGCGCCCAGGTCGTAGATGAACAGGCCGATGGCGAAGCCGCCGAACAGGTTGATCAACAGGATCAGGATGCCGGCGACGGCGTCGCCGCGGACGAACTTCGAGGCGCCGTCCATCGCTCCGTAGAAGTCGGCTTCCTTGGCCACCTCGGCGCGCCGGCGCTTGGCCTCGTGCTGGTCGATCAGGCCGGCGTTGAGGTCGGCGTCGATGGCCATCTGCTTGCCGGGCAGGGCATCCAGGGTGAAGCGCGCGGTGACTTCGGAGATGCGCTCGCCGCCCTTGGTGATGACGATGAAGTTGATGATCATCAGGATTACGAACACCACCAGGCCGACGATGAAGTTGCCGCCGATCACCACCTCGCCGAACGATTCGATCACCTTGCCCGCCGCGCCGGTGCCGGTATGCCCCTCGAGCAGCACCACGCGGGTGGAGGCGACGTTCAGGCACAGGCGCAGCAATGTGGTGATCAGGATCACCGTGGGGAACAGGGAGAAGTCCAGCGGGCTCTTCGACGACACGCTGACCAGCAGCACCAGGATGGCCATGGCGATGTTGAAGGTGAACAGGGCATCGAGCAGCACCGGCGGCAGCGGCAGGATGACCATGGCCAGGATCGACAGGATCAGCACCGGGATGCCGATGCGGCCGCTGCGGAAGGTGGGCGCGAGTTGCTGCAGTAGGTTCATGGATCAGCCCCTGTTGGCCAAGCTGTCGGGAATCGGAAGGTTGCTCGCCAGGTGTGGCTTGCTTCTGCGGCCCTGGCGCCAGGCCTTGAGCTGCAGGATGTAGGTCAGTACGTGGGCCACCGCGGTGTACAGCGGCGCCGGGATCTGCTGGTTGACCTGGGTGCTGTGGTAGATGGCGCGCGCCAGCGGCGGAATCTCCAGCACCTCGAGTTCGTGCTTTTTGGCCATCTGGCGCATGTACAGCGCGGTCTCGTCGACGCCCTTGGCCAGCACGAAGGGCGCGGCGGCCTTCTTCGCGTCGTACTTGAGCGCCACGGCGAAGTGCACCGGGTTGACGATGATCACGTCGGCGTTCTTGATCACCTTGCTGATCTGTCGTTGCAGCATCTGCCGCTGCAACTGCTTGATGCGCGCCTTGACCTCGGGGCGGCCCTCCTGGTTCTTGTGCTCTTCCTTGCGCTCCTGCTTGGTCATGCGCATCTTCTTGAGGAAGAAGTAGCGCTGCAGCGGGATGTCGATAAAGGAAAACAGCACGAACACCAGCAGCAGGCACAGGGTCAGGTTGAAGGTCAGGCTCAGCGCCGCGGAGATGGCCTGCAGCACGCTGCTGCGCTGCAGGGCGATCAGTTCCGGTAGCGCGGCGCGCACCAGCACATAGCCGACGCCGAGCAGCACCAGCACCTTGAGCACCGACTTGAGCAGCTCGCTCCAGTTCTGCGCGGAGAAGATTCGCCCGAGGCCGGTGATGGGGTTGAGCTTGCTCAGCTTGGGCGTGAAGTTCTTCGCCGAGAACACCCAGCCGCCCGGCACCAGCGACAGCGCCACCACCAGCAGCGAGGTGAGCAGCAGCGGCGCCAGCAGCTTGATGAACACCAGGATGTTGTAGCCGAGCAGGGTGTCGAGATCGTCCAGGCCGATCTCGCTGTGGCCGAACTGGATATAGGACAGGCGGAAGCTGTCGCTCAGCCCCTCGAGGAACAGCCCGGCGCTGAACTTGAGGATGAACAGGGTGGCGAGCAGCGAGATGGTGGTCGACAGGTCCTTGGAACGCGCGACCTGGCCGTCCTCCTTGCTCTTCTTCAGCTTGTGCGCGGAGGCCTCTTCCGTCTTTTCCTGACCGCTGTTTTGCTCAGACATGGCCGCCCTCGCGCAGGATCACGCCGATATCGTCGAGCAGCTCGCGGGTCAGGTGCAGGTAGCTGTCCGGCAGGTTGGGCAGGGTCAGGTAGATGCACAACAGGCCCATCAGGATGCTGATGGGAAAGCCCAGGGAGAACAGGTTCATCGCTGGCGAAATACGGTTGAGCAGGCCGAAGCAGAACTGCACCAGGGTCAGGCAGAACACCAGCGGCAGGGTCACCAGCACGGCGGCGGCCAACACCCAGGCGAAGGCCTGAATGAAACTCTGCGCGCCGAGGTAATGCAGGCCGCTGCCCACCGGCCAGAACAGGAAACTCTGGTACAGCACGCTGACCGTGACCAGATGGCCGTCGATGGCGAAGAACAGCAGCACCAGCAGGATGAAGTACAGCTGATAGATGATCGACGACGACGACACGCCGTTTACCGGGTCGTTGTAGCGCGCCATGCTCATGCCCATCTGGGTCGACACCACCTCGCCGACCAGCATGAAGATGGTGAACACCAGCTGCAGGGTCAGCCCCAGCAGCACGCCGAAGGCGACCTGCTCCAGGGCGGTGAACAGTCCTTGCAGCGATAGCGGATCGATCGGCGGCATGTCCGGCAGGGCGGCGCCCAGCGCCAGCGTCAGCGCCAGGGCGAGGAGGATGCGCACGCGCACCGACACCGCCTTGTGGTTGAACAGCGGCGCCATGCTCATCAGCGCCAGGATGCGGCAGAACGGCCACCAGTAAGCCTGCAGGCTGGACAGGTAGCTGCCGGCGTGCAGCAGGGGCTCGTCTAGGGGCATGGGCATCAGCCGACCAGGTGGCCGGCCTGCTTGAAGGTTTCGATGAACAGATCGCCCAGGGTGCGCAGGATCCAGTGGCCGGCGAACACCAGCATGGCCAGGGTGATCAGCAGGCGCGGCAGGAAGCTGAGCATCTGTTCGTTGATCTGCGTGGCGGCCTGGAAAATGCTCACCAAGAGGCCGCCGAGCAGGCTCGGCACCACCAGCACGCAGACGATCAGGCCGGTGATGTAGACCGCATGGGCCACCAGTCCGGCGGCGTATTCGGGGGTGAGCATGGGCGACCTCGCTAATACGGCTGAACGCTGCTGGTGAGGGTGCCGACCAGCAGGGTCCAGCCGTCGACCAGGACGAAGATCATCAGTTTGAACGGCAGCGAGATCATCATCGGCGACAGCATCATCATGCCCATCGCCATCAGCACGCTGGCCACCACCAAGTCGATCACCAGAAAAGGCACGAAGATCATGAAACCGAGCTGGAAGGCGGTCTTCAGCTCGCTGAGCACGAACGCCGGCAGCAGCAGGGAGAAGTCCAGCTCGGCCAGATCCTCCGGCAGCTCCTCGCCAGCCAGGGCGACCAGGGTCTCCAGCGAGTTCTTGCTGGTCTGCGCCAGCATGAACTGGCTGATGATGCGCTTGCCTTCGCCCAGGCCCTGCTCGAGGCTGATCTGGTCCGCCTCGAACGGCACGTAGGCCTGGGTGTAGACCTCCTGCCACACCGGGCGCATCACCAGCAGGGTGAGGCACAGGGCGATGCCGATCAGCACCGGGTTGGGCGGGCTCTGCTGCAGGCCGATGGCCTGGCGCAGGATGGCCAGGACGATGATGAAGCGGGTGAAGCAGGTCATCATCAGCAGCATGGCCGGGAGGAAGCCCAGCAAGGTCATGATCAGCAGGATCTGCAGCTTGACGCTGAGGGTCTGGCCGTTCTCGCTGTCGTTGAAGTTGAGCAGGGTGATGTCGCCGCCGGCGGCCTGGGCCAGCAGCGGGCAGCCCAGGGCCGCCAGCAGCAGGCCGAGGTGCAGCAGGCGGCGCGGCATCAGGCGCCCAGCCCGCTGAGGGCGCTGCCGGACAGCTCGACGATGCGCAGGCCGTAGTTGCCGTTGAGCACCACCACTTCGGCCTTGGCGAACAGCGCGCCGTTGACCTTCACGTCCAGCGGCTCGCCGGCCAGCTTGTCGAGGGCGATCACGCTGCCGGCGTCGACGTCCATCAGCTCCTTCAGCGAGATCTCGGTGGAGGCCACTTCCAGGGTGACGTTGACCGGGATCTTGCCGAAGAAGCTCAGGTCCTGCTGCGGCAGGGTCGCCGGGCCGTCGACGGGCGCAGCTTGCGGCTCCAGCTCGTCCAGGTTGAGCCCGGCGTCGTTGATCAGGTTGTCGAAATCGTTATCGGAAATGGGGCTGCTCATGGGGTCTTCACGCTCTCAAGAGAAGTCAGGAACAGGGAGCCGTCGTCTTCGAAGATGGCGCCGCGAAACAGCTTGTGCTGGTTGATCTGCACCTCGCAGCGTTCCAGCAGGCGCATCGGCAGGATGTCGCCGGGGCGCAGGCCCAGCACCTGGGACAGGGGCATCTGCAGGCTGGCCACCACGCAGTCCAGGCGCACCGGCAGCTGGCGGATCTGGTTCAGCGAATTGCCGCCCTGGGCCGTCGGCGCCCGGCTGCTCAGGCGGCTGGTGAGCTCGTCGACCAGCTGGGTGTCCAGGTAGATGAAGATCGACGCCTGGCTGCCGGTGATATGGCTGGTGAAGTGGAACTCGGCGACGTATTCCCACACCGCCTCGTCGTAGGCGTTGTCGTGGGGTTCGAGCTTGCCGAAGGTGTCGCCGGCGAGGATCGAGCGGGCGAACAGCTGACTGACGTCCAGCCCCAGGCGCGTGCGCATGCGCTGCTCGGAGCTGCTGATCGGCGGCGCCTCGTGGCTGGGCAGGCAGGTGCCGCCGTAGTAGCACTCCAGCGCCTCGGTCAGCAGCGCGCGGTCGATGGCGAAGCCGACCTTGCCCAGCGTCGAGCGATACAGGCACTCGGCGTCCTGCACCACCTGTTCATGGACCTCCACCTTGAGCAACTCCAGGTTGATCCGGTAGTTGCGCAGAAAGTAGTCGCTGATGATCCGCGGGTACTTGCTGGAGAGCTCGCGAATATAGTGCGGAATCTTGTGGTAGTGCCGGCCAAGTTTCTGCGGTTTCAACCGGATCAGACTGTCGGCGGGCACGCCATGATGGACTTTTTTAATGCCACTCATGTTGTGTGCTGTATTCCTGGTTGTAACTGCGTGGGCGCCGCCGGTTAGCCAGGCGGGCATTGCAGGAGACAGTTTGGGGTGCCGGCAGGCCGTTGCGCATTGCGTTGGCCATGGCGTCGATTCCATCCCGGCGCTGCGCTGCAGGCCAGTGATGACGAGGGGGAGTCTAGGTAGCGGGGGGCGGGAAATTAAATCAATAGATATCAAATGCTGTCTTTGATGGCGGATGGCCAGCATTGATGGCAATTGATACTAAGTAACTCGCGAATTTCTGTGCGCTTGTTAACGTCGCCGCCGTGATGCCGTCGAGGCCTATAGAGGAAGACGTCGGTAGTTGACCGCGTTGATCGATAAGGGCGACGGAAAGTTCGAAAAGATTAAGTGGCCGAGTGCAAAAAAACTGTCATCTGCTTGGCAGATTGAAACTCGGGACGCAACTTGCCAGCGGGCAGATAAAGACAACGGGTGATTTACCTTGAAGCGTTCAACTCAAACGGTAAGTTACGCCTGCGACGGGCTGTTCGACGAACTGCCGGGGCAGCAACATATAGTGGTGGTCGGCCAGGCCGATGCCGCCAGCGACGGCCTGCTGAGCGGCAGCCTGCGCCGTCAGGGCTACCGGGTGCGGCGTTTCGCCAGTTGCCTGGAGCTCGACCCGCAGGTCCTGCAGAGCGCCAGCCTGGTGCTGGTGTTCGTCAGCAGCCTGGCCGGGCCCAGCCTGTATGCCCAGGTTGGCGCCATGCTGCGCCAGGCCAGCCGCGTCGGCGTGGTGCCGGTGGTGGAGTACGCCGACCAGGAGAAGGCCGCCGCGCTGCTCGAGCTGGGTTGCGTCGACTACCTGCTGGCGCCGTTCAGCGAGGCTCAGCTGAGTGCGCTGCTGCGCCGCCAGGAATCGGCCAGCGCCGGCGAGGAAGGCTTCGTCTCCTGCTCGCAGGCCGGTCGCCGCCTGCTGGCCATGGCCCAGCGCGTGGCCATGACCCGCGCGCCCATCCTCATCACCGGCGAGACCGGCACCGGCAAGGAGCTGATGGCGCGCTACATCCACCGCTTCTCGGCCGCCGGTGACGCGCCCTTTATCGCGGTGAACTGCGCGGCGATTCCCGAGCAGATGCTCGAATCCATCCTCTTCGGCCACGAGAAGGGCGCCTTCACCGGCGCGGTCAGCGCCCAGCCGGGTAAGTTCGAGCTGGCCAACGGCGGCACCCTGCTGCTCGACGAGATCGGCGAGCTGCCCCTGGGCCTGCAGGCCAAGCTGCTGCGCGTGCTGCAGGAGCAGTGCGTCGAGCGCCTCGGCGGGCGCAAGGAAATCCCCCTCGACGTGCGCATCGTCGCCGCCACCAACCGCGACCTGCAGCAGGAGGTGGCCGAGGGCCGTTTCCGCGCCGACCTGATGTTCCGCCTCGACGTGCTGCCGCTGCACATCAGCCCGCTGCGCGAGCGCAAGGACGACGTGCTGCCGCTGGCGCGCCGCTTCATTCGCCAGTACGCGGCGCAGGACGCGCGCCACGAGCTGCTCACCGAGGACGCCTGCCGCGCGCTGCTGGCCCACGACTGGCCGGGCAACGTGCGTGAGCTGGAGAACTGCCTGCAGCGCGCCCTGGTGCTGCGCAACGGCCTGTATATCCAGGCCCAGGACCTCGGCCTGGCGGTGCCGCCGAGCGCGCCTGCCGAGCCGGCGCCACGCCTGCAGCCGCAGCTGCTGGAGGGCGGCAAGGCGGCGCTGCGCGCCAGCGGCAAGTGGGCCGAGTACCAGCACGTGATCGACACCATCCGCCGTTTCGGCGGGCACAAGACCAAGGCCGCCGAGAGCCTCGGCATGACCCCGCGCGCGTTGCGCTACCGCCTCAACGCCATGCGCGAGCAGGGCGTACAGATTCCCGTCTAGGAGACCGCAGGATGAACGCTATTACCCAGGTGCAGCAGGACCTGCTGGGCCGCATGGAGCAGTTGAAGAACCTCGGCGAAGCCGCGCCGATCCAGCCGGCGCAGGTCTTCGCCGGACAGCCCGGCGAGGCCGGTTTCGCCGCCGCCTTCGACGACGCGATACGCGCGGTGGACGCCCAGCAGCACCACTCCGGCGCCGCCATGGCCGCGGTCGACAGCGGCCAGAGCGACGATCTGGTCGGCGCCATGATCGAGAGCCAGAAGGCCAGCGTGTCCTTCAGCGCCCTGCTGCAGGTGCGCAACAAGCTGGCCACGGCCTTCGACGACATCATGAAGATGCCGCTGTAAGCGGACCGGGAGCCTGACGCGTGCTGCAGACCCTGAAAAGCAAGCTGCCCGAAGGCGGCCTGAAACTCGACCCGCGCCTGAGCCTGGCCGCCCTGGCGCTGGTCGCCGCGCTGCTGGCCGTTGGCGTGGTGTATTACCTGTGGCGCGACCAGGGCGCCTTCCGCCCGCTCTACGGCGCCGGCGAGGCCTATCCGGCCGCCGAGGTGATGCAGGTGCTCGACGGCGACGCCATCGCCTACCGGCTGCATCCGCAGAGCGGCCAGGTGCTGGTGCGCGAGGATCAGCTCGGCCGCGCGCGCATGTTGCTGGCGGCCAAGGGCGTGCAGGTCAAGGTGCCGGCCGGCTACGAGCTGTTCGACAAGGACGAGCCGCTGGGCACCAGCCAGTTCGTCCAGGACGTGCGCCTCAAACGCAGCCTTGAGGGCGAGCTGGCGCGCACGGTGATGGCGCTCAAGGGCGTCGAGGGTGCCCGCGTGCACCTGGCGCTGCAGGAGAGCAGCAGTTTCGTGGTCGGCAAGCGCGAACCGGGCAAGGCCTCGGTGATGCTGCAGCTGGCGCCCGGTTACAAGCTGGCGCCGGAGCAGGTCAGCGCCATCGTCAACCTGGTGGCCGGCAGCGTGCCGCAGCTCGATGCCGCCAACGTGCAGGTGGTCGACCAGTACGGCGCGCTGCTGTCGCGCGGCCTCGACGGCTGGGGCGGGCCGGCGCAGAACTGGCAGGTGGTCGACGACTACCAGCACAAGGCGGTGGCCAATGCCGAGGCGGTGCTGGCGCCGGTGCTCGGCGGTGGCAACTTCCGCATCAGCGTGGCCGCCGATATCGATTTCAGCCAGAAGGAAGAAACCTTCCAGGCCTACGGCGAGACGCCACGGCTGCGCAACGAAGTGCTGCGCGACGAGAGCGTGCTCGATCAGCTGGCCCTCGGCGTGCCTGGCTCGCTGGCCAACCGTCCGCCGCAGCCTGCGCCCGAGCCGGCCGAAGAGCAGCCGCCGGCCGAAGGCGAGGCGGCCAGCCAGGCCGCCACCTCGCTGCGCAAGGAGTCCAACCGCCAGCTCGATTACGACCAGAGCGTCACCCACGTCAGGCATGCGCCGTTCAGCCTGCGTCAGCAGAGCATCGCCGTGGTGCTCAATGCTGCGGCGGCGCCGGAAGGCGGCTGGACGGACGAGGCACGCGCCGAGCTGGCGGCCATGGTCAAGAGCGCGGTGGGCTTCAACCAGGCGCGCGGCGACCTGCTGACCCTCAGCGTCTTCCCCTTCACCACCGCCAGCGCCGATGCGGCGCAGGGCGAGCCGTTGCCCTGGTGGGAAAACTCCAAGGTGCACGAGCTGGCCAAGCTCGGCGTGTTTACCCTGATCAGCCTGCTGCTGTTGCTGCTGGTGGTACGCCCTGCTGTGCGCGGCCTGAGCCAGCGCAGCCAGCCGAGCGCGGTGCCGGTCGACGGCGACGAGCCGCTGGCCCTGCACGCCGAGCGCGCCGCCGAACGCCTGCTGGCTCGCGTCGGCGACGCGCCGCACGGTGGCGCCACGGTGCTCGGCGAGCTCAATCCGCTGTCGGAAATTCGCCTGCCGGCGCCCGGCTCGGGCCTGGAACTGCAGATCGAGCATCTGCAGATGCTGGCCAAGAACGATCCCGAGCGCGTCTCGGAAGTCATCAAACAATGGATAGGGCGCAATGAACGAGACCTCAACCCAGCCTGACGGCCGCGGTGGTTCCACCGCCAAGGAAATGCGCCTGCGCGTGCAGAACCGTTCGCTGAGCTCCTCCGAGCAGGCCGCCATCCTCATGCTGAGCATGGGCGACGAGATTTCCGCCGGGGTGCTGCGCCACTTCTCGCGCGAGGAGATCGTCGCCATCAGCCAGGCCATGGCGCGCCTGTCCAACGTCAAGCAGCCGATGGTCTCCGACGTGATCGGCCGCTTCTTCGAGGACTACAAGGAGCAGAGCAGCATCAAGGGTGCCTCGCGCGGCTACCTGGCCGGCATGCTCAGCAAGGCGCTGGGCAGCGAGATCACCCGGTCGCTGCTCGACAGCATCTACGGCGAGGAGATCCGCGCCAAGATGGCCAAGATGGAGTGGCTCGATCCCAAGCAGTTCGCCGTGCTGATCGCCAAGGAGCACGCGCAGATGCAGGCGGTGTTCCTCGCCTTCCTGCCGCCGGGCATGGCCAGCGAAGTGCTCGAATGCATGCCCAGGGAGCGCCAGGACGAGCTGCTCTATCGCATCGCCAACCTCAGCGAGGTCAACAGCGACGTGATCGCCGAGCTGGAGCAGCTGATCGACCGCAGCCTGGCAGTGCTCAGCACCCAGGGCTCGCAGGTGCGCGGGGTGAAGCAGGCGGCGGACATCATGAACCGCTTCAAGGGCGACCGGAACCAGATGTTCGAGCTGCTGCGCGCCCATGACGACCAGCTGGTGGAGCGCATCGAGGACGAGATGTACGACTTCTTCATCCTCTCGCGGCAGAACCAGGACGTGCTGCAGGCGCTGCTCGAGGCGGTGCCGCTGGAGGAATGGGTGGTCGCCCTCAAGGGCGCCGAGCCCGAGCTGGTGCGCGCCATCACCGGCGCCATGCCCAAGCGCCAGGCGCAGCAGATGGAGTCGATCAACCGCCGCCAGGGGCCGGTGCCGCTGAGCCGGGTCGAGCAGGTGCGCAAGGACATCATGGCCGTGGTGCGCGAGATGTCGGCCAGCGGCGAGCTGCAGGTGCAGCTGTTCCGCGAACAGACGGTGGAATGAGATGACGCTCAAGGTGATCAGGGGCGATGCCCGCCAGTGGCGCGCCTATCGCTTCCCGCCGCGCAGCAGCCAGCCGGCGGCGGACTGGCGCGGCGATGCCGCCGGCCTGCAGCGGGCGATGGCCGATGGCTTCCAGCAGGGCATCGAGAAGGGCTACCAGGACGGCCTGCAGCAGGGCGAGGACGCCGGGCGCCAGGCCGGCTTCGAACAAGGCCGGGCCGAGGGCTTGCGCCTGGGCCGCGAGGAGGGCCGCAGCGAAGGCCGCCGCGAATTCGAGCAGGCGGCGCAGCCGCTGCAGCGCATCAGCGAGCGTCTCGAGCAGTACCTCGGCGAGCTGGAGCACAAGCGCCGCCAGGAGCTGCTGGAGCTGGTGAAGAAGGTGTCGCAGCAGGTCATCCGCTGCGAGCTGACCCTGCACCCGACCCAGCTGCTGACCCTGGTCGAGGAAGCCCTGGCGAGCATGCCGGGCGAGGCGGACGAGGTGCAGGTGCTGCTCAGCCCCGAGGAATACGCGCGGATCAAGGCGCTGGCGCCGGAGCGCGCGGCCGGCTGGAAACTGGTGGCCGACGAGCGCCTGGCCCTCGGCGAGTGCCGGGTGATCACGCCGCAGGCCGAGGCCGACGTGGGTTGCCAGCAGCGCCTGGATGCCTGCCTCGACACCCTGGCCGAACACCTGCATCTGACCGAGGCCTGAGATGCTCGACTACAAGCTCGACGAAGCGCTGCGCTCGCTCGACGGCGTGCAGCTGGCCAAGGTGGCCGGGCGCCTGGTGCGGGTTTCCGGGCTGCTGCTGGAGAGCCTCGGCTGCCAGCGCAGCACCGGCCAGCGCTGCCGCGTCGAGCAGGCCGACGGCACGCTGCTGGACGCCCAGGTGGTCGGCTTCAACCGCGATATCACCTACCTGATGCCGTTCAAGAAGCCGGTCGGCCTGGCCGCCGGCTCGCGGGTGTTCCCGGCCAAGGACGAAGCGCTGCTGCAGATCGATGAATCCTGGCTCGGCCGGGTGGTCAACGGCCTCGGCGAGCCGCTCGACGAGCGCGGCAAGCTGGGCGGGCGCGACCCGCTACCGGTCGAGCTGCCCACGGTCAATCCGCTCAAGCGCCGGCCGGTGGGGGCGCCGCTGGACGTCGGCGTGCGCGCCATCAATGCCCTGCTGACCCTGGGCAAGGGCCAGCGCGTCGGTCTGTTTGCCGGCAGCGGGGTGGGCAAGAGCGTGCTGCTGGGCATGATCACCCGGCAGACCAAGGCCGAGGTGGTGGTGGTCGGGCTGATCGGCGAGCGCGGCCGCGAGGTGCAGGAGTTTCTCCTGCATTCGCTGGGCGAGGAGGGCCTGCGCAAGGCCGTGGTGGTGGTGGCGCCGGCCAACGAGTCGCCGCTGATGCGGCTGAAGGCCGCCGAGCTGTGCCACAGCATCGCCGCCTACTTCCGCGACCAGGGCCGGGACGTGCTGCTGCTGGTCGATTCGCTGACCCGCTACGCCATGGCCCAGCGCGAGATCGCCCTGGCCCTCGGCGAGCCGCCGGCGACCAAGGGTTATCCGCCGTCGGTGTTCGGCATGCTGCCGGAGCTGGTGGAAAGCGCCGGCAACGGCGAGAGCGGCAGCGGCAGCCTCAGCGCCATCTACACCGTGCTGGCCGAGGGCGACGACCAGCAGGACCCGATCGTCGACTGCGCGCGAGCCATTCTCGACGGCCATATCGTGCTGTCGCGGCGCCTGGCCGACGTCGGCCATTACCCGGCCATCGACATCGCCGCCTCGGTCAGCCGCTGCATGAGCCAGGTCAGCGAGCCGGCGCACCAGGGCGCGGCGCGTCAGTTCAAGGAGTTCTACAGCACCTTCGAGAAGATCAAGGAGCTGATCCCGCTGGGCGGCTACACCCCCGGCATGGACGCCAAGACCGACCGCGCCGTGCAGCTGGCGCCCAGCCTCGAGCGCTTCCTGCGCCAGGAGGTCGGTGCCGGCGCCGAACTCGGCGCCAGCATCGCCACCCTGCAGGGCATCATCAAATGAAACAGCAGATCGAAGTGCTCGGCCGCCTGGCCAGCCTGCGCGGCAGCAAGGTGCAGCAGATGCTCGGCCGGGTCAGCTACCAGCAGAACCTGTGCCAGCGCTACCGCAACAACATCACCGGGCTCAGCCGCCTGTGCGGCTTCAGCGTGCCGATGACCACGCCGCTGCAGCGCGACAACCAGCAGCGCTACAAGGCCACCCTGTACAAGATGGTCGAACTGCAGCGCCGCGAGCTGGCGCTGGCCGAGGAGAACCTGGCGCGCATCCAGGGCGAGCTGCTGGCGGCGATGCGCAGCGAGAAGGCGATCAACCAGTTTCTCGAACACAAGATGAGCCAGTGGCAGCAACTGCTTGCCCAGCAGGAACAGAAGATCCAGGATGGCCTGGCCGCCCAGGCCTGGTGGCGGGCGCAGGTGGGCTGAGTGGCGAGCACGCCAGCCATGGGGGTCGCCGACGAGGTCAAAGATCGCTCCCGAGGATTTTTTGCGGCAAGGGATTTAAGTGCCGGCCGCGGTCGGTCGCTTTAGCCTCATAACACCACGAGTTGGATTCGAATCATGGAAATCAGCAGGCACCTCAAGCCCAGCCTCAACCTGCCCAGCGACGCGCCGGCCCAGGTACAGGGCGCCCGTGCGCAGACCAGCACCGCCTCGCGTGCGGCGGCCAGCGCCGAGCCGCGTCTGGAGCAACTGCAGGAGGCCCTGCGCAGCCTGCCCGAGGTCGATCTGGACAAGGTCGCCCAGCTCAAGGCCGCGCTGGCGCGCGGCGAGCTGAGCAGCGACCCGCAAGCGCTGGCCGGTAGCATGCTGACTTACCACAGCGGTAGCGATGCGTGACGGCGCGTGAGCAACAGCTGCTTCAGGTGATCGAGCAGGACCTGCACCAGGACTGCGCCGACTACCTGAAACTGCGCGGTCTGATGCAGGAGCTGTATCAGCAGTTGCTCAAGCGTGACAGCCGGCAGATCGACCTGCTCAATGAACAGGTCACGCCCCTGGTCGAGCAGGCCAGGGCCCGCGCCGAGCGGCGCAGCAAGGTGCTGGCCGCCTTCCAGCTGGGCAGCGGCAACGCCGCCATGCAGCAACTGCTGGCGCGCTACCCGCAGACCCAGCGCAACAACCTCGAACACACCTGGCAGCAGCTCGGCCAGCTGGCCGGCCAGTGCAAGCGTCTCAACGAGCGCAACGGCAAGCTGCTGGCCATGCACCACGAAATCCTCGAACAGCTGCTCGGCGAGCCGGGCGCCGGCCAGCTGTACGCGCCGCAGCCCTACTAATGGCGAGCGCGAGCTCGGCGGCTTCGCCGGCACCGATTTGGTCGCGACGGGGTGCCCCCCAATAGCGCCTGCCTTGCAATCGATGCTGGGCAGCCCCGCAACGTGATACGCGGGGCTCCGCTACTAGCCCCAGATAAAAGGCGACCCTAGGGTCGCCTTTTATCTGGGATGAGTTGGGATCAGCCGATCTCGATCATCTCGAAATCCATCTTGCCGACGCCGCAGTCGGGGCACAGCCAGTCTTCCGGCACGTCTTCCCAGCGGGTGCCGGCGGCGATGCCTTCGTCAGGCCAGCCCTGGCTCTCGTCGTATACCAGTCCACAGACCACGCATTGCCACTTCTTCATATAAACCTCAGGCGAATCTCAGTTGCGCGACGCACGCTACCGCAATTGCCGACAGGCGCCAAGCGGCGGGGCGACGAATGCCGCCCCGCGCGGGCCAACCAAAGTCGGGTCTCAGCCGGCCATATGCAGCGGGTCGCTGATCAGCATCAGGTACATGGCGATCAGTGCGATGGAGCCGGCGGCCAGCAGGTAGTAGAGGGTCGGCAGGATGGTCTTGCGCAGGGTGATGCCCTCGCGCCCGAGCAGGCCGACGGTGGCCGAGGCCGCCACCACGTTGTGGATGGCGATCATGTTGCCGGCCGCCGCGCCCACCGACTGCAGCGCCACCATCATCGCCCCGGATACCCCGATCAGCCCAGCGGTGTTGAACTGGAACTGCGCCAGCATCAGGTTCGACACCGTGTTGGAGCCGGCGATGAAGGCGCCCAGCGCGCCCACGGCCGGGGCGAAGAAGGGATAGACGCCGCCGACGCTATCGGCCACCAGCTGCGCCATGGCCACCGGCATCGACATCAGGTCGCTGCCATTGACCCCCGAGTTGATCAGGATGCGCACCATGGGGATGGTGAAGATCAGCACGAAGCCGGCGCCGAGCAGGGTCTTGCTCGATTCGCCCACTGCCGCCTTGAGCTCAGCGAAACGCATGCGATGGAGCAAGAAGGTGGCCAGCACCACCATGCACAGGATGCCGCCGGGCAGGTACAGCGGCTCGATGGTGCCGGACACGCCGGTCTCGCCGAGGATGTCCTTCCAGCCGAAGCTCAGGCTCATCATGGCCGCCTTCACTTCAGGGAAAGTACGCGAGATCACCAGGAACACCGCCAGCAGCAGGTAGGGCGCCCAGGCCATGGGCACCGAGATCGGCGTCTTGCCGGCGATGTCGTCCAGCTTCATCTCGATCTTGCCCATCCACTCGGCGGGCCAGTCCTTGGGGTCGGCGAAGTCCCACTGCTCCTTGGGCAGCAGGAAGCCGGCCTTGGCCGCCGGCACCACGATGGCCAGGCCGACCAGGGCGCCGATCATCGACGGGAACTCGGGGCCGAGGAACACCCCGGCGGCCATATATGGCAGGGAGAAGGCGAAGGCGGTGAAGATGGCGAACGGCGCTACCGCCAGGCCTTCCTTCCAGCTCTGATTCTTGCCGAAGAAGCGGGTCATGATCATCACCATGACCAGCGGCATCAGCAGGCCGATCAGGCCGTGGGTGATCGCCACCCGCGAGTAGATCAGGTGGAAGAAGGTCTCCCAGTCGCTGCCGTTGGCCACCAGCTGGGCGCTGATGCCGGTCTTGTCCAGGCCGGCGCCGACGCCCACCAGGATCGGCGTGCCCACCGCGCCGAAGGACACCGGGGTGGACTGCACCATCATCCCCAGTACCACCGCGGCCAGCGCCGGGAAGCCCAGCGCCACCAGCAGCGGCGCGGCCACCGCGGCCGGGGTGCCGAAGCCGGAGGCGCCCTCGATGAAGCAGCCGAACAGCCAGGCGACGATCAGCGCCTGCACCCGGCGATCCGGGGTGATGTTGGAGAAGCCGCGGCGGATCGCGCTGATGCCCCCCGAATGCTTGAGGGTGTTGAGCAGCAGGATGGCGCCGAAGATGATCCACAGGATCGAGGCGGTGAGGATCAGCCCCTGCAGGCTGGAGGCGACGACCCGGTTGAGGGACATGTCCCAGGCCGTCAGGCCGATCAGGGCGGTGAGGACGAACACCAGCGGCATCGCGTACTTGGCCGGCCAGCGAAAGCCGATCAGCAGTACCCCCGCCAGCACCAGCGGCACGAATGCCAGGATGGACAGCAGCGTTTGACTCATGGGTTGGTTCCTTCTTTTTCTTGTGAACCACAGTTTTCCGGGGATGACCCGGCGCCACGCATCTGGAACGGCCGGGCGCCACGGCACCGACCCTTCCGGGAGCTGCGGCGAGGGGGATCGCCCGCCGCCGCGCTCATGCTCGAAAGCCCCGACGGCCAGGAGCCGTCAGGGCTTGCTACTGCTCCGTGGAGGCGTCAAGAGCCATCCACGGTTGTTAACCCGCTTGTGTAGGAGCCCCGCCCCGGGGGCGAAGCTTTTCTCCAGCTTCGCGGCGGGGCGCCGCTCCTACATGATCGGTGAGATGCTCAAACCTCCTCTTTAAAGCGCAGGCGCCAGGCATGCAGCAGCGGCTCGGTGTAGCCGGACGGCTGCTCGCGGCCCTTGAACACCAGGTCGCAGGCGGCGCGGAAGGCGTGGGAGCGGTCGAAGTTCGGCGCCATCGGCCGGTAGGCGGCGTCGCCAGCGTTCTGCCCGTCGACCACCTGGGCCATGCGCTGCAGCGCCTCGCGCACCTGGGCTTCGCCGACCACGCCGTGGTGCAGCCAGTTGGCGATGTGCTGAGCCGAGATGCGCAGGGTGGCGCGGTCTTCCATCAGGCCGACGTTGTGGATATCCGGCACCTTGGAGCAGCCGACGCCCTGTTCGACCCAGCGCACCACGTAACCGAGGATGCCCTGGCAGTTGTTGTCCAGTTCCTGCTGGATATCGCTGGCGCTCCACGGCCGCTCGGCGCTGACCGGCACGCTGAGCAGGTCGTTCAGCAGGCCGTCGCGCTGCTCGGCCAGGTCGATCAGCTCCAGCTCGCGTTGCACCGCCTGCACGTCCACCTGGTGGTAGTGCAGGGCGTGCAGCACGGCGGCGGTCGGCGACGGCACCCAGGCGGTGTTGGCGCCGGCCTTGGGGTGGCCGATCTTCTGCTCGAGCATGGCCGCCATCAGGTCCGGCATGGCCCACATGCCCTTGCCGATCTGCGCCTTGCCGCGCAGCCCGCAGGCCAGGCCGACCAGCACGTTGTTGCGCTCGTAGGCGGCGATCCAGGCGCTGGATTTCATGTCGCCCTTGCGCAGCATGGCGCCGGCCTCCATCGCCGTATGCATCTCGTCGCCGGTGCGGTCGAGGAAGCCGGTGTTGATAAAGGCCACCCGTGCGCTGGCGGCTTCGATGCAGGCCTTGAGGTTGACGCTGGTACGCCGCTCCTCGTCCATGATGCCCATCTTCAGGGTATTGGCCGGCATGCCCAGCAACTGCTCGACACGGCCGAACAGCTCGTTGGCGAAGGCCACCTCGAAGGGGCCGTGCATCTTCGGCTTGACGATATAGACGCTGCCGCTGCGCGAGTTGCCGCGGCGCTGCAGGTCGTGCAGGGCGATCAGGCTGGTGACCACCGCGTCGAGAATGCCCTCGGGGATCTCCTGGCCTTCGCCATCGAGGATCGCCGGGTTGCTCATCAGGTGGCCGACGTTGCGCACGAACAGCAAGGAGCGGCCGTGCAGGCACAGCTCGCTGCCGTCGGCGGCGGTATAGACCCGATCCGGGTTGAGGCGGCGGACGATGCGCTTGCCGCCCTTGTCCAGCTCCTCGGCCAGGTCGCCCTTCATCAGGCCCAGCCAGTTGCGGTAGACCAGCACCTTGTCGGCGGCGTCGACGGCGGCCACCGAGTCCTCGCAGTCCATGATGGTCGACAGCGCCGCCTCCATCAGCACGTCCTTGACCCCGGCGGCGTCGCTGCGGCCGATGGGGCTGCTGGCGTCGATCTGGATCTCGAAATGCAGGCCGTGGTTCTTCAGCAGCACGGCGCTCGGCGTGGCCGCCTCGCCCTGGTAGCCGACGAACTTCTCCGGCTGGGCCAGGGCGCTCTGCGCGCCGCTGCCGAGGGTCACCTGCAACTGGCCGGCAACCACGGCATAGGCGCGGGCGTCGGCGTGCGAGCCCTTGGCCAGCGGCGCCGCCTGGTCGAGGAATGCGCGGGCGAAGGCGATCACCTTGGCGCCGCGCACTTCGTTGTAGCCCGGGCCCTTGCTGGCGCCACCCGCTTCGCTGATCGCATCGGTGCCGTACAGCGCGTCGTACAGCGAGCCCCAGCGGGCGTTGGCGGCATTCAGCGCGTAGCGCGCGTTCATCACCGGCACCACCAGCTGCGGGCCGGCCTGGCTGGCGATCTCGCTGTCGACATTGGCGGTACTGACCTTGACCTTCTCCGGCTGCGGCAGCAGGTAGCCGATGGACTCGAGGAAGGCGCGGTAGGCGGCCATGTCGCGGATCGGGCCGGGGTTGGCGCGATGCCAGGTATCCAGCTCGGTCTGCAGGCGGTCGCGTTCGGCCAGCAGCGCGCGGTTACGCGGCGCCAGGTCGTGCACCAGGGCGTCGAAGCCGCTCCAGAAGGCCGCCGCCTCGATACCGCTGCCGGGCAGCACTTCGCTTTCGATGAACTGCTTGAGTTCGGCGGCCACCTGCAGGCGCTGACATTGCACGCGTTCGGTCATTTTGCTGTTCTCCTGTCTGCATCCGGGTTGTCTGGGATGCCTGTGAAATTCGTCTGGCGGGAAGAAACGGCGCGCGGCTTACAGCGCCGCGATACCCGCCTTGGCCACCTGCGCGTCCTGTTCGGCCTTGACCCCCGACACGCCGACGGCGCCGACTACCTGGCCGTCCACCAGCACCGGCACGCCGCCTTCCAGCGAGGTGATCAGCGGTGCGCTGAGGAAGGCGCTGCGGCCGCCGTTGACCATGTCCTCGTAGCCTTTGGTTTCGCGGCGGCCGAGGGCGGCGCTGCGCGCCTTTTCGGTGGCGATGTAGGCGCCGATCGGCGCGCAGCCGTCGAGGCGTTCCAGCGCCAGCGGGTGGCCGCCGTCGTCGACCACGGCGATGGCCACGGCCCAGCCCTGTTGCTGCGCTTCGCTGCGGGCCGCCTGGATGATCAGGGTGACTTCGTTCTGGCTGAGTACGGCTTTGTGCTGCATGGCATACCTCGTATTCGTGGTTTCGTAGCCCGGAGGCAATCCGGGATTTGCGGCGTTCGTTGTCCCGGATTGCATCCGGGCTACGGCGATCAGTGCATGGCCTCTTCGACCAGCTCGATCCAGTGCCTTACCGGCGTGCGCCCGGCGCCGTCCAGGTGGGTCTGGCAGCCGATATTGGCGGTGACGATGGCGTCGGGCTGACCGCTCTCCAGGGCATTGAGCTTGTTGTCGCGCAGCTGCCGCGACAGCTCCGGCTGGGTCAGCGAATAGGTGCCGGCCGAGCCGCAGCACAGGTGGCCATCCGGCACGGCGGTGAGGCCGAAGCCGAGGCGGCTCAGCACGCCTTCCACGGCGCCGCCGAGTTTCTGCGCGTGCTGCAGGGTGCAGGGGCAGTGGAAGGCCAGGCGCTGCTCGGCGCGTACCTGCAACTGCTCCAGCGGCTCGCCTTGCAGCACCTCGACCAGGTCCTTGGCCAGGGCGCTGACCCGCGCCGCCTTGCTCGCATAGGCGGGGTCGCCGGCGAGCAGGTGGCCGTAGTCCTTGACGAAGGCGCCGCAGCCGCTGGCGGTCTGCACGATGGCCTCGGCGCCGGCTTCGATGGCCGGCCACCAGGCGTCGATGTTCTGCCGCGCGCGTTGCAACCCGGCTTCCTGGGCGTTGAGGTGGTAGTCCACGGCACCGCAGCAACCGGCCTCGCGGATCGGCGTGACGCTGATGCCCAGACGATCCAGCACGCGCGCGGTGGCGGCGTTGGTGTTGGGCGACAGCCCCGGTTGCACGCAGCCTTCGAGCATCAGCACGCGGCGGGCATGCTGCTGCGTCGGGCGCGGCTTGGCCGGACGAACCTCGCGCGGCAGCTTGGCCTTGAGCGTGGTCGGCAGCAGCGGGCGCAGGGCCAGGCCGGTCTGGGTCAGCGCCTTGAACAGCGCCGGGCGCGGCACCACGGCGCGCAGGCCCTGGCGCAGCAGGCGCTCGCTCAGCGGCCGCGGCACCGCCTGTTCGACCAGTTCGCGGCCGATATCCAACAGGTTGTGGTACTGCACGCCGGACGGGCAGGTGGTTTCGCAGTTGCGGCAGGTCAGGCAGCGGTCCAGATGCTGCTGGGTCTTGGCGGTGACCTCGCCGCCTTCGAGCATCTGCTTGATCAGGTAGATGCGCCCGCGCGGGCCGTCCAGCTCGTCGCCGAGCAGCTGGTAGGTCGGGCAGGTGGCGTTGCAGAAGCCGCAATGCACGCAGGAGCGCAGCACCCGCTCGGCTTCCTCGGCGCGCGGCAGACGCTTGGCTTGTTCACTCAGGTTGGTCTGCACGGCTTATACCTCGGCGTACATGCGGCCAGGGTTGAAGATGCCCTGGGGGTCGAGCTGTTGCTTGAGCTGGCGCTGGTAGCGCAGCAGCGGCGCGGCCAGCGGCTGGAAGGGGTTGGCTTGGCCGGCGGCGAAGCAGGTGGCGTGGCCGCCGAGCTTGGCCAGCACGCGCTGGATCAGCGCGCCATCGGCGTCGGATTTCAGCCAGCGCTGGGCGCCGCCCCAGTCGATCAGCTGGCGCCCGGGCAGGTCGAGCAGGCCGCTGTTGGCCGGCAGCGACAGGCGCCACAGGCATCCTTCACCGGCGAAGAACGGCAGGCGCTGTTCGCGCAGCTGCAGCCAGTAGCCGTTGTCGATTTCCTCGCCGCCGAGGCGCTGGCGCGCAGCCTGCACCGAACCTTCGCCGCCTTCCAGGCGCAGGTGCAGCGCCGCACCGTCGTGGCTGGCGGCGCTGATCGGCAGCGGCTGCTGGCCCCATTCGGCGAGCTTGTTCAGCGCGTGCAGGGCGTCCACTTCCAGGCGCAGGCTGAGCGCCTGGCGCGGCTTGGGCAGCACCTTGAGCGACACCTCGGTGAGCAGGCCGAGGCAGCCGAAGCTGCCGGCCAGCAGGCGCGACAGGTCGTAGCCGGCGACGTTCTTCATCACCTCGCCGCCGAAGCGCAGCAGCTTGCCCTGACCGGTGATCACGCGGGTGCCGAGCACCTGGTCGCGCACCGAACCGGCCCAGGGCCGGCGCGGGCCGGACAGCCCGGTGGCGACCATGCCGCCCAGGGTGGCGCCATCGCCCAGGTGCGGCGGTTCGCACGGCAGCATCTGGTCATTCGCCTCCAGCGCCGCCTCGATCTCGGCGAGCGGCGTGCCGGCACGGGCGGTGAGCACCAGCTCGGTCGGGTCGTAGCTGACGATGCCGCGATGGCTGCGGGTATCCAGGACTTCGCCGGCGGTGGCGCGGCCGAGATGGGCCTTGCTGGCGCTGCCCTGGATGCGCAGCACGGTGGCGCTGTTCAGCGCGTGGTTGACCTGTTCCAGCAGCGCGGCGCTGGCGTCGAAATCATGCGACATCAGAAACGCTCCAGTTCCGGGAAGGGCAGTTGGCCGTGGTGCACGTGCATGGCGCCGAACTCGGCGCAGCGGTGCAGGGTGGGAATGTTCTTGCCCGGGTTGAGCAGGCCGGCCGGGTCGAACGCCGCCTTCACCGCATGGAACAGGGTGATTTCGTCGCTGTTGAACTGCGCGCACATCTGGTTGATCTTCTCGCGGCCGACACCGTGCTCGCCGGTGATGCTGCCGCCGACCTTGACGCAGAGTTCGAGGATCTTGCCGCCGATGGCCTCGGCCCGCTCCAGCTCGCCGGGCACGTTGGCATCGAAGAGGATCAAGGGGTGCATGTTGCCGTCGCCGGCGTGGAACACGTTGGCCACGCGCAGGCCGTATTCGGTGGACAATTCGGCGATGCCGCGCAGTACGCCGGGCAGCTCGCGGCGCGGGATGGTGCCGTCCATGCAGTAGTAGTCCGGCGAGATGCGCCCGACCGCGGGGAAGGCGTTCTTGCGTCCGGCCCAGAACTTCACCCGCTCGGCCTCGTCGCGGGCCTGGCGCACTTCGGTGGCGCCGGCCTTCGTCAGCACCGCGCGCACCCGCTCGCAGTCGTCGGCCACGTCGGCTTCGACGCCGTCCAGCTCGCACAGCAGGATGGCCTCGGCCTCCACCGGGTAGCCGGCGTGGATAAAGTCTTCCGCCGCGCGAATGGCCAGGTTGTCCATCATCTCCAGGCCGCCGGGAATGATGCCGGCGGCGATGATGTCGCCCACTGCGCGGCCGGCCTTTTCCACCGAGTCGAAGGCCGCCAGCAGCACCTTGGCCACCTGCGGCTTGGGCAGCAGCTTGACGGTGACTTCGGTGACGATGCCGAGCATGCCCTCGGAGCCGGTGAACAGCGCCAGCAGGTCGAAGCCGGGGGCGTCGAGGGCGTCGCTGCCGAGGGTCATGAACTCGCCCTCGACGGTGAGAATCTCCACCTTGAGCAGGTTGTGCACGGTCAGGCCGTACTTCAGGCAGTGCACGCCGCCGGCATTCTCGGCGACGTTGCCGCCGATGGAGCAGGCGATCTGCGACGAGGGGTCCGGCGCGTAGTACAGGTCGAAGGGCGCGGCGGCCTGGGAGATCGCCAGGTTGCGCACGCCGGGCTGGACGCGGGCGAAGCGGCCTTCGCGGTTGATCTCGAGAATCTGGTTGAAGCGCGCCATCACCAGCAGGATGCCCTGCTCCAGCGGCAGCGCGCCGCCGGACAGGCCGGTGCCGGCGCCGCGCGCCACCACCGGTACGCCGCGGGCGTGGCAGAGCTGCAGCAGCTGCTGCACCTGCTCGATGCGCTCGGGCAGCACCACCAGCATGGGCGTGGTGCGGTAGGCGGACAGGCCGTCGCACTCGTAGGGCGTGAGGTCTTCGGTGGTGTGCAGGATGTCGAGGTCGGGCAGGCGCTGGCGCAATTCCGCCAGCAGGGCGGCCTTGTCGACCTTGGGCAGCGCGCCGTCGATGCGCTCGTCGTACAGAATGCTCATGGCAGGCTCGATTCGGGAACGTAATTGTTATCAAGGGTCAGGCTGCGACCATGGGCCGCATGTTTAGGTCGGCCTTGTCCCTGCGTCCATCTTCTTGGGCGCTGGTAGGACCAGTTTCTTGCGCCAGGCCTTCGTCCTGGATTGGCCTAAGGTCTTATCCGCTGCGGCTTGCCTCTGGGCGTGCGCGCGATCTAAGGTGGCCATTAGAAATTGGTACGACCAGTACTGTGGAGGTGGCAATGGACGGGCAACAGGGCGCGGCGCGGCGCCAGGTCAGCGACGTGGTGGCCGAGCGCATCGAGCGGCTGATCGTCGACGGCGTGCTCAAGGTGGGCCAGCCGCTGCCGTCGGAACGGCGCCTGTGCGAGAAGCTGGGCATCTCCCGTTCGGCGCTGCGCGAGGGGCTCAAGGTGCTGCGCGGGCGCGGCATCATCGACACCGCCCAGGGCCGCGATTCGCGGGTGGCCAAGCTCAGCGGCGAGCGCGACGCCAGCCCGCTGATGCACCTGTTCAACTCGCAACCGCGCACGCTCTACGACCTGCTGGAAGTGCGCGGCCTGCTCGAGGGCGAGTCGGCGCGCCTGGCGGCGCTGCGCGGCACCGAGGCGGATTTCGTGTTGCTGACCCGGCGTTACGAGGAAATGCTCGCCGCCCATACCCAGGACAGCCCGGTCGACCCGCGCGAGCACGCGCGCCTCGACCACGCCTTCCACCTGGCCATCTGCGAGGCCTCGCACAACCCGGTGCTGGTGCACACCCTGCAGTCGCTGACCGACCTGATGCTCAGCACGGTGTTCGCCTCGGTGAACAACCTCTATCACCGCCCGGCGCAGAAACGGCAGATCGACCGCCAGCACTCGCGCCTGTATCACGCGGTGATCGAGCGCCTGCCGGAACAGGCGCAGCGCGCCGCGCGCGACCATATCCACAGCATCCGCGACAACCTGCAGGAGATCGAGCAGGAAGAGCAGCGCCTGGTGCGCGCCACCATGCGCCTGGAGGGCTGGGGTTAGGGACGTTATGGCCGGACCCTGTGGGCCCGTGCGCTGCCGGGTTTATGAACCGGCGCGCACTCCCGGATATTGCTCGGCAATTGGCTGGCTCGCGTTCTGGCGCGGGGCATGCAGCGGCGTGGCCAGGCCCTGGCGGGTCAGTTCCAGGACCTCGCGGGCCTGTTCCAGCACCTGGCGTTTCCAGGCGTCGGTCTCGACGTAGAAGGCGGCGCGCAGCTGCGCCTTGATCCGTGCGCGGGTGGCGGCGTCGGTGTCCGGGCGGTTCTCCAGCCACTGCTCGGCGCGCAGCGCGGTGAGCACCTTGAGCCCCGGCTGGGTGCCGTACTCCAGGGTCAGGCCGTTGTACTGGGCCTGGGCGCATTCGGCCAGCACTGCCAGGTCGAGGGTGCCGTTGAGCTCGCTGGAGGCGGAGTTGCCCTCGGCGCTGTTGGTTACCTGCGGCCCCCACCACTGACGTGCGCGGGCGATGTCCGCGGGCTCCTGGCGGCCCTTGTAGATGCGCTCGCCGTAGCCGCTGGGGCCGAGCCCGGTGTGCACGTCGATCCAGCCGATGCGCCGGCACTGGCGGCCATGCTGACGAAGAATCTGGCGCAGCTGGCGGTTGCTCCAGGTCGGCTCGGTGCCGGCGAAGAACAGGCCGCGCGGGTCGCCGTGCTGGCCGCGCGAGATCGCCGCCTGCAGCGCCTTGCGCCCATGACGCAGGGCGTAGCCGTACAGCCCCAGGGTGCTGGCCAGGGTCGGCGGGCAGCGCTCGGGCAGCAGCAGCTTGGCCACCGCGCGGTAGTCGGGGTTGTCCGCCAGCGGCGCGGCGAAGTCCTGGAAGTTGCGGTTGAGGTCGACGTTCTCCTGGGTCACCCGGCGCTGCCAGGAAAAGCCATAGGGATTCAGCGCATGGATATACAGCAGCGCCAGGTCGCCGCGCTGGCAGGCGGCGAACCAGGCGTCGTCGTCGAGCCGGTCGATCTGGATGGCCGAGCCGCAGAAACCCTCGATGCCGTGGCAGCCGCTGCTCAGCACCAGCAGGTTGGCGGCGTCGGCGGCACCGAGGCGGGCCACGTCGATGGCCAGTTGTTCGCCATCGCGGCCGGGCAGCGGGTGGACGTGGCTGTCCACGGCGAGGCCGCGATGGGCGCAGCTGGCGAGAAATTTCTGCCGGGCTTCGGCGTAGCTCTGGGCGAAACAGGACAGGTTCATGGCGCGTTCCGTGTCGGTGGTAGGGCGCCCGCGCGGGTGGGCGGGCATGGCCGGGCCCGTGGCGCAGGCGGTTGGCCTGCGCCGGGCGACGGCGAGTGGGTGGTGGTGCGGCGCCGGCGGCCTTTTGGGCGGCCGGCCGGGGTCAGGCGTCGAGCACGATGCGGCCCAGGCTGCTGGCCCGGCCGGCGTACTCCACCGTCTCGATCTCGATGTGTGTGCCGAACTCGGCAGACAGCCCGGCCAGACGCTCGAGGATGCGCCGGGCCTGGTTCTGGTTGTCCGCCGTATCGAAGGCCAGGCGCGGAATGCCGCGTTCGGCGTCGCGTCCGCCATGGCCCAGTTCGATGGGGTGCAGCAGCAGTTCGCGCAGCTGGCCGTCGGCGCGGAAGCGGCACTCGGCGACCACGCTTTCGAACCAGATCGGCGCGCCGAACAGGCCGGCCACGCGCTTCCATTCGAGGAACTCGGCCGGGGTGCTCTGGCGTGGGTTGGTGATGCCCTTGGGCCCGATCAGCGCCTCGGCGGCCTGCCACTCGCGGCTCTCCCACTTGTCCGCCGGGACGATCTGCATGCTGTTGTCCATGAAGCAGAAGTTGCCCAGCGAGTAGAGCAGCGGCTTGCCGGCGTAGATCTCGATGCCGCGCAGCTGATGCGGGCCGTGGCCGCAGAGCATGTCGGCGCCGTTGTCGACCAGCTGGCGGGCCAGCGCCGGCAGGTAATCGGGCACCGCGGCGGTGAAGTTGTCCGGCTCATGGGTGTGCTGGGCGACGATGCTGAAGTCGCTGGTCTGCTTGGCCTGGCGCTGGTGGCGGAGGATCTCGGCCTGGTCGCGCGGGTCGCATTGGTAGTGGATGCGCAGGCTGCCCGGCGCGGCATCGGGGTCGACGCGGTAGTGCAGGGCCATGCCCAGGTGCAGGCTGTGTTCGCCGTGCAGGGCCTTGAGCAGGTAATGGTCCTGGTAGGCCTCCTGGGCGTTGAGGCGCTTGAGCACGGCGAAGTCCTCGGCGCTGACCAGGCGGTGCGGCGTGGTGCGCAGCGGATTGAGGCCGGGCCGCGGCGCCACCTGGCCGAGGCCGTCGGCGGCCGGGGCGTTGGCCTCGAAGGTGGTGGCGTAGGAGGTCAGCGACACCCGCGCCTTGGCGGTATTGACGAAGGCCGGCGCCCGCGCGGCGGCCAGGCTGTCGCCGGTGCCGGCGTGGGCGATGCCGGCGGCATCGAGCAGCGCGTCGGTCATGCGCATGCCGGCCACGCCCCAGTCCAGCGCGTGGTTGTTGGCCCGCGCCAGCAGGTTGAAGCCGAGCTCGGCCAGGTCCGCCGGGGCGTCCGGGTCGCTGATCAGCCAGGAGAAGCCGGACAGCGCCTCGGGGTAGCCGGCGAAGCTGTTCAGGTCGATGGCGGTGCCTTCGTAGTTGCCCACCAGCACGTCGCCGCGGCGCAGGATCTGCAGCAGTTCGGGCGAGTTGCGCGCCAGCTTCGCGGCGATGGCGTGGGTGATGATGATGTCGCCGACGGCGACCACGCAGAAGCCGTCCTCGACCTCGGCCTGGCGCCAGTTCGGCTGCAGTTCGAGGGACTCGGGGCGTTGCTGCGGGGTGGGGACGCGATGCTGCATGGCGGAGGCTTCCTGACTCAGGCCTGGCTCGGGGCCGGCGCGGGGGTGGATTCGGGGGTGTCGGCAGGCACGGCCAGGTCGCGGCGGCTGCGCTCCGGGTCGACCAGCAGCAGGCCGAGCAGGGTGCTGGCCAGCAGGGCAAGGCCGAACAGGCCGATGGCCAGCTCGAAGCCGGCGACCAGGTCGCCGCCCTGCCAGCCGATGGCCTGGCCGACCAGGTGCGGGGCGAGCATGCCGGCGCTGGTCAGCAGGCCGATATGGATGGCCAGCATGCTGCCGCGCTGCCGCGCCGGGACTATGTAGGCGACGATGCTGTAGCCGAAGGCCGAGAGCAGGTTGACCAGGATGCCGCCGACGAGGAACAGGCCCAGGGTGGCGGCCAGGCCGGTGGCGCTCAGGCCCATCAGGGCGAAGGCCAGGGCGGCGACCAGGCAGGCCAGCAGCGGCGGCATGACCATCGCCGCGCGCACGCTGGCGCCGCGCTGCAGGGCCCGTTGCGACAGGCTGGAAACCAGCAGGTTGAGGACGATCACGCCGAGGGTGGTGGCCAGCACCAGGTAGCCGGACTGCATCGGCGTCAGCCCCAGGCCCTTCTGCAGGTAGGTGGGCAGCCAGCTGTAGAGCAGGGCATTGGGCAGGTAGCTGCAGAAGGCGATCAGGGTGATGCCGACGAAGGTACGGTTGAGCAGCAGGCGGCGGTACGGCAGGGCGACGCCGCCGCTGCCGTCATTGGCGTCGTCGTACTGGCCCTCGCGGCCGAACAGCTGCCACAGCAGCAGCCAGAGCAGGCCGACGCCGGCCAGCAGCAGGTAGCCGGCGCGCCAGCCCAGGCGCTCGATCAGCAGCGGCAGGGCCAGGGCACCGGCGATGGCGCCGAGCATGATCGCCACCTGGATCAAGGCCGCCGGCAGCACCCGCTCGCGCGGTGCGTACCACTTGAAGCAGGCGTGCTGGGTCACCGCGGTGCCCGGGCCGCAGCCGGCGCCGAGCAGCAGGCGACTGGCGACCAGGGCGAAGAAGCTGGTCGCCAGCGCGGTGAGCAGCTGCGCGGCCATCCACACCAGCGACATGCCGGAGAGAATCCAGCGGCTCGGCAGGCGGTTGGCGAGAAAGCCCACCAGCACCCCGGAAATCGAGTAGAGGAAGAAGAACGCGCTGCCGATGAAGCCGAACTGCTCCGGCGACAGCTGCAGCTCGTCGATGATCTGCGGGCCGGCGAAGGCGAAGATGGTCTTGTCCAGCACGCTGATGATCATCACCGCCATCAGCAGGGCGACCACCAGAATCCGGCGCGAGGGGGTGGGCTGGGTCATGCGGGGCTCCGTGGCAGGCTGGGGGCGAGCCACCTGCGCAGCGGGCGAGGTGGCGGCCAGTGCTGCGCAGCATGCCGCAGGGCGCCGAGGCTGAATAATCACCTCTGCGCATGCTTATCGCCCCTGGTTATGGGGCGTCGCTGCCCGCCGGCCTGGCCGCGTGCGGACTGGTATAGGCGTAGACCAGCTCGTCGGCCAGGATCTTGGCTTCGCGGGTCATCAGCTCCTGGTCGCGGCAGACCAGGGAAATGTTCATCGGCGGCACCTGCTCCTGCAGGTCGAGCACCTGCAGCTCCTGGCCGAGCTTCTGCACGTGGTCGAGCAGCCGCCGCGACCAGTAGCTGACCGCGTCGGTATTCAGCGCCAGCTCGGAGAACAGCACCACCGAGGCGCACTCGATGACCCGCTGCGGCGGCTCGATGCGGTGCTGCTCGAACATCATGCCGACCTTGGACAGCTCCAGCGTATCCTGCAGCAGCCACTCCTCGTCGAGCAGCTCGCGCAGCGACCGCGCGCCACCCAGCGGGTGGCCCTTGCGCACCGCCAGCACCGCTGGCTGGGAGAACAGCTCGGTCCAGTGGAAACCGTCGCCGCAGCGGCTGGCCGGCAGCGAGGTCAGCACCAGGTCGAGCTGGCCCTCGCGCAGGCCCTCGATCAGCTTGGACGGGCGCAGCTCGTGGATCTGCACCTGTACCTTGGGGTAGCGCTTGCGATAGCGGTTGAGGCTGGTGATGAACTGCGCGCCGGGGGTGACCGGCGACACGCCGATGGCCAGCTTGCCGTCCATGGTGCCCTTGAGGCTCTCGATCTCCTCGCGGGCGCGGCGCACCTCCTCGAGGATCAGGCGCGCGCGGCGCACCAGACGCTCGCCGTATTCGGTGACGGTGATGCCGCGGTTGGAGCGCACCAGCAGCGGTACGCCGAGCTCCGCCTCGAGCTCCTTGATGCCTTTGGACAGGGCCGGCTGGGAGATATGCAGCAGGCGTGAGGCCTCCTGGATGCTGCCACTTTCGCAGATCGCGAGCAGGGCGCGCAGCTGGTGCAGTTTCATCGGATATCCGCGCTAACGTGAGGGTAACGGACGGAATTTAAAGCAAAAAACGCCCCATGGGGAACTCGCGCGGCGAGGATAAAAAAGCGGCGGCCGAAGCCGCCGTGAGGTTAGCGCGATGCAAGGTCGGTGGGTCAGCGGATACCGCTGGCGCGCAGGGCGCTGGGGGTGAACTGCTTGCGGTTGAAGGTCTGGTCGAAGCGGTAGGCCTGCTTCTCCTCGTTGTACAGGGCGTTGACTGCATAGCGCCCGGACAGCACGTCGTAGTGGGTCTCGGCGTTGTACTGCGGGCTCTGCTGGTCGTAGAAGAAGCTGGCGTGGCCCTCGGACACTCGCCACAGCTGGCCGCGGCCGTCGTAGGCATCGGCCTGGGCGGCCTGCCAGCTGTCCTCGTCGATGTAGAGGTCACGTCGCGAGTAGACGTGGCGCTGCCCCGGCTTCAGCGTGGCGCTGACGTGCCAGACCCGGTGCAGCTCGTAGCGGGTGTGCTCGGGGTTGATATGCCCGGGCTGGATGATGTCGGCGTACTTGAGCTTGGGCGAGCCGAGCTTGTAGCTATTGTAGGGGATGTAGATTTCCTTCTTGCCCAGCAGCTGCCAGTCGAAGCGATCCGGCGAGCCGTTGAACAGATCGAGGTCATCCATGGTGCGCATGCCCTCGGCGCCGGGGCTGTCGTAGGCGATCTGCGGCGCGCGGCGTACGCGGCGCTGGCCGGCGTTGTACTGCCAGGCCATGCGCGGTTCCTTGACCTGATTGATGGTCTCGTGCACCAGCAGCACGCCGCCGGCCAGGCGCGCCGGGGAGAGGAACTCCTCGCGGTAGTAGTAGAGGACGTTGGCCATTTCCTGCGGCGCGTAGTCCGACAGCCCGGCCGGGTAGGCCAGCTGCTGACGGATCACGCTGGGGGTGTAGGCGCCGTTGGCCTGCGGCGAGGCCTGCACCACCTGGCGCTGGAAGCTCAGGCTGCGGTAGCGGCCGATATGGTTCCAGATCACCTCCAGGCCGTTCTGCGGAATGGCGAACGGCAGGCCGCCGCTGCGGTAGTCGAGCAGGCCGTTGCCGCCTTCGGCCAGACGGGTGGCGGCGGCGTTGGCGCGGGTGGCATCGAGATAGCTCTGCGGCAGGGTGACCGAGCGCCGGGTCGGGTAGACCGGGATGCGGTAGGTGGCCGGATAGCGCTGGAACAGCGCCAGCTGGCCGGGGGTGAGCTTGTCCCGGTACTGCTCGACATTGGCTGCGGTGATGACGAACAGCGGCTGGTCGGCGGCGAAGGGATCGCTGAGGAAACCGTCGGCGTCGCGCTGGCCGGCGTCCTGGCCGATACCGCCGGTCCAGGCCGGGATGCTGCCGTCGGCGTTGCCGGCGCGCTCGGCGCCGACCGGGGTGAGGTCGCCGTCGAGGCGGGCGAGCTGGTCGGCCGGCACCGCCGCCAGTACCTGGGCGGCGAGCAGGCTCAGGCCCAGGCAACCGGCCTGGATCAACTGCTTGTGAATCATGGCGTGCTCCTTATCGGGCGTCAGAAACTGACGCCAAAGCTCAGGGCGACGAAGTCGCGGTCGGTGTTGGTGTTGAAGTCGCCGCCGAAGTAGTCGGTGTAACTCAGGCTGGCGCTGTACCTGGACAGGTAGTCGGCGTCGATGCCGATGCTGAGCGACTGGTTGCCCTCGGTGAAGGTCGGCCCGTAGCCCTCGACGTCGTGGGCGAAGGCCAGGTTGGGCTTGAGGTTGACCCCGGCGATGGCGCTGTTGAACTCGAGCATGGCGCGCAGGCGGTAGCCCCAGGAGTTCTGGGTGTAGAAGCCCTTGTCGCTGCACTGGTCCGGGTTGGCACTGTTGAGCAGCGCGGTGCACAACTGGTTGCCGCTCAAGCCCAGGCCGCTGGCCGAGTCCGGCAGCACGCCGTAGCCGTAGACGCTGCTGCGGCCGAAGCGCAGGTCGGAGCCGTCGCTGGGGCCGAGGTCGCCGATATGGCTGAAGCCGACTTCGCCGACCAGGGTCAGACGGTCGGCGCGCAGCACCTGATCGAACACCTGCACCGCGCTGAGCTGGGCCTGGGTAAAGGGCATGCGCTTGTAGCCCTGTACCCGGCTGCCCGGGGCGGTGGCAGCCCAGCCAGTGTCGAAGATGGCCAGGCCGTCGAGGCCGAGCAGGTCGTTCAGCTGGCCGACGCTGGCGGCGGTGGATACCTCGGTGCCGTTGAGCGCCAGCGGCATGTTCGGCCGATGGCTGATCTCCCCCGACAGCGCCGTACCGTTGGCCAGGCTGGTGGCGAAGCTGAGGCCGTAGAGGCGGATGTCCTCGGGGTATTCCAGGCCGTAGCGGGCGCTGGCCGGGCCAGGGGCGCCGCTGATCGCGGCGAAGCTCGGCTGGCCGGTGCGCCACGAGCTTTCCGGGGTGCGGCTGTGGTAGTTCAGCGCGTAAACGCCGAACTCGGTGTCGTTCAGCGCCGGCACCAGCCAGCGCAGCGCCACGCCGAACTGGCCGCCGTCGCGCGCCTCTTTATCCGCCAGGCGTGGCACCCAGCCGTACACCGCCGGGTCGCGGTTAAAGTCGCTGCCGAAGGTGGTCATGCCCAGGTCGCAGCCCTGGGGCGCGACGTCGCCGCCGAAGAAGGTGCCGCAGTTGTCCAGCACGGTCTTCTCCCACTGCAGCTGGTAGAAGGCTTCGATCGACAGGTTCTCGCTCAGACCCTGGGTCAGGTAGAGCATGCTCACCGGGATCAGGCCTTCCTTGATCTCCGAACCGGGGCGGCGGAAGGCGGCGACGTCGGCCGGGTTGATGGCATTGATGCCGTTGCCGATAAAGGTGCTCTCGCCCCAGCTGACCACCTGGCGACCGGCGCGCACGCTGCCGGGCAGCTCGCCGAGCTGGTAGTTGTGGTAGACGAAGGCGTCCAGCAGCTCGCTGCCCGAGGCCTTGGCGGCGCGGTCGCGGCCGCTGTCGTCGATGTCGTAGAGCAGGCGGCTCTCGTCCTTGAGCTCGAAGTCGTACCAGTACTTGCCGCGCAGGAACAGGCCGCTGTCGCCATGGCTGAGCTGCAGGTCGTGGATACCCTTGAAGATCTTCGAGAAGGTCTCGCCGCGCTTGAAGTTGAGGCGGCCGTCGTCGCTGGTGCGGGTCGAGGCCGTGCCGCCGTTGGCGCGGCCGATGAAGCGCTTGTCCGGCGCATCCATCGCCCAGCTGGCGCCGATTGACAGCGAGGAATCGAAGCGCGCCTCGATCTCGCCGATGGTGAAGCTGGCGGCCTGCGCCGGCTGCGTGGCGGCCAGGCCGAGGGCCAGGCTCAAGGCCGTCGGACGCAGGGCGCCGAGGCGGGTTGTTGTTGTCATGCCGTACTCCCCTGATATCTGCTCGATGTCCGCCTGCGGTTCTGGTGCCGCAGGGCGTGCAGCCTGGGAACAGGTGCGCGGCCATGCTAAGGGCGGGGTCGGCCGGCTGGCCTCTGAATAATCCTTATGCCCATAGCCAAAGGTGAGAGCGGCGCCGCGCGCCGGCCGGAGACCCCCCCCTGACAGGGACCCGGCGGCATAACCGCCGGTTATCCCGATAGGCAGGACGGCCGCTTCGCGGCGCTTGCCGCCGGTGGCCGGGCCTGGTGTATAACGGACGGGCAGCCGTATCCGCCGCCGGAGGATTGCCCGTGAACCAAGCCATCGAAACCGACAGCGCGGTCTACAAGACCCTGCTCGAATCGACCCGGGCGATCCCCTGGAAGATCGACTGGAAGACCATGACCTTTGCCTACATCGGCCCGCAGATCGAGACGCTGCTGGGCTGGTCGCAGGCCAGCTGGGTCAGCGCCGAGGACTGGGCCGCGCGCATGCACCCGGAGGACCGCGAGCGAGTGGTGGGCTTCTGCGTGTCGCAGTCACAGAACGGTGTCGACCACGAGGCCGACTACCGCGCGCTGACCGCCGCCGGCGACTACGTGTGGATCCGCGACGTGGTGCACGTGGTGCGCGACGACAAGGGCGAGGTGGACTCGCTGATCGGCTTCATGTTCGACATCAGCGAACGCAAGCAGACCGAGGAGCAACTGCTGACCCTGCAGAAGCAGCTGGAGGAGTATTCCTATCAGGACGGCCTGACCGGCGTGGCCAACCGGCGCATGTTCGACCGGGTACTCGCCAGCGAGTGGGCCAGTGCCCAGCGCAGCCAGCAGCCGCTGTCGCTGATCCTGCTGGATATCGACCACTTCAAGCAGTACAACGATCATTACGGCCATATCCAGGGCGACGACTGCCTGAAGAGCGTCGGCCAGGCCCTGACCCGCGCCGCCAGCCGCCCACGGGATTTCGTCGGGCGTTTCGGCGGCGAGGAATTCGTCCTGGTGCTGCCGGAAACCGATGCCGCCGCCGCCCGCCATATCGCCGAACGCTGCCGCCAGCTGGTGCGCCAGCGGCGCATCCCCCACGAGAAATCCACGGTGGCGCCGCTGCTGACCATCAGCCTCGGCGTCGGCACCACGGTGCCCGAGGCCCAGGACCGCGCGGTGGACTTCCTCAACGCGGTGGACAAGCTGCTCTACCGCGCCAAGCAGCGTGGCCGCGATCGCCTGGAAATGGCGCCGGTGCAGGGCCAATCGCTGCCCGAGCAGGTGCCTGGTTCGGGCTAGCAGGCCGTTGAAAAACGTAGGCGAGGCAGCCAGTGCAAGGCAAAAACAGGCGAAAAAGCGGAGTTTACGAGCTGTAAATGAGCATTTTGAGCCTGTTTTTAACGCAGCAATGGCAACGTAGGTAGTTTTTCAACAGCCTGCTAGAACTCGTCGGCAGATGCGCCGAGCCCCATGAGGAGAGTAGAAACATGCAACTGATCTATGCCGCCGCCTCCCCCTTCGCCCGCAAGGTTCGCGTGCTGGCCTTCGAGACCGGGCTGCTGGCGCGCATCGAGCTGCTCGACACCGCCGTGCTGCCGACCACCCTCAACGAGCGGGTCAACGCGCTCAACCCGCTGGGCAAGATCCCGGTGCTGCTGAGCGACGACGGCGAGGCGCTGTACGACAGCCGGGTGATCTGCGAGTACCTCGACACCCTGCACGACGGCGCCCGTCTGCTGCCGCAGGACCATACGCGCTGGCCGGTGCTGCGCCTGGCGGCGCTGGCCGACGGGCTGATGGACGCCGCGCTGCTGGCGCGTTACGAAAAGGCCGTGCGCCAAGCCGAGCAGCAGTCGCAGGCCTGGCTGGAGGGGCAACTGGGCAAGGTGCAGCGCGCCCTGGCCGAGCTGGAGCGCCAGGCCGACCGGCTGCAGGGCCCCGTCGATCTGGCGCAGATCGGCGTGGCCTGCGCTCTGGGCTATCTGGATTTCCGTTTCGCCGATCTCGACTGGCGCGCCGCGCATCCGGCGCTGAGCCGGTTCCAGCAGGCCTTTGCCCAACGTCCCTCGATGCTGGCCAGCGCGCCGGCCTGATCGAGATACGCCGCTGCGCGGAGGCTAGTCGCCCCAGGCATGAGCAAGGCGCGCGCCATCGCTGGCGCGCGTCTTGCCCGTTGCGGCAGGGTTTACTTGCCGGCTCGCGCCTGGCTCTCCTGCACCGCCTGGAGTATCACCTTGGCCACCTCCTCGGGGCGCGATTGCTGCGGTACGTGGCTGGCGGCGAGCTCGGTGGTTTGAGCGCCGATCTTTTTGGCGAAGTCGCGCTGCATCTGCGGCACGATCATGCGGTCGTCGCTGGCGACGATGTACCAGGACGGCTTCTGCTGCCAGGCGGCGACGCTGGTGCGCTCCTCGAAGGCGGCGGCGCGGATCGGGCCCTGGGTGGCGCTCATCACCGCGGTCTGTTCGCGTGGCAGATCCTGGGCGAAATCGTTGGCCATGCCCTGCGTGGTCAGGTACAGATAGCCGTTCTTGTCGGCGGCGATCTGGCTGGAACCCGGTGCGGTGGGATAGCCACCATAGAGCTCTCCGCTGGACTGGCCGGGATTGGGTGCGAAGGCGGCGACGTAGACCAGCCCGCGCACCTTGTCGTCGGTGCCGGCCTGGCTGATCACCGTGCCGCCCCAGGAGTGGCCGACCAGCACCACGTCGCCGTCCTGATTGTTCAGCACGCGTTGGGTGGCGGCGACGTCGTCGGCCAGCGAGGTCAGCGGGTTCTGCACCACGGTGACGGCGATCCCCCGGTTCTGCAGCAGCGGCACGACCTTGGCCCAGTCGGAGCCGTCGGCGAAGGCGCCGTGGACGATGACCACCGCGGGCTGAGCGGTGGCGGCCTGGCTGGCGGCGCTCAGCAGCGTGGCGGATAGGGCCAGGGCCAGGGCGAGGGGCTTGGGTAGGTGCATGGCGGATTCTCCTGAGTAGTGGGAGACGCCAGTGTCGGGCGGGCTCGCCGGCCCCGGTATCGGTCGTTTATCCGAGGGCGGCGCGAAAATGTGCAGAACAGGGGTGGGGAACCAAGATGCAGGAGACTGAGGGCGTCGCGCTGCAGGACGCCATGCTGGCGCTGGCCATGGTCGGCGATCTGAGCATGGGCCAGCCCATCGACCAGTCGCGCCGCACCGCACGCCTGGCGCAATGGCTGGTGCAGGCCTGCGGTGGTGATCGGGCGCAGGCGGATGCCGCCCGCCAGGTGGCATTGCTGCGCTGGTCCGGCTGCACGGCCAACGCCGAGGGCTTCATGCATTTGCTCGGCGACGACGTCGGCGGGCGCCGCGCCATGCTTGCGCAAACCCTGGATGCGGCGGGGCAACGCGCCATGCTGCGCACCACGCCGCTGGCCCAGGTGCACTGCGAGGTCGCCGGCGATATCGCCCGCACCCTCGGCCTCGACACGGCCGTGGAGCAGGGCCTGCGCCACGTGTTCGAGCAGTTCGACGGCCAGGGCCGCCCCGCCGGCTTGCGCCATCCCGAGGTGCCGGAGGTGGTCTATCAGGTGGTGCTGGCCGGCGACCTGGAGATCCTCTCCCGCGTGCACGGACTGGACGCCGCGCTTGAGTGGATCGACGGCCAGGGCGATCGCCTCTACCCGGCCGCGCTGGCCGGCGAACTCCTGCGTCATGCGCGGGACTGGCTCGAGGCGCTGCGCGAGCCCGAGGCCGTTGCGCCCGACAGCGGGCCGCAGGTCTCGCTGACCCTGGTGGGCGACGTGATCGACCTCAAGCTGCCCTGGCTGGCCGGCTATTCGCGCCAGGCCGCCGAACTGGCGCGCGCGGCGGCGCGGCTCTGGGGGCTGGCGGAGGCGGGTGTCGAGCGCCTGGGCCGCGCGGCGTTGCTCCACGGCATCGGCCGCGCTTCGGTGGCCAACCGCATCTGGAACCTGCCGGGGCCGCTGCTCGCCGGTGACCTGGAGCAGGTACGCCTGGTGCCCTACTGGACCCAGCGCGCCTGCGCCCAGACGGGCGGTCTAGTCGAAGCGGGCCAACTGGCCGCGCATGCCTACGAGCGGCTCGATGGCAGCGGCTACTTCCGCGCCCTCGCCGGCGATGCGCTGCAGGCCGAGCACCGCCTGCTGGCCGCCAGCCTGGCCTGGCAGGCACTGCGTGGCGCACGCCCCTGGCGCCCGGCGTTCAGCGAGGAACAGGCCGCGCGGTTGTTGCAGGACGAGGCGCAGCGGGGCCGCTTCGACCCGCTTGCCTGCCAGGCGGTGATCGCCGCGGCGCGCGGCGAGCAACGGCCAATGGCTGCCAGGGCGGGCAACGGCCTCTTGAGCGAGCGCGAGACGCAAATTCTGCGGCGCATCAGCAGCGGGGCGAGCAACAAGGAAGTGGCGCGCGACCTGGGCATCAGCCCGAGCACGGTGCGCACCCACGTCGAGAGCCTGTTCCGCAAGCTGCAGTGCTCGACCCGCGCGGCCGCGACGCTGAAGGCGCTGACCCTGGGAGTGATCTGAGCCCCCTGCGGAGCCGCCGCCCGAACAAAAGAAAAGGCCCCAGGTTTGCACCTGGGGCCTTTGGTATCTGGCGCATCCGGCGGGATTCGAACCCACGACCCCTGCCTTCGGAGGGCAGTACTCTATCCAGCTGAGCTACGGATGCGTTGCGGGGCGCAATCATACGCATCTCGGCCTTGGGCGTCCATGCCCGCCCCGTTCGCGATATCGAACGCAGGTGCAGAAGCCGTCGGTGCCTGTGCCGGCGCATCATGGCGTTGAATATTTCGTTAATTTTTTCGAACAGGCTCTTGCCCTTTACCCCCTTCGACCCTAGGATTCGTTTGAGATTTCAAACGGGCTGCTGGCTTATCCGGAACAACCGGCCTGGCGGCGGCTCTGAATCCTTGCGACAGGCGCCTGCGGCGCTTTCCGGGCCTTGCCCACGACTCCAACGAGCACACGCCGACGCCTGGGTGTCGGGACTGAAGGAGACTGCCATGCAACTGAAAGACACCCAGCTGTTCCGCCAGCAGGCCTATATCGACGGCCAGTGGCTGGACGCCGACAGCGGCCAGACCATCGCGGTGAACAACCCGGCCACCGGCGAGATCATCGGCCACGTGCCGAAGATGGGCCGCGCCGAGACCCGTCGCGCCGTCGAGGCTGCCGAGCGCGCCCTGCCGGCCTGGCGCGCGCTGACCGCCAAGGAGCGCGCCAACAAGCTGCGCCGCTGGTTCGAGTTGCTGATGGAGAACCAGGACGACCTTGGTCGCCTGATGACCCTGGAGCAGGGCAAGCCGCTGGCCGAGGCCAAGGGCGAGATCGCCTATGCAGCCTCCTTTATCGAGTGGTTCGCCGAGGAAGCCAAGCGCGTCTACGGCGACGTGATCCCCGGCCACCAGCCGGACAAGCGCCTGATCGTGATCAAGCAGCCGATCGGCGTCACCGCGGCCATCACCCCGTGGAACTTCCCCGCCGCGATGATCACCCGCAAGGCCGGCCCGGCGCTGGCCGCCGGCTGCACCATGGTGATCAAGCCGGCCTCGCAGACGCCGTTCTCCGCCCTGGCCCTGGTCGAGCTGGCCGAGCGCGCCGGCATCCCGAAAGGCGTGCTCAGCGTGGTCACCGGCAGCGCCGGCGAAGTCGGCGGCGAGCTGACCAGCAACCCCATCGTGCGCAAGCTCTCCTTCACCGGCTCGACCGAGATCGGTCGCCAGCTGATGGCCGAATGCGCCCAGGACATCAAGAAGGTGTCGCTGGAGCTGGGCGGCAACGCGCCGTTCATCGTCTTCGACGACGCGGACCTGGACGCCGCGGTGGAAGGCGCGCTGATCTCCAAGTACCGCAACAACGGCCAGACCTGCGTCTGCGCCAACCGCATCTACGTGCAGGACGGCGTCTACGATGCCTTCGCCGAGAAGCTGATCGCCGCCGTGGGCAAACTGAAGATCGGCAACGGCCTGGAAGACGGCACCACCACCGGCCCGCTGATCGACAGCAAGGCCGTGGCCAAGGTGCAGGAACACATCGAGGACGCCGTAGGCAAAGGCGCCAAGCTGGCCCTGGGCGGCAAGCCGCACGCACTCGGTGGCACCTTCTTCGAGCCGACCATCCTGCTCGACGTGCCGAAAACCGCCGCGGTGGCCAAGGAAGAGACCTTCGGCCCGCTGGCGCCGCTGTTCCGCTTCAAGGACGAGGCCGAGGTGATCGCCATGGCCAACGATACCGAGTTCGGCCTGGCCTCCTACTTCTATGCCCGCGACCTGGGCCGCGTGTTCCGCGTGGCCGAGGCGCTGGAGTACGGCATGGTCGGCATCAACACCGGGCTGATCTCCAACGAAGTGGCGCCGTTCGGCGGGGTCAAGGCCTCGGGCCTGGGCCGCGAAGGCTCCAAGTACGGGATCGAGGATTACCTCGAGATCAAATACATGTGCCTGGGCGGCATCTAATCGCTGCTGCGCTCGGCCGGGCGTTGCTGGCGGAACCGGGAAAATGCTCATTGGCTACGGCCAGCTGCGCTTTTCCCGATCCCGCCGCCTGGCCCGGCCATCGCTCGCTACGCGCCTAGCGCTTTGCTCTAGGCTGTAACGGGCCCGAATTCACCGAGCCCCCGTGGCCGCGGCAGTCGATCATCGCATGCTGCCCTGGCCAACCCGGGGGCGTTTCATCCTTCACCTGCGCCGCGATGACGGCCATGAGGACACCATGAGCAAGACCAACGAATCCCTGATGCAACGCCGCACCGCCGCCGTTCCGCGTGGCGTGGGGCAGATCCACCCGATCTTCGCTGCCAAGGCGGAAAACGCCACCGTGACCGACGTCGAGGGTCGCGAATTCATCGACTTCGCCGGCGGCATCGCCGTGCTCAACACCGGTCACCTGCACCCGAAGATCATCGCCGCGGTGCAGGAGCAGCTGACCAAGCTGACCCACACCTGCTTCCAGGTGCTGGCCTACGAACCCTACGTGGAAGTGGCCGAGAAGGTCGCCGCGCGTGTGCCGGGCGACTTCGCCAAGAAGACCCTGCTGGTCACCACCGGCTCCGAGGCGGTGGAGAACGCGGTGAAGATCGCCCGCGCCGCCACTGGCCGCGCCGGGGTGATCGCCTTCACCGGTGGCTACCACGGCCGCACCATGATGACCCTGAGCCTGACCGGCAAGGTCAACCCCTACTCAGCCGGCATGGGCCTGATGCCCGGCGGCGTGTTCCGCGCCCAGTATCCCTGCGCGCTGCACGGCGTCAGCGTCGACGACGCCATGGCTAGCATCGAGCGCGTCTTCAAGAACGATGCCGAGCCGCGCGACATCGCCGCGATCATCATCGAGCCGGTGCAGGGCGAGGGCGGTTTCTACGTCGCGCCGAAGGAATTTATGCAGCGCCTGCGTGCGCTGTGCGACCAGCACGGCATCCTCTTGATCGCCGACGAGGTGCAGACCGGCGCCGGGCGTACCGGCACCTTCTTCGCCATGGAGCAGATGGGCGTGGCCGCCGACCTGACCACCTTCGCCAAGTCCATCGCCGGCGGCTTCCCGCTGGCCGGGGTGTGCGGCAAGGCCGAGTACATGGACGCCATCGCCCCGGGCGGCCTGGGCGGCACCTATGCCGGCAGCCCGATCGCCTGCGCCGCGGCCCTGGCGGTGATGGAGGTGTTCGAGGAGGAGAAGCTGCTGGATCGCTCCAAGGCGGTCGGCGAACGCCTGGTCACCGGACTCAAGGCCATCGCCGCCAAGCACAAGGCCATCGGCGACGTGCGCGCGCTGGGTTCGATGATCGCCGTCGAGCTGTTCGAGAACGGCGACCTGCACAAGCCGAACGCCGCGCTGACCGCGCAGGTGGTCGCCAAGGCCCGCGAGAAGGGCCTGATCCTGCTGTCTTGCGGCACCTACGGCAACGTGCTGCGCGTGCTGGTGCCGGTGACCGCGCCGGACGCCCAGCTGGACAAGGGCCTGGCGATCATCGCCGAGTGCTTCGACGAGCTGGCCTGACGTTTCCACGCGGTCCGGATGCTGTACCCAAGACCCGCGCAAGCGGGTCTTCTTGTTTGGGGCTCCCGCAACCCCTAGGGAAGTTCTGAAAAAGCCATTTATCGTCACTCCCGCGCAGGCGGGAGCCCAGGGACTGCAGGTTCTGGGTTATTCCCCTTCGGGCCAGCGCAAGCGCTGTTCAGCGATAAAGCTGCTGTCCCGCCTGCGCGGGAATGACGGCTATTGCAGAGCTTCCCCAGGCCCGGTGCCTGGCGCGGGGGCGTTCCCAGGTTGCATCCGGCTGCAGGTCTCTCGGCTCTGCAAGCATCGCGGCTAAAGCCCCTCGCACGATCCGGGGCATTTTCTCCACTGATAAAAAAGCCCGCACGAGGCGGGCCAAAGGGTGACAAGCAACAGGAATCCTTACTTGGCCTGCTCGAAGATCACGTAGACCTTGCGGCAGGCTTCCAGCACTTCCCAGGTGCCGGAGAAGCCGGCGGGGATGACGAAGCGGTCGCCGGCGCGCACGGTCTTGGCGTTGCCCTCGGCGTCGCGCAGTACCGACACGCCCTGGAGAATCTCGCAGTATTCGTGCTCGGTGTAGTTCACCGTCCACTGGCCCACCGCGCCCTCCCAGATGCCGGCGTTGAACTGGCCGCAGGGGCTGGCGTAGTGGTTGCGCACGCTCTGCTCGGGGTCGCCCTTGAGCACTTTCTCCGGCGCCGGGCGGTAGTGTTCGGCAGCGGTGGCGGCCTGGGCGAAGTCGAGGATCTGCTCGATTTTCATCTTCTGCTTTCCGTGGGTGGGGGTCAGTGGGCGGCCTGGCGGATGGCGTCGGCGAGCTTCTCCACCAGGCTGTCGATATGCGCCTTCTCGACGATCAGCGGCGGCGACAGGGCGATGGTGTCGCCGGTCACCCGCACCAGCAGGTCGTCCTGGTAGCAGCGCTCGAACACCTGGTAGCCGCGTTTGCCGGCACCGGCCTCGCTCGGCGCCAGCTGCACGCCGCCGACCAGGCCGACGGCGCGGATATCGATGACGTTGGGCAGCTCGCGCAGGCTGTGCAGGCCGTCCTGCCAGTAGCCTTCCAGCTCGATGGCCTGTTCGAACAGACGCTCGTCCTGGTAGATATCCAGGGTCGCCAGGGCGGCGGCGCAGGCCACCGGATGGCCGGAGTAGGTGTAGCCGTGGAACAGCTCGATGCCGTCCGGGCCCTGCATGAAGGCGTCATAGATTTTTTCATCGACCAGCACCGCGCCCATGGGGATGGCGCCGTTGGTCAGGCCCTTGGCGCAGGTGATGATGTCCGGGGTGACGCCCCAGCGTTGCGCGGCGAAGGCCTGGCCGACGCGGCCGAAACCGGTGATCACCTCGTCGAAGATCAGCAGGATGCCGTGCTTGCGGGTGATCTCGCGCAGACGCTGCAGGTAGCCCACCGGCGGCAGCACCACGCCGGCCGAGCCGGACATCGGCTCGACTATCACCGCGGCGATGTTCTCCGCGCCGTGCAGGGTCACCAGGCGCTCCAGCTCCTCGGCCTTGTCCACGCCGAACTCGGGCAGGCCGCGGCTGAAGGCGTTGCGGGCGAGGTCCAGGGTATGCGGCAGGTGGTCGACGCCCGGCAGCTGCAGGGGGAAGGCGCGGCGGTTGTTGACCATGCCGCCGACCGAGATGCCGCCGAAGCCGACCCCGTGATAGCCCAGCTCGCGGCCGATCAGGCGGGTGCGGCTGCTCTGGCCGATGGCGCGCTGGTAGGCCAGGGCGATTTTCAGCGCGGTGTCGGCCGACTCGGAGCCGGAGTTGGTGAAGAACACCTTGTTCAGCCCGGCCGGGGCGATCGCCGCCAGGCGGCTGGCCAGCTCGAACGGCAGCGGGTGGCCCATCTGGAAGGTCGGGGCGAAATCCAGCTTGGCGATCTGCCGGCTCACCGCCTCGGTGATCTCGCGCCGGCCATGGCCGGCGTTGCAGCACCACAGCCCGGCGGTGCCGTCCAGAACCCGGCGCCCGTCGCTGGCGGTGAAGTACATGCCCTCGGCGCTTTCCAGCAGGCGCGGCTTGGCCTTGAACTGGCGATTGGCGGTAAAGGGCATCCAGAAATCTTCGAGCCGGGTGTTGTCTATTGTCATGTCAGCTACCGAAGCGCGAGGTGAGGAGGGTGCGCGTGGCGGCAGTCTATGTTTAATAAAACGAACATGACAAGGGGGTTTTCCTGGCCTTTGTCAAAAATATTGAAAAGGTGCAGCCCTCTGGTTTAGTGTGGCGCACAGGATTTGGCCACTTCGCTGGCCTTGCAGAATTATTTACAGTGCGCGCCTCGGCGAGGCGCCACCTCCACCCCTAGAGGATGCCGGAATGACTAGCCTGACTCGTGCCGACTGGGAACAGCGCGCCAAGACCCTGACCATCGAAACCCGCGCCTTCGTCCACGGCCAATACCGCCCGGCGGAGTCCGGCGCCACCTTCGAGTGCATCAGCCCGGTGGACGGCCGTCTGCTCGGCCTGGTCGCCAGCTGCGACGCCGCCGACGCCGAGATCGCCGTGCGTGACGCCCGTGCCGCCTTCGACTCCGGCGTCTGGTCGCGCCTGGCGCCGGCCAAGCGCAAGCAGGTGATGATCCGCTTCGCCGAGCTGATCGAGCAGCTCGGCGAGGAGCTGGCCCTGCTGGAAACCCTGGACATGGGCAAGCCGATCAGCGACTCGCTGAGCATCGACGTCGCCAGCGCCGCCAACGCCCTGCGCTGGAGCGGCGAGGCGATCGACAAGATCTACGACGAAGTGGCCGCCACCAGCCATGACCAGCTGGGCCTGGTGACCCGCGAGCCGGTCGGCGTGGTCGCCGCCATCGTGCCGTGGAACTTTCCCCTGCTGATGACCTGCTGGAAGCTCGGCCCGGCGCTGTCCACCGGCAACTCGGTGGTGCTCAAGCCGTCGGAGAAATCGCCGCTGACCGCCATCCGCATCGCCCAGCTGGCCATCGAGGCCGGCATCCCGGCCGGGGTGTTCAACGTGCTGCCGGGCTTCGGCCACACGGTCGGTAAAGCGCTCGCCCTGCACATGGACGTCGACACCCTGGTATTCACCGGTTCGACCAAGATCGCCAAGCAGCTGATGATCTACGCCGGCGAGTCGAACATGAAGCGCGTCTGGCTGGAGGCCGGCGGCAAGAGCCCGAACATCGTCTTCGCCGACGCCCCGGACCTGCAGGCCGCCGCCGAGGCCGCCGCCAGCGCCATCGCCTTCAACCAGGGTGAGGTGTGCACCGCCGGCTCGCGCCTGCTGGTGGAAAACTCGATCAAGGACAGGTTCGTGCCCATGGTGGTCGAGGCGATCAAGGCCTGGAAGCCGGGCAACCCGCTGGACCCGGCGACCAACGTCGGCGCCCTGGTCGACACCACCCAGCTGAACAACGTGCTGGGCTACATCCAGGCCGGCCACGACGACGGCGCCAAGCTGGTCGCCGGCGGCAAGCGGGTGATGGAAGAAACTGGCGGCACCTATGTCGAGCCGACCATCTTCGACGGCGTGAGCAACGCCATGCGCATCGCCAAGGAGGAAATCTTCGGCCCGGTGCTGTCGGTGATCGGCTTCGACAGCGAGGAGGAAGCGGTGGCCATCGCCAACGACACCGTCTACGGCCTGGCCGCGGCGGTGTGGACCAGCAACCTGTCGCGCGCCCACCTGGTGGGCAAGGCCCTGCGCGCCGGTAGCGTCTGGATCAACCAGTACGACGGCGGCGACATGACCGCGCCGTTCGGCGGCTTCAAGCAGTCCGGCAACGGCCGCGACAAGTCGCTGCACGCCTTCGACAAGTACACCGAGCTGAAGGCCACCTGGATCAAACTCTGACACCGCGTCACGGGCGGCCGCTGGCCGCCTGAAGGTCCGCCCTTCGGGGCCGGCTCCCCGCGAGCCACACCTGCGGCCGGGTTCCCCTGGAACCCGGCCGCCTTGCATTTGCGCGCCGGGCACTGCGACCGGCGCCGCGCGCGCCATGGACTGGAGTGGAACGATGAACTGGATGACCTATTTCGCCGTCAGTGCGGCGGTGGTGATAGTCGGCCTGGCGCTGGGGGTGACCCTGCCGCTGGTGTCCCTGCGTCTCGAGGCCTGGGGCTACGGGCCCTTCGCCATCGGCGTGATGGCGGCGATGCCGGCCATCGGCGTGCTGCTCGGCGCGCGCCTGACCGGCCGCCTGGCCGGCTGGTTCGGCTCGCCGCAGACGCTGCGCCTGTGCCTGCTGGCCAGCGCGGTGTCGGTCAGCCTGCTGGCGGTGTGGCCGAGCTACCCGCTGTGGCTGCTGCTACGCCTGCTGATCGGCGTGTCGCTGACCGTGGTCTTCGTGCTCGGCGAGAGCTGGATCAACCAACTGGTGGAAGATCGCCTGCGCGGCCGCCTGGTGGCGCTGTACGGCACCGGCTTCGCCTTGAGCCAGCTGTGCGGGCCGCTGCTGCTGACCGCCCTGGGCACCGCCAGCGACCGCGGCTTCTGGGTCTCCGCCAGCCTGCTGGTGGCCGGCAGCCTGCTGCTGATCGGCCGCACGGGAGCGCCGGCGGTGGATGCCCACAGCGCCTCGGGCAAGGGCCTGGGGCTGTTCTGCCGCAAGTTGCCGGCGATTGCCTGGGCGGTGGTGCTGTTCGCCGCGTTCGAGGCCATGGTGCTGACCCTGCTGCCGGTCTACCTGCTGCGCGAGGGCTTCGCCCAGCAGATGGCGCTGATCATGGTCAGCACCGTGGTGGTGGGCGACGCCGCGCTGCAGCTGCCGATCGGCTGGCTGGCCGACCGCGTGCCGCGGCAGGCGCTGATGCGCGCCTGCGGGGTGATACTGCTCGGCTCCAGCCTGTGCATCCCGGCGGCGCTGCACACGCCGCTGATCTGGCCGCTGCTGCTCAGCTTCGGCGCCAGCGCCGGCGGCCTCTACACCCTGTCGCTGATCCTGGTCGGCCAGCGCTACCGCGACGATGCGCTGGTGCGCGCCAATGCCCATATCGCCCTGCTGTGGGGCGTCGGCTGCCTGCTCGGGCCGCTGTCCACCGGCGCCGCCAGCCAGTGGCTGAGCGGCCACGCGCTGCCGCTGCTGATGGCCCTCGGCGCGCTGGTGTTCATCGTCCTGGCCTGGCGCCGCGGTGCCTTCAGCGAGGTCGAAACGGGCAACGAGGCCATGCCGGGGGCCGCCCCGCGCTGATTCAGGGGGCTTCGGCGAGCAGCTCGGCGATGGTCGCGCCGACCTGGCGCACGGCCGCCTCGATGGCCGCGCTGGGCGGCTCGGCGTAGTTCAGGCGGATGCAGTTGCGGTACTTGCCGGCGGCGGAAAAGATGCTGCCCGGCGCCACCTGGATCTTGTGCGGCAGCAGCGCGCGGTTGAGCCGCTGGCTGTCGAAGCCGCTGGGCATCTCCACCCACAGCATGAAGCTGCCCTGCGGCCGGCTGGCGCGGGTGCCTGCCGGAAAGTAGCGGCACACCCAGTCCACCATCAGGTCGCGGCTGCGCAGGTACTGGGCGCGCATGCGCCGCAGGTGCGGCTCGTAGTGGCCGGCCTCGAGGAACTCGGCCAGCGCCAGCTGTGGCAGCTGGGCGGTGCTGCCGGTGCCCAGGTACTTCATGTGCAGCACCTGCTCCAGGTAGCGCCCGGGGGCGATCCAGCCGACCCGCAGGCCCGGCGCCAGGGTCTTGGAGAAGGAGCTGCAGAGCAGCACGCGGCCGTCCTCGTCGTAGGACTTGATGGTGCGCGGGCGCGGGTAGGCGTAGGCCAGCTCGCCGTACACGTCGTCCTCGATGATCGCCACGTCGTGGCGCTGCGCCAGCTGCAGCAGGGCGCGCTTGTTGGCCTCCGGCATGATGTAGCCGAGCGGGTTGTTGCAGTTCGGGGTCAGCTGGATGGCCTTGATCGGCCACTGCTCCAGGGCCATCTCCAGGGCCTCGAGGTTGATCCCGGTGAGCGGGTCGGTGGGCAGCTCCAGGGCCTTCATGCCGAAGCCTTTGAGCGCCTGCATCACCCCGTGGAAGCTCGGCGAGTCCACCGCGACTATGTCGCCGGGCTGGCAGATGGCGCGGATCGCCGCCGACAGCGCCTCGTGGCAGCCGGTGGTGATTACCAGGTCCTCGGCGGGGATGCGGCAGCCGGAATCGAGCAGCAGCCGCGCGATCTGCTCGCGCAGGCGCAGCTCGCCGCGGATGCAGCCGTAGGTCAGCACCTCCGGGTCCTGGCGCCGCGCCTGGCGCGCCAGCATGCGCAGCAGCGGCTTGAGCGTCGGGCTGCCGATATCCGGGCGGCCGCGGCCGAGCTGCAGCAGCTCGCGTTGCGGCGAGCTGCTGATCAGCGCCAGCACGTGATCCCACTGCGACACCTCCACCGGCCGCTGCGCCGCCCGGCTGACCTGCGGCAGCGCCGGCACCTGGCGCTCGGCCGGGACGAAGTAGCCGGACTTCGGCCGCGGCGTGGCCAGGCCCTGATCCTCCAGATGGCGGTAGGCCTGCTGCACCGTGCTCAGGCTGACGCCGTGCTCCTGGCTGAGGCTGCGCACCGAGGGCAGGCGGTCGCCGGGACGGTACAGGCCCTGCTCGATGCGCGCGCCGAGCAGTTCGGCCAGATTCAGGTAGAGGGTCATGACAGTTGCCTCGTTCAGGAATGCAGCGACCGGTACAGATGCCGGCGAAAATTCCGATTCAGCCGGGATTCGGCGAAAACTGTATGGAGTAAATAAGGTTTTATTGAATCTGTCATGGCTTTTCTCCCCGGGTCATCCTGAGCTCCCATGGGCACTGGCTGCAGGAGAAGGCGATGAACGGCTTCAGCGAGATAGGTTTCGACAGGGCGCGGCGGGCTGCGCCGCCACAGGCGACGGGCGCGCTGCGTCATTTCGGCCGCGACTGGCCGGCGTTCTGGCGCCGCCTGCACACCCGCCGCGCCCTGCTGCGGCTGAACGAGCGCCAGCTCGCCGATATCGGCCTGAGCCGCGCCGAGGCCGAGCGCGAGGCGCGCCTGCCGTTCTGGCGGCTGTAGCGCCTCAGAGCCTGTTCAAAGTCTCGCGAGCTAGAGCAATGCAAGGCAGAAACAGGCGAGGAAGCGGAGTTTACGAGCTGTAAATGAGCATTCCGAGCCTGTTTTTAACGCAGCAGTGCCGACGCGCAGCAGACTTTGAACAGGTTCTCAGGCCGCGGCGTGCTCCTTGCGCCAGCTACCGGGCGGCTGCCCGTAGTGCTGGCGGAAGGCGCGGTTGAGCGCTGCCTCCGAACCGTAGCCGATGTCGTAGGCGATCTGCGCCAGGCTGCGCCCTTCGCGCAGCTGGGCGGCGGCCAGTTGCAGGCGCCAGTGCGCCAGGTAGCGGATCGGCGGCTGGCCGATCAGGCGGCTGAAGCGTTCGGCGAAGGCCGAGCGCGACAGGCCCACGGCGCGGGCCAGGGCCTCGGTGGTCCAGTGTTCGGCCGGTTGCCGGTGCAGCAGCGCCAGGGCCTTGCCCACCTGCGGGTCGCACAGGCCGGCGAGCCAGCCGTGGCGGTCGCTCGGCAGCGCTTCCAGGTAACGCCGCACCGCCTCGATAAACAGCAGCTCGGCCAGCTTGTTCAGTGCCGTGCCGGCGCCCTGACGCTGGCCGGCGCTTTCCACCGCGGCGAGGCGGAAGGCCTGCTCGATCCAGGCGCCGCCGGGGCTGTTGCCGACCTGCAGCTTGAGCACGCTGGGCAGGGTCTGCACCAGCGGGTTGTCCGGCACCGCGCAGCCGAGAAAGCCGCAGATCAGGTGGGTCCTGGCGCCGCCGCCGCCGTGACGCAGGCTGGCCAGGCCGCTGCCCTGAGCGGGCGACTGGATCAGGTGGTCGATCACCCGCGCCGGCAGCCCGCTGGCACTGGCCAGCAGGTGCGGGTCGTTGCGCGGCAGCAGGACGATCTCGCCGGCTTCCAGCGGCAGCAGCGGGGCGTCGTCTATCCCCAGCAGCAACCGTCCGTCGAGCACGTAGTGATAGGCCATCAGGTGCGCCGGCTGGGTGCCGGCCAGGCGGCAGTCCTCGGCGTTGACCTGGGCGCGGATGCACCAGGGCGCGCTGAATTCGGCGTGCAGAAAGGCCCCGGCCGACAAGTGGACGGCGGCGAGCACGTGAGAGAGTGCGTCCATTGATCCTCCGGGCGGCGGCTGGATCAAGAATGACGGCGGCCGGGCTATATCCGTCCCTCCCGGTCCCTCTTACCGTAGCACCGGTGTGAAGCCGCAGCCCGGCAGTCGGCGGCGTCCGCGATGACCGGTAGACAACCAGCAGAGGACAGCCATGAACAGCCTGCGCGACAACCTGGGCCTGAGCCTGAGCGGCGCCGACCCGCACAGCCTGGAACACTACGAAAGGGGGCTGGCCCAGTTCCAGTGCTATGCCGGCGATCCGCTCGCCGCGGTCGAGGCGGCCCTGGCGCTGCGTCCGGACTTCGTCATGGCCCATGTCCTGCGCGCCTACCTGCACCTGCTGGGCACCGAGCCCGAGGGCCTGGCGGTGGCGCGGCAGTGCCTGCAGCAGGCCCAAGGCCTGCCGGCCGATGCCCGCGAGCGTGGCCACCTGGCCGCCATCGCGGCGCTGCTCGACGGCCACTGGAGCCGCGCCGGACTGATCCTCGAAGACGTCGCCATCGACGCGCCACAGGACATCCTGGCCCTGCAGGCCGGGCACCAGGTGGACTTCTTCAGCGGCCACTCGCGCATGCTGCGCGACCGCATCGCCCGTGCCCTGCCGCACTGGCGGATGGGCATGCCCGGCTACCACGCGTTGCTCGGCATGTACGCCTTCGGCCTGGAGGAAAACGGCGACTACGCCGCGGCCGAGGCCACCGGGCGCAGCGCGGTGGAGCTGCAGCCGCGCGACGGCTGGGCGCAGCACGCCGTGGCCCATGTGCTGGAGATGCAGAACCGCCAGCGCGAGGGCATCGCCTGGATGCGCGGCAACCAGCAGCACTGGACCGGCGACAGTTTCATCCAGGGCCACAACTGGTGGCACCTGGCGCTCTACTACCTGGATCTGGGCGAGGTCGACGAGGCGCTGGCGCTGTTCGACGGGCCGATCTTCGGCGCCCGTTCGAGCCTGGTGCTGGATCTGGTGGACGCCGCCGCGCTGCTCTGGCGCCTGCACCTGCAGGGCGTCGAGCTGGGCTCGCGCTGGCAGGCGGTGGCCGACGGCTGGGCGCCGCTGGCCACGGCCGGCCAGTACGCCTTCAACGATGCCCACGCGATGATGGCCTTCGTCGGTGCCGGCCGCGACGAGGCCGCAGCGGCGCTGCTCGCCGCGCAGCACCGGGCCCTGCAGGGCGACGCCGACAACCGGCGTTTCACCGCCGAGGTCGGTCAGCCGCTGTGCCTGGCGCTGCAGGCGTTCGGCCAGGGCGAGTACCGCCGCTGTGTCGAGCTGCTGCGGCCGATCCGCTCCATCGCCCAGCGCTTCGGCGGCAGCCACGCGCAGCGTGACCTGCTCGACCTGACCCTGCTGGAAGCGGCCCTGCGCGGCGGCCAGCTGGCCCTGGGCCGGGCGCTGGCGGCCGAACGCCTGCAGGCCAAGCCGCACAACGGCGTGGCCCGGCGCTACAGCCAGCGCGCCGCCGAGCTGGCGGCCTAGCTGGGGTGAGCCGGGCCTAATGTCGTGCACAGAAGAATCGGCCTCGTCATCCCCTCTCCCGCTTACGGGAGAGGGGATGGGGCAGAGGGTGGGCAATGAGCACAAAACTCGTTGGGCCCCCTCCCTGAGGCTATGTCTGCGTTAAGTGTTGGTGGGCAGAGGCCGTAGGGTGGGCTGTAGCCCACCAGCGGTGGTTGGCCTGGACTAAAGCGGATCGCCGCCCGGCCCTCCCTACGCCGGCCAGCCGGCGCTTCCAGCGCGCCCCTGTAGCCCGGCTGCAATCCGGGGACATCCTCGGCCGTCCCGGATGGCATCCGCGCCAGGCGCCGACCTACAGCAATTCCTTCAACCGATGCCAGGCCATGCCGAGGGCCAGCAGTGGCGAGCGCAGGTACTTGCCGCCGGGGAAGGTCATGTGCGGCACCTTGGCGAACAGCTCGAAGCCGCGGCTCTCCTGGCCGGCGATGGCCTCGGCGAGCAGCTTGCCGGCCAGGTGGGTGGCGTTGACCCCGTGGCCGGCATAGGCCTGGGCGTGGAACACGTTGGCCTGATCCTTGAGCCGGCCGATCTGCGGCAGGCGGTTGGCGCCGATGCCGATCATGCCGCCCCACCGGTAGTCGATGCGCACGTCGGCCAGCTGCGGGAAGACCTTGAGCATCTTCGGCCGCATATAGGCGGCGATGTCCGCCGGATCGCGCCCGGAATAGTGGCAGGCACCGCCGAACAGCAGGCGCCGGTCGGCCGAGAGGCGGTAGTAGTCCAGCGCCACGCGCTGGTCGCACAGGGCCATGTTCTGCGGAATGATCGAACGCGCCTGGGCCTCGGACAGCGGCTCGGTGGCGATCACGTAGCTGCCGGCCGGCAGCACCTTGCCGCTCAGGGTCGGCTCCAGGCCGTTGATATAGGCGTTGCAGGCCAGCACCAGGTACTTGGCGCGCACCTGGCCGCGGGCGGTGTGCACGCGCAGCTCGCGGCCGTAGTCGATGCGCGTCACCGGCGAGTCCTCGAACAGCTGCACGCCCAGGCTCGCGGCCGCCGCCGCTTCGCCCAGGGCCAGGTTGAGCGGGTGCAGGTGACCCGAGCCCATGTCGATCATGCCGCCGACATAGTTGTCGGAGCCGACCACCTCGTGCATCTGCTCCGGCTGCAGCAGGCGCAGCTGGTGGCGGTAGCCGAGGCTCTCCAGCTCGGCCTTGTCCTCGGCGAAACCAGCCAGGTGCTCGGGCTTGTTGGCCAGGTCGCAGTAGCCCCAGGTCAGGTCGCAGTCGATCTGGAACTCTTCGACGCGCCGGCGCACCAGCTCCACCGCCTCCAGGCCCATCAGCTTGAGCTCACGCACCCCATCCTGGCCGATCACGTTCGCGAACTGCTCGACGCCGTGGCCGACGCCGCGGATCAGCTGGCCGCCGTTGCGCCCGCTGGCGCCCCAGCCGATCTTGCGCGCCTCCAGCAGCGCCACCGTCAGGCCCTTGCGCGCCAGCTCGATGGCGGTGTTCAGGCCGGAATAGCCGCCGCCGACTATGCACACGTCCACCTGCAGCTCGCCGCCCAAAGGCGGGTAGGCCAGCTGGCGATTGACGCTGGCGGCGTAGTAGGAGGCGGCGTGCTGGGGGCCGTGAACCGGCTGGTGAACGCGGGCGTTCATGTGTGAAATCCTGATTTTTGTGTGTGGAAAATTCAACGCAGCATAAGCGCGGAATCTGCATGACGCCAAGGGGGCCGCCGGAAAAATCAATGCAGGAGCGGCCTTAGCCGCTACCATGACGCGCCGATTCGCGGCTGCAGTCGCTCCTGCAGCACCGGCCCGCGCGGCGCAGTACACTGCCGGCATCGTTTTCCGGATGCCCGAGCATGAGCTGCACCGACCGCAAGATCGACCACCTGCGCCGGCAGATCCCGCGCTTCGCCTGCGTGCCCGGCTGCCACGACTGCTGCGGGCCGGTCACCGCCTCCTCGGAGGAACTGGCGCGGCTGCCGGTGAAGAGCGAGGCCGAACACGACGCGGCGCTGGCCGCCTACAACTGCGTGCATCTGGGCCCGCAGGGCTGCCAGGTCTACGAGCAACGCCCGCTGATCTGCCGGTTGTTCGGCACCACGCCGAACCTGCCCTGTCCGCACGGTCGCGGCCCCGAGCAACCGATCGCGCCGGCGGTGGAGCGCCAGGTGCATCGGCTGATCGCGACCACTCGCCAGCGGCTGGTGTAGAGCCAGGTGCACCACCTGATCGCCACGACCCGCCAGAGGCTCTTGTAGGGTGGGCTTTAGCCCACGCTGACCGCCGTTGGTGGGCTAAAGCCCACCCTACGGGGCCTTTGCACGTGGATAACGCGAAGCTTATCCACCAATAGGGGCTCTAAGGTGTTGCACGGCCATGGTGGGAAACGCTTCGCGGTTTTCCATCCAACTCGCTTTTCAACTTGGGGCTTGTCGCTTGCAGCTTGTTAACCGCCTTATTCCGGCACCGGCAGCGCCAGCGACTCCTTCACCTCTTCCATGACGATATAGCTCTTCGACTCGCGCACGTGCGGCAGCTTGAGCAGGATGTCGCCGAGCAGCTTGCGGTAGCTGGCCATCTCGTTGATCCGTGCCTTGACCAGGTAATCGAAGTCGCCGGACACCAGGTGGCATTCGAGCACGTGCGGCAGCTTGAGCACGGCGCGGCGGAATTCCTCGAAGGTGTCGCCGGACTTGTAGTCCAGGCTGATCTCGACGAACACCAGCAGGTTGGCCTTGAGGTGCTGCGGATTGAGCCGGGCGTGGTAGCCCATGATGATCCCCTCGCGCTCCAGGCGACGTACCCGCTCGGTGCAGGGCGTGGTGGACAGGCCTACCCGCTCGCCCAGTTCGGTGAAGCTGATGCGCCCGTCCTCCTGCAGGATGCGGAGGATGTTGCGGTCGATCTTGTCCAGTTCGCGACGACTCTGATGTTGGGTTCTCATGGGGAATCCGCCTCTGTAAAAGCGATTTTTGCCAAGAATTCTCGCCAAATATAGCTGTGTATATGGTGAAAAGCACTGCACGGCTCTCCCTATACTGCGCCCCAACGACAACTCTGGTCTTGGACGTCCGTGCCCTGGCGCGGCGGGGAGAAAAGCATGCGTGTTCTGGTTCTCGGCAGTGGTGTGATCGGTACCGCCAGTGCGTACTACCTGGCCCGTCAGGGCTTCGAGGTGGTGGTGGTCGACCGCCAGAACGGCCCGGCCCTGGAAACCAGCTTCGCCAACGCCGGCCAGGTCTCCCCCGGCTACGCCTCGCCCTGGGCCGCCCCGGGCATCCCCCTCAAGGCCATCAAGTGGCTGCTGCAGAAGCACGCCCCGCTGGCGATCAAGGCCACCGGCGATATCGACCAGTACCTGTGGATGGCGCAGATGCTGCGCAACTGCACCGCCAGCCGCTATGCGGTGAACAAGGAGCGCATGGTGCGCCTGTCCGAGTACAGCCGCGACTGCCTCGACGAGCTGCGCGCCGAGACCGGCATCGCCTACGAAGGTCGCCAGCTCGGCACCACCCAGCTGTTCCGCACCCAGGCCCAGGTCGATGCCGCGGCCAAGGACATCGCCGTGCTGGAAGCCTCCGGCGTGCCCTTCGAGCTGCTCGACCGCGACGCCATCGCCCGCGTCGAACCGGCCCTGGCCGGGGTCAAGCACAAGCTGGCCGGCGCCCTGCGCCTGCCCAACGACCAGACCGGCGACTGCCAGATGTTCACCACCAAGCTGGCCGAGATGTGCGTCAAGCTGGGGGTGGAATTCCGCTTCGGGCAGAACATCCAGCGCCTGGACGCTGTCGGCGACCGCATCAACGGCGTGTGGATCGACGGCAAGCTGGAAACCGCCGACCGTTATGTCCTGGCGCTGGGCAGCTACAGCCCGCAGCTGCTCAAGCCGCTGGGCGTGCGCGCGCCGGTCTACCCGCTCAAGGGCTACTCGCTGACCGTGCCGATCACCAACGCCGAGATGGCGCCGACCTCGACCATCCTCGACGAGACCTACAAGGTGGCGATCACCCGTTTCGACGGCCGCATCCGCGTCGGCGGCATGGCCGAGATCGCCGGGTTCGACCTGAGCCTCAACCCCAAGCGTCGCGCCACCCTGGAAATGATCACCGCCGACCTCTATCCCGAGGGCGGCGACCTCAAGCAGGCCGAGTTCTGGACCGGTCTGCGCCCGGCCACCCCGGACGGCACGCCGATCGTCGGCGCCAGCGCCTACCGCAACCTGTTCCTTAATACCGGCCACGGCACCCTGGGCTGGACCATGGCCTGCGGCTCCGGTCGCCTGCTGGCGGATCTGATCGGCAACAAGCGCCCGCAGATCAGCGCCGAAGGCCTGGATATCTCGCGTTACTCGGGCAAGACCCGCGAGCTCGAGGCTGCGCCGCAGCCGCTGCGCACCTGATAGGCTGCGCGTCCCGTAATCCAAGGAGCTTTACCCCTATGTCGATCCAGCGCCTGCATGTGGAAAAACGCTACAGCGAAGTGGTGATCCACAACGGCACCGTCTACCTCGCCGGCCAGCTGGCCGACGATTACAGCGGCGACATCCGCCAGCAGACCCGCGAGACCCTGGCCAATATCGACCGCATGCTGGCCGAGGCCGGCAGCGACAAGAGCAAGATTCTTTCCGTGACCATCTACCTCAAGGACATGGACGCCCACTACGACGGCCTCAACGCCGAGTACGACGCCTGGGTCGCCGAGGGTGCCGCGCCGGCGCGCGCCTGCGTCGAGGCGAAGATGTACAAGCCCGAGGTGCTGGTGGAAATGATGGTGGTGGCGGCCCTCTAAGGCGGCCACCCTCCGGACCGTCGTGGAGCGACGTCAAAAATTTCTCCCGGAATTTTTTGTGTTGGCTTTTCGCCCGGCTGTCCCGCCGGGCTTTTTTTGACTGGTAGCGCGTAGCCCGGATGGCATCCGGGCTGCGCCAAACACCTCGCCTCGGCGAAGCATCGAGAGACTGCGAACCATGCGTCCCGCCCGTGCCCTGATCGACCTCGACGCCCTGCGTCACAATTACCAACTGGCCCGCGAACTGAGCGGCGCCCGCGCCCTCGCCGTGGTCAAGGCCGATGCCTACGGGCACGGCGCGGTGCGCTGCGCCCAGGCCCTGGAGCGCGAGGCCGACGGCTTCGCCGTGGCCTGCATCGAGGAGGCGCTGGCCCTGCGCGAGGCCGGCATCCGCGCGCCGATCCTGCTGCTGGAAGGCTTCTTCGAGGCGGCCGAGCTGGCGCTGATCGAGCAGCACCAGCTGTGGTGCGTGGTCCACGCGCTGTGGCAGGTCGAGGCCATCGAGCAGGCGAGTCTGGGCACGCCATTGAATGTCTGGCTCAAGCTGGACTCGGGCATGCACCGCGTCGGCCTGCATCCGGCCGACTACCAGGGCGCATACCGCCGGCTGCTGGCCAGCGGCAAGGTGAGCAAGATCGTGCTGATGAGCCACTTCGCCCGCGCCGACGAGCCCGACTGCCCGCGCACCGCCGAACAGCTGGCGGTGTTCCAGCAGGCCCGCGAAGGCCTGGCCGCCGAGGTCAGCCTGCGCAACTCGCCTGCCGTGCTCGGCTGGCCACAGGTGCCAAGCGACTGGGTGCGCCCCGGCATCATGCTGTACGGCGCCACTCCCTTCGAGCAGGCCCAGGCGCAGGCGGCGCGGCTCAAGCCGGTGATGACCCTGGAGTCGAAGGTCATCAGCCTGCGCGAACTGCCGGCCGGCGAGCCGGTGGGCTACGGCGCGCGCTTCGTCAGCGAGCGACCGACCCGCGTCGGCGTGGTCGCCATGGGCTATGCCGACGGCTATCCGCGCCACGCGCCGACCGGCACGCCGGTAGCGGTGGACGGCCAGCTGACCCGGCTGATCGGCCGGGTGTCGATGGACATGCTCACCGTCGATCTCACCGACCTGCCGCAAGCCGGCCTCGGCAGCCGCGTGGAGCTGTGGGGCAAGCAGGTGCTGGCCAGCGACGTGGCCCTGGCCGCCGGCAGCATTCCCTACCAGCTGTTCTGCAATGTGCGCCGGGCGCCGCTGCTCTATCTCGGCGGCTGAGAGCCTGTTCAAAGGCTGCTGCGCGTCGGCCCTGCTGCGTTAAAAACAGGCTCGGCAAGCCGCTTGCGGCTAACGCGCTTCAGCGCGGCCCGAAGGGCGAGTGCAACGAGTAATGCTCATTTACAACTCGTAAACTCCGCTTCCTCGCCTGTTTTTGCCTTGCATGGCTCTAGCTCGCGAGCCTTTGCATAGGCTCTAACGGGGGCGGTGTAGGCGAGCGCGAACGCCAGTGTTGTAAATTCCGAACGCTGTGCCATGATACGGACACTTTTTCCGCATCTGCCCCAGGGGGGACACCAGCATTGGACGTCGGCGTTCGACTGCAATCGATTCGTAAGCTCAAAGGCCTTTCCCAACGTGAACTCGCCAAGCGTGCGGGGGTCACCAACAGCACCATCTCGATGATCGAGAAGAACAGCGTGAGCCCTTCGATCAGCTCGCTGAAGAAGGTGCTCGGCGGCATCCCCATGTCGCTGGTGGAGTTCTTCTCCCTCGACCTGGAGCAGGAGAACCAGGCCCAGGTGGTCTACCGGGCCTCCGAACTGACCGATATCTGCAGCGGCGCCATCACCATGAAGCTGATCGGCAAGGCCCATCCGAGCCGTGCCATCGCCTTCCTCGACGAGACCTACCCGGTCGGCGCCGACACCGGCGACGAGATGTACGCCCACGAGGGCGAGGAGGCCGGCATGCTGGTGGAAGGCAAGCTGGAACTGACCGTGGGCAGCGAGGTGTTCATCCTCGAGCCGGGCGACAGCTACTACTTCGAGAGCAGCAAGCCGCACCGCTTCCGCAACCCCTTCGACGCGCCGGCGCGGCTGATCAGCGCCACCACACCGGCGAATTTCTGATCAATAACCCTGCGACAATCTGGGTTGTTTCGGCCCGGGCGGCTTGCCGTTATACTGTCGCCCGCTCGCGAAACCGTGGCCGCGGGCGTGACTAGCCACGAAGAGGGTGTACCGTGAATCTGATGAAGAAAATGCTGGTGGCACCGGCTGCCGTATTGGCCCTGTGGGCAGTGACTGCTCAGGCCACGACCGATGAAGCCATCGCCGAACGCCTCAAGCCGGTCGGCGAAGTGTGCATCATGGGCGAAGAATGCAAGGGCGTCGGCGCCGTTGCCGTGGCCGCCGGCGGCGCGCGCAGCACCGACGACATCATCGCCAAGCATTGCAACGCCTGCCATGGCGCCGGCGTGCTGGGCGCGCCGAAGATCGGCGACACCGCCGCCTGGAAAGAGCGCGCCGACCACCAGGGCGGCCTCGACGGCATCCTGGCCAAGGCCATCTCCGGCATCAACGCCATGCCGCCGAAAGGCACCTGCGCCGACTGCTCCGACGACGAGCTGCGCGACGCGATCAAGAAGATGTCCGGTCTGTAAGACCCGGCGCTCGATAAAAAACCGCCTCTTGCAGGCGGTTTTTTTATGTCCGCAGGCTAGGCCGTGCGCACCGCTGGCGATCGGTTGCCGGGTGCGCACCCCAATGGTTTAGTCGAGAAAGCGTACCTGGCCGTTTTCCAGGGCGGCGACGCGCGCCAGCGACTCGACCCGGTAGCCCTCGCTCTCCAGCAGCGTGCGGCCTTCCTGGAACGACTTCTCGATGACGATGCCGATGCCGGCGATCCGCGCGCCGGCCTGCTGGATCAGGTCGATCAGCGCCTTGGCGGCGTGGCCGTTGGCGAGGAAGTCGTCGATCACCAGCACGGTGTCGGCGGCGGTCAGGTGGCGCGAGGAGATGGCGATGGTGCTCTCGGTCTGCTTGGTGAAGGAGAACACCTTGGAGATCAGCAGGTCGTCCTTGAGCGTCAGCGACTGGAACTTGCGCGCGAAGATCACCGGAATGCCCAGCTCCAGGCCGGCCATGATCGCCGGGGCGATGCCGGAGGCCTCGATGGTGACGATCTTGCTGATGCCCTGGCCGGCGAAGCGCTGGGCGAACTCGTGGCCGATCTGCTGCATCAGTGCCGGGTCGATCTGGTGGTTGAGAAAGGCGTCGACCTTGAGCACCTGCTCGGACAGTACGATGCCTTCTTCGCGAATCTTCTGTTTTAGCGCTTCCACGCGGTTGTCCTCATGCTGAACGTAGCCCGGATGCAATCCGGGACGGTTTCCCCGGATTGCATCCGGGCTACGAAGTAACTCTATTTGATGACCTTGCGGGCCGTCGCCGCGCGCCGGTCATTTTCTAAGCAGCGCGCGCATATTGGCTAGCGCGTCGTTGCCGCGCGCGGTCTTGACCTCCACCGGCGCCTCCTCCTGGCCTTCCCAGACCAGATCCTCGGGCGGCAGTTCGTCGAGGAAGCGACTCGGCGAGCAGTCGATCACCTCGCCGTACTGCTTGCGCTTGGCGGCGAAGGTCAGCGCCAGGTTGCGCTTGGCGCGGGTGATGCCGACGTAGGCCAGGCGCCGCTCCTCCTCGATGGTGTCGGCCTCGATGCTGGAGCGGTGCGGGAGGATCTCCTCCTCGAAGCCGATGATGTACACCGAGGGGAATTCCAGGCCCTTGGAGGCGTGCATGGTCATCATCTGCACGCCCTCGGCGCCTTCCTCCTCTTCCTGCTGGCGCTCGAGCATGTCGCGCAGCACCAGCTTGCCGATGGCGTCCTCGATGGTCATGTCGCCGTCTTCGTCACGCTCCAGGGTGTTCTTCAGCGCATCGACGAGAAACCAGACGTTGCCCATGCGCGCCTCGGCCACCTTGTCGCTGGAGGCGTTCTGCCGCAGCCAGTTCTCGTAGTCGATGTCCATCACCATGCTGCGGATCGCGGCGATCGGGTCGTTCTGCGCGCACTGCTGGCGCACGCCGTCCATCCAGCGCTTGAAGCGTGCCAGGCGCTCGGTGTAGCGGCTGTCGAGCTGTTCGCCCAGGCCGATCTCGTCGGCGGCGGCGTACATGCTGATGCCGCGCTGGCTGGCGTAGTTGCCGAGCTTTTCCAGGGTGGTCGAGCCGATCTCGCGGCGCGGCACGTTGATCACCCGCAGGAAGGCGTTGTCGTCGTCCGGGTTGACCAGCAGGCGGAAGTAGCTCATCAGGTCCTTCACCTCCTGGCGGGCGAAGAAGCTGGTGCCACCGGAGAGGCGATAGGGAATCTGGTGGTGCTGCAGCTTCAGCTCCATCAGCTTGGCCTGGTAGTTGCCGCGGTAGAGGATGGCGAAGTCGCTGTAGGGGCGCTGGGTGCGCAGGTGCTCGGTGAGGATTTCCAGGGCCACCCGCTCGCACTCGGCGTCCTCGTTGCGCGTGCGGATCACGCGGATCTCGTCGCCCACGCCCATCTCCGACCACAGCTGCTTCTCGAACACGTGCGGGTTGTTGGCGATGAGGATGTTGGCGCATTTGAGGATGCGGCTGGTGGAGCGGTAGTTCTGCTCCAGCATCACCACCTTCAGCGAGGGGTAGTCCTCTTTCAGCAGCATCAGGTTTTCCGGGCGCGCGCCGCGCCAGGCGTAGATCGACTGGTCGTCGTCGCCGACCACGGTGAACTGGTTGCGCATGCCCACCAGCAGCTTGACCAGCAGGTACTGGCTGGCGTTGGTGTCCTGGTATTCGTCGACCAGCAGGTAGCGGATGCGGTTCTGCCATTTTTCCAGGATGTCGGCGTGCTCCTGAAAGAGCTTGACCGGCAGCAGGATCAGGTCGTTGAAGTCCACCGCGTTGTACGCCTTGAGCGTGCGCTGGTAGTGCAGGTAGACGATGGCGGCGGTCTGCTCCTTGGGCCCGCGCGCCTTGGCCAGGGCCTCGTCGGGCAGGATCAGGTCGTTCTTCCAGCTGTCGATGAGGTTCTTCACCTCGTCGGCGCCGTCATCGCCGGCGTATTCCTTCTGCATGATGTCCGACAGCAACGCCTTGATGTCGCCGTCGTCGAAGATCGAGAAGCCGGGCTTGTAGCCCAGGCGCGCATATTCCTTGCGGATGATGTTCATGCCCAGGTTGTGGAAGGTGGACACGGTCAGGCCGCGCGCCTCGGCGCCCTTGAGTAGGCTGCCGACGCGCTCCTTCATCTCGCGCGCGGCCTTGTTGGTGAAGGTCATGGCGACGATATGACGGGCCTGGATGCCGCAGTTCTGCACCAGGTGGGCGATCTTGCGCGTGATCACGCTGGTCTTGCCGGAACCGGCACCGGCGAGCACCAGAAGCGGGCCGCCGACGTAGTTCACGGCCTCTTGTTGCCGGGGGTTCAGTCGGGACATGGGGGTACGGGGCTGCGGATGAATGGCCGGCGATTCTAGCAGGATGCACCCGGCTTGGCCGCGGCGCCGCCGAGCGGCCTTGCAGCGTTGCAAATAGGTGAGTAGATTCTTGCGCCTAATTAGCGAAATGCGGCTATAAGTTAAAGTGGTTTATTAAAAGCGTGCTGCGGAGGTATCGTGTCCTGCCAAAGCGAGTTCAGGCGGCTGCTGGTGCTGACGACGGACGACCATTGGGTCGCTCTGCTCGATGCCTTGCTGGGCGAGTTGCCCGAGCCGGTCTGGTTGTTCGCCGCCAGCAGTTGGCACGACGCCGAGCGCCTGTACCGCCAGCACCTGCCGGATCTGCTGTTCTGCACGCCGCAGTGCCAGCCCGCCGCCGAGCATTGCCCGCTCCCCCCCATCCTGCTGCTCGACCGCCCGCCGCTCGAGGCGCCGCGTGACGCCCAGGACTGGCTGGCCCGCGATAGCCTGACCGGCGAGGTGCTGCGTCGCTGTCTGGAGTACAGCCGACAGCGTCAGGCTCTGCAAACCCTGGCCGAGCGCGATCCGCTCACCGGCATCGCCAATCGCCAGGGTTTCCAGAGCCTGCTGCGCAAACGTCTGCAGTACAACCGTGGCCGCGGCCTGTTGCTCGGCTATCTGGATCTAGACAACTTCAGCCATGCCAACGATAGCCTCGGTCACCAGGCCGGCGACCAGCTGATCCAGCAGGTCACCGAGCGCATCAAGTTGCTGCTCGAGCCCGGTGACGGCCTGGCGCGGGTGGGCAGCGACGAATTCGCCCTGCTGCTGGACGTCAGCCGCTCGGCCAAGCGCGTCGAACCCATGGCCCAGGCGCTGATGGAGTCGCTGGCCGAGCCCTACTGGATCAACGGCGAGAGCCTGACCCTGGGCTGCAGCCTGGGCCTGGCCTACTGCCGTGCCGGCGAGGACGCCGACCCGCTGCTGTGGCACGCGCACATGGCCATGCAGCAGGCCAAGGGGCGCGAGGGCTGCACCTACCACCTTTACGATGAACGCACCTCGAGCGACGCGCGCAATATCGCCGACCTCGAGGCGGAGTTGCGCCAGGCGCTGCGCCGCGACGAGCTGGAGCTGCATTATCAGCCGCGGATGAACCTGGCCAGTGGCGCCATCGTCGGCCTCGAGGCGCTGGTGCGCTGGCGCCACCCGAGTCGCGGCCTGCTCTACCCGCAGCACTTCATTCCCCTGGCGGAGCAGAGCGGCCTGATCATTCCGCTCGGCTACTGGGTGGTGGCGCGGGCCCTGCGCGATCTGGAGTGGCTGATGCAGGAGCGCCTGCCGGTGCACATGGCGGTCAACCTGTCGTTCAGCCAGTTCCAGGACAGCCAGCTGCTGCCCACGGTGCAGCGCCTGATCGAGCGCTGCGGGGTGGATGGCGGCTGGCTCGAGTTCGAGCTGACCGAGACCGCGGTGATGCGCCGCAGCGACTACGTGCTGGACACCATGCGCACGCTGGGCGAGCTTGGCGTGCGTTTCTCCCTCGACGACTTCGGCACCGGCTTCTCCTCCTTCGTCCACCTGGCCAGCCTGCCGATCACCTTGCTCAAGCTGGACAAGAGCTTCGTTTCCGGCATGGCCGTACGCGGCGAGCAGTGCCGGCTGGTCAACGCCATGATCAACCTGGCACGCAACCTGGGCCTGGAAGTGGTCGCCGAGGGCGTGGAGACCGAGGCCGAACTGGAGCTGTTGCGCCAGTTCGGCTGCGACCAGGGCCAGGGCTACCTGATCAGCAAGGCGCTGCCGCTGGCCGAGCTGCGGCAGTTCCTGCTCGGTCGCATCGCCCGCGCCAGCCGCCCTCAGTCGATTTCCGCCTGAGCCCCAGCACGGGCTCTAGCGCGCACTCCAGCGCCAGAATCTGAACTCACTCACAGTTCCGCGTGAGGCGCTGGTGAGCGGGCGCGTACTTGGTTAGCTTGTCGGCACAGTGTCGGTGTCTTGACCGCACATCGGCGCGGGATGCGTCGAGAGAATCAGCGCCGGGATCTGGCGCGGCAGTGACCGCCGCCGGCGGCACGCCACTGTCCGGGGAAGCCCAGTGTCCGATTCCGTCGAGCCCATGCGACTGTTACTGCTGACCGCCTCAGGTGAGTGGTCGGCGCGTCTGCGCCGGGCCATCGACGCTCTGGGCACCGTCCCGGGGCTGATCACCGCGCCGTCCTGGGCGGCGGCCAGCAACCTGTTCGAGGACGGCGGCCAGGGCCTGGTGTTCTGCACCCCCGACTGCCGACCGCCCGCCGACAGTTGCAGCGTGCCGCTCGTGCTGCTGCTGGAGGCCGAGCCGGCCGAGGAGCCCGTCGGGGTCTGCGACTGGCTGGTGGCCGGCGCCTTCAGTGTCGACGTGCTGCGCCGCTGCCTGCGTTACGTGCGCGAGCAGGGCAACCTCAAGCAGACCCTGCAGCGCCTGGCCGAGCAGGACCCGCTGACCGGCATCGCCAACCGCCAGGGCTTCCAGACCCTGCTCGCCGCGCGCCTGGCCGAGTGCGGCGGACGCGGCCTGGTGCTCGGCCATCTCGACCTGGACAACTTCCGCCACGCCAACGACGCCCTCGGCTACCAGGCCGGCGACCGCCTGATCCTGCAGGTGGTGGCGCGCCTGAAGAGCCTGCTGCAGCCCTGCGACCAGCTCGCGCGTCTGGGCAGCGACGAGTTCGCCCTGCTCCTCGACACCCGCCGCGACCCGCAGCGCGCCGAGCGCCTGGCCGAACGCATCACCGAGGTGCTGGCCGAACCCTACTGGGTCGACGGCGAGAGCCTGCTGATCGGCTGCAGCCTGGGCCTGGCCCATGCCCGCGCCGGAGAGGGCGCCGACCCGCTGCTGTGGCACGCGCACATCGCCATGCAGCAGGCCAAGAGTCAGCAGGGCTGCGTGTTCCACGTCTACGACGAGCGCATCAACCGCAGCGCGCGCAGCCAGGCCGATCTGGAAGGCGAGCTGCGCCGCGCCCTGCGCCGCGACGAGCTGGAGCTGCACTACCAGCCGCGGCTGTGCCTGCAGAGCGGGCGCATCGTCGGCCTGGAGGCGCTGGTGCGCTGGCAGCACGGCGAGCGCGGCCTGCTGGCGCCCAACGAGTTCGTGCCGCTGGCCGAGGAAACCGGGCTGATCGTGCCGCTCGGCTACTGGGTGATCTCCCGCGCCCTGCGCGACATGCAGTGGCTGCGCGGGCGCGGCCTGCCGGCGCTGCACATGGCGATCAACCTGTCGTTCCGCCAGTTCCAGGACAGCCAGCTGCTGCCGACCCTCAGTCGGCTGATTGAGGAGCGCGGGGTGGACGCGCAGTGGCTGGAGTTCGAGCTGACCGAGACCGCGGTGATGCGCCGCAGCGACCAGGTGCAGCAGACCATGCTGGCCCTGGGGCGGCTCGGCGTGCGCTTCTCGCTGGACGACTTCGGTACCGGCTTCTCCTCCTTCGTTCACCTCAACAACCTGCCGATCACCCTGCTGAAGATTGACAAGAGCTTCGTCGGCGGCATGGGCGAGCGCGCCGAGAATCGCCAGCTGGTGCGGGCGATGATCAACCTGGCGCACAACCTCAACCTCGAGGTGGTCGCCGAAGGGGTGGAGAACATCGAACAGCTGGACATGCTGCGCCAGTTCGGCTGCGACCAGGTGCAGGGCTACCTGATCAGCAAGGCCGTGCCGCTGGCCGAGCTGGCGCGCTTTCTGGTGTTCGGCCAGCGCCAGCCGCTGTTGTCGGTAACGCCTTCCTAACGCGCAGGCTGCGCCATTACGACAGGCAGGCTTCGCCTGTTACCCGGTCCGCCTGCTGCAAGCGTGCCGTCTTCCACTGAAAGCCCAGCACCAGGCCGCTCGCCGTCACCGCCAGGCCGGCCGCCAAGCCCCACCAGACGCCCGCGGCGCCCCAGCCGAGCACGAAGGCCAGCAGCCAGGCCAGTGGCGCACCGACGCACCAGTAGCCACTCAGGCCGATCAACAAGGTGGTGCGGCCGTCGTTCAACCCGCGGATCGCACCCATGGCGATGCTCTGCAGGCCATCGAACAGTTCGAACCAGGCGGCAATCGCCAGCAGGCTCACCGCCAGGGTGACGATCTCGGCGAAGGCCGGATCGTGGCGGTCGAGGAACAGGCCGATGATCCATTCCGGCAGCAGCCAGAACAGCAGGGCGAACAGCAGCATCAACGCCGCCCCCAGGGCTATGCCCAGATGGCCGCTGAGGCGCGACAGCGGCAGGCGCCCGGCGCCGTAGTGCAGGCCGACGCGGAAGGTCACCGCGTAGGACAGCCCCTGCGGCACGATAAAGGCCAGCGCCACCGTCTGCATGGCGATCTGGTGCGCCGCCAGCTGCACGCTGCCCAGCGCGCCCATGCACAGGGTGGCGAAGGTGAACAGGCCCTGCTCGGCAGCATAGGTGCCGCCGATGGGCAGTCCCAGGCGCAGCAGGGCGCGCATCTCCGCGCGCTGCGGACGGCCCAGGCCGCTGCGCAGCTTGTACAGGCGGTAGTGGGGCGCGAGCAGGATATACAGCGCCAACGCCAGGGCCATGCCGCTGCTGACCAGCGCGGTGGTCATGCCGATACCGCCCAGGCCCAGGCTGGGCAGGCCGAACCAGCCCTTGATCAGCGCATAGTTGATGACGAAGTTGGCCGCCGTGCCGACGATGCTGATGGCCATCACCGGGCCGGGATGGCCGATGGCACTGGTGAAGCCACGCAAGGCCATGAAGCACAGGTAGCCGGGCAGGGCCAGCGACAACGGGCGCAGAAACTCCATGGCCAGGCCCGCGGCGTCAGGCGCCTGGCCCAGGTGCGGCAGCAGCGGGCCCAGGCCGTTGAGGCACAGCGCGCTGACCATGCCCAGCAGCAGGGCCAGCCACAGGCCGTTGTGCAGCAGGCGGGCGACGCCGCTTGGGTCGCCGGCGCCGTGGCGGATGGCGACCAGGCTGCCCACGGCGGCGATCACCCCGGTGCAGAAGATCGAGAAGATGAAATAGCAGGTGGCGCCCAGCGCGCCGCCGGCCAGTTGCTGCGGGCCGAGCATCGCCATCATCAGCGTGTCGGTGAAGATCATCAGCGCGTGGGCCAGCTGGGCGGAGATCAGTGGGCCGGCCAGGCGCAGCAGCGCGCCCAGCTCGTGGCCAAGGGCATTCTTCATGATGAGTAAAACTTCGGCAGGATAGGCCTCCCCAGACTGTCTGAGGATTAGCAATGACAGCTATTCTCTGGGTTTAGCGAGTTGCCCACAAAAGGAAAATAGCCATGCCAGTCATGATTAAAAATCATGGTTTGACGCGATGAACCGGCGTCTGCCGCCGCTCTACGCCCTGCGCGCCTTCGAGGCGGCGGCGAGGCATGCCTCCTTTACCCGCGCCGCCGAGGAACTGGCCATTACCCAGAGCGCGGTGAGCCGGCATATCCGTACCCTCGAGGAACATTTCGCCTGCCGCCTGTTCGAGCGCCGTGGCCGCAGCCTGCAGCTGACCGACCCGGCGCGCGCCCTGCTGCCCGGCCTGCGCGACGGCTTCGATGCGCTGGAGCGGGCCTGCTCCGCGCTGCGCGCCGACGACAGCGTGCTGCGCCTGAAGGCGCCCTCGACCCTGACCATGCGCTGGCTGCTGGCGCGGTTGTCGCACTTTCGCCTGGCCTACCCGGAGAGCGAGGTGCAGCTGACCAGCGCCTGGATGGACGTGGACAAGGTGGATTTTCGCCACGAGCCCTTCGACTGCGCGGTGCTGCTGGCCGACGGCCAGTTCCCGGAGGAGTGGGACAGCGTGCTGCTGTTCGAGGAATGGCTGATCCCAGTCTGCGCCGCCGCCGATGTCGCCGGCGGCCCCTGGCCGCTGGCGCGGCTGCAGGCCGCCGAACAATTGCACCCGACCCCGGACCGGCGCGACTGGCGGCAATGGCTGCAGATCACCGGGCTGGCCGAGCGGATTCCGCTGAAGAGCGGCCAGCTGTTCGACATGCTCGAACTGGGCATAGTCGCGGCGGCGCGCGGCTATGGGGTGTCCATCGGCGATCTGCTGCTGATGGCCGAGGACGTGAATGCCGGCCGCCTTGGCCTGCCGTGGCGGCAGGCGGTCTACAGCGGCTCCAGCTATTACCTGGTGTGGCCCAAGGCGCACCGCGCCCAGGCGCGCCTGCAACGACTGCGCGATTACCTGCTGGCGGAGGTGGCGGCGATGCGCCTGCCCGAGGTGCAACGGTTGTAGCGACGGTGTCTCAGCCCATCCCCGGTCGATACTGCAGCGCCTCGGCCAGGTGGCCGCGGGCGATCCGCTCCTCGTCCGCCAGGTCGGCCAGGGTGCGTGCCACCTTGAGTACCCGGTGCGCGGCGCGCAGCGACAGGCCGAGGCGCTCGCAGGCATTCTCCAGCCAGTGGCGATCCGTTTCGCTCAGGGCGCAGTGCCGACGCAGCCCGGGCAGGTCGAGAAGGGCGTTGGCCACGCCCTGGCGCCGCAGCTGGCGCTGACGCGCGGCGGCGACCTTGGCCGCGGCCTCAGCGGTGCTTTCGCCATCCTGTGCCGGGACCTCCAGCGCCGTGCTTTCGCGCGCCACGGTCAGGTGCAGGTCGATGCGGTCGAGCAGCGGCCCGGACAACTTGGCGCGGTAGCGCTGGATCTGCTCCGGGGTGCAGCGGCAGCGGTTGCTCGCATCGCCGAGGTAGCCGCAGGGGCAGGGATTCATCGCCGCCACCAGCTGGAAACGCGCCGGGAAACGCACCTTGTCGCGCGCCCGGGCGATGACGATATGGCCGCTCTCCAGCGGTTCGCGCAGCACCTCCAGGACCTTCCTGTCGAACTCCGGCAGCTCGTCGAGGAACAGCACGCCCTGATGCGCCAGGGTGATCTCGCCGGGCTGCGGACGACTGCCACCGCCGACCAGCGCCGGCCCCGAGGCACTATGGTGCGGGGTGCGAAAGGGGCGCTGCGGCCAGTGCTGCAACGGCGTATGACTGGCCACCGAGTGGATCGCCGCCACCTGCAGCGCCTCGCTTTCGTCCAGCGGCGGCAGCAGGCCTGGCAGGCGGCTGGCGAGCAGGGTCTTGCCGGTGCCGGGCGGGCCGCTGAGCAGCAGGTTGTGCGAGCCGGCGGCCGCCACCAGCAGGGCGCGCTTGGCCGCCAATTGGCCCTGCACTTCGGCCAGGTCGGGGTAGGGCAGGCTCTGCCGGAGCAGGCCCTGGGCGGCATAGGGTTCGATGGGGGCCGTGCCGTTGAGGTGCGCGGCGATCTGCAGCAGGTGGTCGACGGCGATCACCCTGAGCCCGGAGGCGAGGCTGGCCTCTTCGGCATTGGCCGCCGGCACCAGCAAGGTGCGTCCGGCTTCGCGGGCGGCCAGCGCCGCCGGCAACACGCCCTGCACCGGGCGCACGGCGCCGGACAGCGCCAGTTCGCCCAGGCACTCGTATGCATCGAGAGATGGGGCCGGTACCTGACCGCTGGCGGCGAGAATGCCCAGGGCGATGGCCAGGTCGAAGCGACCGCCGTCCTTCGGCAAATCGGCGGGGGCCAGATTGAGGGTGATGCGTTTGCTGGGAAATTCGAAGGCGGCGTTGAGAATGGCGCTGCGCACGCGGTCCTTGCTTTCCTTGACCGCGGTCTCCGGCAGGCCGACCAGGGTCAGGGATGGCAGGCCGTTGGCCAGGTGCGCCTCGACGGTGACGGTGGGCGCTTCGACGCCGACCTGGGCGCGGCTGTGGACGAGGGCCAGGGACATGATCACTCCTTGATCGGTCCCGCCGCTGGATCAGTCGGCGGGTGGGTTGAGCTTGGCTTCCAGCTCGGCAACCTTGGCTTCCAGTGCCTCCAGGCGCGCGCGGGTGCGGGCCAATACCACCATCTGGCTGTCGAACTCCTCGCGGCTGACCAGCTCGAGCTTGCTGAAGCCGCTCTGCAGCAGGGCCTTGAACTGGGCCTCCAGCTCCGCGCGCGGTAGCGGGCTGTCGCCGCTGAACAGGCGCGAGGCGTGGCTACTGAGGGTGTCGAGCAGGGCTTTGGGCGGCAGCATGGGCGGGTTCCGAGTACAGACGGCGGGCAGTGTAGCACGTGGTCGGCGGCGGGACGTCGTCCCGTCAGCTGCACGATTTTTGCGCACGGTCGGCGCGCATGGCGCACCAATCTTGTGCGTAAGTGCCGCCGCGGCCTCGCCCCGGTTGCATCAGGCTGCAGGTAAAACCCTGAATCGCGGCGCTTTTATGGGAGCTGGCAAGCTTTCTGCTTAGGGCCTAGCGACTCATGCACCGATGCAGTACCGGTGCGTCGGACGGAGCGGGGGAGTGTTTCGTCGGGAGCGGTTGGTGGGTATCGGCCACGCCAGGCTGGGCGGTCGGTGCATTACAAAAGCCAGACACTGCGCTTAGACTTGAGCCGGGTTCGCAATTCCTGGGGCAAGTCCACCTTACACGGGAGAAAGTTTCATGAAGCTAGTCACTGCCATCATCAAGCCGTTCAAGTTGGACGATGTGCGCGAGTCGCTGTCGGAGATCGGCGTGCAGGGCATTACCGTCACCGAGGTCAAGGGCTTCGGCCGCCAGAAGGGTCACACCGAGCTGTATCGCGGCGCCGAGTACGTGGTCGACTTCCTGCCCAAGGTGAAGATCGACGTGGCCATCGCCGACGATCAGCTCGATCGCGTCATCGAGGCCATCACCAAGGCGGCCAACACCGGCAAGATCGGCGACGGCAAGATCTTCGTGGTCAATCTGGAACAGGCGATCCGCATCCGTACCGGCGAAACCGATACCGACGCGATCTAAAACCTCCGAACCCCACGCCCCAGGAGTAAACCCATGACTCTGCGAACTTTCGCAGGGCTAGGAGCCCTTTTGCCCTCGATTGGCGGTCCCGCGCCGCTGTCGACGACGAATGCCGGAGTCGGCGAAGTCCTCGCCGCCCCGCTGTGCCTGACCCTCGCAGGTTTCGCGCTCCGTGATGGGAACACCTGGTCGCCTTGCGGCGCAGGGGGTTCAGCGATCCAGATCGAGCGTGGCAACTACCTGTAAAGCATACGGAACGCGTCCGGAGCCAACCCGGGCGTCTTAACCGAACAGCGCACAATAAGCGCCGGCAAGAGGTGAAAAATGGACAACACAGCATTGACTGCATTGCAGTACGGCTTCGATACCTTCTACTTTCTGATCTGCGGTGCCCTGGTGATGTGGATGGCGGCAGGCTTCGCCATGCTCGAATCCGGCCTGGTCCGCGCCAAGAACACCACCGAGATCCTCACCAAGAACATCGCCCTGTACGCGGTGGCCAGCGTGATGTACCTGGTGATCGGCTACCACATCATGTACTCCAGCCCGGAAGGCGGCATCCTGCCGAGCCTGGGCTTTTTGATCGGCGACGAGAACAGCGTCGACTCGGTACTCGCCGGTGGCGACGATGCGCCTTACTACTCGGCCCGTTCCGACTTCTTCTTCCAGGTGGTGTTCGCCGCGACCTGCATGTCGATCGTCTCCGGTGCGGTGGCCGAGCGCATGAAGCTGTGGGCCTTCCTCGCCTTCGCCGTGGTTATGACCGGTTTCATCTACCCGGTTCAGGGTTTCTGGAAGTGGGGCTCGGGCTTCCTCAACGAAGCCGGCTTCCTCGACTTCGCCGGCTCCGGCGTGGTGCACATGGCCGGCGCTTCGGCGGCCCTGGCTGGCGTGCTGCTGCTCGGTGCGCGTAAGGGCAAGTACGGCGCGGGTGGCCAGGTCAATGCCATCCCCGGCTGCAACCTGCCGCTGGCCACCCTCGGCACCTTCATCCTGTGGATGGGCTGGTTCGGCTTCAACGGCGGCTCGCAGCTGAAGATGAGCACCATCGAAGATGCCAACGCCGTGGCCCAGGTGTTCGTCAACACCAACATGGCCGCCGCCGGTGGCCTGATCGCGGCGATGATCGTGGCGCGCATCCTGTTCGGCAAGTCCGACCTGACCATGGCGCTGAACGGCGCCCTGGCCGGCCTGGTGGCCATCACCGCCGAACCCCTGACCCCGAGCGGTCTGCAGGCGACCCTGATCGGCGGCGTCGGCGGCGTGCTGGTGGTGTTCTCCATCCTCGGCCTGGACAAGCTGAAGATCGACGACCCGGTCGGCGCCATCTCGGTGCACGGCGTGGTCGGTATCTGGGGCCTGCTGGCAGTGTGCCTGACCAACGGCGACGCCACCCTGGGCGCCCAGCTGCTGGGTATCGCCAGCATCTTCGCCTGGGTCTTCGGCGCCAGCCTGATCGTCTGGAGCATCATCAAGGCGGTGATCGGCCTGCGCGTCAGCGAAGAGGAAGAGTACGAGGGCGTGGATATCGCCGAGTGCGGTATGGAGGCCTACCCGGAATTCACCAACAAGTGATTTTCCCGGTAATCGCAAAGGGCGCCTTCGGGCGCCCTTTGTTTTTTCTGACGGCGCGCTAGAATGCGCGCGCTGAAGCCATCGGGAGCGAGAGTCGGATGTGGCAGCAACGCACCGTCAGCCTGCGTCCGCGCAGTCGCGGTTTCCACCTGGTGACCGACGAACTGCTGGCCGCCTTGCCGGAACTGGCGCAGCTGCGCGTCGGTCTGTTGCATCTGTGGCTGCAGCACACCTCGGCGTCGTTGAGCGTCAACGAGAACGCCGACCCCGCGGTGCGCCGCGATTTCGAGCGTTTCTTCAACCGCCTGGTGCCGCAGGGCGAGGGCGGCTACGAACACGACGACGAAGGCCCGGACGACCTGCCGGCGCACTTCAAGGCCAGCCTGCTGGGCTGTCAGTTGCTGCTGCCGATACAGAACGGGCGCCTGGCGCTGGGCAGCTGGCAGGGCATCTACCTCGGCGAGCACCGCGACCATGGCGGCGCCCGGCGGGTGCTGGCGACCTGGCAAGGCGAGGTCATTTGAATTTTTTCCGGTCGGGCAGTGAAGCCTGCGCGACTGGGCTATAACTAACCTGCTTTTCGCAAGTCATGAGGTTGAACATGAGCGACGAAGACCTGGAACAAGACGACCTGGAAGGGGCCGACGAGGACGACGGTGAGGAGCTGGCGGCTGCCGACGACGGCGACAGCGGCGACGAGGGCGACGGCGAAGTCGTAGCCGGCGGCAAGAAGAGCAAGGCCAAGGCCGTCGAAGTCGACGAGCTGCCGAGCATCGAAGCCAAGCAGAAAGAGCGCGACGCGTTGGCCAAGGCGATGGAAGATTTCCTCGCCCGTGGCGGCAAGGTGCAGGAGGTGGAGCCCAACGTGGTCGCCGACCCGCCCAAGAAGCCCGACAGCAAATATGGCAGCCGCCCTATCTGAGGACGGCACGCTGCACGAAACCCGCCCCTGTGGCGGGTTTTTTGTGCCCGGCCCGGGCTACGGCTTACCAGCTAGCGAGCAGCGCCGGCAGTTCGGCCAGGCTGGCGATCTGCGCGTCCGGCGTGGTCTCGGCCTGCCAGCTCAGCCCCTGCGGGTTGAACCAGATCGCACGCAGGCCGGCAGCCTGGGCGCCGGCGATATCGTCGCTGGGGTGGTCGCCGATATGCACCGCCCGCTCGGCCGCCACCCCGGCGCGCCTGAGCGCCTCGCGGAAGGGTTTGGGGTCGGGCTTGCCCACCCCCAGCTCCTCGGCGCAGAGGGCGAAGCGGAAGTATTCCGATAGCCCCAGGCGGCGCACGTCGGCGTTGCCGTTGGTGATCACACCGAGCTGGTAACGCTCGGCCAGGGCTTCCAGCGTGGGGTGCACCTCGGCGAACAGTTCGACCTGGTGGCGCGCGTTGAGAAACACCTGGAACCCCGCCTCGGCCAGCGCCAGGGCTTCGCCATGGCTGTAGCCGGCGCCTTCCAGGGCATGCAGGAGGATGCGCCGGCGCAGTTCGCTGAGGCGGTGCTTGAGCATCGGCTCGGCGCTCAGCAGGCCGCTGCGGATCTGCCACAGGTGTTCCACCGGCACCGCGCCCAGGCGCGGCGCGTGCATCGCCAGCCAGTTGCGCAGGGCGGCCTCGGCGTCCTGCATCACCGGGGTCACGTCCCACAGGGTGTCGTCGAGGTCGAAGGTGATCAGCTCAATGCTCATGCGGAACCGCCTTTGCGCTTGGCGCGCGGATGGGCCTGGTCGTAGACCTTGGCCAGGTGCTGGAAGTCCAGGTGGGTGTAGATCTGCGTGGTGGCGATATCGGCGTGGCCGAGCAGCTCCTGCACCGCGCGCAGGTCCTGCGACGACTCCAGCATATGGCTGGCGAAGCTGTGGCGCAGCATGTGCGGGTGCAGGTGCTGGCCCAGCTCGCGCACGCCGGCCTGGCGCACCCGCAGCTGCACCGCGCGAGCGCCGAGGCGGCGGCCCTGCTGGCTGACGAACACCGCGCCGTCGCCGGGATTCGCCAGTTTGCGCAGCGCCAGCCACTGCTCCAGCGCCTGGCGCGCCATACGGCCGACCGGCAGCTCGCGCACCTTGTTGCCCTTGCCGCGCACCCGCACCAGGCCGGCGGCCAGGTCGAGGCCGTCGAGATCCAGGCCGACCAGCTCGGACAGGCGCAGGCCGGAGGAATAGAACAGCTCGAGCATGGCCTGGTCGCGGCGGGCGATGAAGTCGTCCTCCACCGCGCCGTCGAGCAGCTGGGCGCTGCGGTCGGCATCGAGGGTGCGCGGCAGGCGCCGTTCGCGCTTGGGCGGGCTGAGGCCGGCGGCCGGGTCGTGACGGCACAGGCCTTCGCGCAGCAGGTACTGGTACAGGCCGCGGGTGGCCGAGAGCAGGCGCGCCAGGCTGCGGCTGGCCAGGCCCTGCTGGTGCAGGCGAGCGACCAGGCGGCGCAGCTCGCGGGTATCCAGCGCGGCCCAGTCGGCCAACCCCTCCGCCTCGCAGAAGGCCTGCACCTTGCCGAGGTCGCGGCGATAGCCGTCGAGGGTGTGCAGCGACACCTGGCGCTCGCGACGCAGGTATTCGAGGTAGGCGTCAAGGTCAGCTGCAAGCTTCAAGCTTCAAGCCTCGTAGGATGGGTTCGCGGCGCCAGACACTAGAGTTGAGGGCGTGGCGCCACTCGCGCGGCGCGTAACCATCGGGTGATCTATCGAGCCATGATGGATAGTGCGCCGCTCAACCCATCCGACGACAGTCGTTAGCGTACCGAGCGCAGCGGCGTGGCGAAGCCGGGCAGCACGCGCGCCAGCACTTCGGCGATATAGCCGAGGAACAGGGTGCCGAGCGAGCTCTTGTAGTGTTGCGGATCGACACTGCCGATGGCCAGCACGCCGTGCAGCCCCTGATGGCTGAGCGAAACCACGGCGGCCGAGCCGACCCGGGCAGCGTCGTCCTTGCCGAACAGGAACTCCAGCTCGTGCGGACGCAACACGCCGCAGACGGTCTTGCCACCGCTGAGCAGGCCGCCGATCTGCGCATGCGCTTCGGCCAGGGTGGCCGAGCGGCCTACCGGCAGCTTGTTGTCGCTGAACAGGATCAGGCCGACGAAGGGTACCTGAAACTCGTGGCGCAGGCTGTCTTCCACCGCGCCGACCACCTCTTCCAGGCTGCCGGCGTCGAGCAGGTCGAGCACCAGGCGGCGGGTCTTGTCGAACAGGCGGTCGTTGTCGCGCGCCACGTCCATCAGCTGGCCGAGGCGGTGGCGCATCTCGATGTTGCGTTCGCGCAGCAGCTTGACCTGGCGTTCGACCAGCGACACGGCGTTGCCGGGCTGGTGCGGAATACGCAGCTCGGGAATGAGTTCTTCATGGTCGATGAAGAACTCCGGATGCAGGCGCAGGTAGGCGGCGACCGTTTCCGAGTCGAGCGGCTTGGGGCAATCCTGCTGGTCTGTCATAGGCGAACCTGTCCTTCGTATACGCGCGCAGCGGGCCCGGTCATCATAACCGGCTGCCCTTCGCCTGCCCACTCGATGGACAGCTTGCCGCCCGGCAGTTCCAGCTGCAGCGGCGAATCCATCCAGCCCTGGCGGATCGCCGCGACCGCCGCGGCGCAGGCGCCGGTGCCGCAGGCCAGGGTCTCGCCGGCGCCGCGTTCCCACACGCGCAGGCGCGCATGCTGGCGGTCCTGCACTTGGAGGAAGCCGACGTTGACCCGCTGCGGGAAGCGCGGGTGATGTTCCAGCTTCGGCCCCAGCTCACGCACCGGCGCGTCGTCGACGCTGTCGACGCGCAGCACGGCGTGCGGGTTGCCCATGGACAATGCGGCCAGCTCGACCGTCTCGCCGTCCACCTCGACCTTGTAGCTCAGCGCCGCCTGTTCGGCCTGGAACGGCACCTGCGCCGGCTCCAGGCGCGGCGCGCCCATGTTGACGCAGACCTGGCCGTCGTTCTGTACACGCAGCTCGATCACGCCGCTCTTGGTCTCGACGCGGATCACCTTCTTGGTGGTCAGGCGCTTGTCCAGCACGAAGCGGGCGAAGCAGCGCGCGCCGTTGCCGCACTGCTCCACTTCCGAGCCGTCGGAGTTGAAGATGCGATAACGGAAGTCGACGTCCGGGTGGCTCGGCGGCTCGACGATCAGCAACTGATCGAAGCCGACGCCGGTGTGGCGGTCGCCCCATTGCTTGGCGTGCTTGGGCTGCACGTGGGCGTGCTGACTGATCAGGTCGAGGACCATGAAGTCGTTGCCCAGGCCGTGCATCTTGGTAAAGCGCAATAGCATGGCGTCGCCCTCAGGCCGGCAGCAGGCTTTCGCCGGCATAGAGCTCTTGGACGGTCTCGCGCCGACGCACTTCATAGGCCTGCTCGCCATCCACCAGCACCTCGGCGGCGCGGCCGCGGGTGTTGTAGTTGGAGCTCATGACGAAGCCGTAGGCACCGGCCGAACGCACCGCCAGCAGGTCGCCTTCGGCCAGCACCAGATGGCGATCCTTGGCGAGGAAGTCGCCAGTCTCGCAGATCGGCCCGACCAGGTCGTAGTTGCGCGGCTCACCGGCGCGCGGCTGCACCGGCGAGACGTCCATCCAGGCCTGGTACAGCGCCGGGCGAATCAGGTCGTTCATCGCCGCATCGACGATGGCGAAGTCCTTGTGCTCGGTGTGCTTGAGGTATTCCACCTGGGTCAGCAGCACGCCGGCATTGGCCACGATGAAACGGCCCGGCTCGAACACCAGGGCCAGGTCGCGGCCCTTGATGCGCTCGCGCACGGCCTTGATGTAGTCGCCGGCCAGCGGCGGCTGCTCGTCGCGGTACTGCACGCCGAGGCCGCCGCCCAGGTCCAGGTGACGGATGTGGATGCCGCGGTCGGCCAGCTTGTCGACCAGCAGCAGCAGGCGATCCAGGGCATCGAGGAAGGGCTCGAGGGTGGTCAGCTGCGAGCCGATATGGCAATCGACACCGATCACTTCCAGGTTCGCCAGTTCGGCGGCTCGGGCGTAGACCGCCTCGGCCTGCTCGATGTCGATGCCGAACTTGTTTTCCTTGAGGCCGGTGGAGATGTAGGGGTGAGTGCCGGCGTCCACGTCCGGGTTGACCCGCAACGAGACCGGCGCCTTGACGCCCAGTTCGGACGCCACCTTGTGCAGGCGTTCCAGCTCGACGCTGGATTCGACGTTGAAGCAGTGCACGCCCACTTCCAGGGCGCGGCGCATGTCGTCGCGGCTCTTGCCGACGCCGGAGAAGACGATGCGGCTGGGTTCGCCGCCGGCGGCCAGGACGCGCTCCAGCTCACCGCTGGAGACGATGTCGAAACCGGCGCCGAGGCGCGCCAGCACGTTCAGCACGCCGAGGTTGGAGTTGGCCTTGACGGCGAAGCAGACCAGGTGCGGCAGGCCGGCCAGGGCATCGGCATAGGCGCGGTACTGCGCCTCGATATGGGCGCGCGAGTAAACGTAGGTCGGTGTGCCGAAGCGCTGGGCCAGCGCGGACAGGGCGACACCTTCCGCGAACAGCTCGCCGTCGCGGTAGGTAAAGGCTTCCATGGGGTGCTCCTTCAGAGTTCGAAACGGTCTCGGCTGTTACCGGCGTTTTCGTCGCCCGGCAGGTACAGCGGGCCTTTCTGTCCGCAGCCGGCCAGCAGGCAGACGGCGGCGAGGAGCGCGAGGGTCAGTCGCTTCATGGGGCGGTCCTTGAAATAAGCGTGAATTGCGCCGGAGTATACCGACCCCCCGCCCCCTTGCCTATGCGCCAGGCGCCCGCCTGGCGGGGGCTGGCTCAATCTGCGCGTGGCCCTGGCGCCAGCGTGCGCGGCGTTTGCCGACGCCTGGGTTAGCATGGGGCAAGCCCAAGGAGCCTCGATGGACAATCCCGCCCCACTGGCCAGTTCGGTCTCGGTCGCCTACCTGCAGGGCCTGGTCGATCACCTGCAACGCCAGGGCATAGCCCCTGCGGCGCTGCTCGCCCATGCCCAGCTGGCCCCCGAAGTGCTCGGTCAGCGCGACCAGCGCATCGCCGCCAGTGCCTACCTGAGCCTGCTCGGCGAAGGCGTGCGGCTGAGCGGTGACGACTGCCTCGGCCTGCACCTGGGCGAGGCGGTGCGGCCCGGCTACTACGGAGTGCTTGGCTACCTGATCATGAGCTGCGCGACCCTGGCCGATGCCCTGCATCGCCAGGCGCGTTATGCCGCCCTGGTCGGCAACCTGGGCCTGGTCGGCCTCGACGACGAGCCGGCGCGCCCCGGTGGCGAGCCATTGGTGGCGCACAGCTGGCAGCCGCTGCTGGCGCAGCAGCAACGGCAGCTCAGCGAGGAGACCCTGGCCGGTTGGGTCAGCTTCGGCCGCTGGATCAGCGGCCTGGACATCCCGCCCAGCGAGGTGCGCTTCCAGCACCCGGCGCCGGCCGATACCTCCGAGCACGAGCGGATCTTCCGGTGCCCGGTGCTGTTCGGCCAGGCCGACAACGCCCTGGTGTTCCCCAAGCGCCTGCTGGCGGTGCCGCTGGGCCAGGCCGACGCCCAGGTGCGGCTGATGCTCGACGCCTACGCCGACCGCCTGCTCGGCGAGTTGCGCCAGGGTCACAGCGTGCTGGATCGGGCGCGGCTGGAGCTGGCGCGCCAGCTGCCCGAGCAGGGGCCGGATCTGGAGGCCATCGCCAGCGCCCTGGCGCTCAGCCCGCGTACCCTGCAGCGGCGCCTGCGCGAAGGCGGCCTGTCGTTCAGTCAGCTGGTCGACGAGACGCGCCAGCAACTGGCGCTGCACTACCTGCGCGACCCGGCGCTGGGGCTGGCGGAAATCGCCTTTCTGGTCGGCTTCAGCGAGCCCGGTTCGCTGGCGCGCGCCTTTCGCCGCTGGACGGGAGCGAGTCCGGGCGAGTACCGTCGCCACCTTCTCGGCTAGGCCGGCTACCCCGGTCTGGCGTTTTCGCCTATTTTTCTGCAGTCGCTGCACCTTGTGAGGACACCCCGATGAGCCTGAGCGAAGCCCGCTTCCACGACCTGGTCGATGCCACCCAGCAGGCGGTGGAAGACATCTTTGACGACAGCGGTCTGGACGTCGACCTGGAGAACAGCGGCGGCGTGCTCACCGTGCGTTTCGACAACGGCAGCCAGCTGATCTTCAGCCGTCAGGAGCCGATCCGTCAGCTGTGGCTGGCGGCGCGTTCCGGCGGTTTCCACTTCGACTTCGACGAAGCCAGCGAGCGCTGGATCTGCGACAGCAGCGACGAGCAGCTGGGCGAGATGCTGGTGCGTATCACCCTCGAGCAGTGCGGCACCGAGCTGGAGTTCGATGAGCTCTGAGCCCGGCTCGCGCGACACCGCGCCGCTGGCCTCGCCCTGCCGACGCCAGTGTTGCCTGGACGGCGGCGACGTCTGCCTCGGCTGCGGTCGCACCCTGCAGGACATCCTCGACTGGGGCGCGGCCGACGACGCCCGGCGCCGGCAGATCTGCCGCGAGGCCGAACAGCGCCTGCGCCAGCGCAAGGCGGCGCCCTGACCGGGCGGTCTTGTTTATTTGCCCGGCTGTGTTAGGGTCGGCCTAAGGTTTCGCAAAACCCCGCCTTCGGGCGGGGTTTTGCTTTTTCTGCGCCCAGCACGAGGAGTCAGGCCGCCATCATGAGCAACACGCCCGCTATCACCATTACCCGTCTCGACCTGCAGCGCCTCGAGCGTCTGCTCGACAGCCTGGAGGATTTCGGCCCCGGCGCCACCGCGCTGCAGGCCGAGCTGGATCGTGCCGAGGTGGTCGGGCACGACGAGGTGCCGGCCGGCGTGGTGACCATGAACTCGCGCGTGCACTGCCGCGAGGAGAGCAGCGGCAAGGATTACCACCTGACCCTGGTCTACCCGCAGGACGCCGGCGGCGAGGGCACCGTCAGCATCCTCGCGCCGATCGGCTGCGCCCTGCTCGGCCTGTCCGTCGGCCAGCATATCGACTGGCCGGCGCCTGGCGGCAAACTGCTCAAGCTGACCCTGCTGGCGGTGGAATACCAGCCGGAGGCCGCGGGCGAATACGTTCGCTGAGTGGCCGCTGCGCGGGGCGCTGGACTAGAGTATGAGCTTGTCCGGCAAGGAGGCCCTGCGATGCCCAGTCTGCCCCTCTATTTCCCCCAAGGTTTCCAGTTGTCCCGCGCCCTGGGCTGCGCCCAGCTGGTGGTCGCGGCCTACGATCAGTACCAGCAGTGGCAGGCCCAGGGCCGGCCGCGACGGGCACAGGATTTCCACTGGCAAGCGCCGGCGCTGCCGGGCTGGCGTTTTTCCGCGGTGGTGTGGAGCAGCCTCACCGAGTTCTGGATATTCGACGAGGCGGAGCCTTTCGGTTTCGCCGCCTGCGATCCGCGGGGCGACTGCTACCTGGTGTTCCGCGGCACCGAGTCGGTGCAGGACTGGCTCGACGACCTCGACCTGGACCAGCGGGCCTACCCCTGGCAGGCCGGCGTCGGTCAGGTGCATGACGGTTTCCTCACGCTCTATGCTTCGCTGCGCGACCAGGCCCTGCAGGCACTCGACGACCTGCAGCCGAGTCAGGCGCTATGGCTCTGCGGGCATAGCCTGGGCTGCGCACTGAGCAGCCTGGCGGTGCCCGATCTGCGCCTGCGCTGGCCCTCGCTGCCGCTGCAGCACTACAACTTCGCCAGTCCGCGCCTGGCCGCACCGGCCTTTGCCGCCTACTACAACGGTCTGGACGTACCCACCTATCGCCTGGTCAACGACAGCGACCTGGTGCCCGAGGTGCCGCCCGCGGTCAGCGACCGCTGGCTGTACCAGCACCTGGGCCTGGCGGTGAGCTTCACTGCCAGCTACGGCGGTGTAGCCGACAACCACAGCCTGGCCGACTGCTATCTCTACGCCCTGCTCCATCCCCAGGCGCCGATGCGCGACTGAGGGCTCTCAGGCCTGCTGCAGCGCCGCGTTCAGTGCATCCTCCAGTTCGCTCTTGTAGCGCAGGTAGTGCACGGTCTGCGCCTGCTGGCTGGCGAGCAGGGCGGACAGGTCGAGGTCGGTGATGTAGCAGGGGTAGCGCTCGCCGCCGGCGCGCTGGGCGAGGATATGCCGGGCCACGGCGCGGTACAGCTCGCGGCCGTACTCCAGCTCGGAAAACTCGCGGTGGTTGCAGTACAGGGTGACGTGCGGCTGGCGGCCGTCGCCCGGTTCGAGGATCGCCTGCACGTCGTAGAACGGGTGGCTGACCGGCGCCTGCGGCGGCGGCCGGCGCTCCAGGCGCTGGGCGCGAAGCGGCGCGGCGGGCAGCAGCTGGTAGTAGAGGATTTCCAGCGCCGGCCCGGCATCGCCACTGTCCAGCGGCAGCATGGCGTTGCGCCGGTACAGCAGCGACTGCAGGAAGCGCTGCAGCGGGGTGAGCAGGCTCTGTTCGTCGCGAAACGGCAGGCGCCGGCGCCACAGCGCGTTGTGTTCGTCGAGCAGGGTCAGCTCGGCGTCGCCGGTGCTCTCGTGCAGGCGATAGAACAGCTGGATGCACTGCGGCCGGCCCATCGGCAGGATCAGCGCCAGGTCATCGCCGTCCAGCGCGTGGCGGTCCAGGTGCAGCGGGCTGTACAGCTCCTGCTCGCCGCCGAGGTGGTCGAGCAGCGCCGGCAAATCGCCCAGCACGGCATGGCTGACCTGGCCCGGGGTCAGCTGCAGCACGTGGTAGTGCTGGCGGATCTGCACCAGGTAGCGCGCCTGGCGGCCCTCGGCGTAGGTGGCGAGCAGGTCGCGCAGCAGCTCCTCGACCCGCTCGGCGATGGCCGTCGCGCGGTTGCGGCAGAAGCAGCGCACCTGCACCTGGGGCTGCGCGCCGTCCGACGGCAGGCTGTTGAGCAGGTCGCGCAGGCAGTCGAGCAGGGCGTCGGCGCCGTCGTAGCGGCTGACCTGCAACTCGTTCCAGCTGTTGAGCACGATCTGGTCGAGGGTCAGTACCAGGTTCTCGCGCACCCCGGAATAACCCAGGGCGTCGGTGCGCCCGCTGGTCATGTGCACGTTCATCTGGCTGTGCTGCGGCAGCGGGTCGACGCCGACGTTGACCAGCAGCAGCACCTGGCTGGGGCGGCTGGCGCGCAGCAGGGCGGCCTCCGCCACGCTGGGCAGCGGCAGGGGGAAGGCCTGCTGCAGGCTGGCGATCAGGTTGGACAGCTCGAACTCGCTGAGATCGCTGTTGCCCGGGTGCAGCGACAGCCGCGTGCTGGCGTCGATCACGCCGTTGCGGTGGCACCAGGCGAGCAGTTCGATCAGCTCGCGGGCGCGCTTCAGCGGGGCGAAGTCGGGCCATTCCTGGGTGCCCAGGCTGCCGTTGAACAGCGCCCACTGATGTTCCTCGGGCGATTCCGGGCTGGGGTGGCGCACCAGGGTCAGGGTGTCCTCGGCCAGGTCCGGGGCGATGCCCGGGTTGATGAACTCGACCTTGCCGGCCTTGCGCTCGAAGGCGGCGTACAGGCGTCGGCCCAGTACGTTGAGGTCGCGGTTGTTCAGCGAGCTGCCGGTCTGTGCGCTGCGGGCGAACTGGGAGAGGAAGCGGTAGCTGTAGGTCAGTTCGTTGACCAGCACGCGCCGCTCGGCGCCGACCTGGCGCACCTTCCACTGGCTGCGGCTGTCGAGCAGGCTGAGCTGGCGCGCATCCCAGCCCCACTCGCCGGTCAGGCGTTCGAGCAGCAGGCGCTGCCAGCTCTTGGTGCGGCCGCGGGTCGGCGGCCGGCTGATCTTCTTGTTCACCTTCAGGTACAGGCAGCGGCGAATCAGCTCCAGGCGCTCGCGGTCGCCGCGGGCGCCGAGGTACTCCTCCAGGCGCCGGTAGACGACGATATAGGGGTCGAGCTCGTCGAGGTCGAGGCGGCCCTCGAACACCGCCTGCTTGAAGCGCAGCGACAGGCACTCGACCCTGGGGTGCTCGCTGGCGTAGACCTCGGTGAGCAGCAGCTTGAGCACCGACTTGTAGGGCGACTCGATGCCCTTGTACAGCTGCCACATGCCGGCGCCGATGAACTCCTCCGGCGGGATGTGCGCCAGGTGGCCGAGGTCGAGCACGTCCTCGGCGCGCACGAAGCGCTTGCTCAGCAGGGTGCGGCAGTAGTCGTGGTAGCGCGGCTCTTCGTAGACCGGCACCAGCCACCAGATCGGCGTGCGTCCGCCGAGCCAGATCGCCGTGCGGTAGAACTCGTCGAGCAGCAGGTAGTGCTGGGTGGTGCCGCAGTCGTCGGAGCTCAGCTGCGCCTCGCGCGCGCCCTGGGCGAAGCGCTGCGGGTCGACCAGGAACAGGTGCACCTCGGCGCCCTGGGTGGCGGCCCAGCTTTCCAGTTGGTCGCACTTCTTGCGCAGGTCCTGCAGTTCCCGGGTGCTGAGGATCGGCGCGTGGCACAGCCACAGGTCCATGTCGCTCTGCTCGGCCTGCGCCACGGTGCCCAGGCTGCCCATCAGGAACAGGCCGTGCAGCGGCGCGGCGCCCTGGCCGCGGCGCGGCTTGTAGACGAAGGAGCGGGTCAGACGCTGGACTTCGGCGAGCACCTCGTCGTCCGGCTCGAAGCCGCTCAGGCCGGCCGGCGTGTTGGCGCAGACATAGCCCGGCAGCAGCGGGTGGTTGACGTGCAGCAGCAGCGGCAGCAATTTGAGCACCAGCTGCTGGCGCGTCGACAGACCCTGCCTCGCGCGCTGCAGGCGGCCCTGGTTGATCTGCAGAAAGCGCGCGCGCAGCTGCGCCAGCACCTTGCGGTCGATGCCGTCGTCGATGTCCGGGCGAATTTCCAGGGTGCGCGTCATGCTCGAGCTCTACGGGGAATGGTGCAAGCCTATCAGCGGCGCGCATCCACTGCAGTGCCTGACGCTATATCGCCCGCCGGGGCCGATAGTGTAGGGCGGCGGGCGAAGGATCTTGCTTAAGCGGGCGTCTTGCTGGTGCTGAGAATGGTCAGCAGGCACTGCGCGTGTTCGGCGGCATCGATGCCCAGGCTGGTCAGATAGCCACCGTCGGCCTGGCTGACCAGGCCCTTCTCATGCAGGCGGGTGATGGCGCCCTGGGCCTTGAACGAGGCGTTGTTGTGCACCTTGAGCCCCTCCTGGTGATTGTCCAGGTTGTACAGGGCGAGGATTTCCAGCTCGTCGATCAGTTCGGGGGTAAAGGATTTCATGGCGACTCCGCTCTTGTTGTTATTAGGCCGACGCGACTGCCGGGCTTGGGTCTATGCAGTGTAGTGAGGGATTTGCGCGCTTGCCTGTGCGACCTTCGCCGCATTCAGTCCTGCTGCTCGGGCAACTCCGGCAGGGCGCGCAGGGCCTGCTCGTACCAGGCTGAGTCGAACGGGCGGTCGTCGCGCAGCATGGCGTCGACCTCGTGGGCCAGCACCAGGGCCATCAACTGGAGGATTTCCTCACGCGCGTAGCCGACCAGGCTGAGCTTGTTGTACACCGCCTGCGCGGCGGCCGGCTCGCCGGCTTCCAGCTGGTTCTCGATAGCCTGGACCAGGGTGGCTTCGGCGAAGTCTTCTTCGTTGTCGTCGTGGTCGCTCATGCGAGGGATTCTCCGCTAAGTGTTGCGTGCCGCCTGCCTTCTTCCGCTGGAGAAAAGGCAGGCCCGTTGCGCTGCTCGTTCAGCGTGCTGCCAGCAGCTCGCGGCCACGCACCACAGCGGCGCGCACCTGGTTCGGCGCGGTGCCGCCGATATGGTCGCGGGCATTGACCGAGCCTTCCAGGGTCAGCACGGCGAACACGTCCTGCTCGATCTCGCCGCTGAACTGGCGCAGCTCGTCCAGGCTCATCTCGGCCAGGTCCTTGCCGCTGTCCACGCCGTATTTCACCGCGTGGCCGACGATCTCGTGGCAGTCGCGGAACGGCAGGCCCTTGCGCACCAGGTAGTCGGCCAGGTCGGTGGCGGTGGAGAAGCCGCGCAGCGCCGCCTCGCGCATGATCGCGCGCTTGGGTTTGATCGCCGGGACCATGTCGGCGAAGGCGCGCAGGCTGTCGCGCAGGGTGTCGGCGGCGTCGAACAGCGGTTCCTTGTCTTCCTGGTTGTCCTTGTTGTAGGCCAGCGGCTGGCCTTTCATCAGGGTCAGCAGGCCCATCAGCGCGCCGAACACCCGGCCGCTCTTGCCGCGTACCAGCTCCGGTACGTCGGGGTTTTTCTTCTGCGGCATGATCGAGCTGCCGGTGCAGAAACGGTCCGGCAGGTCGATGAACTGGAACTGGGCGCTGGTCCACAGCACCAGCTCTTCGGAGAAGCGCGACAGGTGCATCATCGCCAGGGAGGCGGCGGCGCAGAATTCGATGGCGAAGTCGCGATCCGACACGCCGTCCAGGGAGTTGCCGCCAACGGCGTCGAAACCCAGCAACTGTGCGGTGATCTCGCGCTGGATCGGGTAGGTGGTGCCGGCCAGCGCGGCGCTGCCCAGGGGCATGCGGTTGGTGCGCTTGCGGCAGTCCACCAGGCGCTCGTAGTCGCGCGACAGCATCTCGAACCAGGCCAGCAGGTGGTGGCCGAAGGTCACCGGCTGGGCGGTCTGCAGGTGGGTGAAGCCGGGCATGATGGTGTCCGCCTCGGCTTCGGCCAGACCCAGCAGGCCCTGCTGCAGGCGGGTGATCTCGGCGAGGATCAGGTCGATCTCGTCGCGCAGCCATAGGCGGATGTCGGTGGCCACCTGGTCGTTGCGCGAGCGCCCGGTGTGCAGCTTCTTGCCGGTGACGCCGATGCGGTCGGTCAGGCGCGCCTCGATATTCATGTGCACGTCTTCCAGGTCGACGCGCCAGTCGAAGCTGCCGGCCTCGATCTCGGCCTGGATCTGCTTCAGGCCGTCGATGATGGCGTCGCGCTCGGCATCGGTGAGCACGCCGACCTTGGCCAGCATGCTGGCGTGGGCGATGGAACCCATGATGTCGTGGCGATACAGGCGCTTGTCGAATTCGACCGAGGCGGTGAAGCGGGCGACGAAGGCGTCGACGGGCTCGCTGAAGCGGCCGCCCCAGGATTGGTTGGTTTTTTCGCTGCTCATGGCACGTGCTCTGGTTCGGGCTCTGGATCGGGCGGGCCGCGTGCGGCGGCCGGCATGGCGGACAAAGTGCGCCGATAATAACAGGGTCGGCGGCCCTTTCGCCGCGCTGCGTTTGCCGCCCGGCAGGCGTCGGCGCTGTCGGCTGCTTCACAATTTTGTCGCGGCGGCGGCATTTCGGTGCTTTATTTTGCCCGGCCGGAGCCGTCTGGCTTGCCGGCTCGCCGGGCGACACGGAAACTGCGTCGATGCCAAAACAAGTCCCTGCCAAGAACAACCACAACGCGTCTGCCGACGACTTCTTCGTTCCCGAACTGTGCCAGCCGGAAGCGCTGCTGAGCATGGTGCTGCTGGCCGAGCTGCTGGTGCTGGTGCTGGTGCTGTCCGAGCCGATGCTGCCCGGCTTCGACTGGGTGCGCCTGGCGCTGACCTCGCTGTTCGTGCAGTGGATCGTGCTGCTTTCGGCGGCGCTGCTGTGCCGCCTGCGGCCGCTGCTGGCGCGCCTGCGTCCGGCGCTGGCCGGCGGCCTGTGCTGCGCCCTGGTGGTGCTGCTGACCCTGGGCTGCACGGCGGTGGCCGACTACTACGAGCTGGGCGGGCCGCTGCCACGCAGCGGCGAGGTCAACCTTTATCTGCGCCATGCATTGATCGGCCTGATCATGTCCGCGCTGCTGCTACGCTATTTCTACCTGCAGAGCCAATGGCGGCGGCAGGAGCAGGCCGAGCTGCGTGCGCGCATCGAATCGCTGCAGGCGCGCATCCGCCCGCATTTTCTGTTCAACAGCCTGAACAGCATCGCCAGCCTGGTGGCGGTCGACCCGCTCAAGGCCGAACAGGCGGTGCTGGATCTGTCCGACCTGTTTCGCGCCAGTCTGGCCAAGCCCGGCAGTCTGGTGCCCTGGAAGGAGGAACTGGAACTGGCGAAACGATATCTGTCGATCGAGCACTATCGGCTCGGCGAACGGCTACAGTTGCAGTGGGAGGTCGAGGGTGTGCCGGAGGATCTGCCGATTCCCCAGCTGACCCTGCAACCGCTGTTGGAAAATGCGTTGATCTACGGCATTCAGCCGCGCATCGAGGGCGGCTTGGTGCGGATCGAGGCGGACTACCAGGATGGTGTGTTCAGCTTGTGTGTCAGCAATCCGTATGAAGAGCGGGGCGAGCAGCACCCGTCGCGGGGAACGCACCAAGCGCTGAGCAATATCGACGCGCGCCTGGCGGCACTTTTCGGGCCGCGCGCCAGTCTCAGCGTGGAGCGCCGTGACGGCCGCCATTACAGCTGTCTACGCTATCCTTGTGCGAGACTCACGCAGGAAGCCAGAGCAATATGAATGTCCTGATCGTCGACGACGAACCCCTCGCCCGCGAGCGCCTCAGCCGCATGGTCGGCGAACTCGAGGGCTACCGGGTCCTGGAGCCCGCCGCCAGCAATGGCGAGGAGGCCCTGACCCTGATTGACAGTCTCAAGCCGGACGTGGTCCTGCTGGATATCCGCATGCCCGGGCTGGACGGTCTGCAGGTCGCCGCCAAGCTGTGCGAGCGCGAGGCGCCGCCGGCGGTGATCTTCTGCACGGCGCACGATGAATTCGCCCTGGAAGCCTTCCAGGTCAGCGCGGTCGGCTACCTGGTCAAGCCGGTGCGCGCCGAGAGCCTCAGCGAGGCGCTGAAGAAGGCCGAGCGGCCCAACCGGGTGCAGCTGGCGGCGCTGACCCGGCCGGCCGCCGAGAGCGGCAGCGGCCCGCGCAGCCATATCAGCGCGCGCACGCGCAAGGGCATCGAGCTGATCCCGCTGGATCACGTGGTCTATTTCATCGCCGATCACAAGTACGTGACCCTGCGCCACGAGGGTGGCGAGGTGCTGCTGGACGAGCCGCTGAAGGCCTTGGAAGACGAGTTCGGCGAGCGCTTCGTGCGCATCCACCGCAACGCCCTGGTCGCCCGCGAGCGCATCGAGCGCCTGCAGCGCACGCCGCTGGGGCACTTCCAGCTGTTCCTCAAGGGGCTGGAGGGCGATTCGCTGGTGGTCAGCCGGCGCCATGTGGCCGGGGTGCGCAAGCTGATGCAGTCGCTGTAGCGCCGGGTGCCGGCTGCGGCCGATAGCCGCCACCCATCAGCTGGCGCCGGGCGAGCCTGTTATGATTCGCGGCAATCCGTTTTCTGGAATTTGCCCCATGTCCCGCGAAATCCGTATCGCCACCCGTAAGAGTGCCCTGGCCCTGTGGCAGGCCGAGCACGTCAAAGCCCGTCTCGAAGCGGCCCACCCTGGCCTCAAGGTCAGCCTGGTGCCCATGGTCAGCCGCGGCGACAAACTGCTCGACGCGCCGCTGGCGAAGATCGGCGGCAAGGGCCTGTTCGTCAAGGAGCTGGAAACCGCGCTGCTGGAGAACCAGGCCGACATCGCCGTGCACTCGATGAAGGACGTGCCGATGGACTTCCCCGAAGGCCTGGGCCTGTACTGCATCTGCGAGCGCGAAGACCCGCGCGACGCCTTCGTTTCCAACCGCTACGCCAGCCTCGATGCGCTGCCGGCCGGCGCCGTGGTCGGCACCTCCAGCCTGCGCCGCCAGGCCCAGCTGCTGGCGCGCCGGCCGGACCTGAAGATCCAGTTCCTGCGCGGCAACGTCAACACCCGCCTGGCCAAGCTGGATGCCGGCGAGTACGACGCCATCATTCTCGCCGCCGCCGGGCTGATCCGCCTCGGCTTCGAGGAGCGCATCCGCAGCTCACTCAGCGCCGAGGACAGCCTGCCGGCCGGCGGCCAGGGCGCCGTCGGCATCGAGTGCCGCAGCGCCGACGCCGAGATCCACGCCCTGCTGGCGCCGTTGCACCACCGCGAGACCGCGCTGCGGGTCACCGCCGAGCGTGCGCTGAACAAGCGCCTCAACGGCGGCTGCCAGGTGCCCATCGCTTGTTACGCCCTGCTCGAAGGCGAGCAGCTGTGGCTGCGCGGCCTGGTCGGCCAGCCCGATGGCGGCCAGCTGCTGCGCGCCGAGGCGCGTGCCGCCGCCGCCGATGCCGAAGCGCTCGGCGTGCGGGTGGCCGAAGCGCTGCTGGCGCAGGGCGCCGAGGCCATCCTCAAGGCGGTCTACGGCGAGGCCGGCCATCCGTGAGCGCCTGGCGCCTGCTGCTGACGCGGCCGGCCGAGGAGTGCGCGGCGTTGGCGCAGACCCTGGCCGAGCGCGGCATCGCCAGTCACAGCCTGCCGTTGCTGGTCATCGAGCCGCTGGCGGAAACGCCCGCGCAGCGCGCCGCCACCCTCGAGCTGGCGCACTACAGCGCGGTGATCGCGGTGAGCAAGCCGGCCGCGCGCCTGGGCCTGGCCCTGCTTGAACGCCACCGCGTGCCGGCGCCGGCCGAGCAGCCCTGGTTCGCGGTCGGCGCGGCGACCGCCGCGGTGCTCGCCGAGCATGGCCTCAACGCCCACTGCCCGGACGACGGCGACGACAGCGAGGCGCTGCTGGCCCTGCCGCGCCTGCAGCAGGCGCTCGCCGCCGCGCCGGCGCCGCGGGTGCTGATCCTGCGCGGCGAGGGTGGCCGAGAATTCCTCGCCGAACGCTTGCGCGGCCAAGGTGCGACGGTCGACTATCTGCCACTGTACCGCCGCCTGCTGCCCAGCTACGCGCCGGGCGAACTGGCCGCACGGGTGCGTGCGGAACGCCTGAACGCCCTGGTGGTCAGCAGTGGGCAGGGGCTCGAACACCTGATCGAACTGGCCGCTGCCGACTGGCCCGAACTGGCTCGGCTACCCTTGTTCCTGCCCAGCCCGCGGGTCGCCGAGCAGGCACGCCGCGCGGGTGCACAGATCGTTGTGGATTGTCGCGGCGCCAGCGCCGCGGCCTTGCTGGCAGCGCTGGAACGATACCCGGCCGCTGCCCTCTAGAAAGGATGGATACGTGAGCGAAGCAGCCACCCCGCAAGACCAGACGCCGGCCAGCGAGGCCACCGCCACTCCCCCCGCAGCTCCCGCCAAGGCCCCGCGCAACGCCGGCCGCGGCCTCGCCGCGTTCGCCCTGCTGGTCGGCCTGGGCGGCGCCGGTGCCGGTGGCTGGAGCCTGTGGCAGCTGCAGCAGTTGCAGCAGCAGGATCAGCAGCAGCGCGATCAGCTGCAGAGCGCGCGCGCCGAGAGCGGCAAGGTCGGCGAGCTGATCGGGCAACTCGAACGCCGTCTGAACCAGCTGCCCAGCGCCGATGAGCTGGACGAGCGCCGGCGTCTGCTGGCCAATCTGCAGGGCGATCAGCAGCGCCTCAGCCAGCGCCTGGAAAGCGTGCTCGACGGCAGCCGCCAGGACTGGCGCCTGGACGAGGCCGAGCACCTGCTGCGCCTGGCCACCCTGCGCCTGTCCGCGCTGCAGGACGTGGCCAGCGCCGAGGCCCTGGTGCTGGCCGCCGACGAGATCCTCCGCGAGCAGGACGACCCCGCCGCCTTCGCCGCCCGCGAGCAGCTCAGCCGTAGCCTGGAAGCGCTGCGCACCACCCAGCGGCCGGATCGCGTCGGCCTGTTCCTGCAACTGGGCGCGCTGCGCGAGCAGGCCGCCAGCCTCAACCCGCTGGCGCCGAGTTTCGCGGGGCAGGGCGACGTGCTCGCCGACCTGGCCGCCGAGGGCGATGGCCGCGCCTGGTGGAGCGAATGGCTGGCGACCCTGGCGCAGTACTTCCGCATCGAGTTCGACGCCGACCGCAACATCCGTCCGCTGCTCTCCGGGCAGAGCCTGAGCCAGGTGCGCCTGAGCCTGTCGCTGGCCCTGGAGCAGGCGCAGTGGGCCGCGCTGCATGGCCAGAGCGGGGTCTATCGGCAGGCGCTGAAGCAGGCCGGGGAGATCCTCGACGCCCATTTCAATCTGGACAACCCCGATAGTCGCGCCCTGCGTCAGCGCTTCGCCGAGCTGGCCGACGAGCGGGTCGAGGTGCAGGTGCCGGATCTGAGCGAGTCGCTCGAGGCGCTGCAGGCCTACCTGCAGCGCAAGCAGGCGCAGCGCCGGCAGGGGGCCGCCGCGGCCGGGGAGGCGCCATGAAGCGCCTGCTCTGGTTGCTGCTCCTGCTCGCCGTCGGCGGCCTGCTGTATCTGCTCGGCCTGGCGATCCAGGCCGACCGCGGCTACGTGCTGTTCGCCTACCAGGGCTTCCGCTACCAGTCCGGGCTGTGGGCCTTCCTCGCCCTGGTGCTGGTGGTGGTGCTGCTGCTCTACCTGCTGCGCGCCAGCCTGCGCCTGTTGCTCGCCTCGACGCGCCTGGCCAATCCCTGGTCGCGCCTGCATCGCCACCGTCGGGCGCGGCTGGCCTCGCAGCAGGGCCTGCTCGACCTGGCCGAGGGCCGTTGGGCGCGCGCGCTGCGCCAGCTGAGTCGGGCCGCCGAAGACGAACCCCAGCCGCTGATGTACTACCTCGGCGCCGCCCGCGCGGCGCACAAGCTGGGCCAGCACGAGCAGAGCGACGCCATGCTCGAGCGCGCCCTGGCGCGCCAGCCGCAGGCCGAACTGGCCATCGCCCTGGCCCATGCCGAACTGCAGCAGAGCCGCGGCGAGAGCGACGCGGCGCTGGAGACCCTGCAGGCGATGCGCGAGCGCCATCCCGGCCATCACCTGGTGTTGCGCCAGCTGCAGCGCCTGTACCTGCAGCGCCAGGACTGGTCGGCGCTGCTCGGCCTGCTGCCGGAGCTGCGCAAGGAGAAGGCCCTGCCGGCCGCCGAGCTGGACGAGCTGGAGCGCGCGACCTGGCGCGGTCGCCTGGGTGATGCCGGGCAGGCCGGTCTGGGCCATGGCGAAACCGCCCTGCAGCCGCTGACCCAGGCCTGGCAGCAGCTCTCCGCGCCGCTGCGCCAGGAGCCCGAGCTGATCGCCGCCTACGTCGAGCAGCTGCGTCGCCTGGGCGCCCAGGAAGAGGCCGAACAGGTGCTGCGCAGCGCCCTCAAGCGCGCCTACGACAGCCGCCTGGCGCGCTTCTACGGCGTGCTGCGCGGCGCCGATCCGGCGCAGCAGCTGCACACCGCCGAGCTCTGGCTCAAGCAGCACCCGCAGGACCCGGCGCTGCTGCTGACCCTCGGTCGGCTGTGCCTGCAGAACCAGCTGTGGGGCAAGGCGCGCGACTACTTCGAGACCAGCCTGAAGCTGGAGCGCCACCCGGAAACCTGCGCCGAGCTGGCGCGCCTGCTGGCCCAGTTGGGCGAGCTGGAGCGCAGCAACCAGCTGCTGCAGGAGAGCCTCGGCCTGCTCCATCAGGGCCTGCCGGCGCTGCCGCAGCCGCAGGGCGTGCGCGGCTGAGCCGCTGCGGCCGATCGTCGCGCAGCGGACGAAGGGGCGCGCTGGGTGGACGAACAGCGCGCGGCAGCACGTGAGGCGCCTTGAAAGGCGCCCGCGCTTTCCTCTACCGTAACTGCCCTCGATTTCTCTCCCCCGGAGCCTCCATGTACCTGGCCAGTCCGCGTCCCCTGTTCTTCCTGGCATTCGTCGGCAGTCTGCTGCTGATGGCGGCGGCCCTGTACCTGGAACACGTGGTCGGCCTGGAGCCCTGCCCGATGTGCGTGCTGCAGCGCATCTGCGTGATCGCCTTCGGCCTGGTCTGCCTGGTGGCCGCCGTGCACGGTCCGGCGCGTTTCGGCCGGCGGGTCTATGCGTTGCTGGCGCTGCTGTTCGCCGGCGCCGGCGCCGCCACGGCCGGTCGGCAGATCTGGCTGCAGAGCGTGCCGGCCGACCAGTTGGAGGCCTGCCTGCCGAGCCTGGAATTCATGATGCAGGCCCTGCCGATGCAGGACATCGTGCGCCTGGTGTTCCAGGGCAGCGCCGACTGCGCTGAGGTCAAGTGGAGCCTGTTCGGCATGAGCATTCCCGAGTGGAGCCTGCTCGGTTTCGTCGCCATGCTCGGTTTCTGCCTGTTCCAGTTGCTGCGCCGCAGCTGATCGCGGTCCATCGCCCAGGCCACGGCTGTCGCGGGTCGTCGATTAAACGCTCGTATGAAATTATCTCCCGGCGGTGCCTTGATGGCGCCTGCCCACGGGCATAATCTGGCTCGCACGCACCGCCGGAAAAACGCCGTTTCGCGGTTGCCTTCCCAAAGCCAAGCACCGATTGACAAAAAAGCGTCGGGAGCGATTTGTGGCGTCGAGTGCGACGCCCCGCGCAGGCTGGCCGCCGGTAGGCCACAGAAAAATCGTCTCGGGAGCGGACGCATAACAGGCATTAGCGATAAGGGAAGCGAGGTCCATCATGCTCGAAAGTTGCCAGAACGCACAGGAACGCTGGGGTGGGGTCCACCAACTGATCGATCGCTGGCTGGGCGAGCGCCATGAACTGGTGCAGGCCTACAGTGCCCTGGTCGAGTCGCCACAGGCGCCGGCGGCCAACGGCGAGGCCCTGCAGGGCTTCTGCGAAATCCTGGTGGATTACGTCTCGGCCGGTCACTTCGAGGTCTACGAGCAGCTCACCAGCGAGGCCAAGGCGTTCAACGACCAGCGCGGCCTGGAACTGGCCAAGCAGATCTACCCGCGCATCGAAGCCATCACCGAGGTGGCGCTGGCCTTCAACGATCACTGCGACAACGGCGACTGCCGCGACAGCGTGTCGCTGGTGGCCGAGCTGGGTCGCCTGGGACAGTTGCTGCACGAACGTTTCGAGCTGGAAGACTGCCTGATCGAGGTGCTGCACAACGCCCACCAGGAGCAGGCCGCGCCGGCGCTCTGAGCCTGCGACGGCCGCTTAGCTGCATCCGGGCAACAGGTCGGCGGCCCTGGCTTGCATCCGGGCCAGAAGCTGTCAGCCGGGCCGACGTTTAGTCGGCCACGTCGAGCAGTTCCAGATCGAATACCAGCGGCGCATGGGGCGGAATCAGATCGCCCGCGCCCTCTTCCCCGTAAGCCTGATCCGACGGTACCACCAGGCGCCAGCGTGCCCCGCTGGGCATCTGCAGCAGCGCGCTGCGCCAGCCGGCGATCAGGCTGTCCAGGCGAAACCACTGCGGTTCGCTGCTCTCGTCGAACGAGCTGCCGTCGGCCAGGGTGCCGCGGTAACGCACCTGCACCCGGCTGCCGGGGCCAGGCTTGGCGCCGCTGCCGGCGCGCAGCTCGCTGACCAGCACGCCGCCCTCGATCACCCGCACATTGGGGCGGATTCGCTGCTCGGCGAGAAAGCGCCGCTGCGCGGCGATGGCCTGGGCATGGCGCTGCGGGTCGGCGGCGATGCGCGCCTCGTGCTGGTCGAGCAACTCTTCGATGCGCGCCTCTTCCAGGCGCAGCGGCTGGCCGGCGTAGGCCTGGCGCAGACCTTCCAGCAGGTCGTTCAGCGGCAGTTGCGGCACCTCCTCGCGCAGGCGTTCGCCCAGGCGTGCGCCGAGGCTGTAGGCCAGATCCCGCTGGTGACTGTCGGCCTGTGCCGCGAGGCTCGAGCAGAGAACGAAGAGGGCGAAGGCGGCGCGGCTCATGGCGATGTCTCCCGATCAAGATGGCGGCGATTATGCCAGCCCGCGCGGCTGCCTGCCCGGGTCGCCAAAAGGCCTATGGCAGGGTCGGGCGCGGGCGTCTAGTATGGGCGCATCCACATCCGCCAGGAGGCGCGCCATGTCGGCCAAGAAGAAGACCATCAGTACCCCTTTGCACCTGCTGCACCAACTCTCCACCAGCCTGCTCGAGCACCTGGAAAACGCCTGCTCGCAAGCGCTGGTCGATGCCGAGAAACTGCTCGCCAAGCTGGAGAAGCAGCGCGGCAAGGCCCAGGAAAAACTGCACAAGGCACGCAGCAAGCTGCAGGACGCCGCCGTCGCCGGCAAGGCCAAGGCGCAGGCCAAGGCCAAGGACGCGGTGGCCGAGCTGGAAGAGCTGCTCGACGCTCTCAAGGCCCGTCAGAGCGAGACCCGCGCCTATATCCTGCAGCTCAAGCGCGACGCCCAGGAGAGCCTGAAGCTGGCCCAGGGCGTGGGCAAGGTCAAGGAGGCCGCCGGCAAGGCGCTCGATGGTCGCGAGGCCAAGGCGGCCGCCCCGGCCGCGAAACCGGCCGGCAAAGCCGTGGCGGCGAAGAAACCCGCTGCCGCGAAGGCGCCGGCGAAGAAGGCCACCGCCAAACCTGCCGCGGCCAAGCTCGCCGCAGCAAGCAAGCCCGCCGCCAAGCCGGTGGCCAGCAAGGCGGCCGCCAGCAAAGCGGTTGCGAGCAAAACCGTGGCAACTAAGGCCGCGGCGAAACCCGTGGCCGCCAAAGCCGCTGCCAAGCCTACCGCCGGTAAACTCGCCGCCAAAGCACCGGCCAAGCCAGCGGCGGCCAAGCCTGTCGCTAAACCTGCTGCCGCCAAGCCGGCTGCCGCCAAGCCGGCGACCAAGGCCGCACCTGCCAAACCGGCAGCCAAGTCCGCCAGCAAGCCGGTCGCGGTGAAGAAGCCGGCGGCGCCCAAGGCCGCTGTGAAGAAGGCCCCGGCCAAGCCCGCGGCGAAACCGGCCGCCGCCGCCCCCGCTGCTGCGCCGGCCAAGCCGGAGGTCCCGGCAGCCGCCGTGGCACCCGTCGCCAGCAATGGTGCGACGGCGCCGAGCGCCTCTTAAGAATCGGCGGCGCCGCGCAGCACCTGCAGCGCGGCGCTGTCGTCTCCCGCCAGGCGACTCAGCCAGTCGTTTTCGCCGTCCTCGCGCGGCCAGTTCTCCACCAGCGTCTCGATCCGCTGCAACAGCAGCCGTTCGGCTTCCAGTTCCAGTTGCTTGATCCGTTCACGCAGCGTCGCCAGCTCGGCGTCCGCGGCGGCGGCCGTGCGCCAGTCGCACCGCAACTGGCGCAGCGGCGCGACCACCTCGCGCTGCCAGGGTTCGGCCAGCGCCTGCAGCGCCTCGAGGTAGGGCGCGCGACAGGGCACGCCGCGGCGTTGCAGCCAGGCGCCGGCGAGCAACAGGCAGACGTCGCCGCCGGCCTCCTGCAGCTGCAGGCAGGCGTCTTCCACGCCCGGTCGGGCATAGAGCCGTACGGCGAAATTCCACAGATCCTGCACGCGGCCTCCAGGGCGATTTGATAGACTCCGCCGCCATTATGATCCGACTCCAGAACCTCACTCTACAGCGTGGTCCGCAGCGCCTGCTCGAAGGCGCCGAGCTGACCCTGCACGCCGGCCAGAAGGTCGGCCTGATCGGTGCCAACGGCGCCGGCAAGTCCAGCCTGTTCGCCCTGCTGCGCGGCGAACTCGGCCCCGACGCCGGCGACTGCCGGCTGCCTCCGGACTGGCGCATCGCCCATATGCGCCAGGAGGTGGACAACCTCGAGCGCCTGGCGGTGGACTACGTGCTCGACGGCGACCTGCACCTGCGCGCGATCCAGGCCGAGCTGGCCCGGGCCGAGGCGGTCCACGACGGCGCCGCCATCGCCCGCCTGCACAGCGAACTGGACAATGCCCAGGGCTACACGGCCGACGCCCGCGCGCGCAAGCTGCTGGCCGGCCTCGGTTTCACCAGCGAGCAGATGGACAGGCGCGTCGGCGACTTCTCCGGCGGCTGGCGCATGCGCCTGAACCTGGCCCAGGCGCTGATGTGCCCGTCCGAGCTGCTGCTGCTCGACGAGCCGACCAACCACCTGGATCTCGATGCCATCCTCTGGCTGGAAGAGTGGCTCAAGGGCTATCCCGGCACCCTGCTGCTGATCTCCCACGACCGCGACTTCCTCGATGCCGTGGTCGACCATGTGGCGCACCTGGAGCAGCAGAAGCTGACCCTCTACCGCGGCGGCTACTCGGCCTTCGAGCGCACCCGCGCCGAGCGCCTGGCGCAGCAGCAGCAGGCCTACGAGAAGCAGCAGGCGCAGCGCGCGCACATGGAAAAGTACATCGCCCGCTTCAAGGCCCAGGCGACCAAGGCGCGCCAGGCGCAGAGCCGGATCAAGGCCCTGGAACGCCTGGAGGAGCTGGCCCCGGCGCATGTCGACTCGCCCTTCGACTTCGTCTTCCGTGAAGCGGACAAGGTCTCCAGTCCGCTGCTCAACCTGTCCGAGGCGCGCCTCGGCTACGGCGACAAGGTGGTGCTGGACAAGGTCAAGCTGAGCCTGGCGCCCGGCGCGCGCATCGGCCTGCTGGGGCCCAACGGCGCCGGCAAGTCGACCCTGATCAAGACCCTGGCCGGCGACCTCGCCGCGCTCGGCGGAGAGCTGGCCCGCGGCGAGAACCTGGCCATCGGCTACTTCGCCCAGCACCAGCTCGATGCGCTGGACCCCAAGGCCAGCCCGCTGCTGCACGTGCAGCGCCTGGCGCCGAGCGAGCGCGAGCAGACCCTGCGCGACTTCCTCGGCGGCTTCGATTTCCGCGGCGAGCGCTGCGACGAGCCGGTGCTGAATTTCTCCGGTGGCGAGAAGGCGCGCCTGGCCCTGGCCCTGATCGCCTGGCAGAAGCCCAACCTGCTGCTGCTCGACGAACCGACCAACCACCTCGACCTGGAAATGCGCCTGGCCCTGACCATGGCGTTGCAGGAGTTCTCCGGCGCCGTGCTGGTGGTGTCGCACGACCGCCACCTGCTGAAAAGCACCACCGACGAATTCCTCCTGGTGGCCGACGGCCGCATCCAGCCGTTCGAGGGCGATCTCGACGACTACGCGCGCTGGCTGATCGACTTCCGCGCCCGCCAGCAGCCGCCGAGCGCGGCGACCCCGGCGGCGGACAAGACCGACAAGCGCGCCCAGCGCCAGGCCGCCGCCGCCCTGCGCCAGCAGCTGGCGCCGCACAAGAAGCAGGCCGACAAGCTCGAGCAGGAGCTGAACAAGCTGCACCAGGCCCTGGCCAAGGTGGAAGCGCAGCTGGCCGATAGCGGCCTGTACGAGGCGGCGCGCAAGGACGAGCTGCGCGAACGCCTGGCCGAGCAGGCGACGCTCAAGGCGCGCGAGGCCGAGCTGGAGGAAAGCTGGCTGCTGGCCCTGGAGACGCTCGAAGCGCTGCAGCAGCAACTGGAGGAGACCGAGTGATGGAATCGCTGGAACTGCTCACGGCCTGGCGCGAACCGCTGATCCGCGCCGGCCAGGTGCTGCTGATCCTGCTGCTGGCGTGGCTCGCCCAGCGCATCCTGACCCGCGCCATCAGCCGCCTCGGCGCGCGCTACAGCCTGCTGCCGCAGGAGGTGCTGCTGCCGCTGCGCGGCCTGCTGCGCTGGTTGATCCTGGGCAGCGCCTTCATGCTGGTGCTCGAGCGCCTGGGCGTGTCGGCCACGGTGCTGTGGACCGCCATCACCGGCTTCACCGCCGTGGCGGCGGTGGCCTTCTTCGCCATCTGGAGCGTGCTGTCGAACATGTTCTGCGCGCTACTGATCTTCGCCATGGGGCCGTTCCGCCTGGGCGATACCGTGGAGGTGATCGAGAGCGCCGACAAGCCGGGCGTGAAGGGGCGGGTGCTGGCCATCAACCTGTTCTACACCACGCTGCAGGATGTCAGCGAAGAGGCCGCCGGCGCGCTGCTGCAGGTGCCCAACAGCCTGTTCTTCCAGAAATCCGTGCGCCGTTGGCGCTAGGTTTTGCACGAAAGCTGCCCCATATGCGGCACCTTTCCTACACAACCTGAACTCATTGGAGCATCCCTGAATGGAATGGCTGAGCAACCCGGAAATCTGGGTCGCGTTTCTGACCCTGACCGCCCTGGAGATCGTCCTCGGCATCGACAACATCATCTTCATCTCGATCCTGGTCAGCCGCCTGCCGGTCGAGCAGCAGCCGAAGGCGCGCTTCTTCGGCCTGGCCCTGGCCATGGGCACGCGCATCCTGCTGCTGCTGTCGATCACCTGGGTGATGCGCCTGACCGACGACCTGTTCCACGTCTTCGAGCAGGGGATTTCCGGGCGCGACCTGATCCTGTTCTTCGGCGGCCTGTTCCTGCTGTTCAAGAGCACCGCGGAGATCTACCACAGCCTGGAAGGCGCCGAGGAGGCCGCGCAGGGCGGGCCGAAGAAGAGCTACGGCTTCATGGGCATCATCATCCAGATCGCCATCATCGACATCGTCTTCAGCCTCGACTCGGTGATCACCGCCGTCGGCCTGGTGCAGCACGTGCCGGTGATGGTGGCGGCCATCGTCATCTCGGTGATCGTCATGATGTTGTCGGCCGGCACCATCAGCGCCTTCATCGACAAGCACCCGAGCCTGAAGATGCTGGCGCTGTCGTTCCTCATCGTGGTCGGCACCGTGCTGATTGCCGAGAGCTTCGGCGTGCACGTGCCCAAGGGCTACGTCTACTTCGCCATGGCCTTCTCGCTGGCCGTGGAGGCGATCAATATCCGCCTGCGCAGCGCCCAGGCGCGGGCGCGCAAGGAGGAGCTGGAGCCGGTGCAGCTGCGCAAGGGCTCGCCGGATTGAGCGGCCGGGAGTAGGCTGTAGGGCCTGCTCCCGTTCTTCCCTCCCGAGGTAATCCGCCATGGCCCTGGAAACCTGGCTCGCTTTCTTCGTCGCCTGCTGGGTGATCAGCCTGTCGCCCGGCGCCGGTGCCGTGGCCTCCATGTCCGCCGGCCTGCAATACGGTTTCTGGCGCGGCTACTGGAACGCCCTCGGCCTGCAACTGGGCCTGGCCCTGCAGATCGCCATAGTCGCCGCCGGTGTCGGCGCCATCCTCGCCGCCTCGGCGCTGGCCTTCAGCCTGATCAAGTGGTTCGGCGTCGCCTACCTGGTGTACCTGGCCTACCGGCAGTGGGTCGCGCTGCCCAGCGACCTCGCCACCGGCGCCGCCGAGCGTCCCAGCGGCCGGCCGCTGACCCTGGTGCTGCGTGGCTTTTTGGTCAACGCCAGCAACCCCAAGGCGATCGTCTTCATGCTCGCCGTGCTGCCGCAGTTCATCGCCCCGCAGCAGCCGCTGCTGCCGCAGTACCTGCTGATGGGCGCGACCATGATAGTGGTCGACCTGATCGTCATGGCCGGCTACACCGGCCTCGCCTCGCGGGTGCTGCGGGTGCTGCGCACGCCGCGTCAGCAGCGCCTGATGAACCGCAGCTTCGCCGCGCTGTTCGTCGCCGCCGCCGGGCTGCTGGCCACGGTCAAGCGCGCCGCGGTGTGACGCCTGCCCCCCTTCGGCCGCCGCAATGGCGGCCGAGGTGCGGGGTGCCGGCGCTTCTTCGAACAGTCCGTTCGCCTGATTGTTACCAGATGTGTCAGATTGTCCTTGTGTGCGATCCTTAGGACGGCAACAATTTAATGCCACCCATTCTCGTTTGGGATGCATTGATGAGTCGTTCTCGATCCCTGTTGGCCTGGCTGCTGCTGCCGCTGCTGGCCAGTCTCAGTTTTCTCGCCCTCGGCGAACCCCTCGACGGCGCCGCCCAGGCCCTGCACCTGCTCGGCTATATCGGCGCCGACTACCCTGCCAGCGTGGCCGCCGGCCAGGTGGTCGACGCCACGGAATACCAGGAACAGCTGGAGTTTCTCGATGTGCTGCAGGGGCTGATCCTCGCCCTGCCGGCCCAGGCCGAGCGCGCCGAGCTGGAGCAGGGGGCCGCCGCCCTGCGCCAGGCCGTCGCCCGGCGCCAACCCGGCGAGCAGGTGGCCGGCGCGGCGCGGCGGCTCGCCGCGCGTCTGGCCGAGCTGTACCGGGTCGCGCAGACGCCGGCGCTGACCCCCGACCCCGCGCGCGGCGCGCCGCTCTACGCCCAGCACTGCGCGGTCTGCCACGGCGACCACGGCGCCGGCGACGGCCCGGCCGGGCTCGGCCTCGAGCCGCCGCCGGCCAACCTGGGCGACGCCGCGCGGCTGGATCGACTGAGTCTGTACGACCTGTTCAACACCCTCGGCCTGGGCATCGACGGCACCGATATGCCGGCCTTCGCCGATCAGCTGGACGAACGCCAGCGCTGGGACCTGGCCAGCTATATCGCCGGCTTCAGCGCGCCGCCCCAGGCGGCCGGGCAGGCCGGCTTCAGCCTGGCGCAACTGGCCGCGCGCACGCCCGCCGAGGTGGCGGCCGACGGCGGTGATGCGGCCGCCTTCCGCGCCCAGCGCAGCCATCCGCCGCTGCAGCAGCGCGGCCCGCAGGCGCTGATCGACTACAGCCGCAGCACCCTGCAGAGCAGCCTGGCGGCCTATCGCGCGGGCGACCGGGAGCAGGCCTACGACCTCTCCGTCGGCGCCTATCTGGAGGGCTTCGAGCTGGTGGAAAGTGCCCTCGACAACCTCGATGCGGTCCAGCGCAAGACCACCGAGCGCGCCTTGATGGCCTACCGCCAGGTGCTGCAGGACGGCGCCAGCGTGGCGCAGGCGGCGCAGGCGCTGGAACAGGCGAGGGTGGAGCTGGACAAGTCCGCCGCGCTGCTGGCCGATGGCGCCATGGATGGCAGCCTGAGCTTCTTCGCCAGCCTGCTGATCCTGCTGCGCGAAGGCCTGGAGGCGATCCTGGTGCTGGCGGCGATCCTCGCCTTCCTGCGTAACACCGGCCAGCCGCAGGCGCTGCGCAGCGTGCATGTCGGCTGGGGCCTGGCACTGCTGGCCGGCCTCGCCACCTGGGCAGTGGCGGCCTATCTGATCGACATCAGCGGCGCCCAGCGCGAACTGCTGGAAGGCGCCACGGCGCTGTTCGCCAGTGCGGTGCTGCTGTGGGTCGGGGTGTGGATGCACGACCGTCGCCACGCCGCGGCCTGGCAGGATTACATCAACAGCAGCCTGGTCGGCGGCGGCGGCCGTTTCGGCTTCGCCGTGCTGGCGTTCTTCTCGGTCTATCGCGAGCTGTTCGAGGTCATCCTGTTCTACGAGACCCTCTGGCTGCAGGCCGGGCCGCAGGGCCACGGCGCGGTGCTGGCCGGTGCGGCGGCGGCGTTGGTGCTGCTGCTCGGCCTGGCCTGGGCGATCCTGCGCGGCTCGCGCAGGCTGCCGCTGGCGACCTTCTTCGGCGTCAACGCGGTGCTGCTGTGCCTGCTCTCGGTGGTGTTCGCCGGCCATGGCGTGGCGGCGCTGCAGGAGGCCGGGGTGCTCGGCACGCAGCCGGTGGCCTTCTTCGAGTTCGACTGGCTGGGCATCCACGCCGACGCCTGGAGCCTGTCGGCCCAGGGCCTGGCGCTGGCCGCCATCGCTCTGCTGTATGGGCGTAGCCGGCTGGCCGAGCGGCATCGGGTAGCGGCGCTGGATTGAGGCGAGGCGAGTGCAGGCGGCCGTGCGTCGCCTGCGCATGCCGAGAGCGTGAACCGCCGCCACGACAGCCGGTCTCAGTGCGCCTAGGCTGATCCGATTTCCCTCTGGCGAGTGCGCGCATGTCTTCCACCATTAACTCCACCCATTACGCCGACAGTCCCGACCTGGCCCTGGCGGCGTTGCGTCATCCGCCGCTGGAGCAGGCGCTGTCTGCCGCCTGTGCCGAGCTGGCGGTGCGGCAGGCTTATCTGGCGGCGCTGCGCGACCCGGCCATCGGTCCGCAGCCGCGCCTGCTGCTGGCGGTGGCCGGCGCCGACGTGCGGGTGCAGCGGCGCCTGGCGGCGCTGGTGGCCGAGCTGCTGCCGGACGAGGTCGAGCTGGACCTGATCGAGCTGGCCGACGACAACCTGTCGCGTGCGGTGCGCGAGCGTTGCCAGGCTTTCTACCCGGCCTGAGTCACCAGGGAATCGGCTGGCCGTCCCAGGCCCAGAAGCTGCCGCTCTGTTCCGGGCCTTGGCCTTCCAGCACGGCGAGCAGGCATTCGGCGGCGAAGGCCGGGGTGAACAGCTGATCCGCCGGTACGTTGGCCTGGAACGGCCGCGACAGCTCGGTGTCGGTGGTGCCCGGGTGCAGCGCCAGCACGCAGCTCTGCGGGTTGAGCCGGCGCAGTTCGATGCTGGCGCTGCGCAGCAGCTGGTTCAGCGCCGCCTTGCTGGCACGGTAGCTGTACCAGCCGCCGAGGCGGTTGTCGCCGATCGAGCCGACCCGCGCCGACAGCGCCGCCACGGTGCAGGGGTGCTGGCCGCGCAGCAGCGGCAGCAGGTGCTTGAGCAGCAGGATGGGGGCGAAGGTGTTGCGCTCGAAGGTCGCCTGCAGGCCGGCCAGGTCGAGTTGGGCGAGGGTCTTCTCGGCGCGGCTGGCGCCTTCCTGCAGGGTGCCGACGCTGCACAGCAGCAGGTTCAGGCGCACCTCGGCGTTCTGCAGGTGGCGGCTCAGGCTGTGCAGTTCGCGTTCGTCGCAGGCGTCCACGTCCAGGCATTGCAGGCGTTCGCCGTGGCGCCCGGCGAGGTCGTCGAGCGGCGCCGACTGGCTGGCATGGCGCGCCAGCGCCCACACCCGGGCGACGTCGTCGCGCGCCAGCAAGCGCTCGGTCAGGGCCAGGCCGATGCCGCGGCTGGCGCCGCAGATCAGCACTTCGGCGGGGGCGGACAGGCGCTGCCAGAACGTCATGGGGTGCTCCTGCTGGTGGGGGCGCAGCTGGCATACTGGCCGCTGGCTTGTTCAGGATAGTGCAGCATGCGCGTGTGGATCGATGCCGACGCCTGCCCTCGGGCGGCGCGGGACCAGGTGGTGAAGTTCGCCCTCAAGCGGGGGTTCGAGGTGGTGCTGGTGGCGGGCCAGGCGGTGGCGCGGCCGAATTTCGCCTGCGTCAAACTGGTCGTGGTGCCCAGCGGCCCCGACGCCGCCGACGATCATCTGGTCGAACACGCCCAGCCCGGCGAGCTGGTGATCTGCAGCGACGTGCCGCTGGCCGACCGCCTGGTGAAGAAGGGCGTGGCGGCGCTCGATCCGCGCGGCCGCGAGTTTGACGAGCGCAACATGGGCGAGCGCCTGGCAGTGCGCAACCTGTTCACCGACCTGCGCGAGCAGGGCCAGGTCGGCGGCGGCCAGGCGCCTTACGCGGAAAAGGATCGGCAGGCCTTCGCCAATGCGCTGGACCGGATCCTGACCCGCTTGAGCCGGTAACTCGTTCCGGATCGCATCCGGGCTACGGACAGCTTTGGCGGGAGGCGCTTTAGCGGCGATCGAGGTGGAGCCAGTCGCGGCTAAAGCCCCTCCCACAATGCCTGGACATCGCTACCCACACAGATAGGTACCGGTGCCCACCGCCACCAGGGTGCCGTCGTCGCTGTGCAGCTCCATGCGCACCACCGCCACCTTGTTGCCGGCGCGCAGCGGTACCGCGGTGGCGGTGAAGCGCTGGCCGCGGCCGGGACGCAGGTAGTCGATGCGCAGGTCGATGGTGCCCAGCTTGGACAGCTTGGCCATGCGCTCGGCGGCCGGCAGGTGCTGGTGGTTGGCGAAGGCGCCGATCAACGCCATGGCGCCACCGCAGACGTCGAGCAGCGAGGAGATCACCCCGCCGTGGAGGATGCCGTGGACGAAGTTGCCGATCAGCTCGGGCTTCATCGGCAGGTGCATGGTCACCCGCTCCAGGCTCAGTTCGTCCAGCTCGATGCCGAGCACCTGGTTGAACGGGATGCGCTGGAAGAAGCCGGCCACCGCCTGTTGCAGGTCGGGGCTGAGGACGAAGGGTTGGGACATGGCAGGGGCTCCGGGAAATCCTGTCGCCACGCTGCCGCAGCGCGCCAGGCTTGGCCAGAGGCAATGCAGGAGTACCCTGAGCATTGGCCGGATCGGCCTCGGCTGGCAGCCTGTAGGGTGGGTCGGGCGGCGTTCCGCTTTAGCCCACCAATGGTGCTCAATGTGGGTTAAAGACCACCCTACAGGGCACGGCTTGGCGTTATCGCCAAGTACAGCGCAACGCCACCTGCGCTCCAACCCGTCAGTGGTGCGCCAGCTCCAGCACCCGGTCGACCAGCTTGTTGATGCCCGACGCCGCCTCGGCGATGGACTGGGCGAGCATGTACGCGGGGGTGGTGACCAGCTTGTGCGCGTGGTCCTCGACGATTTCGCTGACTTCGCATTCATGGTGCTCGGCGCCCATCTGGGTCAGCGCGGCGGCGGTGTCGTGGTCGGTGCCGATGGTGCAGATCACCCCGGCGCCGAAGATCTTCGCCGCCAGGGCCGGGGCGATGCAGATCAGGCCGAGCGGCTTGCCGGCGCTGGCGAAGGCCTTGCACGCGGCCAGCACGTCGGGCTGCACGCTGCAGGCGGCGCCGCTGATGGCGAAGTCGGAGAGGTTCTTCGCCACGCCGAAGCCGCCGGGCAGGATCAGTGCGTCGAAGTCGGCCACGTGCAGCTCCTTGACGTCCTTGATCTTGCCGCGGGCGATGCGCGCCGACTCCACCAGCACGTTGCGCGTCTCGTCCATCTCGTCGCCGCTGTAGTGATCGACCACGTGCAGCTGCGTCACGTTGGGGGCGAAGCACTGCACCGTGGCGCCGCGCTGGTCGAGGCGCAGCAGGGTGATCACGCTTTCATGGATTTCGGCGCCGTCGTAGACGCCGCAGCCGGACAGAATCACTGCGACTTTTTTGTTCATGCTCGACTCCTGGTGAGGGTAAAGGTCGCCCGCGCCGGCACCTGGGTGCGGCGGGCGGCGGCTGTTGCCGATGCGGGGTGGCGGCGAGGCGTGCGCATGCTGTCGTCAAATGCCGCTCAGACTGTCATTTGCCGCCGCGAGCCGCGGCGGTCCGAGGACTAGGATGAATAACAGACTAGCCCCAAGACAAGCACAACGATACGGCTCGGCCATGAATTACGTCCTCTATGCGGTGCCCTTCTTCTTTCTCCTGATCGGCCTCGAACTGCTCGCCGATCGCTGGCGCGGCATGCGCAGCTATCGCCTGGCCGATGCCGTCAGCAGCCTCAGCACCGGGGTGCTGTCGCAGGCCACCGGGCTGCTGACCAAGGCGGTCGGCCTGCTCACCTACACCTTCGCCTGGCAACAGCTGGCGTTGTTCGAGCTTTCCGCCGATAGCCTGTGGGTGTGGCTGCTGGCCTTCGTCTTCTACGACTTCTGCTACTACTGGAACCATCGCCTGGGCCACGAACGCAACGTGCTCTGGGCAGCCCATGCGGTGCACCACCAGAGCGAGGACTACAACCTCTCCACCGCGCTGCGCCAGACCAGCACCGGCTTCGTCTTCGGCTGGCTGTTCTACCTGCCGATGGCGGTGGCCGGTGTGCCGCCGCTGGTGTTCCTCACGGTGGCGGCGCTCAACCTGCTCTATCAGTTCTGGGTGCATACCCGGCATATCCCCAAGCTGGGCTGGTTCGAGTGGCTGTTCATCACGCCCTCCAACCACCGCGTGCATCATGCGCAGAACCCTGTGTACATGGATCGCAATTACGGCGGCGTGTTCATTGTCTGGGATCGAATGTTCGCCACCTTCCAGGAGGAGCTGGACGACGAACCGGTGATCTTCGGCGTGACCACGCCGCTGGCCAGCTGGAACCCTCTATGGGCCAACCTGCAGGTGTATGCCGGGCTGTGGCGCGATGCGCGGCGCGCGGCGTCCTGGTGGGATCGCTTGCGCATCTGGTTTATGCCCACCGGCTGGCGCCCGGCCGATGTGGCGGCGCGCTACCCGCAGGAGAAGCCGGACCTGAGCCGCTTTCGCAAGTTCGAGGTGACGCTGGGGCGCGGTGCGCAGCTCTATGCCTTGCTGCAGTTCGTCTGCTACCTGCTGGCCGGGGTGTGGCTGCTGGCGCGGGGCGATTCGTTGGCAGTGGGCGGCGTGCTGCTGGCGTGCCTGTGGCTGGGCCTGGGTCTGTCCAGCATCGGCCTGTGGCTGGAGAATCGCGCTGGCGCCGTGCGCCTGGAGTGCCTGCGGCTGGGCTTGAATCTGCCGGCGTTCTGGCTTGCCGAAGCGCTCGGTCTGCTGAGCATGGACCTGGCCGCCTGGTGCGGGTTGGCCGTCTACAGCCTGGCCAGCCTGCTGGCAATGTGGCTGGCGCGCTCGCGCGGCTCAGCCACTGCGGCCCTGGCGCCGCCGGTATAGCCAGGTCAGCGTCAGCAGCAGGGCCAGGCCGCCGAGCAGGTACAGCTGGTAGCGGCGCAGTTCGTCGAGCAGGCCCTCCATGGCGTGGCCCAGGCTGTAGGCCAGCAGGCTCAGACCGCCGGCCCAGAGCCCGGCGCCGATGGCGTCGAGCAGCAGGTAGCGGCGCCAGGAGTAGCCGGACAGGCCGATGGCCAGCGGCATCACCGTGCGCAGCCCGTAGAGGAAGCGAAAGCCCAGCACCCACAGGTCCGGATGACGCCTGAGCAGGGCGCTGGCGCGCTCGCCCAGCGGTTGCCAGCGCGGCCGCCGGGCGAGCAGCGCGCGGCCGTGACGGCGGCCGAGGTGGAACCACAGCTGGTCGCTGGCGAAGGTGCCGAGGAAGGCGCACAGCGCCACCCATTCGATCTGCAGCAGGTCGCGCACTGCCAGGTAGGCGGCCAGCAGCAGCGATACCTCGCCTTCGAGGAAGGTGCCGAGGATCAGCGCCGGGTAGCCGAACTGGCGGATCAGGTCGTGCAGCATGGACGGTCTGCGCCTATGGGAAAGGCGCTCAGCCTACTCCTGCCGCGGTGCGCCCGAAAAGCGCCGGCGCATGCCACAATGCCCGGCAAAGCGTGCGACCCGCCGTCGCATCCGGTCATTCAGCTGTCATCATTTGGTCATAATGGCCGCTTATAACCGTCACACTGGCCCGCCCGTGCGGGCTCTGGAGTCTGCCGTGAGCGTTACCCCCGCCAATCGCCTGTTCCCCGCCACCCGCCTGCGCCGCAACCGCCGCGACGAATTCTCCCGCCGCCTGGTGCGCGAGCATCGCCTGAGCGTCGACGACCTGATCCTGCCGGTGTTCGTCCTCGACGGCGACAACCGCCGCGAGGTCGTGCCGTCGATGCCGGGCGTCGAGCGGCTGTCTATCGACCTGCTGCTGCAAGAGGCCGAGCACTGGGTGGCGCTGGGTATTCCGGCGCTGGCGCTGTTCCCGGTCACGCCGCTGGAGAAGAAATCCCTCGACGGCGCCGAGGCCTGGAACCCGGATGGCATCGCCCAGCGTGCCATTCGCGCCCTGCGGGCGAAATTCCCCGAGCTGGGGGTGATCAGCGATGTGGCCCTGGATCCCTTCACCACCCACGGCCAGGACGGCATCCTCGACGAGTCCGGCTACGTGCAGAACGACATCACCGTCGATGCGCTGGTCAAGCAGGCGCTGTCGCACGCCGAGGCCGGCGCCCAGGTGGTCGCCCCCTCGGACATGATGGACGGCCGCGTGCAGGCGATCCGCGAGGCGCTGGAGCTGGCCGATCACCCCAACGTGCGCATCATGGCCTACTCGGCCAAGTACGCCAGCGCCTACTACGGCCCGTTCCGCGACGCGGTGGGCTCGGCCGCCAACCTCGGCAAGGGCAACAAGCTCGGCTACCAGATGGACCCGGCCAACGGCGACGAGGCCCTGCACGAAGTGGCCGCCGACCTGGCCGAAGGCGCCGACATGGTCATGGTCAAGCCCGGCATGCCCTACCTGGACATCCTCTGGCGGGTGAAGGATGCCTACAAGGTGCCGACCTTCGTCTACCAGGTCAGCGGCGAGTACGCCATGCACATGGCGGCGATCGAGAACGGCTGGCTGTCCGAGGCGGTCATACTGGAATCGCTGACCGCCTTCAAACGCGCCGGCGCCGATGGCATCCTCACCTACTTCGCCGTACGTGCGGCAGAACTCTTGCAACAGGGGCGCTGACGCCCCCAGGAACCCAGCAATGAACACCGAAGGACTCAGTAGCGAATTGCTTGACGCACCCCTGGTGCCGGCGGAGGTGGCGGTCGATCCGCCCGCGGTGGAAAGCCCGCCGCCGGCACCGGTGGCGGTGCCCGGCCTGGACGACAGCAGCCTGTACATCCACCGCGAGCTGTCGCAGCTGCAATTCAATATCCGCGTGCTGGAGCAGGCGCTGGACGAGTCCTACCCGCTGCTGGAGCGGCTGAAGTTCCTCTTGATCTTCTCCAGCAACCTCGACGAGTTCTTCGAGATTCGCGTCGCCGGCCTGAAGAAGCAGATTAACTTCGCCCGCGAGCAGGCCGGCGCCGACGGCCTGCAGCCGCACCAGGCGCTGGCGCGCATCAGCGAGCTGGTGCACGAACAGGTCGAGCGGCAGTACGCCATCCTCAACGACACCCTGTTCCCGGCCCTGGCCAAGCACAATATCAACTTCATCCGCCGGCGCTTCTGGACCACCAAGCTCAAGGCCTGGGTGCGGCGTTATTTCCGCGACGAGATCGCGCCGATCATCACCCCCATCGGCCTCGACCCGACCCACCCCTTCCCGCTGCTGGTGAACAAGAGCCTGAACTTCATCGTCGAGCTGGAAGGCGTGGATGCCTTCGGTCGCGATTCCGGTCTGGCGATCATCCCGGCGCCGCGCCTGCTGCCGCGGATCATCCGCGTGCCGGAGGAGGTCGGTGGTGCCGGCGACAACTACGTGTTCCTCTCCTCGATGATCCATGCCCACGCCGACGACCTGTTCCAGGGCATGAAGGTCAAGGGTTGCTACCAGTTCCGCCTGACCCGCAACGCCGACCTGTCGGTGGACACCGAGGACGTCGAGGACCTGGCCCGCGCGCTGCGCGGCGAGCTGTTTTCCCGCCGCTACGGCGATGCGGTGCGCCTGGAGGTGGTCGACACCTGCCCGAAGCACCTGCGCGACCACCTGCTCAAGCAGTTCGGCCTGACCGAGCACGAGCTGTACCAGGTCAACGGCCCGGTCAACCTGACCCGGCTGTTCAGCATCACCGGCCTGGACAGCCACCCGGAGCTGCAGTACACGCCGTTCACCCCGGTGATCCCCAAGCTGCTGCAGAACGCCGAGAACATCTTCAGCGTGGTCAGCAAGCAGGACATCCTCCTGCTGCACCCCTTCGAGTCCTTCACCCCGGTGGTCGATCTGCTGCGCCAGGCCGCCAAGGACCCGCACGTGCTGGCGATCAAGCAGACCCTGTACCGCTCCGGGGCCAACTCGGAGATAGTCGATGCCCTGGTGGAAGCGGCGCGCAACGGCAAGGAGGTCACCGCGGTGATCGAGCTGCGCGCGCGCTTCGACGAGGAGTCCAACCTGCAGCTGGCCAGCCGCCTGCAACAGGCCGGCGCGGTGGTGATCTACGGCGTGGTCGGCTTCAAGACCCACGCCAAGATGATGCTGATCCTGCGCCGCGAGAACGGCGAGATCGTCCGCTACGCCCACCTCGGCACCGGCAACTACCACGCCGGCAACGCCCGCCTGTACACCGACTACAGCCTGCTGACCGCCGACGTGGCGCTCGGTGAGGACGTGGCCAAGCTGTTCAGCCAGCTGATCGGCATGGGCAAGACCCTGCGCATGAAGAAGCTGCTGCACGCGCCCTTCACCCTGAAGAAGACCCTGCTCGAGCTGATCGCCAAGGAAACCGCGGCGGCCGCCGAGGGCAAGCCGGCGCAGATCATCGCCAAGTTCAACTCGCTGACCGACCCCAAGGTGATCCGCGCGCTGTACAAGGCCAGCCAGACCGGGGTGAAGATCGACCTGGTGGTGCGCGGCATGTGCTGCCTGCGCCCGGGCATCGCCGGGGTGTCGCACAACATCCAGGTGCGCTCGATCATCGGCCGCTTCCTCGAACACACCCGGGTGTTCTACTTCCTCAACGGCGGCGACGAGAAGATCTACCTGTCCAGCGCCGACTGGATGGAGCGCAACCTCGACAAGCGCGTCGAGACCTGCTTCCCGGTGGAGGGCAAGAAGCTGATCCTGCGGGTGAAGAAGGAGCTGGAGGCCTACCTGACCGACAATACCCAGGCCTGGGTGCTGCAGCCCGACGGCCGCTACCTGCGCCTGCAGCCCACCGGCAACCAGAACCCGCGCAGCGCCCAGTCCGGCTTGCTGGAGAAGCTCACCGCACCGCTGATCAGCGCTCGATAAAAAAGGCCGCAGGCCGGGAGAGGGCTTCGTGGCCCTGTTTCACGGTGTTTTTGGCCCTCTCCCCCAGCCCCTCTCCCGTAAACGGGAGAGGGGTGACAAATCCCGCTGGCTCAAGTGATCAGCTGACGCTCAGGTCCAGGTCGATGCGCTTGAGCCAGGCCGCTTCGGCCTCGAAGTCCGCCTGGGTCAGCGGGTTGGCCGCCAGCCAGCCATCCGGGAAGTGAATCTCCAGGCTGTTGTCGCCGGCCTTGAGCTGCACCTGCGGCATGTCCTGGCTGCCGCGGATATGGTGGAAGAGGATGGCGAAGCGCAGCAGCACGCACAGGCGCATCAGCTTGACGCCTTCCTCGCCGAACTCGGCGAACTTGTCCTTGGGGATGTTGCGCCGGTGGCCGCGCACCAGCAGGGCGAGCATCTGCTGATCCTGGCGGGAGAAGCCGGACAGGTCGGAGTGCTCGATCAGGTAGGCGCCGTGCTTGTGGTACTGGTAGTGGGCGATGTCCAGGCCCACCTCGTGCACCTTGGCGCCCCAGCTCAGCAGTTCGCGGTGCCAGTCGTCGTTCAGCCCCCAGTCGTCGGCCACCTTGTCCAGCGCCGAGAGCGCCTTGGCCTCGACCCGTGCGGCCTGATCCACATCGACGTGGTAGCGCTCCATAAAGGCCGACAGGGTGCGTTCGCGCACGTCCTCGTGCTGGTGACGACCGAGCAGGTCGTAGAGCACGCCTTCGCGCAGCGCGCCTTCGGAGTGGCTCATGCGCTGGATCTCGCAGGCGTCGAAGATCGCCTCGAGGATCGCCAGGCCGGCGGGGAAGATGCTGCGCCGGTCCGGCTTGATGCCGTCGAGTTCGAGCTTGTCCACCTCGCCCAGCTTGAACACCTTGCGCTTGAGCCAGGCCAGGCCCTCGGCGTTGACCTCGCCGTTGCCCAGGCCGGCGCCCTTGATGGTCAGGCCGATGGCCTTGATGGTGCCGGAGGCGCCGACGGCGTCCTCCCAGCCGAGCCGGCGCAGGCCCTGCTCGATGCCCATCAGTTCCAGGCGCGCCGCGGTATAGGCCTGGGCGTAGCGCGCCGGGGTGATCTTGCCGTCCTTGAAATAGCGTTGGGTGTAGCTGACGCAGCCCATTTGCAGGCTCTCGCGCAGCAGCGGCTCGAAGCGCTGGCCGATGATGAACTCGGTGCTGCCGCCGCCGATATCGGCGACCAGGCGCCTGCCGGGGGTGTCGGCGATGCTGTGCGACACGCCGAGGTAGATCAGCCGCGCTTCCTCGCGGCCGGAGATCACCTCCACCTGGTGGCCGAGAATCTCCTCGGCGCGACGGATAAACACCGCGCGGTTGCGCGCCTCGCGCAGGGCGTTGGTGCCGACGATGCGCACCGCGCCTTCCGGCAGGCTGGCGGTGAGCTGGGCGAAGCGGCGCAGGCAGTCGAGCCCGCGTTGCATGGCTTCTTCGCTGAGCTGGCGCTCGTCGTCGATGCCGGCGGCCAGCTGCACCTTGTCGCCGAGGCGCTCGAGGATGCGGATCTCGCCATGGTCGGCCTTGGCCAGCACCATATGGAAGCTGTTCGAGCCCAGGTCGATGGCGGCGATCAGGGGAAAACTCTCGGCGGGGGCTTGGGGCATGGTGGCGGCATCTCGGTCGATATCCGCGCCATCGTGCCACGACTGAGCGGATGAGCCAACGCATACGGATGTCGCATGAAACTGGTCTAGACCGCTGGCGCCCCGAGCGCCAGCGCCAGCAAGGGCTGCCGCAGGTACTGCTCGTCGCAGTTGGACCCGGCGCCGCCGCGATCCACCACCAGGAAGCGCCCGGGGCGCTCCAGGCACAGCAGCGGGTGGTGCCAGGTGCCGCGGGCATAGTTGACGCCCTGATCCGGTGCGCTGACGAAGGCGCGGATCTTCGACTCGTCCAGCGCGCCGGGCGGGGCGACGACGATCAGCATGCGCGCGCCGTCCACCGGGTAGAAGGCCTGGCTGCCCAGCGGGTGGCGTTCGAGCATGCGGATCTCGATAGGCGCGTGCCAGGCCTGGCCCTCGAACAGGCTCAGCAGCACCCGTGATGCGCTCCCGGCCGTCTCGATGCGGGCCAGGTCGTGGTAGCGGGTGGTGGTGCCGGCGTTGATCGCAAAAGATGTGGCGCCGGCCGCTTCGATCACCTCGCCGAAGGCGGCGAAGGCTTCGCGGCTCAGCGGCTCGATGCGCAGCGCCAGGGGCGCCGGCGCGTTCACAGGTTCACCGAGCCGATAAAGTTGCGCAGCTCCTCGGTCTGCGGCGCGGCGAACAGCGCCCTGGGGTCGCCGATCTCGTGCACCTTGCCCTGGTGCATGAACACCAGCTTGTCGCCGACCTCGCGGGCGAAGCGCATCTCGTGGGTGACCATGATCAGGGTCATGCCCTCGCTGGCCAGCTGCTTGACCACCGCCAGCACTTCGTTGACCAGCTCCGGGTCGAGCGCCGAGGTGATCTCGTCGCACAGCAGCACCTTCGGCGACATCGCCAGGGCGCGGGCGATGGCCACGCGCTGCTGCTGGCCGCCGGACAGGCGCTCGGGGTAGGCGTCGAACTTCTCCGCCAGGCCGACCCGGTCGAGCATCTGCCGCGCGACTTGCTCGGCTTCGGCGCGCGGGATCTTCTTCACCACCTGCGGCGCCAGCATGACGTTCTCGCCGACCGTCAGGTGGGGAAACAGGTTGAACTGCTGGAACACCATGCCGACCTTCTGCCGCAGGCTGCGCAGGTCGGCGCGGGCGGCGTCGATGTAGTCGCCGTCGACTTCGATCACGCCGTCGTTGATCGATTCCAGGCCGTTCAGGGTGCGCAGGAAGGTGCTCTTGCCCGAGCCGCTGCGCCCGATGATGGCGACCACTTCGCCTTCCTCGACCGCCAGGTCGATGCCCTTGAGCACGTGGTTGTCGCCGTAATACTTGTGCAGGGCGGTGACGTTAAGCAGTGACATTCAGCCTCCTTTCCAGGCGGTATGCGGCGAGCGAGAGCGGGTAGCAGAGCAGGAAGTAGCCGAGGGCGACGAAGCCGTAGACCATGAAGGGCTCGAAGGTGGCGTTGGCCAGCATGCTGCCGGTCTTGGTCAGCTCGGTGAAGCCGATGATCGAGGTCACCGCGGTGCCCTTGACCACCTGCACCGAGAAGCCCACGGTGGGCGCCACGGCGATGCGCAGCGCCTGCGGCAGCACCACATGGCGCAAGGTTTCCAGGCGGCTCATGGCCAGGCTCTCGGCGGCCTCCCACTGGCCGCGGCCGATGGCCTCGACGCAGCCGCGCCAGATCTCGGCGAGAAAGGCGCTGGTGAACAGGGTCAGGGCGCAGGCGGCGGCCAGCCAGGGCGACACGTCGATGCCGAGCAGGGCGATGCCGAAGAACACCAGGAACAGCTGCATCAGCAGCGGCGTGCCCTGGAACAGTTCGATATAGCCCTTGGCCAACAGGCGCGGCACCCGTAGCGGGGCGATACGCGCCAGCAGCACCAGCAGGCCGGCGATGCCGCCGCAGACGAAGGCCACCAGCGACAGCAACAGCGTCCACTGCAGGCCGGTGAGCAGGTTGCGCAGGATGTCCCAGAGGGTGAAGTCCATCAGCGCTCTCCCATGACGAAGCGCCGGCCGATCCAGGCCAGCAGCTGGCGAATCAGGATGGCCATGAGCAGGTACAGCGCGGTGGTCAGCAGGTAGGTCTCGAAGGCGCGGAAGTTGCGCGACTGGATGAAGTTGGCGGCGAACGACAGCTCCTCGGTGGAGATCTGCGAGCACACCGCCGAACCCAGCATGACGATGATGATCTGGCTCGACAGCGCCGGCCACACCTTGCCCAGCGCCGGGCGCAGCACCACGTGGCGAAAGCTCTCGAAGCGGCTCATGGCCAGCGCCGCGGCCGCCTCGAGCTGGCCGTGGGGAATGGCCTGGATGCCGGCGCGGATGATCTCGGTGGAGTAGGCGCCGAGGTTGATCACCATGGCCAGCACCGCGGCTTCCCATTCGCTTAGGCGTACGCCGAGCGAGGGCAGGCCGAAGAAGATGAAGAACAGCTGGACGATGAAGGGCGTGTTGCGGATCAGCTCCACGTAGACGCCGAACAGGCGGTCGAACGGACGGATGCGCCAGGCGCGCAGTATCGCCCCGACTATGCCCAGGCCGACGCCAAGCACTGTGCCGACGGCGGTCAGGCCGAGGGTGAAGGCCGCGCCCTGCAGCAGCAGGTCGGACTGTTGCAGGACGGCGGCGAAGTCGAACTGGTAGGCCATGGCTCAGCGCTCCGCGCGGCTCAGAGGCCGGCCGGCAGCGGCTGCTTCAGCCACTTCTGGCTGATCGCCTCGAGGCTGCCGTCGGCCTTGGCGGCGGCGATGACGGCATTGACCTTGTCCAGCAACGCGGTCTGGTTCTTGTTCACGCCGACGTAGACCGGCGAGTCCTTGAGCTTGAGTTTCATGCTCGGAATGCGCTTGGGATTGCGTTCGGCGATGGCCACCATCACCACGTTGCCGCTGGCGATCAGCTCGACCTGGCCGGACAGGTAGGCGGCGATGGTCGAGTTGTTGTCCTCGAAGCGCTTGATGGTGGCGTCTTGCGGCGCGACCTTGCTCAGTTCGATGTCCTCGATGGAGCCGCGGGTGACGCTGATGGTCTTGCCGGCCAGGTCGTCGAGGCTGGCGATGGCGGCGTCTTCCGGGCCGAACACGCCAAGGTAGAAGGGCGCATAGGCGGCGGAGAAGTCGATCACCGCTTCACGCTCGGGGTTCTTGCCGAGGCTGGAGATCACCAGGTCGACCTTGCCGGTGGTGAGAAAGGGAATGCGGTTGGTGCTGTTGACCGGGGTCAGCTCCAGCTTCACCGCCAGCTTGTCGGCCAAGAGCTGCGCGGTGTCGATATCCAGGCCGCGCGGCTGCAGGTCCGGGCCGACCGAGCCGAACGGCGGGAAGTCCTGCGGCACGGCGACTTTCAGCACGCCGGCCTTGCTGATGTCGTCGAGCGCATCGGCGTGAACGGTGCTGGCGCCGAAGGCCAGGGCGGCGAACAGGGTACCCAGCAGGGTGCGGTGAAATGTGCGCATGTCGAACTCCCGATGAATAAACGAAAACTGCAGCGTTTTGCCTGGCTCGTGCAGTGCATTGCCTGTGCCAAATTCAATGAAATCAGGGCTTGCATCGCTGCAGGCGAGTGGAAGCAAGGTCTTACTGGTCTGAACAGTTGGCGTAGCTGACCAATTGGTCAGGGAGGGGCTGTGCCATCTCGGTGCGTTCGCGCGGAGTGCTGTTCCACAAGGGGGCGTCGCTTGCCTGGAGTGGGCGTCTGGCCGTACAAAGGCGGCTTCACTGGACTGACCGGCCCGAACAGTCATGCACGCCACCGCTCCCCGCGCCGTACCCGAATACGCCCTGCAGGCGATCCGTCAGCTGATCGAGAGCGAGGGCTATCGCCCGGGCGATGCGCTGCCGTCGCAGCGCGACCTGGCCGAACGCCTGGGCGTCAGCCGTGCGTCATTGCGCGAGGCGTTGTCGTCGCTCAGCGCGCTGGGCCTGGTCAGCGTGCAGGCCGGCAAGGGCGTGTTCGTCCAGGAGCCGGCCAAGGGCGAGGCGGCCGGCGCTTTCGTCTGGCCCTTCGCCGCGCAGGTGTCGGCGGCCGATACCTTTCAGCTGCGCTTCGCCCTGGAGGGCTTCGCCTGCGGCCTGGCGGCCGGGGTGCTGACCGCGCAGGAGCTGGACCTGCTCGAAGACAACGTCGAGCAGATGCGCCGCGAGCTGCGCGCCGGCGACTTCGAGCGGGCGGCGCGGCTGGATTTCGAGTTCCACCAGCGCATCCTCGCCGCCAGCGGCAACCAGGCGATGTTCGCCCTGGTGGCCTCCAGCGCCGAGATTTTCCTGGAGAGCCAGAAGCTGCCGTTCATCCGCCCGGAGCGGGCCATGGAAACCTGGCAGGAGCACCGCAAGATCCTCAAGGCCCTGGCCCGGCATGCCGCGGGCCCGGCGCAGAAGGCCATGCAGCAGCACATTCGCGCCGCCGCGCTGCGCACTGGAATAGCCTTCATCACGCTTGGTGATTGAAACTATTGAGTGGCTCAATCGCCAGTGCCTTTCGGTGTCAGGCAAGCCGGGCTATGATGGCGCCACTTTTTGCTTCCGATCACGGAGACTCCCCATGAGCGAATTCATCACCAACGTCAGCGATGCCAGCTTCGACCAGGACGTCCTCCAGGCCGAGGGTCCGGTTCTGGTCGACTACTGGGCTGAGTGGTGCGGCCCGTGCAAGATGATCGCGCCGGTGCTCGACGAGATCGCCAAGGACTACCAAGGCAAGCTCAAGGTGTGCAAGCTGAACATCGACGAGAATCAGGAAACCCCGCCGAAGTTCGGCGTACGCGGCATCCCGACCCTGATGCTGTTCAAGAACGGCAACGTCGAGGCGACCAAGGTCGGCGCGCTGTCCAAGTCGCAACTGGCGGCCTTCCTCGACAGCAATATCTGAGTTTCGTCGCTCGTGAAGAAGCCCCGCCTGGTGCGGGGTTTTTTCGTTTTCGGGGCTAGACGCTGATTTTTCACGGTGTTAAATTCGGCCTCGCTGCATTTCCTATGCAGCCCTCTGCATGCCGTCGCCGACTCATTCCTATACGAACTCGTTCGCGATCCTGTCGCCTTCCCTGCGGCGCGGCCTCTCAAGCTAACAGCTTTCTTCTCCTCTCGATGATCACGTCATTCCTATGAATCTGACCGAACTCAAGCAAAAGCCGATTGCCGAACTGCTGGACATGGCCGAACAGATGGGCCTGGAAAACATGGCCCGTTCGCGCAAGCAGGACATCATCTTCGCCCTGCTGAAAAAGCATGCCAAAAGCGGCGAGGAAATTTCCGGTGACGGCGTGCTGGAGATTCTCCAGGACGGTTTCGGCTTCCTCCGTAGCGCCGACTCCTCCTACCTGGCCGGCCCCGACGATATCTACGTCTCGCCCAGCCAGATCCGCCGTTTCAACCTGCGTACCGGTGACACCATCGTCGGCAAGATCCGTCCGCCGAAGGAAGGCGAGCGTTACTTCGCCCTGCTCAAGGTCGACAGCATCAACTTCGACCGTCCGGAAAACGCCAAGAACAAGATCCTGTTCGAGAACCTGACGCCGCTGTTTCCGACCAAGCGCCTGACCATGGAGGCCGGCAACGGCTCCACCGAGGACATCACCGGCCGGGTGATCGACCTCTGCGCGCCGATCGGCAAGGGCCAGCGCGGCCTGATCGTCGCCCCGCCGAAGGCGGGCAAGACCATCATGCTGCAGAACATCGCCTCGAACATCACCCGCAACAACCCCGAGTGCCACCTGATCGTTCTGCTGATCGACGAGCGCCCGGAAGAAGTGACCGAAATGCAGCGCACCGTGCGCGGCGAAGTGGTCGCCTCCACCTTCGACGAACCACCGACCCGCCACGTGCAGGTCGCCGAGATGGTGATCGAGAAGGCCAAGCGCCTGGTCGAGCACAAGAAGGACGTGGTCATCCTGCTCGACTCCATCACCCGCCTGGCGCGCGCCTACAACACCGTCATCCCCAGCTCCGGCAAGGTGCTCACCGGTGGTGTCGATGCCCATGCCCTGGAGAAGCCCAAGCGCTTCTTCGGCGCCGCGCGCAACATCGAGGAGGGCGGCTCGCTGACCATCATCGCCACCGCGCTGGTGGAAACCGGCTCGAAGATGGACGAGGTGATCTACGAGGAATTCAAGGGCACCGGCAACATGGAGCTGATCCTCGACCGCCGCGTCTCCGAGAAGCGCGTGTTCCCGGCGATCAACATCAACAAGTCCGGCACCCGTCGCGAAGAGCTGTTGACCGGCGAGGAAGAGCTGTCGCGCATGTGGATCCTGCGCAAGCTGCTGCACCCGATGGACGAAATCGCCGCCATCGAGTTCCTCATCGACAAGCTGAAAGCGACCAAGACCAACGACGAGTTCTTCCTGTCGATGAAGCGCAAGTAAGCGTCGCGTCTTGTCACCAGGCCGGGGAAACCCGGCCTTTTGCTATCTGCGCTCCCGCCGCGCCTTCTGAAAGCCCGACTTCGGCGCTAAACTTTGCGCCCGACTCCAGCCAGCCCGACACGAGGCTCCTGCATGCAGTATCGCGACCTACGCGACTTCATCCGCGAACTTGAACAGCGCGGCGAACTCAAGCGTATCCAGACCCCGGTTTCGCCCATCCTGGAAATGACCGAAATCTGCGATCGCACCTTGCGCAAGGGTGGTCCGGCGCTGCTGTTCGAGCGGCCCACCGGCTTCGACGTGCCGGTGCTCGGCAACCTGTTCGGCACTCCAAAGCGTGTGGCCCTGGGCATGGGCGCCGAGGATGTGGGCGAGCTGCGCGAGATCGGCAAGCTGCTGGCGTTCCTGAAAGAGCCGGAGCCGCCGAAAGGCCTCAAGGATGCCTGGAGCAAGCTGCCGATCTTCAAGAAGGTCATTTCCATGGCACCCAAGGTGGTCAAGGACGCGCCCTGCCACGAAGTGATCGAGGAGGGTGACGAGGTCGATCTGAACCGGCTGCCGATCCAGCACTGCTGGCCGGGCGACGTAGCGCCGCTGATCACCTGGGGGCTGACCATCACCAAGGGGCCGAACAAGGAACGGCAGAACCTCGGCATCTACCGTCAGCAGGTGATCGGCCGCAACAAGGTGATCATGCGCTGGCTCAGCCACCGTGGCGGCGCGCTGGATTACCGCGAGTGGTGCCAGAAGCATCCGGATCAGCCCTACCCGGTATGCGTGGCCCTCGGCGCCGACCCGGCGACCATTCTCGGCGCCGTCACCCCGGTGCCGGATACCCTGTCCGAATATGCCTTCGCCGGCCTGCTGCGCGGGCATCGCACCGAACTGATCAAGGCGATCGGCTCGGACCTGCAGGTGCCGGCCAGCGCCGAGATCGTCCTGGAAGGCGTGATCCATCCGGGCGAGACCGCGCCGGAAGGCCCCTACGGCGATCACACCGGCTACTACAACGAGGTCGACACCTTCCCGGTGTTCACCGTCGAGCGCATCACCCGTCGTCGCCAGCCGATCTACCACAGCACCTACACCGGCCGGCCGCCGGACGAGCCGGCGATTCTCGGCGTGGCGCTGAACGAGGTGTTCGTGCCGATCCTGCAGAAGCAGTTCCCCGAGATCACCGACTTCTACCTGCCGCCGGAGGGCTGCTCCTACCGCATGGCGGTGGTGACCATGAAGAAGCAGTACCCGGGCCACGCCAAGCGCGTAATGTTGGGGGTGTGGTCGTTCCTGCGACAGTTCATGTACACCAAGTTCGTTATCGTCACCGACGACGACATCAACGCACGGGACTGGAACGACGTGATCTGGGCGATTACCACGCGCATGGACCCCAAGCGCGACACGGTGATGATCGACAACACGCCGATCGACTACCTCGACTTCGCCTCGCCGATCTCCGGCCTCGGCTCGAAGATGGGCCTCGACGCCACCCACAAGTGGCCGGGCGAGACCAGTCGCGAATGGGGGCGGGTGATCGAGAAGGATGCGGCCGTGGTGGCGCGCGTCGACGCACTCTGGGGTGAGCTGGGAATCGATTGATGAACGTCACCCTGCAACCCTCCGGCGTCACCCTCGCCCTGCAGCCCGGCGAACGCATCCTCGACGGCGCCCGCCGCCTCGGCTACGACTGCCCGCAGAGCTGCCGCAACGGCAACTGCCATATCTGTGCCGCCTTGCTGGTGGAAGGGCGGGTGCGGCAGAACGGCGCCGAGCTGGATCACGGCGAGCTGTTCACCTGCCTGGCCGAGCCGCTGCAAGACTGCGTGCTGCACTGGGACGGCGTGCTGGCGCCCGGCGAGCTGCCGGTGCGCGAACTCAGCTGCCAGCTGATCGAATGCCAGGACGTCGGTGGCGACGTGTTCCGCGTGCGCCTGCGCGCGCCGGCCGGCAAGCCGCCGCGCTACCACGCCGGGCAATACCTGCTGCTGCAGCGGCACGACGGCGAGATGGCGGCCTTCTCCCTGGCCTCGGCACCGCACTGCGGGCGCGAGCTGGAGCTGCATATCCTGGCGCGCGACGACAACACCCGGGCATTGCTCGTCTATCTGCGTGAGCAGGGGCTGGCCCGCGTGCAGCTGCCGTTCGGCGACACCCACCTGGCCGAGTTGCCGGACGGACCGCTGGTGCTGATCGCCGCCGGCACCGGCATGGCGCAGATGCACAGCCTGATCGAACACTGTCGCGCCGCCGGTTTCGCCCATCCGGTGCACCTGTACTGGGGCGCGCGGCGGCCCGAGGACTTCTACGCCCTGCCGCACTGGAGCGACTGGCAGCGCCTGACCAACCTGCACCTGCATCAGGTGGTCAGCGATTCGGGCGTCTGGGCGGGCCGTTGCGGTCTGCTGCACGAGGCGGTGCGCGAGGACTTTCCCGATCTCAAGGCGCTGCACGTCTACGCCAGCGGCTCGCCGGCGATGGTCTACGCCACGCTGGATGCGCTGGTCGAAGCCGGCATGGACGCCCACCAGATGCGCGCCGACGTATTCGCCTACGCGCCAAGAGGCTGAATTGAAAAAGCCGCCCCAGGGCGGCTTTGCTCATGCCGGTGTGCGCACCGAGTCGGGCTCGGTGCGCATGGCGCACCCTAGCGAACCTGCACCACCACCTTGCCCACCGCCTTGCGCTGGCCGAGGGCGTCGATCGCTTCGCCGCCCCGCGCCAACGGGAAGCTCTGCGACACCAGCGGCTTGAGCTTGCCTTCGGCGTGCCAGGCGAACAGCTGCTGGAAGTTCTCGGCGTTGTCCTGCGGTTGGCGCTGGGCGAAGGAGCCCCAGAACACGCCCACCAGCGACGCACCCTTGAGCAGCGGCAGGTTGGCCGGCAGCGCCGGGATGCCGCCGCCGGCGGCGAAGCCGACCACCAGGAAGCGGCCGTTCCAGGCGATGCTGCGGAAGGCTTCCTCGAACAGCGCGCCGCCCACCGGGTCGTAGATCACGTCGACGCCCTGGCCGCCGGTGAGCTTCTTCACCTCGTCCTTCAGGCTCTGCTCGCTGTAGTTGATCAGCTCGTCGGCGCCGGCCTGGCGCGCCACCTCCAGTTTCTCCGCCGTGCTGGCCGCGGCGATCACCTTGGCGCCCATGGCCTTGCCGATTTCCACCGCCGCCAGGCCGACGCCGCCGGAGGCGCCGAGCACCAGCAGGGTCTCGCCCGGCTGCAGATTGGCGCGCTGCTTGAGCGCGTGCATCGAGGTGCCGTAGGTCATGCCGAAGGCGGCCGCGGTGGTCAGGTCCATGCTCTTGGGCACCGGCAGCACGTTGTAGGCCGGCACCGCCACTTCCTCGGCGAAACCGCCCCAGCCGGTCAGCGCCATCACCCGATCACCGGCGCGCAGGTGGCTGACCTTCTCGCCCACCGCTTTGACCACGCCGGCCGCCTCGCCGCCCGGGGCGAAGGGGAAGGGCGGCTTGAACTGGTACTTGCCCTCGATGATCAGGGTGTCGGGAAAGTTGACCCCGGCGGCGTGAACCTCGATCAGCACTTCGTTCTTTTTCGGCTCGGGGCTGGCGATGTCTTCCAGCACCAGGGTTTCGGCGGGGCCGAAGGCTTTGCACAGCAGGGCTTTCATCGGATGGCTTCCTCCACAAAGGTGGCTTGCAGTGTAGGAGGGCGCCCGGGGCGGTCAACGAGCATGCCCGGCCCTGATAGCTCGGCATAAGCCTTGGGGTTGCGCGCGGATGGCTATGCCCGCAGGCTGTTGAAAAACTACCTGCGTTGGCAATCCTGCGTTAAAAACAGCCTCAAAATGCTCATTTACAACAGGTAAACTCCGCTTTCTCGGCTGTTTTTGCCTTGTCTTGCCTGCCTCGCCTACGTTTTTCAACGGCCTGCTAGGCGCAACCCCGATGGAGTGATTGCCCGTGAAAGTGATGAGCGCCCTGTTGCTGAGCCTGTCGTTGTGCCTGCCCGCCCTGGCCGAGGAGGAGCAGAAGGAAGAAGCGCCGCAGACGCTCTATTACAACCTGGTGCCGGCACTGATCGGCAACCTCGGCGACGTCGGCAAGCGGCTGAAGTTCTTCAAGGCCGACGTGGCCCTGCGCGTCAGCGGCGCCGAGGCCGAGGCGCGGATCAAGCACCACGACCCGCTGATCCGCCATCAACTGGTGCTGCTGTTCTCCGCCCAGACCAGCGAAACCATCAACGCCCCCGACGGCCGCGAGAAGCTGCGTCAGGAAGCGCTCAAGCAGGTGCAGCAGGCGCTCGAGGCGGAGGAGGGCAAGCCGGTGGTGGAAGACCTGCTGTTCAACAACCTGATCATTCAGTAGCGGTGTTTGCCCCCTAGCCCGGATTGCATCCGGGCTGGGGCTCGCCTAGGCCATCTGCGCCAGGGTCTTGCGAAAGCGCAGCATGGCGCCGCTGAAGAACAGCGCGCCGATCCCGCTGATCGCCAGCAGCTGCGGCCAGACGATGGTCAGCCCGGCTCCGCGATAGAGAATCGCCTGGGCCAGGTCGACGAAGTGAGTGGTCGGCGCCACCAGCATGATCTGCTGCACCAGCTTGGGCATGCTCTCGCGCGGCGTGGTGCCGCCGGAGAGGATCTCCAGCGGGATCAGCACGATGATGATCAGCAGGCCCAGCTGCGGCATCGAGCGCGCCACGGTGCCGAAGAAGATGCCCATCGAGGTGGTGGCGAACAGGTGCAGCGCCGCGCCGCCGAGGAACAGCGCCAGCGAGCCGCGCAGCGGTACCTGCAGCCAGCCCTGCACCACCAGCAGCAGCGACAGCGTGGTCGCCACCAGCACCACCAGGCCCATCGACCAGACCTTGGCCAGCATGATCTGCAGCGGCGTCACCGGCATCACCAGCAGGTGCTCGATGGTGCCGTGCTCGCGTTCGCGGATCAGCGCGGCGCCGGTGAGGATGATCGACAGCATGGTGATCTGGTTGATCACCTCCATCACCGAGCCGAACCAGCTGCGCGTCAGGTTCGGATTGAACTGCACGCGCACCGCCAGCTCGGCCGCCTGCCGCGTGTCGCCGTGGTAGCGCTGGACGAACTCGGCGATCTCGCTGGCGCCGATGGTCTGGATATAGCCGGCCCCGGTGAAGGCCTGGCTGACCTGGGTGGCATCGACGTTCAGCTGGATCGCCGGGCTGCGCCCGGCCAGCACGTCGCGCTGGAAGTCCGGTGGGATGTTGAGGGTGAAGGTGTAGCGCCCGGCGTCCATGCCGCGGTCCATCTGACTCAGGTCGATACGCTCCGGGGTGCGGAAGTAGGGCGGCTGGAAGGCCTGGATCAGGCGCTCGGAGAGCTGCGAGCGATCTTCGTCGACCACCGCGATGGAGGCGTTGTGCAGGCTTTCCGGCATGCTGGTCGCGGCCGAGTAGATGCCCAGGCTGAAGGCCCAGACGATCAGGATCACCAGGGCCACGTCGCGCTGAAGGCTGCGCAGCTCCTTGACGCCGAGGTGCAGGATGTTGGCCAGGTGCTCCATCTCAGACCTCCTGCTTTTTCAGGAACAGCAGGCACAGCCCCAGCAGTATGGGAATGCTGACCAGCAGGGGCAGGAAGTACGGCCACAGGTCGGCGAAACCGAGCGCCTTGGAGAACACCCCGCGCGAGATCACCAGGAAATGCGAGGTCGGGTACAGCTGGCCGATGAAGGCGCCGCTGCCTTCCAGCGAGGACACCGGGTAGATCAGCCCGGAGAACTGGATGGCCGGCAGCAGGGTAGCGATGGCGGTGCCGAACACCGCGGCGATCTGGCTCCGGGTAAAGATCGACATGAGCAGGCCGAGGGCCGTGGAGCAGCCCAGATAGAGCAGGCCGCCGATCAGCAGCGTGAGCAGGCTGCCCTTGAGCGGGACGTCGAACACGCTGATCGCCAGCAGCACCAGCAGGGCGAAGTTGAGCATGCCCAGGCCGATGTAGGGCAGCTGCTTGCCGAGCAGGAACTCCAGGCGGGTGACCGGGGTGACGTACAGGTTGATGATCGAGCCCAGCTCCTTCTCGCGCACCACGCCGAGGGCGGTGAGCATGGCCGGGATGAGCATCAGCAGCAGCGGGATCATCGCCGGCACCATGGCCTGGCGGCTCTCCACGTCCGGGTTGTAGCGGTAGCGCACCTCCAGCTCGGCGGCACTGCCAGCCTGGGCCTGCGGCGCGCGCCGGGCCAGGGCCTGCAGGTAGTCCTGATGCAGGCCCAGCACATAGCCCTTGATGGTTTCCGCGCGGGTCGGCATGGCGCCGTCGATCCACATAGCGATCTGCGGGCTGGCGCCGCGCTTCAGATCGCGGCCGAAGTGCGGCGGAATCTCCACCGCCAGGCTGATCTCGCCATTGCGCAGGCGCCGCTCCAGGTCGGCATAGTCGCGCAAGGGGGGCTGTTCGACGAAATAGCGCGAGCCGGCCAGGTTCAGGTGGTACTCCTGGCTGGTGGTGGTCTGGTCGCGGTCGAGCACGGCGTAGGTCAGGTCTTCCACGTCCAGGCTGATGCCGTAGCCGATGATGAACAGCAGCAGCACGGTGCCGAGCAGGGCCATGCCGCCGCGGATCGGGTCGCGGCGCAGCTCCAGGGTCTCGCGCCGGGCATAGCTGAACAGGCGACGCAGGCTGAAGCGCTGGCGCTGCGACGCGGCTGCCTGCTGCAGCGGTGGCGCGGTGTTCACTGGTTGTTCGCCGAGCGCCTCCTGCAGGTAGGCGATGAAGGTCGCCTCCAGCGTGGGCAGGCCGCGCTTGGCCATCAGCGCCGCCGGGGTGTCACTGTCGAGCACCTGGCCGGCGTGCATCAGCGAGATGCGGTCGCAGCGCTGCGCTTCGTTCATGAAGTGGGTGGAGATGAAGATGGTCACCCCGTCCTGGCGCGACAGGTCGAGCATCAGCTGCCAGAAACCATCGCGCGCCACCGGGTCGACCCCCGAGGTGGGCTCGTCGAGGATCAGGATCTCCGGCTGGTGGATCACCGCCACGGCCAGCGACAGGCGCTGGCGGATGCCCAGCGGCAGGCGCTCGGGGAGCATGTCCATGACCGTGCCGAGGTCGAAGCGGCGGGCCATCTCGGCGACGCGGGCATCGATCCGTGCGGTCGGCACGTGGAACAGCCGGGCGTGCAGCACCAGGTTCTGCCGTACCGTCAGCTCGCCATACAGGGAAAAGGCCTGGGACATGTAGCCAACCCGCTTGCGCGTGGCCATGTCGCGCGGGTCGACCGCCTGGCCGAACAGCAGGGCCTCGCCGGAGCTGGCCGGCAGCAGGCCGGTGAGCATCTTCATGGTGGTGCTCTTGCCGCAGCCGTTGGAGCCGAGGAAGCCGAAGATCTCGCCGCGGCGGATGCGGAACGACACCGCGTTGACCGCGACGAAGTCGCCGAAGCGCATGGTCAGGCCCTTGGCCTCGATGGCGATCTCGCTGCTGTCTGCCAGCGCCGGTATCACCACCTCTTTGTGCCCACGCCGGCGTTCTTCCGGCAACAGGGCGATAAAGGCCTGCTCCAGGCTGGCGCAGCCGGTGCGCCGCAGCAGCTCGGCCGGACTGTCCTCGGCCAGCACGCGGCCGGCATCCAGCGCCACCAGGTGGTCGAAGCGTTCGGCCTCCTCCATGTAGGCGGTGGCCACCAGCACGCTCATCTGCGGGCGCTGGGCGCGGATGCGGGCGATCAGCTCCCAGAACTGGTTGCGCGACAGCGGGTCGACGCCGGTGGTCGGTTCGTCGAGGATCAGCAGGTCGGGGTCGTGGATCAGCGCGCAGCACAGCCCCAGTTTCTGCTTCATGCCGCCGGACAGCTTGCCCGCCGGACGCTCGCGGAAGGGCGCCAGGCCGGTGCTGCGCAGCAGGTCGTCGATGCGCCGCGCGCGCTCGGCGGTGCCCTGGCCGAACAGGCGGCCGAAGAAGTCGAGGTTCTCGAATACCGACAGCGTGGGATAGAGATTCTTGCCCAGGCCCTGCGGCATATAGGCGATATGCGGGCAGACGCGGCGGCGGTGGCGGGCCTCGGCCATATCGCCGCCCAGTACCTCGACGCTGCCGGCCTGAATCCGGCGCGCCCCGGCGATCAGCGCCAGCAGGCTGGACTTGCCGACGCCGTCCGGGCCGATCAGGCCGAGCATGCACTGCGCCGGCAGCACCAGGTCGACCGCGTCGAGGGCACGGGTCCGGCCGTAGCGCAGGCCGACGCCGCTCAGGCGGGCGACCGCCGGGTTCATTGCGGAACCTTGATCGCCAGGTGTGCCGGCCATGCGGCCTGCGGGTCGAGGCGCAGGTAGGCCATGCCCGGCACGCCGGTCTTCACCTGCTCCAGGTGCTTGCGCAGCAATTCGGGGTCGATGCGCGCCTTGACCCGGAACATCAGTTTCTCGCGCTCGCTGGCGGTCTCCACCGTCTTCGGGGTGAACTGGGCGACGCTGGCGACGTAGCTGACCCGGGCCGGGATCACGTACTGCGGCGCTGCGTCGATCACCAGGCGCACCTCGCTGCCGAGGGCGACGCGGCCGGCTTGGCGCTCGGGCAGGAAGAAGATCATGTAGACATCGGTGAGGTCGACCAGGTTGAGTACCTTGCCGCCGGCGCCGAGCACTTCGCCGGGCTGTGCCACGCGGTACTGCACGCGCCCGGCGCGCGGGGCCCTGAGCTGGCTGTCGTCGATGTCCGCCTGCAGGCGCGCGACGCTGGCGCGGGCGGCCTCGGTGGCGGACTGCGCCTCGATGGCCTGCGACTGCGCGGCGGCGATGCCGGCGGCGGCCGAGCTGACTTGGGCGCGCGCCGCGGCCAGCGCCGCCTCGGCGCTCTGCAGGCGCGCCAGGTCGTCGTCCAGCTGCTGCTGGGCCAGGGCGTTGCGCTCGACCAGGGTGGCGCTGCGTGCGTGGCGCTTGCGCGCGGCCTCCAGCTCGGCGCGGCGTTGGCGTACCACGGCCTCGGCGGCGAGTTTCTCGCTCTCGCGCAGGCGGATCTGGCTGGCAGCGGTGACTTCGCCGTTCTCGGCCTGCCGCAGCTGCGCGCGGGCCTGGGCCAGCTGGGCCTCGAGCGCCTGGGTGTCCATGCGCGCGAGCACCTGCCCGGGCTGGACGAAGTCGCCCTCGTCGACCGCGATGCTGGCGATGCGCCCGGCCAGCTTGGTGGCGACATCCACCTCGGTGGCCTCGATGCGCCCGTTGCCGCTGGCGAAGCCCTCACCCAGCTCGTGCGGGCGCAGCTGCCACCAGGTGGCGGCCGCCAGCAAGGTCAGGCCGGCGGCGATCAGATAGGGCAGAGGGCGTTGCGGCTGGTTCATCTCGACGTCTCTTCTGCGCGCCCCGTGGTCGGGGGATCAGTAGCAGGCTTAGATTGTCTGCCGTCCGCCTCGTGTGCGGTTTGATGCAGGTCAAGCGCCGGGTGGCTGCCACAGGCAGGTGCGGTTGCGCCCCTCGTGCTTGGCCCGGTACAGCGCCTGGTCGCCCTGGGCGAGCAGCTCGCCGGGCGCCTCGTCGCTGACCGGGTCGACCACGGTCAGGCCGATGCTCAGGCTCAGGCGCCCCAGCGGGCTGGCCGGATGGGCGATGTCGAGGTGGGCGATGGCCGCGTGGATGCGCGCGGCGACGTGTTCGCCACCCTCCAGGCCGGTGTTGGCGAGGATGATGGCGAACTCCTCGCCGCCGTAGCGGCAGGCCACGTCGCCTTCGCGCTGCAGGCTCTCCTGCAACACCGTGCTGACCTTGCGCAGGGCGTCGTCGCCGGCCAGGTGGCCGAGCGCGTCGTTGTAGGCCTTGAAGTGATCGATATCCAGCATCAGCAGCGCCAGCGGCGCGCCGATCCGTCGCAGGCGACGCCATTCGGCCTGCAGCTGCTGGTCGAAGTAGCGCCGGTTGTACAGCCCGGTCAGGCCGTCGAGCTGCGACAGGCGCTGCAGCTGGGCCTCCAGTTGCAGGCGCTCGCTGTTGTCGCGCGACACCGCGATCAGGTACTCGCGGCCGTGCAACTGCACCAGCTGGGTGTTGATCTCGGCCGGCTGGCGGCTGCCGTCGCGGCGGATCAGCTCGCGCTGGAAGATTCGCGAGAGGTTGTCGCGCTGCGCCTGGCGCGCCTGCTCCAGCCAGCGGTGAAAGCCGGGCAGGAGTTTTTCCGGGTCGTCGCGCAGCAGCTGGGCGAACTGCTCGGGGCGATAGCCGAGGCTGGCGTAGGTGGCCTGATTCATGTGCAGCAGCTCGCGGCTGGCGCTGTCGAAGATGAACAGGCCGTCATGGCTGGAGTCGGTCAGGTCGAGCACCAGCTGCAGGCGTTCGCGGTTCTCCGACAGACGCTGCTCGGTTTCCTCGCGGCGCGTCGCCTCCACCTTGAAGCGCCGGTTGGCCACCTGTAGGGCGTGGGCGCGCCGGCTGTTCTCCAGGGCCAGGGCCAGGGCGGCGACCAGCAGCAGGCTGATCGCCAGGCCGGCGCCGAGCACCACGCCGGGCAGCGGCGTGTTCAGCTGCGCCAGCAGTTGCGCGGTGGGGCTCAGGCGCAAGCTGAAGCCGCGGTTGTTGAGCAGTTGCAGGTCGACTCGCTGGCTCAGCCCCGGGGCGCCGTCGACCTGGCCGTGGCGAAACAGGCTGTGGCCGTTTTCCAGCAGCTCCAGGTTGAAGGAGTCGCGGTCGATCTGGCCGAGCAGCTGCTGCATCAGCGGCTCGACGCGAAACACCCCCTGGAGGAAACCGTCGAACACCCGCGCGCCGCCCTCGTCGCGGTACAGCGGGGTGTAGAGGACGAAGCCGCGGCCGCCCTGGACCAGCTCGAAGCTGTTGGAAAAACGCTGCTCGCCGCTGTCGCGCGCCTGCATGGCCAGCGGGTAGTTGGGGTGATCGGCGGTGAGACGAAAGTTCAGCGCCGCCTCGTTGCCGGCCAGCGGCAGCAGCCAGCGCATGCGCAGGTCCTCGCCGACCCACTGGATCGATTGATAGGCAGGGAAACCGCGCAGCGCGTGGGCCACCTCCTCCTCCCAGCTGGCCCGCGGCAGCCGGCCCAGGCTGTTCCACAGACGGGCGATGCGTTCGAGGCTGGCGACCTCCAGGTGCAGGGTGCTTTCCAGCTGGCGGGCCAGGCTGCGCGCCTGGTAGCCGAGGCGCTCCTCCAGGCGCTGCTGCCGCTCGCCTTCGAGCTGACGCCAGAGCAGCACGCTGGCACTGCTCAGCACCACGAGGAGGAGGGCCAGCGCCAGGCGCGCCGGCCAGGCGGAAGGTGCCGGCATGGGCGGACTCCGAAGGCTTCCCCGTGGTGATAGCACAGTGCCGGCTGCGACTCAACGCATGGCGAGAATCGCCGCCCATTCGGCCGCGCCCACCGGCATCACCGACAGCCGGCTGCCGCGCTGCACCAGCGCCAGTTCGGCCAGCAGTGGATTGTTCTTCAGCTGCGGCAGCGGCAGCACCTCGGCGAAGGCCTCGACGAACTCCACGTCCAGTGCGCTCCAGGGATTCTTCTCGGCGCTGGCCTTGGCGTCGAAGTAGTGGCTGTGCGGCTCCAGCGCGGTGGGGTCGGGGTAGGCCGGGCCGGCGATGCGGCCGATACCGGCGATACCCGGCTGCGGGCAGCTGGAGTGGTAGAAGAAGAACAACTCGCCCGGCGCCATGGCGCGCAGGAAGTTGCGCGCCTGGTAGTTGCGCACGCCGTCCCAGCGCGCACGGCCCAGGCGCTGCAGGTCGTGGATGGATAATTCGTCGGGTTCGGATTTCATCAGCCAATAAGGCATGAACTTTGCTCCTGCAGACCGGTCCGTACGCGGACGCTCGTTTGAGTGGAGATCTCCGACGGCCGGTTGGCGCCGGAAATTGCACAGTGCTCGGCACTGGCGGAAAATGCCCGGCTTAACGCTTGGCGACGTCGGATTGCATAAAACAATAACGCCGCGATCAACGTGCGCAGTTGCCTTGAAGGGGGAGGCAATAGATGAAACGCAAGCCAGATCTTTTGTGGGTTCTCGTAGTACTGTTCAGCCTGGGCGTGGTTACCACGGGTTACACCCAGAGCCTTTGGGAGCGTCAGCAGGACGTCCCGGTCAATGTAACGCAGCAGCCCTGAGTTTCGGGTCGCCAGCTTCCAGCGCCGCAGGGAACGCGGTGCCACTTCCCCGTCTTCAGTACCAAGCCCTGTCCGTTACCGTCGCCTGCAAGGGCACGTCCCAGCTGGCCAGCGCCAGCTCGTCCACCCGCTGACATTCGTGCGCCAGGCCCAATAGCGTCGGCTTGTGCCAATTTTTGCGCCTGTGCAGGTAGGCCAGGCTGCGGTCGTAGAAACCGCCGCCCATGCCCAGGCGACCGCCGCGCGCGTCGAAGCCCACCAGCGGCAGCAGCACCAGGTCCAGCGCCCAGACCTTGCGCTGGCGCGCCGGCTGCGGGCGCGGCTCGAGGATGCGGAAGCGATTGCCGGCCAGTTTCTCGTGCCGGGTGACGCGCTGGAACACCATCTTGGTGCGCGGCCAGGCGCTGAGCACCGGCAGGTAGGTGCGCTTGCCGCGCTTCTGCGCCGCGGCCAGCAGCGGCCGTGGATCGATCTCGCCGTCGGTGGGCAGGTACAGGGCGATATCGCGGGCGCGGCGAAAGCGCGGGTGTTGCGCCAGCTGGCGATACAGGCCGCGGGCGGCGCGGCGTTGCTGGCTGCGGCTGAGGCTGCGGCGGCGCTGACGCAGCAGGCGGCGCAATTGCGGGCGACTGGGGGCGGCGCTGGCGGTCATGAATGGAGGCTGCGGAGCGGAGCGCGGCGGCCCGGGTGGGCGCTGGCTGAAAGGATGACTTCCCGGCGTGCCGCTGTCGGTTTAGCCCTTGAACCCGAAAGTTCAAGGTGGAGGATGCAGGAGGCGTTAAGGCTTTCCGTCAGGCGGACATGCACACCGGCCCCAACATGCAACCCCCGTGGTTGTGCGTATCGGCTCAGGGACATCCCCAACTGGCGCACACCCCAGGAAGTGGCGGCCAGTATACCCGAACCCCGCAGCCGAGGGGCGGCCTGCGACGAAGTGGCAGGCATGGCGGTTCAGGAGGCCTGGTCGTCGGCCAGTGCCTGGTCGACGCGATCGAGCAGGTCGCGCACCTGCTGGCGCGTCGAACTGGCGTCCTGATCCAGGCGCTGCTGTTTGTGCAGCAGGTCGTGGGTGATGTTCAGCGCGGCCATCACCGCCACGCGGTCGGCGCCGATCACCTTGCCGCTGGTGCGGATCTCGCGCATCTTGCCATCGAGATAACGGGCGGCGCTTTCCAGGTTGGCGCGTTCGTCCTGCGGGCAGGCGATGCAATATTCTTTGTCCAGGATATGGACGGTCACGGTGTTCGACTGGGTCATGTGTCCTGCTCCAGGGCTTTGAGGCGCGAAATCATCGATTCGACCTTGTGCCGGGCCAATTCGTTCTTTTCGATCAGATGGGCGCGTTCCTCGCGCCAGGCCTGTTCATTCGCCAGCAGGAGTCGGTTGTGAGCCTTGAGCTGCTCGACGCGCTGGATCAGCAGTTCCAGCTTGGCGGTCAATACGTGCAGATCGGCGTCTTCCATGGGCTCTCGCTTCGGGAGGGAATGGCTGGACTATATAGGCGTGTCGCGGCGGCGGGTCAAACCCTGGCGGCTGCGGCGTGACGAACACGTCGCGGGCGCCCCGGCGGCCTCGGATGGTCTTGGCGCGCCTGCCGGTGCTAGGATACGAGGCCTCCATTCTAGAGATTGCGCCGCCTGGCGCCTAGCTATCTATGTCGACTCCCAGCTCCCCCTACGCCGCCTTCGCCGCCCTGCTGAGCAGCGCCGGGCATTCCGTTTCCCCCGCCGAACTGCACGGCCTGCTGCTCGGCCGCAGTTGCGCCGGCGCTGGCTTCGAGGCCGAGGCCTGGCTGCTCGACGCCGCCGAGCTGCTCGGCAGCGAGCCGCAGGACAACGTGCGCCAGGCGCTGATCGGCCTGCAGGAAATGGTCAAGGGCGAGCTGTGCAGCGAAGACGTCACCGTGGTCCTGCTGCTGCCGGACGACGAGGCGCCGCTGGCGCAGCGCGCCGTCGCCCTCGGCCAGTGGTGCCAGGGCTTTCTCGGCGGCTTCGGCCTGACCGCCCGCGACGGCGCGCTGAGCGGCGAGGCCATGGAAGTGTTGCAGGACCTGTCCGCCATCGCCCAGGTGCAGAGCGCCCTGGAGGAATCCGAGGACGGCGAGAGCGATTACATGGAAGTCATGGAATACCTGCGCGTGGCGCCGCTGCTGCTGTTCGCCGAGTGCGCCAAGCCCGCGGCGCCTGCGGCCAAACCCTCCCTGCACTGAGTTCTTCCGGAGCCCGTCTTGATCAGCATCCCCAAGTCCGAGTATGCCCGCCGGCGCAAGGCGCTGATGGCGCAGATGGAGCCCAACAGCATCGCCATCCTGCCGGCGGCGCCGGTGTATATCCGCAACCGCGACGTCGAGCACGTCTACCGCCAGGACAGTGACTTCCAGTACCTCACCGGCTTCCCCGAGCCGGAAGCGGTGATGGCGCTGATCCCCGGGCGCGAGCATGGCGAGTACGTGCTGTTCTGCCGCGAGCGCGATCCCGAGCGCGAGCTGTGGGACGGCCTGCGCGCCGGCCAGAACGGGGCGATCGCCAACTACGGCGCCGACGACGCCTTCCCCATCGGCGACATCGACGACATCCTGCCCGGCCTGATCGAGGGGCGCGAGCGCGTCTACTACGCCATCGGCTGCAACCAGGAGTTCGATCACCGGCTGATGGAGTGGATCAACCATATCCGCGCCAAGGCCCGCCAGGGCGCCACGCCGCCCAACGAGTTCGTCGCCCTCGACCACCTGCTGCACGACATGCGCCTGTACAAGTCGGCCGCCGAAGTGAAGGTGATGAAGGAGGCCGCCGAGATCAGCGCGCGCGCCCACGTGCGTGCCATGCAGGCCAGCCGCGCCGGGCTGTTCGAGTACCACCTGGAAGCCGAGCTGGATTACGAGTTCCGCAAGGGTGGGGCGAAGATGCCGGCCTACGGCAGCATCGTCGCCGCCGGCAAGAACGCCTGCATCCTGCACTACCGCGAGAACGACGCGCCGCTCAAGGACGGCGATCTGGTGCTGATCGACGCCGGCTGCGAGATCGACTGCTACGCCAGCGACATCACCCGTACCTTCCCGGTCGGCGGCAAGTTCTCCGCCGAGCAGAAGGCCATCTACGAGTTGGTGCTGGCCGCGCAGGAGGCCGCCTTCAAGGAGATCGCCCCGGGCAAACATTGGAACGAGGCGCACGAGGCCACCGTGCGGGTGATCACCGCCGGGCTGGTCGAACTCGGCCTGCTCGAGGGCGAGGTCGAGGCGCTGATCGCCAGCGAGGCCTACAAGGCCTTCTACATGCACCGCGCCGGTCACTGGCTGGGTATGGACGTGCACGACGTCGGCGACTACAAGGTCGGCGGCGAGTGGCGCGTGCTCGAGCCGGGCATGGCGATGACCGTGGAGCCGGGCATCTATATCGCCGTGGACAATGAAAAGGTCGCCAAGAAGTGGCGCGGCATCGGCGTGCGCATCGAGGACGACGTGGTGGTGACCAAGAGCGGCTGCGAGATTCTCACCAACGGCGTGCCCAAGACCGTCGCCGAGATCGAGGCGCTGATGGCCGCCGCGCGCAGTCAGGCCGCCTGAGCCGATGAATCGCGTGCAGTTGGCGATTATCGGTGGCGGGGCTGTTGGGAGACGGCTCGGTGCCAGCCTGGCCCTGACGGCGGGACTGCGTTGATGGCGCGGGTACAGCTGGCCATTATCGGCGGCGGCCTGGTCGGCGCGAGCCTGGCCCTGGCGCTGCAGGACACGGCGCGCCAGCGCGGCTGGCGCATCGCCCTGATCGAACCCTTCGCCCCCGGCAGCAGCTATCAGCCCAGCTACGACGCGCGTTCCACCGCGCTGTCCTACGGCAGCCGGCTGATCTACGAACGCCTGGGCCTGTGGCAGGCCATCGCCCAGCGCGCCGAGGCGATCCTGCAGATTCACGTCTCCGACCGCGGCCGTTTCGGCGCCGCGCGCCTGCAAGCCATCGAAGAAGGGGTGCCGGCGCTCGGCTATGTGGTGGAGAACGCCTGGATCGGCCATTGCCTGTGGCAGGCGCTCGACGCCGAGGTGGTGCAGTGGTACTGCCCGGCCGAGGTCACCGGGTTGCAGCGCCTGGACGACGGCTACCGCCTGAGTCTGAGCGACGAGCGCCAGCTCGACTGCGACCTGGCCGTGCTGGCCGACGGCGGCCGTTCCGGCCTGCGCGAGCAACTGGGCATCGGCGTCAGCCAGCGGCCCTACGGGCAGAGCGCCGTGATCGCCAACGTCACCCCGCTGGAAGCGCATCGCGGCCAGGCCTTCGAGCGCTTCACCGACGAGGGGCCGATGGCCCTGCTGCCGCTCACCGACAACCGCTGCGCGCTGGTCTGGACCCGCGCCAGCGCCGATGCCGAGCGCCTGCTCAGGCTGAGCGACGCGGCCTTTCTCGCCGAGCTGCAGCAGGCCTTCGGTTATCGCCTGGGCGCCTTGCGCCAGATCGGCGCACGCCATCTCTATCCGCTGAGCCTGGTCGAGGCGCAGGAGCAGGTGCGGCCGCACCTGGTGGTGCTGGGCAACGCGGCGCACAGCCTGCACCCCATCGCCGGGCAGGGCTACAACCTGTCGCTGCGCGATACCCTGGCGCTGGCCGAGGTGCTGCAGGCCGCCACCGCGCCGCTCGGCGACTTCGCCACCCTGCAGGGCTACCTGCAGCGCCAGCAACTGGACCAGCAGCTGACCCTGGGCTTCTCCGACCGGGTTACCCGGCTGTTCAGCAATGCCCAGCCACTGCTCACCGCCGGACGCAACCTCGGTTTGCTCGGCCTCGACCTGCTGCCGCCGGCCAAGCGCTGGTTCGCTCGCCAGGCCATGGGCCTGGGGACGCGCAATCTGTGACTGGCCCCGCGACACCCTACTCACGATTGACGCAGGAATGGATATGCGCGCGGATCTGATCATCGTCGGTGCCGGTATGGTCGGCAGCGCCCTGGCGCTGGCCCTGGAGCACAGCGGCCTGGAAATCCTGGTGGTGGACGGCAGCCCGCTGCGCCTGGCGCCGTTCGACCCGGCTGCCGCCTTCGAGCCGCGGGTCAGCGCCCTGTCCATGGCCAGCCAGCGCATCCTCGCACGCCTCGGCGCCTGGGACGGCATCGCCGCGCGGCGCGCCTGCGCCTATGGCGAGATGCGCGTGTGGGACGGCAGCGGCACCGGCAGCATCCATTTCGCCGCGGCCAGCGTGCATGCCGAAACCCTCGGCCACATAGTCGAGAACCGCGTGGTGCAGGACGCCCTGCTCGAGCGTTTGCACGACAGCCAGCTCGGCCTGCTGCCCGGCGCGCGCCTGGAGCAGTTGCGCCGCAGCGGCGACGACTGGCTGCTGACCCTGGAGGGCGGCCGCCAGCTGCGCGCGCCGCTGTTGGTGGCCGCCGATGGCGCCAACTCCGCGGTGCGCCGCCTGGCCGGCTGCGCCAGCCGCGAGTGGGATTACCTGCACCACGCCATTGTCACCAGCGTGCGGGTCGAGCGCCCGCACCAGGCAACCGCCTGGCAGCGCTTCACCGACGACGGCCCGCTGGCCTTCCTGCCGCTAGCCGGCGCGGCGGGCGAGCACTGGTGCTCGATCGTCTGGTCGACCCTGCCGAGCGAAGCCGAGCGGCTCATGGCGCTGGACGATGAAGGCTTCTGTGTCGAGCTGGGCAAGGCCTTCGAGCACCGCCTCGGCCAGGTGCTGCATGCCGACCGTCGCCTGTGCATCCCGCTGCGTCAGCGTCATGCCAAGCGTTACGTCGAGCCGGGGCTGGCGCTGATCGGCGACGCCGCGCATACCATCCACCCGCTGGCGGGGCAGGGGGTCAACCTGGGTTTTCTCGACGCCGCGGTGCTGGCCGAGGTGCTGCTGCATGCCGCCGGGCGTGGCGAGAACCTGAGTGAAGAGCGCGTGCTGAGTCGCTTCGAGCGCCGGCGCATGCCGCACAACCTGGCGATGATGGCGGCGATGGAGGGCTTCCAGCGCCTGTTCCAGGCCGACCCCTTGCCGGTGCGGCTGCTGCGCAACGTCGGCCTCGATCTGGTCGATGGCCAGGCCGAGGCCAAGGCGCTGTTCGTGCGTCAGGCGCTGGGGCTGAGCGGCGACCTGCCGGAGCTGGCGCGCGCCTTGTAACACTCGTTGACTTTTGTTGACGTATTTACATTGAGAAGGCAAATAACATTCACTACTATTCAGCCACTTTTTTCATCCACAAGAGGCTGGTCCCATGAAGGCTCGCAACGCGCTGCTCGCTGCATTCACCCTCGGCACCCTGGCAACCGCCGTCCAGGCCGCCGATGAGGTGGTGGTCTACTCCGCCCGTATCGACGAGCTGATCAAGCCGGTATTCGATCTCTACACCGAAAAGACCGGGGTCAAGGTGAAGTTCATCACCGACAAGGAAGCCCCGCTGATCGCCCGCCTCAAGGCCGAAGGCGCCAACACCCCGGCCGACCTGCTGATCACCGTCGACGCCGGCAACCTCTGGCAGGCCGAGCAGGAAGGCGTGCTGCAGCCGACCAAGTCGGACCTGATCGCCGCCAATATCCCCGCCCAGTACCGTTCCAGCAGCGACAGCTGGACCGGCCTGTCGCTGCGCGCGCGGACCATCTTCTACTCCACCGAGCGGGTCAAGCCGGAAGAGCTGTCCACCTACGAGGCGCTGGCCGACAAGAACTGGGAAGGCCGCCTGTGCCTGCGCACCAGCAAGAAGGTGTACAACCAGTCGCTGACCGCCACCCTGATCGAGACCCACGGCGCCGAGAAGACCGAGCAGATCGTCAAGGGCTGGGTGAACAACCTGGCCACCGACGTGTTCGCCGACGACACCGCGCTGCTGCAGGCCATCGACGCCGGCCAGTGCGACGTCGGCATCACCAACACCTACTACTACGGCCGTCTGCACAAGCAGCAGCCGGATCTGAAGGTCAAGCCGTTCTGGCCGAACCAGAACGACCGTGGCGTGCACGTCAACCTGGCCGGCGCCGGCGTGACCAAGCACGCGCCGCACCCGGAGCAGGCCCGCAAGCTGCTGGAGTGGATGACCACCCCGGAAGCGCAGAGCATCTTCGCCGGCGTCAACCAGGAATTCCCGGCCAACCCGGCAGTTGCGCCGTCCGAGGAAGTGGCCGCCTGGGGCAGCTTCAAGGCCGACTCCATCGCCACCGAAGTGGCCGGCAAGCGCCAGGCCGAAGCGACCATGCTGATGGATCGCGCCGGCTGGCAGTAAGCTGCTGGCGAGAGCGCCGCGGGTGCGTCACGGCGTACCCTCGGTGATCCGCGCCGCTGCCGTTATACTTCGACGCCCCGCCCAGCCGGGGCGTCGTCTTTTCCGCCGTCGAGGAATCCGCGTGCCGCATCCCGTCCAGCGTCGCTGGTACCCCATCGTCTTCGCCGTTGCCCTGCTGGTGCTGCTGCCGCTGTCGGTGCTGCTGCTCAGCTGGCACGAGGTGGACGCACAGATCTGGGCGCACCTGTGGCAGACGCAGATGGCGCGGCTGATCGGCAATACCCTGACCCTGGTACTCGGCGTCGGCATCGGCGTGACCCTGCTCGGCGTCAGCCTGGCCTGGCTCACCAGCCTCTGCGAGTTTCCCGGGCGGCGCTGGCTGGACTGGGCACTGATGCTGCCCTTCGCCATTCCCGCCTATGTGCTGGCCTTCGTCTTCGTCGGCCTGCTGGATTTCGCCGGCCCGCTGCAGAGCCTGCTGCGCGAGTGGTTCGGCAGCGGCCTGCGCCTGCCGCGGGTGCGCTCCACCGGCGGGGTGATCATCGTCCTGGTGCTGGTGTTATACCCCTACGTCTACCTGCTCGCCCGCGGTGCCTTCCTGGCCCAGGGCAAGGGCCTGATGGAGGCCGCGCGGGTGCTCGGGCAGAGTCCCTGGCAGGCCTTCTGGCGCGTCGCCCTGCCCATGGCGCGGCCGGCCATCGGCGCCGGCCTGGCCCTGGCGATCATGGAGACCCTGGCCGATTTCGGTGCGGTGTCGGTGTTCAACTTCGACACCTTCACCACCGCCATCTACAAGACCTGGTACAGCTTCTACAGCCTGACCAGCGCCACCCAGCTGGCCAGCCTGCTGCTGCTGGCGGTGGCCCTGGTGCTCTATGGCGAGCGCCGCGCCCGTGGCGCCGCACGGCCGGCCAACGAACGCCCGCGCGGCCAGGCGCTGTACCAGCTGCACGGCTGGCAGGCGTTCGCCGCCAGCGCCTGGTGCGGCCTGGTGTTCGCCTGCGCCTTCGTCATTCCGCTGCTGCAGCTGCTGGTGTGGTTCTGGCAGCGCGGCCGCTTCGACCTCGACGAGCGCTACGCCGGGCTGATCCTGCACAGCCTCTACCTGGGCGGCATGGCGGCGCTGATCACGGTCGCGGTGGCCATGCTGCTGGCCTTCGCCCGGCGCCAGGCGCCGACCCGCGGGGTGCGCGTCGGCGTGGCCCTGGGCAATATCGGTTACGCCCTGCCGGGCTCGGTGCTGGCGGTGGCGATCATGCTGGCGTTCAGCTTCCTCGACCGCGAACTGGTGATCCCGCTGTCCGGGGCCCTGGGTGGCGCCGGCAAACCGCTGCTGCTGGGCAGCCTCGCGGCGCTGCTGGTGGCCTACCTGATCCGCTTCATGGCGGTGGCCTTCGGCCCGCTGGAAACCAGCCTGGCGCGCATCCGCCCGTCGCTGCCGGAGGCCTCGCGCAGCCTCGGCGTCGGCGGCATCGGCCTGTTCTTGCGGGTCTATCTGCCGCTGCTGCTGCCGGGCACCCTGTCCGCTGCGCTGCTGGTGTTCGTCGACGTGCTCAAGGAAATGCCGGCCACCTTGCTGATGCGTCCCTTCGGCTGGGACACCCTGTCGGTGCGGGTATTCGAGATGACCAGCGAAGGCGAATGGGCGCGCGCAGCGTTGCCGGCGCTGACCCTGATACTGGTCGGCCTGCTGCCGGTGATCCTGCTGATCCGCCGTTCGGCGCGGCGGATCGGCTAACCGAGGGCGACCTTCGGTCAGGATGACCCCTGCCGACCTTGCGGCTACAATGCGCGCCATTCGCGAGCCGGGGTAACCGGCAGGTGTGTCGAGAAGCGTAAGCGCGGCGGCCAGTGCAACGCAGCAATGGCAACGCAGCCAGCTTCTCGGGGCCTGAATCGCTTCGCCAAGCCCGGAAGGAGAAACCCATGGGACAGCGTACCCCCCTCTATGACCTGCATCTGGCGCTGGGCGCCAAGATGGTCGATTTCGGCGGCTGGGACATGCCGCTGCACTACGGCTCGCAGGTGGAGGAACATCATCAGGTGCGCCGCGAGTGCGGCGTGTTCGACGTCTCGCACATGTGCGTGGTGGACGTCGCCGGCAGCCAGGCGCAGGCCTATCTGCAGCGCCTGCTGGCCAACGACGTGGCGCGCCTGGAGGGCGTCGGCAAGGCGCTGTACAGCGCCATGCTCAACGAGCAGGGCGGGGTGATCGACGACCTGATCGTCTACCTCACCAGCTCTGCTTCCCAGGAGCAGGGCTATCGCCTGGTGGTCAACGCCGGCACCCGCGACAAGGACCTGGCCTGGATGCACGCCCAGGCCGGCGATTTCGCCGTCGAGCTGCGCGAGCGCCGCGATCTGGCCATGCTCGCCATCCAGGGCCCGCGCGCCCGCGCCCGCGTCGCCGAGCTGGTGACCCAGGCGCGCGCCGCGCTGATCCACGAACTCAAGCCGTTCCAGGGCCTGCCCGAGGGCGACTGGTTTATCGCACGCACCGGCTACACCGGCGAGGACGGCCTGGAGATCATCCTGCCGGCTAGCGAAGTCGTCGCCTTCCTCAACGAACTGGTCGGCGCCGGCATCGCCCCCATCGGCCTCGGCGCGCGCGACACCCTGCGCCTGGAGGCGGGAATGAACCTCTACGGCCAGGACATGGACGAGAGCGTCTCGCCGCTGGCTGCCAACCTGGCCTGGACCATCGCCTGGGAGCCGGCCGCGCGCGACTTCATCGGCCGCGCCGCACTGGAGGCGCAGCGCGCCGCCGGTTGCCCGAGCAAGCTGGTCGGCCTGGTGCTGGAGGAGCGTGGTGTGCTGCGCGCGCATCAGGTGGTGCGCGTCGAGGGCATTGGCGACGGTGAGATCACCAGCGGCAGCTTCTCGCCGACGCTGAACAAGTCCATCGCCCTGGCCCGCGTGCCGGCGGCCACCGGCGAGCGCGCCGAAGTGGAAATCCGTGGCAAGTGGTACCCGGTGCGGGTGGTCAAGCCGAGCTTTGTACGTAACGGCAAAACCCTGATCTAAGAACCTGTCTACGATCTGCTGCGCGTCGGCCCTGCTGCGTTAAAAACAGGCTCGGAATGCTCATTTACAGCTCGTAAACTCCGCTTCCTCGCCCGGTTTTGCCTTGCATGGCTCTAGCTCGCGAGATCGTAAACAGGTTCTGAATCTTTTTGGGCCACGGCGCCGGCTTTCGCTCCCGCCGCGGCCTGCTAAATTGTCCTGACGGCCCGCTTGCCGTCATCGCTTACGAGGAACGACACATGAGCAATATTCCCGCCGATCTGCGTTACGCCGCCAGCCACGAGTGGGCGCGCCTGGAGGCCGACGGCAGCGTGACCGTGGGCATTTCCGACCACGCCCAGGAAGCCCTCGGTGATGTGGTGTTCATCGAGCTGCCGGAGCTCGGCAAGCAGCTGGACGCCGGCCAGGAAGCCGGGGTGGTGGAGTCGGTCAAGGCCGCCTCCGACATCTACGCGCCGATCGGCGGCGAGGTGATCGCGATCAACGAGGCGCTGGCAGACAGCCCCGAGAGCGTCAACAGCGACCCCTACGGCAGCTGGTTCTTCAAGCTCAAGCCGAGCGATGCCAGCGAGCTGAACAAGCTGCTCGACGCCGCCGCCTACCAGGCCGCTGCCGACGCCGATTCCTGATCGGCGGCAACGCCCAGAGAACCCGCTTCGGCGGGTTTTTGCGTTTATGGCGGTACATCCAGGCTGCGTCTTGACCGTTGGTCGCCTTGGCTAACACTCTTCAAAAATACAATATATAAAAATACATATTGTATTTGTCTAAGGTGTAGCCATGACCGACGCCCTCGATATCCAGCAGCTGCGCGCCAATGCCGATGCCGCCGGCCAGCTGCTCAAGGCCCTGGCCAACCCGGATCGCCTGCTGCTGCTGTGCCAGCTGGCCCAGGGCGAGCGCAACGTCAGCGAGTTGGAGGCGCTGCTCGGCATCCAGCAGCCGACCCTGTCGCAGCAGCTCGCCGTGCTGCGCCGCGAAGGCCTGGTGGCAACCCGCCGCGACGGCAAGCAGATCCATTACCGCATCAGCAGCCCGGCGGCGCTGGCGGTGATCGAGACGCTGTACCGGCTGTTCTGCGAGGGCCAGGAGCAGTGAACATCGACTGGAACGCCTTCACCCCCTGGAGCGCGCTGGCCGGCGGCGCGCTGATCGGCCTAGCGGCGGCCATCTTCGCCCTGGCCAACGGCCGCATCGCCGGCATCAGCGGCCTGCTCGGCAGCCTGCTGCAGCCGGGCACGCAGGGCCGTGGCGAAGCGGCGCTGTTCCTCCTCGGGTTGCTGGTCGCGCCCGTGCTGTGGGGCCTGTTCGCCGCCCTGCCGGCGATCGAGTTCGACAGCGGCGCCCTCGGGCTGATCGGCGCCGGCCTGCTGGTGGGGATTGGCACTCGCTACGCAAGCGGTTGCACCAGCGGCCATGGCGTATGCGGGATTGCCCGCCTGTCGCCGCGCTCGCTGGTGGCGACCCTGTGCTTCATGGCCGCGGGTTTCGCCACGGTGTTTGTCCTGCGTCATCTGTTGGGGGGCTGAACATGGCCAGACTCAGTGCATTCGCCTGCGGCCTGCTGTTCGGCCTGGGGTTGCTGCTGGCCGGCATGGCCAACCCGGCCAAGGTGCTGGCCTTCCTCGACCTGGCCGGCGCCTGGGACCCCTCGCTGGCGCTGGTGATGGTCGGCGCCATCGCCGTCGCGGCCCTGCCCCTGCACCTGGCGGGGCGGCGTTCCCGCGCGCTGCTGGGCGGCGCCATGCAGTTGCCGAGGCGGCGCGAGCTGGATGCCCGGCTGGTCGGCGGCAGCCTGCTGTTCGGCCTCGGCTGGGGCATCGCCGGCATTTGCCCGGGGCCGGCCGTGGTCATTCTGCTCAGCGGGCACTGGCAGGCGCCGCTGTTCGTCGCCGCGCTGCTCGCCGGGATGCTGATCTTTGCCGCGCTGGAGCGCCGGCGCGGCCACTGACCGAGGAGGTCGTCATGCAACGCAACGTAGGGAACCTCGACCGCAGCCTGCGCATCGCCGCCGGGCTGATCCTGATCGGCCTCAGCCTGTCCGGCGTGATCGGCCTGTGGGGCTGGATCGGCCTGCTGCCGCTGGCCAGCGGAATCTTCCGCTTCTGTCCGGCCTATCCGCTGTTAGGCGTCAATACTTGTAAATCCAAATCCTGAATCGCAGGGGGCGGGCGACTCGCCGTCGTCCGCCCGGGAGCCGGCATGTCGCCCGTCATCACCCCCTTCTTCGATCCCGCCACCTTCACCTACAGCTACGTGGTCGCCGACCCGCTCAGCCGCCGCTGCGCCATCGTCGATTCGGTGCTGGACTACGACCCGGCCGCCGGGCGTACCTCGCATGCCGGCGCCGCCCGCATCGTCGCCCATGTGCGCGAGCAGGGCCTGACGGTGGACTGGCTGCTGGAAACCCATGTGCACGCCGACCACCTGTCGGCCGCGCCCTACCTGCAGCGCGAGCTGGGCGGCCGGCTGGCCATCGGCGAGCGCATCACCCAGGTGCAGAGCACCTTCGGCCAGCTGTTCAACGCCGGCCGCGAGTTCGCCACCGACGGTTCCCAGTTCGACCGCCTGTTGCGCGACGGCGAGCGCTTCCAGATCGGCGCCATCCAGGCCTTCGCCCTGCACACCCCGGGGCACACGCCGGCCTGCATGAGCTACGTGATCGGCGACGCCGTCTTCGTCGGCGACACCCTGTTCATGCCGGACTACGGCACGGCGCGCTGCGATTTTCCCGGCGGCGATGCACGCACCCTGTACCGTTCGATCCGCCGCCTGTTCGAACTGCCGGACGCCACCCGCCTGTTTCTCTGCCACGACTACAAGGCGCCGGGGCGCGCCGATTTCTGCTGCGAGACCACGGTGGCCGAGCAGCGCGCGCACAACCTGCACGTGCACGAGGGCATCGGCGAGGACGCCTTCGTCGCCATGCGCCAGGCGCGCGATGCCACGCTGGAGGTGCCGACCCTGATGCTGCCGGCGGTGCAGGTCAACATGCGCGCCGGGCAGTTGCCGCCGGCCGAGGACAACGGCGTGCGCTACCTGAAGATTCCCCTGGACCGCCTATGAAAGCCTCGTCGCTGCGCCGTTGGCTGCCCTGGCTGGAGTGGGGCCGGCAGTACGATCGGCAGACCGCGGCCGGCGATGCCCTGGCGGCGCTGATCGTCACCCTGCTGCTGATTCCGCAGAGCCTGGCCTACGCCATGCTCGCCGGCCTGCCACCGGCTGCCGGGCTCTACGCCAGCATGCTGCCGTTGCTGGCCTACGCCCTGTTCGGCAGCAGCCGCACCCTGGCCGTGGGCCCGGTGGCGGTGGTCTCGCTGATGACCGCGGCGGCCCTGCAGCCGCTGTTTCCCGCCGGCAGCGCCGAGTACGCCGGCGCCGCCCTGCTGCTGGCGCTGCTGTCTGGCGGGCTGCTCTGCGGCATGGCGCTGCTGCGCCTGGGGTTTATCGCCAACTTCCTCAGCCATCCGGTGATCTCCGGCTTTATCAGCGGCGCCGCCCTGCTGATCGTCCTCGGCCAGCTGGCGCCGCTGCTCGGTATCGCCGCCGCCGGCGCGACCCTGGGCCAACTGCTGCCGGCGCTGGCGCGGGGCCTGCCGGCCAGTCACGGGCCGACCCTGCTGCTCGGCGTCGGCTGCCTGGTGCTGCTGTTCTGGGCGCGGCGCGGCTTGCCGCCGCTGTTGCGACGCTGCGGCCTGGACCAGGCCTGGGCCGGCAACCTGAGCCGGGCGGTGCCGGTGCTGGCGATGATCCTGGCCACCGGCGCGGTCTGGCTGTGGCAACTGGATGAGCGCGGCGTGCGGGTGGTCGGCAGCATCGCCGCCGGCCTGCCGGCACCGAGCCTGCCGCCGCTGGATCTCGAGCTGGCGCGGCAGCTGCTGCCGGCGGCGCTGCTGATCAGCCTGGTGGGCTTCGTCGAGTCGATGGCGGTGGCGCAGACCCTGGCGGCCAGGCGGCGCCAGCGTATCGAGCCGGACAGCGAGCTGCTCGGCCTCAGCGCGGCCAACCTGGCGGCGGCCTTCAGCGGCGGTCTGCCGGTGACCGGCGGCATCGCCCGTTCCCAGGTCAACTTCGAGGCCGGCGCGCGGACGCCCATGGCCGGGGTGTTCAGCGCCGCCGGCATCGCCCTCGGCGCGCTGCTGCTGGCGCCGCTGCTGCAGCGGCTGCCGCAGGCGGCGCTGGCGGCGATCATCGTCGTCGCGGTGTGGGGGCTGATCGACCTGCGCGGGCTGGCGCGCACCTGGCGCTATTCGCGGCAGGACGGCGCGGCGCAGGCGGCGACCCTGGCCGCGGTGCTGCTGCTCGGCGTCGAGACCGGCATCGTCCTCGGCGTCGGCCTGTCGCTGCTGCTGTTTCTCTGGCGCACCAGCCGCCCGCATATCGCCGTGGTCGGCCAGGTGCCGGGCAGCGAGCACTTTCGCAACGTCGAGCGCTTCCAGGTGATCGAGAGCCCCAGCGTGCTGTCGCTGCGGGTCGACGAGAGCCTGTATTTTCCCAATGCGCGTTTTCTCGAGGACCGCGTCGCCGCGCTGGTCGCCGCGCGGCCGCAGGTGCGTCACCTGGTGCTGATGTGCCCGGGGATCAACCTGATCGACGCCAGCGCCCTGGAGTCGCTGGAGGCCATCGCCGAGCGCCTGCGCGCCGCCGGGGTGCAGCTGCACCTGTCGGAGGTCAAGGGGCCGGTGATGGACCAGCTCGGCCGCTCGGACTTTCTCCAGCGTTTCGGCGGCCAGGTGTTCGTCAGCCACTACCAGGCGCTGCGCCAGCTGGACCCGCTGAGTACCAGACGGGCGTTGCAGGCGGGCCGCTGAGCGCGGCCCGCCCGACGCTTCAGCGCCCTTGCGGCGCCGGCTGCTGCTGGGTGATGCAGTGGATATTGCCGCCGCCGAGGAGGATCTCGCGGCCGGGCACCATCACCACACGGTGCGCGGGGAAGACCCGCTCGAGGATGGCGCGGGCCTCGGCGTCCTTGGCGTCGTCGAAGCTCGGCGCGACGATGCCGCCGTTGACGATGAGGAAGTTGACGTAGGAGCCGGCCAGGCGGATCGACGGATCGCGTGCCTGGCTGCCTTCGGCGGCGTCGACGCCGGCGCACTCTTCCTCAGTGGCGTGGATCGGCCCGGGGATCGGCATCTTGTGCACGATCAGCTGGCGACCCTTGGCGTCGCGCGCGCTTTCCAGCACGCGCATGGCGGCCTGGCAGCGCGGGTAGTTGGGATCGTTCTGATCGTCGGTCCAGGCCAGCAGCACCTCGCCGGGGCGCACGTAGCAGCAGAAGTTGTCGACGTGGCCGTCGGTCTCGTCGTTGTACAGGCCGTCCGGCAGCCAGATCACCGTATCGATGGCCAGCTGCTCCGCTAGCTGCGCCTCGATCTGTTCGCGGGAGAGGTGCGGGTTGCGGTTCTGGTTGAGCAGGCATTCCTCGGTGGTGATCAGGGTGCCTTCGCCGTCGACGTGGATCGAGCCGCCCTCGAGCACGAAGCCCTCGGTGCGATAGCGCTTGCAGCCTTCGATCTCGAGGATCTTGCGCGCCACCTGGTCGTCGCGCTGCCAGGGCCAGTACAGGCCGCCGTCGAAGCCGCCCCAGGCGTTGAAGGTCCAGTCCACGCCGCGCACTTCGCCGCTGGCGTTGGTGACGAAGGTCGGCCCGGTGTCGCGCACCCAGGCGTCGTCGGTGGTGATTTCCACCAGGCGGATGTTGTCGTCGTCCAGGCGCGCGCGGGCGTTCTCGTACTGCGCGGCGGACACGCAGACGGTCACCGGCTCGAACTCGGCGATGGCGCGGGCCACCGCGGCGAAGGCGGCCTGCGCCGGCTTGCCGCCGAGGCGCCAGTTGTCCGGGCGTTCGGGCCAGACCATCCAGGTCTGGCTGTGGGGTTCCCATTCCGCCGGCATGCGGAAACCGTCGGCGCGAGGAGTGCTGTTCAGGGTGGTCATGGTTCGATCCGTAGGGTGCGTCGTGCGCACCGGCGAAGGTATGGGGGGTTACTCGGAGAGGCTCTCGCCGTCGAGGGTCGCCAGCGGCCAGTATAGGTTCGGCCGGCGGTCGCGGAATACGCCCCAGGCGCTGCGCACCTTCTCCAGCTCGGTCAGATCGAAGCTGTGCACCAGCACGCCTTCCTCGCTCTGATCCAGCTCCTCGACCTTCTCGCCGAACTGGTTGGCGATAAAGGAGCTGCCGTAGAAGCTGATGGCGTAGCCGTCCTGCTCCTCGCGGCCGATGCGGTTGCTGGCCACCAGCGGCATCAGGTTGGCGCCGGCATGGCCCTGCTGCACGCGCTGCCAGTGCTCGCGCGAGTTGATGGCGGGGTCGTGCGGCTCGCTGCCGATGGCGGTGGGGTAGAACAGGATCTCCGCGCCCAGCAGCGCCATGCTGCGCGCGCATTCGGGGAACCACTGGTCCCAGCAGATGCCGACGCCGATCCTGGCGTAGGCGGTGTCCCACACCTTGAAGCCGCTATCGCCCGGGTTGAAGTAGTACTTCTCGTGGTAGCCGGGGCCGTCCGGGATATGGCTTTTCCGATAAATCCCGAGGTTGCTGCCGTCGGCGTCGATGATCGCGATGCTGTTGAAGCGGGCGCGACCGGCACGCTCGAAGAAGCTGATCGGCAGCACCACTCGCAGTTCGGCGGCGACCTTCTGGAAGTGCAGGATCGCCGGGTTTTCCTCTGCCGGGGTGGCCAGCTGGGTGTAGTCGGCATTGGGCTTCTGGCAGAAGTAGGGGGTCTCGAACAGCTCCTGGATCAGGATGATCTGCGCGCCCCGGGCGGCGGCCTGGCGCACCAGCTTCTCGGCGTTGGCGATATTGCCGGCGACATCCCAGGAACAGGCCATCTGGGTCGCGGCGACGGTGACGATACGGGACATACAGCACCTCTTGGACTTGTGGGCAGGCGGCTCCGGGCTCGCGGAGGCCTGCTCGGGAAGCCATGGCAGAACATCGATCATGGCGAGATGCTCGATTTATATCCGATAAAAATCGAATTTAGAAGGCTGGAAAGACAGGAAAGGCAAAATATTTCGGATTTTTATCGGATTAGTATCCGTCAATCTGGTTCCTGGCCGAGCCCGCTTGGGGAGACGCGGAGTCATCCGCGAACAGGGCCGCGCGCCGGGCCAAGGTCGTGCGTGAACAAATGCGCCCCTGCAGGGCTGTGGCGCGCCGTGCGCAGCAGGCCCCATGGTCAACGTGTCAGCGGTGTGTGCGGCCAAGGCGGCCCCGCGACACCCTAGGTAAGCGGCGCGGGGCGTTTCGGCAGGGCGGCGGGCAGGTACAGGCCGAGGTAGGCGTCGAACACGCGCATGCCTTCCTCGGCCAGGCGCGGGGTGATGGCGCCGTGCAGCTGCACCGAGCGGGCGTAGACGCGGTCGCCCAGCTCCATGGCCAGGGCGAACACCTCGATATCGCTCGGCAGTTGCGGCAGGGGGAAGTGGCGCTCGAACAGCGCCTGCATCAGTCGCCCCAGTTCCACGTCGTGCTGGCGGTCGGCCTGGGTCACCTCGGCCAGGCCGTGCTGGGCGAGGATCAGCTGGCGCGCGGCGGCGTCGGCGGCGTAGATCGCCAGCATGCGCTGCTCGACGAGGCGCGACAGGTCGTGCCAGCTGCGCAGCGCGGCGTGTTCCACCGGCTGCTGCAGGCAGGCACGGAAGGCGGCGTGGACGTCGGCGGTGAGGCCTTCGAGCAGCGCCGGCACGCTGGCGAAGAAGTGGTAGACCGAGGACGGCGGAATCGCCGCACGCTCGGCCACGGCATAGATCGACAGGTTGGCCACGCCCTGCTCGGCCAGCAGCGCGCGTGCGGCCTGGAGGATCACGGCGATCCGCGCCTGGCTGCTGGCGCGCGGTTTGCGGGGGCTGGCGGGGCGCGACATGGCGAACTCCTGGGGCAAGGAGGCGCTATTGGATGCCAGGCGGCGCTGCCGAGGCAAGTCGTTCGCCGCCGCAATGCGCCTTGGCCGCGCCTGGCTTCAGCGTCAGCCCTTCAGCCGCCGGCGCGAAAGCGCTGCCAGACCCGGTCGCGCACTTCGGCGTGTTTCTCCGGCAGCACCTCCAGGGCGTGCAGGCGGCGCTTGGTGTCCTGGTCCGGATAGAGCCCGGGCTGGTTGAGCAGGGCGGCGTCGAGGAACTGCGCGGAATCGGCGTTGCCGTTGGGGTAGAGGGTCTCGGCGGTGATCAGCGCGGCCACCTGCGGCTGCATCAGGTAGTCGATGAAACGATGGGCCAGGTCGGCGCGCCGCGCGCTGGCAGGGATCACCAGGTTGTCGATAAATAGCACCGAGCCTTCCTCGGGCACCAGGAAGCGCACCGGCTGGCCGGCGTCGGCGGCGGCCAGGGCGTCGCCGACCCAGGCCATGGCCAGGCACAGGCGGCCGTGGCTGAGGTCGTCGATATAGCGTTCGCTGTCGACGTAGCGCAGATGCGGGCGCAGGCCGTCGAGCAGGTAGCCGGCGCGCTCGATGCGGCTCGGCGCGCTGCGCGCCAGACTGCGGCCCTGGTAGTTGAGCAGCAGCGCCAGGGTCTCGTCCGGGGCGTCCAGCACGCTGACGCCGCAGCTGGCCAGGCGCGCGCTCTGCGCGGGGTCGAACAGCAGGCTCCAGCTGTCCGGCAGCGGCCCGCCGTAGGCGGCCTCGGCCTGCGGCACGTTGATCGCCAGGCCCACCGCGCCCCACAGGTAGGGCACGGCGTGGCGGTTCTGCGGGTCGACCGCGGCCAGCTTGCTCAGCAGTTGCTTGTCCAGGTGCTTGCGGTTGGGCAGCAGGCGCAGGTCCAGCGGCTGGATGCCGCCGGCGGCAATCAGCGCCGGCAGGTCGTTGTGCGAGGGCACCGCGACGTCGATGGACTCGCCGCTGGCCAGGGCGTTGGCCAGTTCCTCGGCGCTGCTGAAGGTGCGGTACTCCACGGCGATGCCGGTGTCACGGGTGAAACTCTCCAGCACCTGCGGGGCGATGTAGTCGTTCCAGTTGTAGACACGGATGCTGTCGGCGGCGGCCGTCAGTCCGGGAGCCAGGGCCAGCAGTAGCGGAGCGAGAACGCGAAACATGACGACCTCCTCGAGGCATGGCTTCGCCGCTGCGCATGGCGCGGGCGGTTCGGCAGGGCGTGGGTGGCAGACAAAACAACGCCGGCACTAGGGCCGGCGTCGGGCATTGCATCAGACGGTATGCAGGTACCAGTTGTACTCGAGGTCGGAGATGGTGGTCTCGAACTCCTGCAGCTCGGCTTCCTTGCAGGCGACGAAGATGTCGATGTAGTCCGGGCTGATGTACTTGTTCAGCACCTCGCTGTCGTCCAGCTCGCGCAGCGCGTCGCGCAGGTTGTTCGGCAGGCTCTGCTCGAGCTGCTCGTAGGAGTTGCCTTCGATCGGCTCGCCTGGGTCGATCTGGTTGGTCAGGCCGTGGTGGATGCCGGCGAGGATCGAGGCCAGCATCAGGTAGGGGTTGGCGTCGGCGCCGGCCACCCGGTGTTCGATGCGCACGGCGTCGGCGCTGCCGGTGGGCACGCGCACGGCCACGGTGCGGTTGTCCAGCGCCCAGCTCGGCGCGTTGGGCACGTAGAACTGCGCGCCGAAGCGGCGGTAGGAGTTCACGTTGGGGCAGAGGAAGGCCATGCTCGCGGCCATGGTGTCGAGAATGCCGCCGATGGCGTGGCGCAGCGGCTGGTTCTGCAGCGGGTCGTCGGAGGCGAAGATGTTCTTGCCGGTCTTCTTGTCCAGCAGCGAGATGTGCACGTGCAGGCCGTTGCCGGCCTGGCCCGGGTAGGGCTTGGCCATAAAGGTGCTGTCCATCTCGTGGTCGTAGGCGATGTTCTTGATCAGGCGCTTGAGCAGCAGCGCGTAGTCGCAGGCCTTGATGGCGTCCTCGACGTGGTGCAGGTTGACCTCGAACTGCGCCGGGGCGCTTTCCTTGACGATGGCGTCGGCCGGGATGCCCTGCTCCTTGGCGGCTTCGAGCATGTCCTGCAGGCAGTCGACGTATTCGTCGAGGTCGTCGATCAGGTACACCTGGGTCGAATGCGGGCGCTTGCCGGAGATCGGCGAGCGCGGCGGCTGCGGCCGGCCGTTCACGTTCTCCTGGTCGATCAGGTAGAACTCCAGCTCGAAGGCGGCGCAGATCTTCAGGCCCATGTCGTCGAACTTCTGCACCACCTGGCGCAGCACTTCGCGCGGGTCGGCGAAGAAGGGGGTGCCATCCAGTTCGTGCATGGTCATCAGCAGCTGCGCGGTGGGGCGCTTCTGCCAGGGTTCGTTGCACAGGGTATTGGGAATGGGGAAGCAGATGCGGTCGGCATCGCCGATGTCCAGGCCCAGGCCGGTGCTTTCCACGGTGGCGCCATTGATGTCGAGGGCGAACAGCGACGCCGGCAGGTTGATGCCTTTCTCGTACACCTTGTGCAGGGCGTTACGGTCGATGCGCTTGCCGCGCACCACGCCGTTCATATCTGCAATAAGAAGGTCGACGAACAGGACCTCAGGATGTTCCTTAAGGAACGCGTTCGCTTCGTTAAGCTGAACGGCACGCGGGGGTACCGACATGATGCAACACCTTTATTGTTAAAAATATCAATCATGCAACTGCATAGGTGTGAGTCAATCGGAAACACCCATGGCTGTCAAGAGAGCCCTATGATGCCCTAAAAGAGGGCTGCACGGCCAGTTTTGGGGCGTTTCAGGGCATTGCGCTTGGCTGAAACGCCTGGCCGGCCGGGGTGCTCAGTCGGGTGTGTTCAATTTTTTACAGGGCTATTGTGTAAAAAAATGAACAAGGCTAAGCTCGGCTCAAACCCATAACAGCAATAAAACGGGTGTCTCATGTCTCGCCTGCCGATAGTCGGCGTCAGTGCCTGCACCAAGCAGATCGGTCACAACCTCTATCACACTGCCGGCGACAAGTATTTGCGCGCGGTGGTGGTCGGCGCCGGTGGCATGCCGCTGATCGTGCCGGCACTCGGCGAGCTGCTGGCGCTGCCGCAGCTACTCGAACAGCTCGACGGCCTGCTGTTCACCGGCTCGCCGTCCAACGTCGAACCTCATCATTACGCTGGCGCCGCCAGCGCACCCGGTACCTTGCACGATAGCGCACGCGATGCCACCACGCTGCCGCTGATCCGCGCGGCGCTCGACGCCGGCGTGCCGCTGCTGGGCATCTGCCGCGGCTTCCAGGAAATCAACGTGGCCTTCGGCGGCACCTTGCACCAGCGCGTGCACGAGATCCCAGGGCTGCTGGATCACCGCGAGCCGAAGGAGCAGCCGGTCGAGGTGCAGTACGGCCCGCGCCATGCACTGCAGGTGCAGCCCGGCGGGCTGCTCGACGGCATCGGCTTGCCGCGCGAGTTCCAGATCAATTCCATTCATGGCCAGGGCGTTGCACGTCTGGCGCCGGGCCTTCGCGTAGAAGCTCTGGCGCCCGACGGGTTGGTCGAAGCTTTTTCCGTCGAAGGTGCAAAAAGCTTCGCGCTGGGGGTGCAATGGCACCCCGAGTGGCAGGTAGCATCCAATCCGAATTATCTCGCCATCTTCCAGGCCTTTGGTGAGGCTTGCAGGGAGAGGGCGGGGCAACGCTGAACCGACTATACCTAGTCGGATTCTCCAACCCTGAGGTCTCTATGAGTACCAAGCTAGACCAGCTCACGAGCTGGCTGAAAGAACGCAAAATCACCGAAGTCGAATGCCTGGTCAGCGACCTGACCGGCATTGCCCGCGGCAAGATCTCGCCGACCAACAAGTTCCTCGACGAGAAGGGCATGCGCCTCCCAGAGAGCGTGCTGCTGCAGACCGTGACCGGCGACTACGTCGAGGACGACATCTATTACGAGCTGCTCGACGAGGCGGACATCGACATGTTCTGTCGCCCCGACGAGAACGCTGTGTTCCTCGTGCCCTGGGCCATCGAGCCGACCGCGATGGTGATCCACGACACCTTCGACAAGCAGGGCAACCCGATCGAGCTGTCGCCGCGCAACATCCTCAAGAACGTGCTCAAGCTCTACGCCGACAAGGGCTGGCGGCCGATCGTCGCGCCGGAGATGGAGTTCTACCTGACCAAGCGCAACAGCGACCCGGACTTCCCGCTGGTGGCGCCGATGGGCCGCTCCGGGCGCCCGGAAGTGGGCCGGCAGTCGTTCTCCATCGACGCCGCCAACGAATTCGATCCGCTGTTCGAGGACGTCTACGACTGGTGCGAGCTGCAGGATCTGGACCTCGATACGCTGATCCACGAAGACGGCCCGGCGCAGATGGAAATCAACTTCCGTCACGGCGAGGCCCTGCACCTGGCCGACCAGATCACCGTGTTCAAGCGCACCATGCGCGAGGCCGCGCTCAAGCACGACGTGGCGGCGACCTTCATGGCCAAGCCGATCACCGACCAGCCGGGTAGCGCCATGCACATCCACCAGAGCGTGGTGGACATCAAGACCGGCAAGAACATCTTCTCCAACGACGACGGCACCATGAGCGAGCTGTTCATGCACCACATCGGCGGCCTGCAGAAGTACATCCCCGAGGTGCTGCCGCTGTTCGCGCCGAACGTCAACTCGTTCCGCCGCTTCCTGCCCGACACCTCGGCGCCGGTGAACGTCGAGTGGGGCGAGGAGAACCGCACCGTGGGCCTGCGCGTGCCGGAAGCCGGGCCGCAGAACCGCCGGGTGGAGAACCGCCTGGCCGGTGCCGACGCCAACCCCTACCTGGTGCTGGCCGCCTCCCTGCTGTGCGGCTACATCGGCATGGTCGAGGGCATCAAGCCCAGCGCGCCGGTCAAGGGCCGCGGCTACGAGCGGCGCAACCTGCGTCTACCGCTGACCATCGAGGCGGCGCTGGAGCGCATGGAGGCGTGCAAGGCCGCCGAGAAGTACCTGGGCGAGAAGTTCATGCGCGGCTATGTCGCGGTGAAACGCGCCGAGCACGAGAACTTCAAGCGCGTGATCAGTTCCTGGGAACGCGAGTTCCTGCTGCTGTCGGTGTGACCGGGGCGGGCGCGGCTGGCCGCGCCCGTTGCCATCGATTTCATCGGGCCGCCGCCGGCGACCCGCGTAATAAAAGGTGTTGTCATGACCAACCCGAAAACCGCCCAGTGGCAGGCCATGAGCCGCGCCCATCACCTGGCGCCGTTCAGCGACTACAAACAGCTGGCCGAGAAGGGCCCGCGCATCATCACCGAGGCCAAGGGCGTCTACCTGTGGGACAGCGAGGGTCACAAGATCCTCGACGGCATGGCCGGGCTCTGGTGCGTGGCCGTCGGCTACGGTCGCGAGGAACTGGTCGAGGCCGCGGCGACGCAAATGCGCCAGCTGCCGTTCTACAACACCTTCTTCCAGACCGCCCACCCGCCGGTGCTGGAGCTGGCCCAGGCCATCGCCGAACTGGCCCCCGAAGGCATGAACCACGTGTTCTTCACCGGTTCCGGCTCGGAAGGCAACGACACCATGCTGCGCCTGGTGCGCCACTACTGGGCGTGCAAGGGCAAGCCTGCCAAGAAGATCATCATCGCCCGCGAGAACGGCTACCACGGCTCCACCGTGGCCGGCGCCAGCCTCGGCGGGATGAAGGGCATGCACGAGCAGGGCGACCTGCCGATCCCCGGCATCGCCCATATCCCGCAGCCCTACTGGTTCGGCGAGGGGGCGACAAGAGCCCGGACGAGTTCGGCCTGTGGGCCGCCGACCAGCTGGAGGCGAAGATTCTCGAGCTGGGCGTGGAGAATGTCACGGCCTTTATCGCCGAGCCGATCCAGGGCGCCGGCGGCGTGATCATCCCGCCCGAAAGCTACTGGCCGCGGATCAAGGAAATCCTGGCCAAGTACGACATTTTGTTCGTCGCCGACGAGGTGATCTGCGGCTTCGGCCGTACCGGCCAGTGGTTCGGCAGCGACTACTACGGCCTCAAGCCCGATCTGATGACCATCGCCAAGGGCCTGACCTCGGGCTACGTGCCCATGGGCGGGCTGATCGTCAGCGACAAGGTGTTCGCGGCGATCGAGGCGCACGGCGACTTCAACCACGGCTTCACCTACTCCGGCCACCCGGTGGCGGCGGCGGTGGGCCTGGCCAACCTGCGCCTGCTCAAGGAAGAAGGCATAGTCGAGCGGGTCAGGACGGAAACGGCACCCTATTTGCAGCAACGTCTGCGCGAGCTGGCCGAGCATCCGCTGGTGGGCGAGGTGCGCGGCGTCGGCATGCTCGGCGCCATCGAGTTGGTGCGGGACAAGGCGACGCGCACGCGCTACCCGGATGCGGTGGCGGCGGGCATGGTCTGCCGCGGACACTGCTTTACTAATGGTCTGATCATGCGCGCCGTGGGCGACACCATGATCATTGCGCCGCCGCTGGTGATCAGCCGTGCGGAGATCGACGAACTGGTGGAAAAAGCACGCAAGTGCCTGGACCTGACCCTGCTTGACCTGTCGGCCTGAACGGCCGGCGACCACGTAAAGTTGTCAGCGGTGCCATGACCTTGCCAGACTGCGCCAGTGCGTTGGCCAGCCTCACCGGAAGGGCCTGCGCACCTTCCGGAATACCGACACAACAACAGGAGCTGTACGCATGAAAACATTCGGCAAAACCCTTCTAGCGTTGTCCCTGGCCGCCGCCGTGGCTGGCACCGCTCAGGCCGAGGACAAGGTGCTGCACGTCTACAACTGGTCCGACTACATCGCCGAGGACACCCTGGACAACTTCCAGAAGGAAACCGGCATCAAGGTGGTCTACGACGTCTTCGACAGCAACGAAGTGCTGGAAGCCAAGCTGCTCTCCGGCGGCTCGGGCTACGACGTGGTGGTGCCGTCCAACCAGTTCCTCGCCAAGCAGATCAAGGCCGGCGTATTCCAGAAGCTGGACAAGTCCAAGCTGCCCAACTGGCAGAATCTCAACCCCGACCTGATGAAGGCGCTGGAAAACGCCGACCCGGGCAACCAGTACGCCTTCCCCTACCTGTGGGGCACCACCGGCATCGGCTACAACCCGGAGAAGGTCAAGGCCGCCCTCGGCGTCGACACCATCGACTCCTGGGACGTGCTGTTCAAGCCGGAGAACATGGAGAAGCTGAAGTCCTGCGGCGTGGCCATGCTCGACGCCCCGGACGAAGTCTATGCCGCGGCGCTGCACTACCAGGGCCTGAACCCCAACCCGACCAGCACCGACGACGTGGCCAAGGCCGAAGAGCTGCTGATGAAGGTGCGCCCCTACGTCACCTACTTCCACAGCTCCAAGTACATCTCCGACCTGGCCAACGGCGAGATCTGCGTGGCCCTGGGCTGGTCCGGCGACGTGTTCCAGGCGCAGGCCCGCGCCGAGGAAGCGAAGAACGGCGTGCCGGTGGCCTATGCCATTCCCAAGGAAGGCGCCGCCTCCTTCTTCGACATGATGGCCATCCCCGCCGATGCCAAGAACGTCGACGCCGCGCACACCTTCCTCAACTACATCCTGACCCCGGAAGTGATCGCGCCGATCTCCGACTACGTCGCCTACCCCAACGGCAACGCCAAGGCCACCCCGCTGGTCGCCGAGGAAATCCGCAACAACCCGGGCATCTACCCGACCGAGGAAGCCTCGAAGAAGCTCTACACCTTCTCCGAGCTGAGCCCCTCGGTGCAGCGCGCCATCACCCGCAGCTGGACCAAGGTCAAGTCCGGCCGCTAACGGCAGCAGCAACCTGTCTGCGGTGGGCATGCCCGCCGCAGACCCTAACAATAAAAGGAAGCTTGTATGCGTTGTTCGACCCTTGCGGCGGGCCGTCTGGCCGAGCCGATCGGAATGTCCCTCTGCGACCCGGCAGTCGTTTCCCGCGCGGGATAGCGCCCTGCGCGAAACGCTGAACAGGACGGATATTTCCGCTAAAGTGCCGGCCCTTTTGCGGGCGGCCCGATAGAAAGAGGATCTGCGTGTGCGAATTTCCTGCGGCAAGACCCTGATCACCGGTGCCCTGGCGCTGGGCCTGAATACCCTGGCCCAGGCGGCGGGGACGGTACACATCTACAACTGGAGCGACTACATCGGCGAGGACACCCTGGCCCAGTTCGAGGCGGCCACCGCCATCAAGCCGCTGTACGACGTGTTCGACTCCAACGAGACCCTCGAAGGCAAGCTGCTCGCCGGCCGCTCCGGCTACGACATCGTGGTGCCTTCCAACCATTTCCTCGGCAAGCAGATCAAGGCCGGCGCCTTCCAGAAGCTGGACAAGGCCAAGCTGCCGAACTGGAGCAACCTCGACCCGGCGCTGCTCAAGCAGCTGGAAACCAACGACCCCGGCAACCAGTACGCCGTGCCCTACCTGTGGGGCACCAACGGCATCGGCTACAACGTCGAGAAGGTCAAGGCGGTGCTCGGCGTCGACAGCATCGACTCCTGGGCGGTGCTCTTCGAGCCGGAGAACATGGCCAAGCTCAGCCAGTGCGGCGTGGCCTTCCTCGATTCGGCCGACGAGATGATCCCCTCGGTGCTCAACTACCTGGGCCTCGACCCCAACAGCACCAATCCGGATGACTATGCCAAGGCCGAGGCCAAGCTGCTGGCGGTGCGTCCCCATGTCACCTACTTCCACAGCTCCAAGTACATCGGCGACCTGGCCAACGGCGAGATCTGCGTCGCCGCCGGCTTCTCCGGCGACATCCTGCAGGCCGCCGATCGCGCCAAGGAAGCCGGCAAGGGCATCGAGATCGCCTACAGCATTCCCAAGGAAGGCGGCAACCTGTGGTTCGACATGCTGGCCATTCCGGCCGACGCGGCGAACGTCGAGCAGGCCCATGCCTTTATCGATTTCCTCCTCCAGCCGCAGGTGATAGCCGAAGTCAGCGACTACGTCGGCTACGCCAACCCCAATACCCTGGCGGGCGCGCTGATGGACCAGGAGGTGCGCAACGACCCGTCCGTGTACCCGCCGCAGGCGGTACTGGACAAGCTGTTCATCTCGGCCGAATTGCCGGTCAAGGTGCAGCGTCTGATGACCCGTAGCTGGACCAAGATCAAGTCGGGTCAGTAACCCTTCCCGCCCGGCCGCAGGGGTCGGGCGTTACTTCCGGGAGTTTTCCTAAATGGCTGTTGCCTCCAGCGCCTACAAAAAAGCCCTCGAGGGGGACCAGACACCGAAAGAGGTGCTGGTCAAGATCGATCGGGTGACCAAGAAATTCGACGAGACCGTGGCGGTCGACGACGTCTCGCTGACCATCAACAAGGGCGAAATCTTCGCCCTGCTCGGTGGTTCCGGCTCGGGCAAGTCGACCCTGCTGCGCATGCTCGCCGGCTTCGAGCGGCCCACCTCCGGGCGCATCATCCTCGATGGCGTCGACATCACCGACATGCCGCCGTACCAGCGGCCGATCAACATGATGTTCCAGTCCTACGCGCTGTTCCCGCACATGAGCGTGGCCGACAACATCGCCTTCGGCCTCAAGCAGGACGGCCTGCCCAAGGCCGAGATCGAGGCGCGGGTGGCCGAGATGCTCAAGCTGGTGCACATGAGCCAGTACGCCAAGCGCAAGCCGCACCAGCTGTCCGGCGGCCAGCGTCAGCGCGTGGCCCTGGCCCGTTCGCTGGCCAAGCGGCCCAAGCTGCTGCTGCTCGACGAGCCGATGGGCGCGCTGGACAAGAAGCTGCGTTCGCAGATGCAGCTGGAGCTGGTGGAGATCATCGAGCGGGTCGGCGTGACCTGCGTGATGGTCACCCACGACCAGGAAGAGGCCATGACCATGGCCCAGCGCATCGCCATCATGCACCTGGGCTGGATCGCCCAGACCGGCAGCCCGGTGGACATCTACGAGACCCCGGCCAGCCGCCTGGTGTGCGAGTTCATCGGCAGCGTCAACCTGTTCGACGGGCAGATCAGCAGCGACGAGGCCGACCACGCGATCATCGACTGCCCGCAGCTGGACAAGCCGATCTACATCGGCCACGGCGTCACCACCCGCGCCGAGGACAAGAAGGTCAGCTACGCCCTGCGCCCGGAAAAACTGCTGATGGCCAGCGAGCTGCCGGCCGATCACGAGCACCCCGAGTACAACTGGAGCCGCGGCCACGTGCACGACATCGCCTACCTCGGCGGCCACTCGGTGTACCACGTCAAACTCACCTCCGGGCAGATCGTGCAGTGCTTCATCGCCAACGCCGAGCGCCGCGGCAAGCGCCCGACCTGGGACGATCCGGTGGTGGTGTACTGGGAAGACGACAGCGGCGTGGTACTGCAATCATGAAACTGGCCAAACTCTCGCGCTACCTGCCCAGCGGGCGGCATGCCGTGATCGGCATCCCCTTCCTCTGGTTGTTCCTGTTCTTCCTGTTGCCCTTCGTCATCGTGCTGAAGATCAGCTTCGCCGAAGCCGACGTGGCGATTCCGCCCTACACCGAGATCTACAGCTGGGCCAACAACCAGTTGCAGATCGTGCTGAACCTGGGCAACTACATCTTCCTCACCGAGGACGCGCTGTACCTGTCGGCCTACCTCGGCTCGCTGCAGGTCGCCTTCTTCAGCACCCTGCTGTGCCTGCTGATCGGCTATCCGATGGCCTACGCCATCGCCCGCGCGCCGAAGGAACACCAGACGGTGCTGCTGCTGCTGATCATGATGCCGACCTGGACCGCGATCCTGATCCGCGTCTATGCCTGGATGGGCATTCTCGGCAACAACGGCCTGCTCAACAGCCTGCTGATGGGCATCGGCCTGATCGACACGCCGCTGCAGATCCTCAACACCAACGTGGCGGTCTATATCGGCGTGGTCTACTCCTACCTGCCGTTCATGATCCTGCCGCTCTACGCCAACCTGGTGAAGCACGACCTCAGCCTGCTGGAGGCCGCCTCCGACCTGGGTTCGAGCAACTTCAACAACTTCTGGAAGATCACCGTGCCGCTGTCGAAGAACGGCATCATCGCCGGCTCCATGCTGGTGTTCATTCCGGTGGTCGGCGAGTTCGTCATCCCCGAACTGCTCGGCGGCCCGGAGACCCTGATGATCGGCAAGGTGCTGTGGCAGGAGTTCTTCAACAACCGCGACTGGCCGGTGGCCTCGGCCCTGGCGGTGGTGATGCTGGCGATCCTGATCGTGCCCATCATTCTGTTCAACCGTAACCAGGCGAAAGAGCTGGAGGGCCGGCCATGATTCGTTCAATCACATTGAGCCCAGCATTCTGTTCAACCGGCTTTCCAACCAGAGTCGGGGCCAAAGAGCTGGAGGGACGGCCATGAAGCGTTTCAGTTTCTCCAACATCATGCTCTGGGCCGGCCTGCTGTTCATCTACCTGCCCATGGTCATCCTGGTGATCTACTCGTTCAACGCTTCGCGGCTGGTGACGGTGTGGGGCGGCTGGTCGGTGAAGTGGTACGTCGGCCTGCTCGACAACACCCAGCTGATGAACTCGGTGATGCGCTCGCTGGAGATTGCCTGCTACACCGCCATCGCCGCGGTGGCGCTGGGCACCCTGGCGGCCTTCGTGCTGACCCGGGTCACCCACTTCAAGGGCCGCACCCTGTTCGGCGGCCTGGTCACCGCGCCGCTGGTGATGCCCGAGGTGATCACCGGTCTGTCGCTGCTGCTGCTGTTCGTGCTGATGGCGCAGCTGATCGGCTGGCCGGCGCAGCGCGGCATGACCACCATCTGGATCGCCCACACCACCTTCTGCTCGGCCTACGTGGCGGTGGTGGTGTCGGCGCGCCTGCGCGAGCTGGATCTGTCCATCGAGGAGGCGGCCATGGACCTGGGCGCCAAGCCGTGGAAGGTGTTCTTCCTGATCACCGTGCCGATGATCGCGCCGTCGCTGGCGGCCGGGGCGATGATGTCCTTCGCCCTGTCGCTGGACGACCTGGTGCTGGCCAGCTTCGTCTCCGGTCCCGGCTCCACCACCCTGCCGATGGAGATCTTCTCCGCCGTGCGCCTGGGGGTGAAGCCTGAGATCAACGCGGTGGCCAGCCTGATCCTGCTGGCGGTGTCCTTCGCCACCTTCCTCGCCTGGTTCTTCGCCCAGCGCGCCGAGGAGCGGCGCAAGAAGGCCCTGCAGCAGGCCATGGACGAGACCGTCTGGCAGCCGGCCGCTAGCCGCAGCTAAACGACCGCTAGCGCGATAAAAAACGGGCCCGATGGGCCCGTTTTTTATGGCTGTGTCTGAGTTAGCTGTGGCCAGGCGCTCCAGGGCAGGCTCGGGGGTCTTGTAGGCTGTGCCGGGCGGCGATCCGCCCTAGCCCACGCTGACCACCGTCGGTGGGCTGAAGCCCACCCTACGGGGCTGTACCGCGGCGTAGCGCACCCGCTGGCGGATGTCGCGGGGCCGCCCAGGCCGCGGGCAGCCTTGCGCCAAGACAAAAAAAGCCCGGCGCTAAGGCCGGGCGGAGTGGGTACACAAAGTACCAAAGTAGCAGCGTGGATGCGGCCTAGCTCATGCCCAGCCAGTTCGGCAGGGCCAGGGACACGGCCGGGATGTAGGTGATCACCATGAGGAAGCCGATCAGCATCATCAGCCACGGCAGGGCGGCGCGGATCACGTGGGTCAGCGGCATGCCGGTCACCGCCGAGGTGACGAACAGGTTGAGCCCCACCGGTGGGGTGATCAAACCGATCTCCATGTTCACCACCATGATGATGCCCAGGTGGATCGGGTCGATGCCCAACTGCATGGCGATGGGGAACAGGATCGGCGCGAGGATCAGGATGATCGCCGAGGGTTCCATGAAGGCGCCGGCGATCAGCAGCACGATGTTCACCACCAGCAGGAACTGCCAGGGCTGCAGGCCGAGGTCGACCACCCAGGCGGTGATGGTCTGCGGGATCTGCTCGGTGGTCAGCACGTGGGCGAAGAGCATGGCGTTGGCGATGATGAACATCAGCATGATGGTCAGCTTGCCGGACTCCAGCAGTACCTTCGGGCATTCGCGCCAGGTCAGGTCCTTGTAGATGAACAGGGCGACGAAGCCGGCGTACACCGCGGCCACGGCCGCGGCCTCGGTGGGGGTGAACATGCCGCTGTAGATACCGCCGAGGATGATCACCATCAGCGACAGGCCCCAGATCGCCTCACGCGCCGAACGCAGCCATTCGCGCAGGCTGGCGCGCGGCAGGGCCGGCAGCTTCTTGACCCTTGCGACTATGTAGATCGCCACCATCAGTGCCACGCCGAGCATGATCCCGGGGATCACCCCGGCCATGAACAGCTTGCCCACCGACTGCTCGGTAGCAGCGGCGTACACCACCATCACGATCGACGGCGGAATCAGGATGCCCAGGGTACCGGCGTTGCACACGATGCCGGCGCCGAACGCCTGCGGGTAGCCCGAGCGCACCATGCCGGCGATGGCAATCGAGCCGACCGCGGCCACGGTGGCCGGCGAGGAGCCCGACAGTGCGGCGAACAGCATGCACGCCAGCACCGCGCCGATGGCCAGGCCGCCACGGATATGGCCGACACAGGCGTTGGCGAAGTCGATCAGGCGCTTGGCCACGCCGCCGGTGGTCATGAAGGCGCCGGACAGGAGGAAGAACGGAATCGCCAACAGGGTGTAGTGCTCGCTGGTCTCGAACAGCTTGATCGCCAGCGAACGCACCGAGTCGGGGCTGAACAGCATGATGGTGACCGAGCCGGCCAGGCCGAGCGAGGCGGCGATCGGCACGCCGATGAACATCAGCAGGAACAGCAGGAGGAAGAGGAACAGAACGGTCATTGCTTGGGCTCCTCGTGCTCATTGATCTTCAGGGCGTCGGCGGCTTCGTCGGCCAGGCCCAGGCCGGTCTGCTCGTTGCGCAGGATGCGCACGAAGATTTCCAGGAAGCGGACGAACACCATGGCGTAGCCGAAGGGCACGATCATCGCGATATGCCATTGCTGGATGCCGTAGTGGCCGAGGTCTTCGGCACCGATGCCGGCGATGAACAGGGTGCGTACCCAGTCGAAGCTGCCGACCGCGATCAGCCCGGCGTAGCCCAGGCAGCACAGGCAGGCGACGATGCCGATGGCGCGTTGCACCGGCCGGCTGGCCAGTTTGACCAGGGCGTCGACGCCGATATGGCCGGCGGTGCGCACGCCGTAGGCCAGGCCAAAGAAGATCAGCCAGCCGAACAGGGCCTTGGTCAGTGCGTTGCTCCAGGTCATCGCCTGGGCCATGTCGAGGATGGCGTCGCCGATGCCGAGCAGAAACTCGTTGCCGCCGAAGCTGTCGCCCAGCCAGTAGAAAACGGTGTAGAGGTTGTTGAGGATCACGTAGACGAAGGTGATCAGCGTCATGGCCGCCAGGAGAAAGGCGATAAAGCCTTCCTCGAAGTGCTCCCAGACGCGCCGCAAGGCGTTCATGGTCGGTTCTCCCGAATGGAAAGGGCGTAGGGCGGGGCGGCCATGTGCGGCCGACCCACCGGTTGCAGCGTGGCGATGCCCAGTGGGCATCGCGGTGGGCTGGCGCTAGTCGCGGCGTCGCCCACCCTACGGCTCTCCGGCCTTACTGCTGGTTGGCGGCCTGAGCGGCTTTGATCAGGTCGGCACCGATCTCGCCTTCGAACTTCTTCCACACCGGCTGCATGGCGTCGCGCCACAGGGCACGCTGCTCCGGGGTCAGGGTGAGGATTTCGGTGGTGCCGGCCTCGAGGATGCGCTGCTTGTCGCCTTCGTTGAGGGCGTCGGCCTGCTTGTTCACCTCGACGGTGACCTCGGCCATGATCTTGCTCAGCTCGTCACGCACGTCCGCCGGCAGACCGTCCCAGAACTTGGTGTTGGTGATCACCATGTAGTCGAGCAGGCCGTGGTTGGACTCGGTGATGAACTTCTGCACCTCGTGCATCTTCTGGCTGTAGATGTTCGAGTAGGGGTTCTCGGCACCGTTGACCACGCCGGTCTGCAGGCCCTGGTAGACCTCGGCGAAGCTCATCTTGCGCGGGTTGGCGCGCACCGCCTTGAACTGCTCTTCCAGCACCGCGGAAGCCTGTACGCGGAACTTCAGGCCGCGGGCATCCTTGGGCTCGAGCAGCGCCTTGTTGGCCGACAGCTGCTTGAGGCCGTTGTGCCAGTAGCCCAGGCCGGTGATGCCCTTGTCGGTCATGGAGGTCAGCAGCTTCTGGCCTTCCGGGCCCTTCTGGAAGCGGTCGACCGCGGCCATGTCGTCGAACAGGAACGGCAGGTCGAAGATCTGGATCTGCTTGGTGTAGTGCTCGAACTTGGCCAGCGACGGGGCGATGATCTGCACGTCGCCGAGCAGCAGCGCTTCCATTTCCTTGCCGTCGCCGAACAGCGAGGAGTTCGGGTAGACCTCCACGCGCACCTTGTCGCCCAGGCGCTCTTCGGCCAGTTGCTTGAACAGCAGCGCACCCTGACCTTTCGGGGTGTGCTCGGCAACCACGTGGGAGAACTTGATGACAATGGGGTCGGCGGCCTGGGCCATGCCGGCGATGGACAGGGACAGGGCGCAAGCCAGCGCCTTGGCAGTCAGTTTGAACATGCGGATGCTTCCTCTTGTTGTGTTTATCGCATTGGCGCCAGGGGCGCTGCTGACGAACGGACAAGAGCAAGTCTAGGCGGCTTGGGCGAAAACGCCGGCTGAGGGCAGCGAGGCCTGGACTTGTACTTGTGGGTTCGCTTGGGCATTGCCTAGAGCAACCCTTGTGCCAGGCTGCCCTAGGCGATCGCGCGGTAAGTCGGGGGGAAGGCGCCAGGGCCCGTGGTCAGGGGCCTGTCTGGCGTTGCGTGAGCGGCCGGCGCCGGCGGCCGGCGGCTGCAAATGGCGGTGGGCGAGGCTGGCGTTGGCGGTTTCTCGCCAGTCAGTCGAAGTCCTCTGGCGAGCTTCCGCCAGCGCCGGAGAAATGCAGGCCGTGCTTGCGCAATTTGTCGTGCAGGGTCTTGCGCGGCAGGCCGAGGGCCTCGGCCAGGCTGCGCAGCGAGCCGTGCGGGCGGCTGAGTTCGGCGGCGATCAGCGCCCGCTCGAAGGCTTCGACCTGTTCACCGAGGCCGCCGCTGACCGGCGGCAGGTTCGGCGCGTTGCTGTCCAGCGCCAGCTCCAGGCCGAGGGCGAAGCGCTCGGCGGCGTTCTGCAGCTCGCGCACGTTGCCCGGCCAGGGGTGGCGCAGCAGCAGTGCGCGCTGTCCCGGCTGCAGTTCGCGGGGCGGCAGGCCGTGGCGCGCGGTGGCGCCCTCGGCGAAGTGCTGGAACAGCAGCAGGGCGTCCTCGCCGCGCTCGCGCAGCGGCGGGATGGACAGCGGCGCGACGTTCAGCCGGTAGTAGAGGTCGGCGCGGAAGCGTCCGGCATCGGCGGCCTGGCGCAGGTCTTCCTTGGTCGCGGCGATGACGCGAATGTCCAGCGGGATCAGCTGGTTGCCGCCGAGGCGTTCGACCACCCGTTCCTGCAGCAGGCGCAGCAGCTTGACCTGCACGTCCAGGCTCATGCTCTCGATCTCGTCGAGGAACAGGGTGCCGCCGTTGGCGAACTCGAACTTGCCGATGCGGCGTTTCTGCGCGCCGGTGAAGGCGCCGGCCTCGTGGCCGAACAGCTCGCTTTCCACCACCGACTCGGCCAGGGCGCCGGCGTTGATGGCGACGAAGGGGCCGTCGCGGCGGCTGGACAGGTCGTGCAGGGCGCGCGCCACCACCTCTTTGCCGGCACCGGTCTCGCCGAGGATCAACACGTCGGTGGCGATTCCGGCCAGCGCGCCGATCTGCTCGCGCAGGCGCTGCATCGCCGGCGACTGGCCGACCAGGCGCCCGGCCAGCTGTTGGCGATCGGTCAGCGCCAGGCGCAGGCTGCGGTTGTCCAGCACCAGGCGGCGCAGATCGAGGGCGCGGCGCACGCTGTCGAGCAGGTCGTCGTTGGCGAAGGGCTTTTCCAGGAAATCGTAGGCGCCGGCGCGCATCGCCTGCACCGCCAGCGGCACGTCGCCGTGGCCGGTGATCAGCAGCACCGGCAGTTCGGCGTCGCGCTCGCGCAGCTGGGCGAGCAGCTGCAGGCCGTCGATGCCGGGCATGCGGATGTCGCTGACCACCACCCCCGGCCAGCCGGCCGGAATACGCGCGGCCAGGCCCTGGGCGTCGCCCAGGCTGAGCACCTTGAGTCCGGCCAGGTCGAGGGTCTGGCTGAGTGCCTGGCGCAGGTGGGCGTCGTCGTCGATCAGCAGAACCTGGGTGCGGCTGTCGATGGCGCTGTCGCTGGTCATGGCGAGGGGTCCTCCGGGGGTTGCAGGTTGACGCCGGGGCTGGCGAGGCGCAGGCGCAGGGTGATCAGGGCGCCGCCGTCCGGGTGGTTGGCCAGCAGCAGCTCGCCGCCCAGGGCGCGCATCAGGCTGTCGCAGATGGCCAGGCCAAGCCCCAGGCCCTGGGCGCTGGTCTTGGTGGTGAAGAAGGGTTCGCGGGCGCGGGCCAGGGATTCGGTCGAGAAGCCCGGGCCATTGTCGCGCAGCAGCAGTTCGAGCTGGTCGTCCTGCTGCCGGGCACTGATCCAGATGCGTCGCGGCGGCGCCTTGGCGACCAGGGCGTCGAGGGCGTTGCCGAGCAGGTTGCCGAGCACCTGGCGCAGGCGCGTCTCGCCGGCCTGGACCCACAGGGTGGCATCCGGCAGGTCGCGGATCAGCTCCACGTCCATCGCCCGGCGACGCTTGGCCAGCAGCGCCAGGGCGTCGTCCAGCGCCGGCTGCAGGGCCACCCGTTCCGGGGCGTGGCGGTCGCGGCGGGCGAAGGCGCGCAGATGGGCGATGATCGAGGCCATGCGCTCGGTCAGTTCGCTGATCAGCTTGAGGTTGGCGCGGGCGTCCTCGCCGCGCTGGTGGTCGAGCAGGGTGGCGGCGTTCTCGGCGTAGCTGCGGATCGCCGCCAGCGGCTGATTGAGCTCGTGGCTGATGCTCGCACTCATGGTGCCGAGGGCCGACAGCTTGCCGGCCTGAACCAGCTCGTCCTGGGCGCGCACCAGTTCCTGCTGCGCCTGTTCGCGTTCCAGCACCTCCTGCTTGAGGCGGCTGTTGAGCAGCTCCAGGTCATGCGTGCGTTCGGCCACGCGCTGCTCCAGTTCGGCCTTGGCGCGGCTGTCGAGGGCGATGCGTTCGAGGTAGTGGCGACGACGCTGCATCAGCAGACCGAGCAGCAGCAGCAGCGCCAGCAGGGCGGCGGCGCCGACCGCCACGGCGCTGCGCACCGGGCGATCGAGGAGGATGCGCGGGGCGAGGATGCTCACCGTCCAGCCGGTTTCCTCCAGTGCGCGGCTCTGTGTCAGCCAGGCGCCGGGGTCGAGGTTCAGCGCCGGCGGCGCCTGGGTCGGGTAGGGCTGGTTGGCGGCGATGGCGGCCTGCTCGACGCGATCCAGCGGGCGGCTGGCGTGGAAGCGCCAGTCCGGGCGCGAGGTGAGGATCACCACGCCGTTGGTGTCGGTCACCAGCAGCTGTTCCGGGGTGTTGCCCCACAGGGTTTCGGTGTGGTCGAGGTCGACCTTGACCACCAGCGCGCCGATGTTCTGCTCGTTCTCGCGCACCGCGTAGGCGAAGTAGTAGCCGCGCTTGCCGGAGGTGGTGCCGAGGCCGAAGAAGCGCCCCAGGCGCCCGGCCAGCGCCTCGCGGAAGTAGGGGCGGAAGGCGAAGTTGCCGGCGACGAAGCTGTCCGGTTTGTCCCAGTTGGAGGCGGCCAGGGTGACGCCGCGCGGGGTCATCAGGTAGATCACGTCGGCGCCGGTCTGCTCGCGCACCCGCGTCAGCAGGCGATTGGCGCTGTCCAGCACGGCGGGGTCGTCGGGGGCATGCAGGGCGGCGCGCAGCCCCGGCAGGTCGCCGAGGATCTGCGGCAGCACCTCGTAGCGCCGCAGGGTGCCGAGCAGGTTGGCGACGTAGAGGTCGAGGGTCTGCCGGTTCTGCTCGATCAGCACCTCGCGGTAGTAACGCTCGGCCAGGTAGTGCACCGGCCACAGCAGCGGCGCGAGCAGCAGCGCCAGCAGCAGCAGGCTGCGCCAGCGGGGGCGTCGCGGGGAGGCGGGGGTCGTGCTCATGGAAAACTGCGCCGGGATGATCGGCGCATTATGCACATTCCGCCGGGCGCCTTCAGTCCGCGCGTTGCAGGCAGGCGTCCAGCGCCGCCTGCCAGGCGGGCAGGCGCACCTGCCAGTCACGCGCCAGCTTGCTGCCGTCCAGGCGCGAGTTGAGCGGCCGACGCGCCGGCGTCGGGTAGTCGCTGGAAGGGATCGCCAGCAGCTCGGCGCAGGGCCTGCCGGCGGCGCGCAGGCGTTCGCCGATGGCCTGGGCGAAGCCGAACCAGCTGGTCTCGCCCTGGCAGCTCAGGTGGTAGGTGCCCCAGTGGCGGTTGCCCGCCTGCCAGGCCGCGATCAGCTCGGCGGTGGCGGCGGCGATGCTGCCGGCCCAGGTCGGCGCGCCGATCTGGTCGGCCACCACCTTGAGCTGGTCGCGCTCCTGCAGCAGGCGCTGCATGGTCAGCAGGAAGTTCTTGCCGTGCCGCGAGTAGACCCAGCTGGTGCGCAGGATCAGGTGGTCGCAGCCGCTGGCCGCCACCGCCCGTTCGCCGGCCAGCTTGCTGGCGCCGTACACGCCCAGCGGATTGGGCGCGTCGCTCTCGACGTAGGGCGCGTCTTTGCTGCCGTCGAACACGTAGTCGGTGGAGTAGTGCAGCAGCGGAATACCCAGCTCGGCGCAAGCCTGCGCCATGACGCCGGGGGCCTCGGCGTTGATGGCGAAGGCCAGCTCGCGCTCCTGCTCGGCCTGATCCACCGCGGTATGGGCGGCGGCGTTGATCAGCAGCTGCGGGCGCTCGCGTAGGATGATCTCGCGCAGGCTGGCCGGGCGGGCCAGGTCGAAGGCCTGGCGACCCAGGCTGATCAGTTCATGCCCCTGCAGGGTCAGTTGCAGTTCGCGGGCGACCTGGCCGGTGTGGCCGCTGATCAGGATCTTCATGGGAAGGTCTCGGCGTCCTGCAGGCTCAGGCCCTGCTGGTCCTTGGCCGACAGTTGCGGGGTGAGGCCATCCAGCGGCCAGTCGATGGCCAGGCTGGCATCGTCCCAGCGGATGCAGCGCTCATGGGCTGGGGCGTAGTAGTCGGTGGTCTTGTAAAGGAACTCGGCATACTCGCTGAGCACCAGGAAACCGTGGGCGAAACCTTCCGGCACCCACAGCTGGCGCTTGTTCTCGGCCGACAGGTGAGCACCGACCCACTGGCCGAAGGTCGGCGAGCTGCGGCGCAGGTCCACTGCCACGTCGTAGACCTCGCCGGCGCTGACCCGCACCAGCTTGCCCTGGGCCTGCTGCAGCTGGTAGTGCAGGCCGCGCAGCACGCCGCGGGCCGAGCGCGAATGGTTGTCCTGGACGAAGTCGCGGCTCACCCCGGTGGCCTCGGCGAAACGGCGGGCATTGAAACTCTCGTAGAAGAAGCCGCGCTCGTCGCCGAACACCTGGGGCTCGAGGATCAGCACCTCGGGCAGACGGGTCTGGATCACCTGCATGCTCATTCCTCCGCCAGCTTGTACAGGTACTGGCCGTAACCGGTCTTGCCGAAGGCCTTGGCGCGCCGCAGCAGCTGCTCGCGGTCGATCCAGCGGTGCTGGTAGGCGATCTCCTCCAGGCAGGCGACCTTCAGGCCCTGGCGGTGCTCGATGGTCTGCACGTACTGCGAGGCGTCCAGCAGGCTGTCGTGGGTGCCGGTGTCGAGCCAGGCGAAGCCGCGGCCGAAGCGCTCCACGCGCAGGTCGCCGCGCGCCAGGTAGGCATTGTTGACGTCGGTGATCTCCAGTTCGCCGCGCGGCGAGGGCTTGACCGCCTTGGCGATGCGCACCACGTCGTTGTCGTAGAAGTACAGACCGGTGACCGCGTAGCTGGACTTCGGCTGGCTCGGCTTCTCCTCGATCGACAGGGCGTTGCCGGCGGCGTCGAACTCCACCACGCCGAAGCGCTCGGGGTCGCTGACCCAGTAGCCGAACACCGTGGCGCCGCTGTCATGGCTGGCGGCGCGCAGCAGCATCTCGGTGAAGTGCTGGCCGTGGAAGATATTGTCGCCGAGGATCAGGCACACCGAATCGTCGCCGATAAAGGATTCGCCGATCAGGAAGGCCTGGGCCAGGCCGTCCGGCGAGGGCTGCTCGGCATACTGCAGGCGGACGCCGAACGGGCTGCCGTCGCCGAGCATCTTCTGGAAGTTGGGCAGGTCTTCCGGGGTGGAGATGATCAGGATCTCGCGGATGCCGGCGAGCATCAGCACCGACAGCGGGTAGTAGATCATCGGCTTGTCGTAGATCGGCAGCAGCTGCTTGGACACGCCGAGGGTGATGGGGTGCAGCCGGGTGCCGGAACCGCCGGCGAGGATGATGCCTTTCATTGAAGCTCCTTAGAGTGCGCCGAGTCGCTGACCCTGATAGCTGCCATCCTGCACGCGGCGGCACCAGTCGAGGTTGGCCAGGTACCACTGCACGGTCTTGCGCAGACCGCTTGCGAAGGTTTCCTGCGGTACCCAGCCCAGTTCGCGCTGGATCTTGCCGGCGTCGATGGCGTAGCGCAGATCGTGCCCAGGACGGTCCTGCACATAGGTGATCAGGTCGGCGTAGCGTGCCACGCCGGCCGGCTTGCTGGGGGCCAGCTCTTCCAGCAGGGCGCAGATGGCCTGCACCACGTCGAGGTTCTTCTGTTCGTTGTGGCCGCCGATGTTGTAGGTCTCGCCGACCTGGCCCTCGCTCACCACCTTGAGCAGGGCGCGGGCGTGATCTTCGACATAGAGCCAGTCGCGCACCTGCTGGCCGTTGCCGTACACCGGCAGCGGCTTGCCCGCCAGGGCATTGAGGATCATCAGCGGGATCAGCTTCTCGGGGAAATGGTAGGGGCCGTAGTTGTTCGAGCAGTTGGTGATCAGCACCGGCAGGCCGTAGGTGCGCTGCCAGGCGCGCACCAGGTGATCGGAGGCCGCCTTGCTCGCCGAATAGGGCGAGCTGGGCGCGTAGGGGGTGGTTTCGACGAACAGCTCGTCGACGCCGTGCAGGTCGCCGTAGACCTCGTCGGTGGAGATATGGTGGAAACGGAAGGTCGCCTTGCGCTCTTCGCTCAGGCCGAGCCAGTAGGCGCGGGTGCTTTCCAGCAGGGCGTAGGTGCCGACGATATTGGTCTGGATAAAGGCGGCGGGGCCGTCGATGGAGCGATCGACGTGGGATTCGGCGGCCAGGTGCATGATCGCATCCGGCTGGAATTCGGCCAGGGTCTGCGCCACCTGCGCGCTGTCGGCGATATCGGCCTGGACGAAGCGGTAGCGCGGGCTGGCGGCCACTTCGGCGAGCGACTCCAGGTTGCCGGCATAGGTCAGCTTGTCGAGATTGAGCACCTGGTGCTCGGTGTGCTGCAGCAGATGACGGATCAGAGCCGAGCCGATAAAGCCGGCGCCGCCGGTGATCAGGATGCGCATGGAAAGTGCCCTTGGCGAATGAATGGTGGGACAGGCCTGTTGGGGGGCAGATGATAAGGCAACCGCGTCGGGGCGGGGGCTGCGCGACGACCTTTCGCTCTTCTCGTGTCCACTCTCGGGGAACTGGGGCTCGGCCGTTACGTTGGCGCAATTTGTACACCAGTCGCTACTGCATTTGCGAGTGGCGGATCGGCTCGCAGGCCGCGTGGAGCCTGGATATACGCGCTCAATTGGCACGCTCGTTTCTGCTGTTTTTATGGCGTCAATATTTAACTGGGACGAGGCGTCGCCTGGATGTTGAAATGCCATCACAAAAATGGTTTAGTCGCGCCATAACTAGGGGCGACGGCATTCCGTCGTTCCATCGAGTGCGAATATTTTCTACTGCCTTTTTTCTGACGCCTGTGGGCGGGGCATCAACGGAAAATGTGGCGGGGGTAATCATCCATGCGGCAGCTCACGGTCGGTAACTCGCTACTGGCGCGCCCCGGGTTTGTCGAATACTTCCTGGCCGTGATGCGCCTGGTGCACGGCTTCACCGCGGCGCTGCCGGGTCTGTTGCTGCTGTTCTGGTTGTCGAGCGAGTCCGGGCTGACGCAGAGCTATGCCACGGTGCTGCTGTTCTTCGGCGGGCTGACGGTGGTGATGTTCCAGGCACTGGGGGTCTACTCGGAAGAGATCTTCAGCAACCTGCTGCGCTTTCGCATGATGTTCTTCGCCTGGTCGGCGGCGTTCTGCCTGCTGCTGTTCATGCACCAGGCACTGGCCATGTTCAGCTTCATGGAGTGGCACTTCCTGATTCTCTGGTTTGCCGTCAGTTTGTTGGCGTTCGGTGTCGAGCGCCTGCTGCTATTGGCATTATTCCGTCGCTGGATCGCCAGCGGCCAGTTCCTGCAGAGCGCGGTGATTCTCGGCGGCACCGAGAACGGCGTGCGCCTGGCCGAGTTCATGGCGCGCCACTGCGACATTCGTTCCGGCCTGATCGGCTTTATCGACGACCGCATCGGCCGCATGCCCGAGACCCTGGCCGGACTGCCGCTGCTGGGCAACAGCCGCGACCTGGAGCGCCTGATTCGCCGCGAGCGGGTGACCCAGGTGCTGGTGGCGCTGCCCTGGTCGGCGGAAAACCGCATCGGTCAGATCGTCCACGAGCTGCGCAAGCTGCCGGTCAACGTGCTGCTGGTGCCGGACATGCTCGCCTTCCGCCATGCGCGCAACCGCATCACCGAGGTGGGCGGGTTGCCCATGTTCAACGTATCCGAGCGCCCGCTGGATGGCTGGTCGCCGCTGATCAAGCGTCTGGAGGACCTGCTGCTGGCGAGCCTGGCGCTGATCCCGGCGCTGCCGCTGATGGTCCTGGTAGCCCTGGCGATCAAGCTCGACTCGTCCGGCCCGGTGCTGTTCCGGCAGAAGCGCTACGGCTACAACAACCGCCTGATCGAGGTGTTCAAGTTCCGCTCGATGTACTGCGACCGCGCCGACGCCAACGCCGAGCGGCAGACCACCCGCGACGACGATCGCATCACCCGGGTCGGGCGCTTCATCCGCAAGACCAGCCTCGACGAGCTGCCGCAGCTGTTCAACGTGCTGCTCGGCAGCATGTCGATGGTCGGTCCGCGCCCGCACGCCACGGCGACCAAGGCGGCCGGCATCCTGTTCGAGGACGCGGTCAAGGAATACACCGCGCGCCATCGGGTCAAGCCCGGCATCACCGGCTGGGCGCAGATCAACGGCTACCGCGGCGAGACCGACACCCTGGAGAAGATCGAGAAACGCGTCGAGTACGACCTGCAGTACATCGAGAACTGGTCGGTATGGTTCGACCTGTACATCCTGTTCCGCACCCTGCCGGCGGTCATCTTCACTCGTGAGGCCTACTGATGAATGCGCTGATCCCCTGCATCGTCGCCGGCGGCGCCGGCACCCGCCTGTGGCCGGTGTCGCGCGAGGCCATGCCGAAACCCTTCATGCGTCTGGCCGATGGGCGCAGCCTGCTGCAGAAGACCTTCGCGCGGGTCGCCGGGCTGGACGGCGTCGGCCAGCTGCTCACGGTGATCAACCGCGACCTGCTGTTTCGCACCCTGGACGACTACCGCCCGCTGAACGCGGGCGGCCTGGCCCTGGATTTCCTGCTCGAGCCGCAGGGGCGCAACACCGCACCGGCCATCGCCGCCGCCGCCCTGCACGTGGCCCGCCAGTACGGCGAGCAGGCGCAGCTGCTGGTGCTGCCGGCCGATCACCTGATCCGCGACCAGGCCGCCTTCGTCGCCGCCATCGAACAGGCGCGCGTGCTGGCCAGCGAGGGCTGGCTGGTGACCTTCGGCATTCGCCCCAGCCATGCCGAGACCGGCTACGGCTACATCCAGCAGGGCGAGGCGCTGAGCGACGGCGGCAGCCGCGTCGCCAGCTTCGTCGAGAAGCCCGATGCGGCCACCGCCCAGGCCTACCTCGACGGCGGCCGCCACCTGTGGAACGCCGGCATGTTCTGTTTCCGCGCCGATGCCGTGCTGGCCGAGCTGCGCGCCCATGCGCCGGAGCTGCTGGAGGCGGTCGAGCGCTGCCTGGCGCGCAGCCATCCGGCGCAGGGGGCGCAGGGCTGGCAGTGCGAGCTGGACGGGCAGAGCTTCGCCCAGGTGCAGGACATCTCCATCGACTACGCGCTGATGGAGCGCTCGGCCAAGGTGGCGGTGGTGCCCTGCGACCTCGGCTGGAGCGATATCGGTTCCTGGCAGGCGCTGCGCGAGCTGGTCCCGGCCGATGCCGCGGGCAACCAGGTCAACGGCGAGGCGGTGCTGCACCGGGTCAGCAACTGCTACATCGACTCGCCGCACCGCCTGGTCGGTGCGGTCGGCGTGCGCGATCTGGTGGTGGTCGACACCCCCGACGCGCTGCTGATCGCCGACGCCGGCAGCACCCAGGACGTCAAGTTCATCGCTCAGGAACTCAAGCAGCGCGGCCACGAGGCCTATCGTCTGCACCGCACCGTCAGCCGGCCCTGGGGCACCTACACGGTGCTGGAGGAGGGGCGCCGCTTCAAGATCAAGCGCATCGTGGTGCGCCCCGGCGAGTCGCTGTCGCTGCAGATGCATCACCACCGCAGCGAGCACTGGATAGTGGTCAGCGGCATGGCGCGGGTGGTCAACGGCGAACGCGATTTCCTCCTCGACACCAACCAGTCCACCTTCATTCCCGCCGGCCACAGCCACCGCCTGGTCAACCCCGGGGTCATCGACCTGGTGATGATCGAGGTGCAGAGCGGCGAGTACCTGGGCGAGGACGACATCGTGCGCTTCACCGACATCTACGGCCGGGTGCCGGTCGCCGAGCCGCTCAGCTGATGGCCGTCGCCCTGATCATTCCCACGCGCAACGCCGCCGCCCACCTGGATCGGCTGCTGCCGGCGCTGGCTGCGCAGAGCCTGCAGCCGGACGAGTTCCTGGTGGTCGACAGCGCCTCGCACGACGACACGGTGGCGCGGCTGCGCCAGGCCGGTGCACGCATCGAGGCGATCGACCCGGCGCAGTTCAACCACGGCGGCACGCGGCGCTGGGCCAGCCAGCAGGTCGCCGCCGACGTGCTGATCTACCTGACCCAGGACGCCATCCCGGCCGAACCCGAGACCTTCGCCCGCCTCGTCGCCAACCTGCACAGCGAGGCGGATATCGGCGTGGCTTACGGCCGCCAGCTGCCGCACCCGGACGCCGGCCTGCTCGCCGCCCAGGCGCGCCGCTTCAACTACCCGCCGCACAGCCGCAGCAAACGCCTGCGCGATGCCGCCGAATTGGGCATCAAGACCTGCTTCAGCTCCGACTCCTGCTCGGCCTACCGGCGCGACGCCCTCGAGGCGGTCGGCGGTTTTCCCGAGGACGTGATCGGCAGCGAGGACGCCTACGTCGCCGCCAAGCTGCTGCTGGCCGGCTACGCGGTACGCTACGCCGCCGACGCCGAGGTGCAGCATTCCCACGATTACCGCCTGCTGGAGGAGTTTCGCCGCTATTTCGATATCGGCGTGTTCTACGGGCGCGAGCGCTGGATTCGGCACGCATTTGGCAGTGCCGGAGGCGAGGGCAGGCGTTACGTGCTGGCCGAGATCGCCGCGCTGCGCGAGGCCGGTGCCCTGCACCGGTTACCGGAAGTGCTGCTGCGTACCCTGTGCAAATACGCCGGCTACCGCCTCGGTGGCTACGAATCCTGGTTGTCGACCGCGCTCAAGCGTCGCCTGAGCATGTTCCCCGCTTACTGGAAGTAACCCTCATGTCTGTGAAAAGGAAGCGCCACTCATGAAGCGCCTGACCCTCGCCTTGTGCCTAGTTTGGCTCTCCGGCTGCAACACGCCCGCGGTGATTCCGCTGCCGGACGACGACCGGGTCGACGCCGGCAAGTCCGCCGCCGAGCAGTTGGCCAAGCTGCCGCCGGCGGAGGAGCGCATTCGCGCCGGCGACACCCTGCGTATCGTCCGCACCAGCGGCGAGATGCCGAGCATCTCGGCCTTCACCGCCAACTCGATCTACGAGCTGACGCTGTACACGGTGATGAACGACGGTACCTTCCAGTACCCCTTCATCGGCACCGTCAAGGCCGTGGGCAAGACGCCGGCGCAACTGGCCGAGGAAATCCGCGAGCGCCAGGCCGCCTACTACCAGGAGCCGCGGGTGACGGTGAACATCAACCAGTCGCCGGGCAATACGGTGTTCGTCGGCGGTTCGGTGCGCAATCCGCAGCCGCTGCCGTTCCCCGCGGCGCCGACCCTGGAGCAGGCGATCATCGGTGCCGGCGGCATCATGATCGATGCCGACAGCAGCAACGTGGCGCTGCTGCGCATGGACGAGGAGGGGCAGTACAAGACCTACTTCATCGACTACGCCAAGCTGATGCACGGCGGCATCGAGGGGCGCATGGCGGTGGCGCTGCAGCGCGGCGACGTGGTCTTCGTGCCCAAGTCCGGCATCGGCAACCGGGTGGAGGGCGTCGAGCTGTACATGAACCAGCTGATCCCGTTCGTGAAAACGCTGGGCGTCGGTTTCAACTACGACCTGAACAACAACGACTGAGCAGACAGGGACAGTCCCATGATCGAAATTCGCACCTTCCGCGACCTGCTGCGCCTGTTCTTCATCTTCAAGCGCGAGTTCCAGGTCGCCGTCGGCGTCACCCTGCTGATGATCGTGCTCGGCGCCTTCTTCCTGCCGGCCTCCTACGAGTCCAACGCGCGCCTGCTGGTCAAGCCCGGGCGCGACAGCAATACCCTGCCGATCGAGGTGGCCGACCGCCAGGCGCTGGTGCTGCCGGCGACCCAACGCGACCCCATAGTCGACGAGGAGCGCCTGCTCACCGGCCGGCCGATCATCCGCCAGGTCGCCGAGCATTACCTCGAGGTGATCGCCAACGCGCCGCCGCCGCAGGGCTTCTTCGCCACCATCAAGCACTGGCTGCGCCTGGGCTGGGCCGGTTGCATCGACTTTCTGCGCAGCATCCTGCAACTGCTCGGCCTGACCGAGGAGCAGACCCCGGTCGAGCGTCTGGCCAAGAAACTGGAGAAGAGCTTCAGCGTCAGCCATGCCGGCGGCTCGGCGGTGATGGAGATCAGCTTCGTCTGGGACGATCCCGCGGTCGCCCAGGCGGTGGTCAAGAGCTGGGTGGACATCTACCTGCAGGAGCGCACCCGCGCCCTGGGACGCAAGAGCCTGTACGAGTTCTACGACCTGCAGCTGAAGACCAGCGAGAGCAGCATCAACCGCCTCAAGCAGCAGATCATCGACAAGCTGGAGAGCATCGATGCGATCAACATCGCCGACCGCCTGGGCAACCTGTCCGAGCGGATCGACCAACTGCGCACCGACCGTTTCAACTCGCAGCGCCTGATCGCCGCCACCGAGGACAGCCTGGCCACCCTGGATCGGCAGATCAAGGCGCTGCCGGCGGAGATCCGCACGGTGCGCGAGATGTCGCTCAACCCGGCGCATCAGCACGTCCTGCAGCTGCTCAACAACAAGCGCGCCGAGCGCCAGGATCTGCTGCGCACCTTCACCGAGCAGGCGCCGCCGGTGAAAACCATCGATCAGAGCATCGCCTACCTGGAGCAACTGGCCGCCAGCGAACCGCCGACCGTGCAGAGCTCGGAGAACCGCGCGCCGAATCCGGTGGCCGAGCGCCTGCAGAGCAACTACCTCGACCAGCAGGCGGATGTCGCCCGCCTCAAGGCCCAGCTCAAGCGCCAGGAAAACCAGCTGGCCGCCCTCGAGCAGGAGCGCAGCAAGGCCATGGCCACCGAGCCGCAGCTGGCCCAGCTGCAGCGCGCCCTGGCCGCCGAGGAGCGCAACTATGTGCTGTACGCCGAGAGCCTGGAAAAGGCGCGTATCGACCGCGAGCTGGATGACAGCAGCATCAGCAACATCGCGATCATCGAGGAAGCCACGCTCAACCCGTCGCGGGTGTTCCCCAAGAGCCTGCTGATGATCGCCCTGGCGTTGCCGGCCGGCCTGATGGTGGGACTGCTGGTGCTGTACATCTGCTACCTGCTGGATCAGCGCATCCACGACGGCGGCCATGTCGAGAGCCGCTTCGGCGTGCCGCTGTGGACCACCCTGCAGGAGCTGGAGAGCGGCGAGGCGCCTTCCAGCGCCTTCCTCGCCAGCATCTACCGGCTCTATGCGCAGTTGCCGCTGGCGCAGATCGAGCAGCAGGGCCTGGTGCTGGCCCTGACCTCGGCACGCAAGGGTGAGGGCGTGAGCTTCGTCATCCAGCACCTCGCCCGGCTGATCGGCGAGCGCGGCCATCAGGTACGCCTGGGCGGCGAGGCACCGGCCAAGCCGGGCGAGGTGGTGCTGCTGGAAGCCAGCGCGCTGCTGAGCAATCAGGACGCCTTCGTCGCCCTGCGCCATGCCGACATGATCGTGATGGTGATCGAGGCGCGGCAGAGCACCATTCCGGTGGTGTCGAACGCGCTCACCATCCTCACTTCGGCGTTCAAGAAGGTCGACGGCGTGATCGTCAATCGCCGCCGTTTCGAGGTGCCCTACTCGGTGCTCAGCCTGGTCTCGCGCCTGCGGAGCCTGGCCTGATGCGCATTGCCCTGCTGGCGCCGATGCCGCCGGAACAGACCGGCATCGCCGACTATGCGGCGAACTTCCGCACGGCGTTGCAGGACCTCGGCGTCGAGGTAGCGACGCCGCTGGCCGGCGTCGGCAACGATCCGGCCCAGGCGCTGGCGCGTATCGCCGCCTTCGACTGGAGCGGCATCGACCTGGTCCACGGCGAGCTCGGCGGCGGCCGCCTGGCCGAGTTCGCCGCGCTGCGCGAGCTGCGCCGGCGTTTTCCGCGCCTGCCGCTGAGCGCCACGGTGCATGACCCCGAGCGCCTGGTCTGGCGCCGCGCCCGACTGCCCTGGCCGCTGTCGCTGGCCGAGCGGCTGCCGGCACCGGCGCCGCAGGCCGCGACCGTGCTGGCCGATCCGCTGTGCCTGCGCGAAGAGCGGCAGCTGGCGGCGCAACTGGATGCACTGGTGACCCTCACCGAAACCGGCGGCGCGCACCTGCGCCGGCGCATGCGCCTGGGCGCGGGTAAGGTGCGGGTGATCGCCCACGGCAACCCGGTCATCCCGGCGGCACCACTGCCGCCGCTGCAACCGCTCAAGTTGCTGTACTTCGGCTTCATCTATCGCGGCAAGGGCATCGAGGACCTGCTCGAGGCGCTCGCCGCCATGCTGCGCGCTGCGCCCGCCCTGGCCGGGGCCTGGCGCCTGACCCTGGCCGGCGGCAGCGCCCCGGAGATGGCCTTCGGCCCCGGCGGCAGCTACCTCGACGAACTGCGCGGGCGGATCGCCGAGCTGGGCCTGGGCGACGCCGTCGACTGGGCGCTGGACGTGCCGGCCGAGCAGATTCCGGGGCTGATCCAGGCCCATCATGTGATGCTGCTGCCCTATCGCGAGTCGAAGAAGCTCGCCCTGCTCGGCGCCATGCGCGGCACCAGCGGTGCGCTGTCCTGGGCCGCCGCCTGCGGGCGTGGCGCGATCACCTCGGATGCGCGCGCCTTCGCCGAGGAGGTGGCCGCCGGCAATGGCGCGATCTTCCCGCAGGGCGATAGCGCCGCCCTGGCGCAGCGTCTGCGCGAGCTGTGCGAACGGCCGCAGCTCGCCCAGAGCTGGGCCGAGCATGCGCAGCGTATCGGCCAGGCACGCCAGTGGCCGCACACCGCCGCGCGTTTTCTGCACCTGTTCACCGCCCTGCAGCGAGGTACTTCCGATGTGGCGTAAACCCATAGTCTGGCTGCCGTCGTTGCTGTTGGCGCTGCTGCTGGCCGGCGCCGTCCTGCTCAGCCGCAACGCCGAGGCCGAGGTCACCGAATTGCGTGGACCGCATACGCTGGTGTGGAGCGAGCACCTGGGGGTCAATGCCCAGTTCCACTTCTACCCGGTGGAGGTGCAGGAGCGGCAGATGCAGGCGGTCAGGGACCTGGGCCTGGAGTGGGTGCGCATCGCCATGCACTGGGCCCTGCTGGAGCCGCAGAAGGACCAGTTCAACCTGGTCGCCTTCGACGCCGCCGCCGCGTCGATGCGTCGCCATGGCCTGAAACCCGTGGGGTTCCTCGCCGGCTCGGCGCCCTTCGCCAGCAGCGCGCCGCCCGGTGCCGAGCACGTCGACCAGTACCCGCCCAAGAATCCGCAGCTGTATATCGACAGCCTGCTCAAGTTCATCCAGCGCTACCCCGACTTCCGCGTCTGGCAGATCTGGAACGAGCCGAACATCTACCCCTACTGGCGCCCGAAGGAAGATGCCAAGGCCTATGCGCAGCTGCTGTTCGCCAGTGCCGAGGCGATCAAGGCGCGCTACCCCGACATGCCGGTGGCCACCGCCGGCATGGCCTATTTCAGCCAGATGCCCTACACCAACAACGAGCTGATGCTCAAGCTGCTGCTCGACGAGGGCCTGGCCAAGCGCGATCTGATCGTCGCCTACCACCCCTACACCGAGGAGCCGGAAGGCGACGACGTCGCCGCGCGCGATTTTCTCGCCCGCGTGCGCTTCATCAACAAGGCCCTGCGCATGCACAGCATCAAGCAGATCTGGGCCACCGAGTGGGGCTGGTCGAGCTATTCCGGGCCGAAGGAAATGCAGGCGATCATCGGCACCGCCGGCCAGGCCGACTACACCTTGCGCCGGCTGGCACTGATGAGCGCGCTGGATTTCGATCGCAGCTTCCTGTTCAACCTCGCCGACCTGCCGGCCATGGCCGGGCCGCGCGACCAGAAGTACGGACTGCTCGATCTCGAGGGGCAGCCCAAGCCGGTGTTCCAGGCGCTGAAGAACTTCTTCGCCGTGACCGGGCCCAGGCTCGAACCGCGCGATCCGCCCAAGGTCGAGGAGATGCCCAAGGATCTCTACAGCATCGCCTGGACCCGTGCCGACGGTAAGCAGCTGTGGATGTTCTGGAGCGCCAGCGGTCGCCAGCTGACCCTGCCCGGGGTGGCCAGCGCCAGCCTGCACGACCCGCTGAGCGGCGAGCAGCGCGAACTGCGCGGCGACGGCAAGCGCCTGACCGTGCCGCTCAAGAGCAGCCTGCAGTTGCTGGTGTGGTGAGCATGCGCATCCTGTGGATTCTGCCGTACCTGCCCTGGCCGACCAGCAGCGGCGGCAAGACGCGCCAGTACCATCTGCTGCGCAGCCTGGCCGAGGCCGGTCATCGCATCACCCTGCTGGCGCAGTCGAAGACGCCGCTGGACGACGAGGCGCGGGCTCATCTGGAACCGCTGCTCGAGCGCCTGCTGGTGCTGCCGCGCCGCCCGCTGCGCAGCGCCGCGACGCTGGGCGCCGCGCTGCTGGCACCCTATCCGTTGCTGGCCAGCGTCAATGGCCTGGCCCCGCGCCTGCAGCGCCAGTTCCGCGAACTGCTGGACGAATCCTGGGACGTCGTCCAGATCGAACACAGCTACAGCTTTCAGCCCTACGAGGCCGAACTGGGGCGACGGCGGGTGCCTTTCGTGCTCACCGAGCACAACGTCGAGTCCAGCCTCGGCGCGGCCACCTACGACCGTCTACCCACCTGGCTGGCGCCTTTCGCCTACTACGACCAGTGGCGCTATCGGCGCTGGGAGCGGCGTGTGCTGCGTCAGGCCGAGCGGGTCATCGCGGTGACCGCGGACGACGCCGCCGTGCTCGCTCCGCTCTGCGGCCGGCCGACCGACGTGGTGGTCAACGGCGTGGACTGTCGCCACTACGCCGAGGTGCAGGCCGATGCACAGGCGCAGCGCCTGCTGTTCGTCGGCAACTTCGAGTACGCGCCCAACGTCGACGCGGTCGGCTGGGCGCTGGACGAGCTCCTGCCCGAGCTGTGGCGCCACCGACCGCAGCTGCGTTTCGCCATCTGCGGCCATGCCGTGCCGCCGGCCTGGCGCCAGCGCTGGCCCGACCCGCGGATCGAGTGGCACGGTTTCGTCGCCGACCTGCGCGGGCAGCAGCGGCGCGCCTCGCTGTTCGTCGCGCCGCTGCGCCAGGGCGGCGGTTCCAAACTCAAGGTACTCGAGGCCATGGCGGCGGGCCTGCCGGTGGTGACCACCGGCCAGGGCGCTTCCGGCCTGCAGGTGGCGGACGGCGTGCACTACGCCCGCGCCGAAACGGCGCAGGCGTTCGTCGCCAACATCCTCGCCCTGCTCGACGATCCGCGGCGGGCCGCGGCCCTCGGCGAGGCCGGTCGGCGCTACGTGCAGGGCGCACACGACTGGTCGGTGGCGGCGCGCAGCCTGGAGGCGATCTACGCCCGCCTGGAGGCTCGGGCATGAGGGTCAGTCTCGACTATCGCCCGGCCGCCAGCCTGCCGGATAGCGGCATCGGCCGGCAGAACATCGCCCTGGCCGAGGGCTTGCGCCACTGCCCGCAGGTCGCCGAGCTGCGCCTGGTCAGCACGGCGCCGCTCGGCCATCCGCTGCGTCAGCGCCTGGACTGTCCGGACTGGGGAACCGCCGGTCTGCTCGGCGTGCATCGCCTGCCGCAGCGCCTGCGCTTCGAGGCCGGCTTCCTGCCCGGTTACCTGCGCCGTCAGCGCATCGATCTGCATATCTGCAACTTCAACATGGGCCTGCCGCTGTGTCGCCGTGCGCGCGGCACGCGTTTCGTCCAGCAGCTGCACGACCTGTTCCAGTTGACCGAGCGCAACCTGCACGACTCCTGGATCAAGCGCCTGATCTACCGCTGCACCGATCGCCTGTCGATCCTCTATGCGCTGTGGCGCGCAGATCAGGTCTGGGTGCCCTCGCAGTTCACCGCGGGCGAGGTGCGGCGTCTGTTCCCGCGCTTCGCCGGCAAGTTGCGCGTGCTGCCGCCGGCGATCCCGCTGGCGCCCGCGACGTCGGCCCCGGTACCCGTGGCGCTGCCGGCGCGCTATTGGCTGGCGGTGGGAACCCGCGAGCCGCGCAAGAACATCGCCCTGCTGGTGCGTACCTGGCTGCGCGCGCGGCGGGAGGACCCGCTGATCCCCGAGCTGCTGCTGGTCGGTCATCCCGAGCATCTGCCCGGCGACCTGCGAGGGCTGCCTGGGCTGCACTTTCTCAGCGATATCGACGGCGCCATGCTGATCGAGGTCTATCGCCGCGCCGAGCGTCTGTGGCAGCCGTCCTATGCCGAGGGGTTCGGCCTGCCGGTGATCGAGGCGCTGGCGGTCGGCACGCCGGTGGCGGTGGCCAGGGGAACGGCGCTGGACGAAGTGGCGCCGCCGCAGGCCCCGCGCTTTGCTCCGCACGATGGCGAAGAGCTGCTGGCGCTGATGCGGCGCCTGGCGCGCGAACCGGCTGGCGAGCGCCAGGCCCTGATCGACTGGGCGCAGCGCTTCAGCCCGCAGCACTTTCAGCGCAATCTTTCCACCCTGCTCGAGGAGCTCGCGCCATGATGCCCGTGGGTATCGGCATCGCCGTTTTCTGTGGTCTGTTCTTCGGTGCCTTGCTCTGGGTGTTGCCGCTGTCGAAGCTGGTGATCCTGCTCGGCGGCGCCGCCTTCGCCCTGAGCGTGATGCGCCAGCCGCTGCTCGGCTTGCTGCTGTTCGCCTTCGTCGGCGCCTTCCTGCCCTATTCGACCCTCGAGGTGGGCGTGCGCACCACGGCCAGCGAGGCGCTGCTGGCGCTGACCTGGGTCGGCATCCTGTGGCAGGGCTTCCTGCACAAGCGCGAGCGCCTGCAGCCGCGCAGCGGCACCGAACGCGCGCTGTCCTGGCTGCTGCTGTGGAGCGCCATTCCCTTTATCGTCGGCCAGTTCACCATCGATGCCGGTGGCGGCGGCACCATGAACTGGGTGCGCTGGATGCTCAACCTGTCGGCGATGTTCCTCGCCGTGCGCCTGATCCAGGACAGCAAGGCGGCGGAGAAGATCACCGTGGCCATGCTGCTGGGGACCCTGGCGATGCTCCTGCTGTCGCTCGGCATGTTCGCCAAGACCCGCGACGCCAACGCCCTCACGCCGATCCTCACGGCCCTCAAGTACCCGCACCAGGCCTACCTGGAGGATGCCTTCACCGCCGGCACCACCCGCCTGTCGACGCCCTGGCTGCACCCCAACTCCACCGGCGGTGCGCTGGCGCTGATCATCCCGGTGGCGCTGTTCTTCGCCCTGCCGCGGCCGGGCTGGGGCCGCGCGCTGGGCCTCGGCGTGGCCATGCTGGGCTCGGCCGGGCTGCTGCTCAGCGGTTCGCGTGGGGCCCTGCTCAGCCTGGGGCTGGTGGTGATGTGGATGGCCGGGCGCCGGGTACCCTACACCTCGCGCATCCTGGTGGCGGGGATCTTCTTCGGCTGCCTGCTGGTGCTGGTCTACCCGCCGTTGCAGGAGCGCCTGGCCACCATGTTCCTCAGCAGCAACGCCTCCACCGGGATCCGCATGCAGGAGTACGCCATGTTCCCCGAGGCGATGGCGCGCTATCCGCTGGGCATCGGCTTCAGGGTCGATCCGCCGGTGCCCGGTAGCGGCCTGATGGGCATTTCCAACCTGTGGCTGAACTTCGTCTACAAGCTCGGCCTTCCCGGCATGCTGCTGTTCATCGCCGTGACCTGGTTCTGGTGGCGCGAGACCCGCCCGCACCTGGGCGCCCAGCGCGTGACCCGGGAAAACTCGCTGTGGCTCGGCTGCAGCAGCGGCCTGCTGTGCGCCCTGCTGACCGGCATCTTCGACCACTACTTCAGCCTGACCTACGTGCTGATCGCCTTCTTCTGGCTGTTCGTTGGCCTGACCCTGCAGCAGGTCCGTCTGCACCCCGAAATTCTCCCCGCTTTGCCAATCAGGAGGGCCCGCACATGAAACACCGCATCCATCATTCCTTCGACCTCAAGGAGCGCCTGGCCGACTATGCGGCGCGCCTGCAGGTCGGCGTCGATGAACTGGCCGAGGCCTGGGCCTGGATGCTCGAGCACGAGGTGGCGTTCGAATACCCGCACCGCCAGGACACCCAGTACCTGATCAGCTACGTGAACCTGGAGAAGAGCATCGAGCACCCGCTGGCGCGGCGCTTCTTCTGCCTGCTGCGCGACGAGATTCCCGGGCCGTTGATACCGATGTACGGCATCAACCTGGCGACCCTGCGCGACCGCTGCCTGCGTCTGTGGGAGCAGCTGTACAACATCTTCGTCAACAAGATTCCCAGCCACACCATTCGCCTGGCCTGGCTGCGCCTGGGCGGGGCCAAGATCGGCAAGGGCTCCAGCGTCTGGCGCGGCACCGAGGTGCTGGGCATCGACGGCATCCATATCGGCGAGGACAGCGTGGTGGGCTGGGACTGCCTGCTCGATGGGCGTGCCGGAATCATCATCGGCGACCACGTCACCATTGCCTCGTACAGCCTGCTGATCGCCGGCGGCCACGACATCCAGGCCCCCGAGTTCTGGGCGGTGGCCAGCCCGCCGATCCGCGTCGGCGACTACGCCTGGATCGCCACCCGCGCCCTGATCACCGCCGAAGTCGGCGAGGGCGCGGTGGTGGCCGGCGGCTCGGTGGTCAATCGACCGGTGCCGCCCTACACCATAGTCGGCGGCAACCCGGCCAGGGCGCTGGGCGAACGCAATCGCGGGCTGACCTACAAGGTCGGCGGCAAGGGCCTGTTCAATCTCCTTCACTGAGTAAGCCGCCATGCTGGGAAGCACCCTGTGGTTGACCCTTGCGACGCTCACCGGGCTGGTCGCAGGTTTTGCTAGGGAATGGCTGTTGATCCACGCCTGGGGGGCGAGCAACCAGAGCGACGCCTTCCTCATCGCCCTGTTCCTGCCCGAGGCGCTGCGCATGGCGCTGGCCGCCGGGCTGGTCGCCGCCGCGGCGCTGCCGCTGTACCAGGGGCGCGCCGCCGATGCGCGCACTGCCTGGCTCAACGCCATGAGCTCGCGCTTTCTCCTGGTCGGGCTGGCGATCGCCGCCCTGCTGGCCCTGGCGGCGCCGCTGTGGGTGCGGGTGGTCGGCCCCGGGCTGAACGATCAGGCCCTGGCGCTGGCCGGCGACAGCCTGCTGGTGCTGGCCTGGTGCGTGCCGGGCTTTCTGCTGCACGCCCTGCTCAGCGTGCCCCTGCAGGCGAGCTCGCGTTTCGTCCTCGCCGGCCTGGGCTCGTTGCTGTTCAACTTGCCGCCGGTGCTCTACCTGGCCGCCGCCGGCAGTGCGGCCGAGCCCCTGCGCGTGGCCCAGGCCTGCCTGCTGGGCAGTCTGCTGATGCCGCTGGCGCTGTGTCTACCGTTGTGGCGCAGCGGCTGGCGACCCTGGCGCGTGGCGGGCGCCAGCGGTTGCGGTCGCGAGCTGCTGGACAACATCGGCCCGCTGCTGGCCAGCAACCTGGCCAGCCAGGGCCTGGCGCTGCTGGAGCGGATGGTCGCCTCGCTGCTCGGCGAGGGCGCGGTGGCCTGGGTCAACCTGGCGCGCAAGCTGATCAACCTGCCGCTGATCGCGCTGCTCAGCCTCAATCAGGTGTTGCTCGGCCTGATGAGCCAGGCGGCGGGCGAACAGCGCCTGCAGCTGCTGCGGCGCGGCCTGGGCATCGCCACCCTGCTGACCCTGCCGGCGGCGTTGGGGCTGATTGGCGCCACGCCGGCGCTGGTCCAGCTGATGTTCCCCGGGCAGGAGGCTGGCCCGCTGTCGGAACTGCTGGCCTGGTTCGCCGTGCCGCTGCTGTTCGGTGCCTGGAACTCGCTGCTGGCGCGCTACGCCTACGCCGACGGCGATACGCGCCTGCCGCTGGCCTGCGAGCTCAAGGGGTCGGCACTGAACGTGGTGCTGCTGGGCATTCTGCCGCTGTTCTTCGGCATGAACGGCATTCCCATGGCCATGACCCTGGGCCTGACGTTGACCAGCGTGTTGCTGATGCGGCGCCAGGCGCTGCTGGAGCAACTGCCCTGGGGGCGGCAGTGGCTGATGGCGTTGCCGGTGTTGACCATAGGCGCCTTCGCCCTGCACCCGATCGACGGGCTGTGGCTGCAGCTCGCCCTCAGCGGCGTCGCCGGTGCCCTGGCCATGCTGCTGCTGGCCCTGTGGCTCAAGCCCTGGCGTAACGCCTGAGCTCAGGCCGGGCTGGCGCCGCGCGGGGCCAGGGGAAAGTAGTTGTTGCTCAGGCGTGCGGTGGCCTGCATCAGCGGTTTCTCGCTGACCAGGTAGGCCAGCCAGCCATAAGCCAGGCAGGCGACCACGGCCGTGAGCACGACCAGCCAGTTGTCCAGCGAGCTGTGCGGCCAGGGGCCGACCGCCGCCCAGAGCTTGCCGAGCACGCCGAGCACCAGCAGGTGGGAGAGGTAGGTGGAATAGGAGCTGTCGCCCAGGTGCCGCAGCAAGGTCGGAATGCGCAGATGGCCGCGCTGTTCCAGCAGGGCGCTGATGATCACCAGGGCGGCGAAGGTCGCGCCGATCAGCAGCATACGCAGCAGGCTCGGCGTCTCGAACAGGCGCAGCCAGTAGGCGAACGGCATGGCGATCAGCAACGTCAGTGCCAGCAGCACCAGCAGGGCGCCGAGCGAGAGCCGCGACAGCCGTCCCGAACTGAACAGCAGGCCGGCGCCCGCACCGAGGATGAACTGCAGGGCATAGGGGTGCAGCATCAGGTGCAGATAGGGGGGGAAGTCACGCACGTCGTAGAACAGGTTGACCGCCACCAGCAGCAGCCCCCAGGCGGCCAGACAGTAGGGCAGATGACGTTCGCGAAAGAACATCAACAGGGTGAAGGCCAGGTAGAACCAGAGTTCGAAAGTCAGCGTCCAGGACACCATGACCAGCGACACTTGAGAAGTTGGCAAAAGAAAGAAGGAGGCCCACAAGTCCGGTTCGCCGTGCGAAGAATTCACCCATTGCGGTTTCAGTAGAAATACCGAGAGGGTCAGAAAGAAATACAACCAATAGACCGGGTATACACGGGCTGCGCGATTAAAGGCGAAGCGTTTTATTTCCTGCACTTGGCCGAAGCGGCCGCGGGTAACCAGGGCCATGACGAAGCCGCTGATCACGAAGAACAGGTCGACGCAGAGTTGCGCCCAGTCGAGAAATGCCGGTAGCAGACGGTCTCCGCCGGCGTTCTTGGCTTCGACGAAGGTCAGGTGAAACAGAATGATCCCCAGCACTGCCAAGCTGCGGTATGCCTGCAGAGAGTCGATCCTAGCCATCGCTCAACCAATGTTTATATGCGCGGAAGTGGCGTCAAAAAAACATGTTTATTTATTTGACGCAGTGCCGTATGCGGTATGTCGCAAACTTGCGAATCATGCCTGCGATGCAGGGCGTAAACAACTCGCGGATTTAATTGCTAGATGGCCCGATGCGCACTAGTTAAGATTCACTCGCCAACTTTCACGAGGCCGAACGCATGTCGCGTTTCCTGTTTGTTCCGATTCTGGCGTTGCCGCTGTCCCTGCCGCTGCCGGCGGCGGAGCTGATTCCCATGAACATCAAGCGCATCGACCGGGATCACTACCAGACGACCGACGAGCTGATTCATATCCGCACGCGGCACTGCGCCGAATACGCCTATGTGGAGGATGCCCTGCTCAGCTTCGAACCCTATGGCCTGGAGAACACCCTGACCTTTTCGTCGGGCGCGGTCTGCGACGTCAAGGCGGTCTACGACCGCGCCGCCAACTACGTGACTTCGTCCAGCCAACTGCGCCGTTGACGGCCCCGGGATCGAGCGCATGCCCAGCAATCCGCGTCTACGCCACAACAACTTCGACCTGATCCGCTTGCTGCTGGCGATGATCGTCTGCCTGGTGCATGCCGTCGAGTTGTCGCAGCAGAGCCTGCTCAAGCCGATCGGCCTGGTGTTGTCCTCCAAGCTGGCGGTGGATGCCTTCTTCGTCATCAGCGGCTTTCTCATCTTCATGAGCTACGAGCGCTCGAGTTCGCTGCGCAGCTACGCCAGCAAGCGGGCCAAACGCATCTATCCAGCCTACCTGTGCATCATCCTGCTGTGCGCCTTCGGTCTTTTCGTCCTCAGCGAACTGCCGGCCGAGCGCTACTTTTCCGCGGCCTGGGTCAAGTACCTGCTGGCCAACCTGACGTTCCTGAATTTCTTCGCACCGGCGCTGCCGGGGGTGTTCGAGGGCAACCTGCTGCCGGCGGTGAACGGGGCACTGTGGACCATCAAGATCGAAGTGATGTTCTACTGCAGCGTGCCCTTGATCGTCTGGTTCGCCCGGCGCTTCGGCCGGCTGCCCGTGCTGCTCGGCCTGTTCGCGCTGTCCAGCCTGTATTCGCTGCTGCTCTGGCATCTCTATGGGCAGAGCCAGAATGAAGTGTTCGCCTTTCTGGAGAAGCAACTGCCGGGGCAGCTGCGCTATTTTCTCGCCGGCGGACTGCTCTACTACTACCTGGCCCATTTCGAGCGGCAGGTGAAGTGGCTGGTACCGCTGGCGCTGACGCTCTACGTCGCCAGTGTCTGGCTGCCGCTGCGCCTGGTCGAACCGCTGGCGCTGGGCGTGCTGGTGGTGTTCGTCGCGCTGTTCGGCTATCTGGGCAATTTCGGCAAGTACGGCGACTTTTCCTACGGCGCCTATATCTGCCACTTTCCCATCATCCAGATTCTGGTGAGCCTGGGGCTGTACAGCTTCTCGCCGTTGCTCGGCCTGCTGCTCAGCGTCGCCCTGACCCTGCTGGCGGCCATCCTCATGTGGCATCTGGTGGAGAAGCGCTTCCTGCTGCGCAGCAGCCATTACGTCCAGGCCGAGGAACGTCCGGCCCGGCCGCTGGCGGTCCTGAAACCGGACGCCGAGACCTAACGGCCGGCCACAACGAAAAAGGCCCACCTTGCGGTGGGCCTTTTCTCTGAAGCCTATGGTGCCGGCACCAGGAGTCGAACCCGGGACCTACTGATTACAAGTCAGTTGCTCTACCAGCTGAGCTATACCGGCGCAGAAGGGCCGCCATTATATCCATTCGCAAGGGCGAGTAAAGCTTGTGCGGGGCGCTTGGTTGCGGGCTCGGCTATCAGCAGGGTTTTGCTTATGCACAATGGCAATGCACTTGATACGCTCGTGCACGGTCTCTGTGCGGTGCGTCACGGATTTATGCAAGTTATTGTTTTTACTAGTCTAAAAATGCTGATCAAAAAATGATCAGTCGTTTCCGAGGCCATTAAGCAGGGCGCTTGCGGCATTTGCCCAGAAAGCATCAACAGAGTTATCCACAGCTTCTGTGAGCAACTCAGGCACGCTCGGCCAGCAGCAGCAGGTTGCGCGGGCTCAGCCGGTAGTCGCAGAAGCTGCCCAGTCGAACCGCATAGCCCTGCTCCTGCAGATACAGCGCGCGGTCGAGCAGCAGCCAGAGTTCCAGTGGGCGGCGGAACAGGTGGCGCAGCAGTTCCAGGTTGCGCACCTCGGCCAGGCGCTGCCAGCCGCGGGCTTCCAGTTCGGCCCAGTCCTGTGCGCCGGGAGTCGGCACGCCGCGCAGGGCGGCGAGGTCGTGGCAGAAGCGGGCGAAGGGCTTGGCCAGCCAGCCGGCGGCCAGCGGCGGGGTGGGCAGGTATTGATCGACGCCGCGCAACTGGCGCTGCAGCAGGTCGAAGGCCAGGCGCCAGGCCATCGACTGGTCGCGCTGGCGGCGCACGCGGGCGCCGGCGGTGACGGTTTCGTTCAGCGGCAGGCCGAGGTCGTCGCGCGACAGCTGCAGGGACGAGCCCTGGGCAGCCGTGGACAGCGGCTGGTAGTGCGGCGTGGCGATGCGGTTATAGCAGCAGGGCGCCACCGCCAGTTGCCGGCAGCCGCGCGCACTGGCCAGCTGCAGCAGGCGCACGTGCAGGTCGCCGCAGGCGTGCAGGGCCACCGGCGTATGCTCGGCCAGTAGGTGCTCCGCGGCGCTGGTGGCGAGCACGTCCTGCTGCAGATGGCGGGCGTCCAGGCCCTGGCGGTGGCTCAGGGCGGCGCCGGAAGCCACCAGTGCGGGATCGTATTCCAGGCAGGTCAGGCGTTGCCCCTCATGCGCCAGCCAGCGGCCCAGGTGGCCCTTGCCCGCGCACCAGTCGAGCCAGTGGCCGGCCGGTGTGGCGAACTGCAGGCGGCTGGCGAAGGCCTGGATCTGCTGCAGCTTGCGTCCGGGGACGTCCACGGCGAGGCGGGCCGGGCGCGCGTCGATTGCCGTCTGCGGCAGTTCGCCCAATGCGGCGAGCGCCTTGGCCTGGGTCGCGAGTTCGGCGAAGGGCGCCGGTGCGTCCAGCTCCCAGGGCCTGCCGTGGCTGGCCTCGGCCTGCTGCAGCGTGCGTGCGCGCAGCCAGGCGGCCAGCTGCGGCAGTTCGCGCTCCCAGGGCAGTTGCAGCTGGACGAAGGGCTTGGGCCGCCACAGCGCCTGGTGGCGGACGAGAAAGACGTCCAGCGCCTGGAAGCGGGCGAGCAGCTGCTCGGCGGAGAGGATGGGCTCGGTCATGGTACGCGGCGGGCGGAACCGGGAGCCGCGGATTCTAGGTTTTGCGCGGCGGGCCGTCGAGGGGCGACGGCCCGGCGCTGCTCAGCGGCCCTGGCAGGCGTCGACGCGCAGCCAGCGTTCCAGCAGGCGGAAGGCGCGTACCAGGACGAAGGCGATGGCCAGGTAGAACAGGCCGGCGGCGAAGAAGATCTCCACCGGCAGGTAGGTGCGGGCGATGATGGTGCGCGCCATGCCGGTCAGCTCCAGCAGGGTCACGGTGCTGGCCAGGGCGCTGGCCTTGAGCATCAGGATCACCTCGTTGCTGTAGGCCGGCAGGCCAATGCGCGCGGCGCGCGGCAGGACGATGTAGAGCATGGTCTTGGCCCGCGACATGCCCAGCGCGCGCGCCGCCTCCACTTCGCCCGGCGGCACCGCCTGGATGGCGCCGCGCAGGATCTCGGCGATATAGGCGGCGGTGTGCAGGGTCATGGTGATGATCGCGCACCAGTAAGGGTCGCGCAGGTAGGGCCAGAGCGGGCCCTGGCGCACGGCGTCGAACTGGGCCAGGCCGTAGTAGACCAGAAACAGCTGCACCAGCAGCGGCGTGCCGCGGAAGAAGAAGATGTAGCCGTAGGGCAGGGCGCGCACGTACCAGTGCTTGGAGGCGCGGGCGATGCCCATGGGCAGGGCGAGGATCAGGCCGGCGATGACGGCGATGGCCACCAGCTCCAGGGTCAGCAGCGCGCCTTCGGACAGGCGCGGCAGCCATTTGATGATGACTTCCCAGTTCATGAGGCGCTCCGGACGAAGCCGCGGCTGGCGCGCTTCTCGAGGAAATGCAGGCCGATCATGGCGAGAACGGTCAGGCCCAGGTAGATGAAGGCGGCGACCATATAGAAGGTGAAGGGCTCCTTGCTGGCGGTCACGGCGATCTGCGAGCGGCGCATGATCTCTTCCAGGCCGATCACCGACACCAGTGCGGTGTCCTTCATCAGGATCATGAACAGGTTGCCCAGGCCGGGCAGGGCGATGCGCCACATCTGCGGCAGGATCAGCTTCCAGAGGATGCGTCCCTTGGACATGCCGAGGGCCAGGCCGGCTTCGCGGTGGCCCTTGGGGATGGCCAGGATGGCGCCGCGGAACACCTCGGTGGCGTAGGCGCCGAAGCACAGGCCGAGGGCGATGGTGCCGGCGGCGAAGGCGGAGAGCTCCAGGCTCTCGATGCCGAGCAGGTCGGCCAGGCTGCGCATCAGGTTGACCGTGCCGAAGTAGATCAGCAGCACCCAGAGCAGCTCGGGCACGCCGCGGACTATGGTCGAGTAGCTGCCGCCGAGCCACTGCAGCGGCTTGTACGGCGAAGTTTTGGCCAGCGCGCCGAGCAGGCCGAGCACCAGGCCCACCGCCAGCGCGGAGAGCGCCAGTTGGATGGTCATCAGGGTGCCGGCGGCCAGGGCGGGGCCGAATCCGTGGAGATCGAAAATCATCGGAGGGCTCGGGTAGCCGCGCCGCCGGGTGGCGACGCGGTGCCGTCAGGTCAGTAGATGCTGAACGGGAAGTACTTGTCGTTGATCCGCTTGTAGGTGCCGTCTGCGATGATGGCCTGCAGCGCGGTGTTCAGCTTCTCGCGCAGCGGGTCGCCCTTGCGCACGGCGATGCCGATCTTGTCGTTGTCGAATACCGGGTCGCCCTTGAACTCGAAGTCCTTGCCGGCGTCGCTCTTGAGCCATTCCCAGTTGACGAAGGTGTCGGCCAGCACGCCGTCGAGGCGACCGGAGGCCAGGTCGAGGTAGGCGTTTTCCTGGGTGTCGTACAGCTTGATGTCGACCACCTTGCCCAGGTTGTCCTCCAGCCAGGTGCCGGCGATGGTGGCGCGCTGCGCGCCGATCACCTTGCCCTTGAGGCTGGCTTCGTCGGTCTTGAAGTCGGCCGACTTGGGCGCGATGAACTGCAGCTTGTTGGTGTAGTAGGGCTCGGTGAAGTCCACCGCCGCCTTGCGCTCCTCGGTGATCGACATCGAAGCGATCAGGAAGTCGAACTTCTTGGCGTTGAGGGCCGGGATGATGCCGTCCCAGTCGGAGGTGACCACCTCGCACTCGGCCTGCATCTTGGCGCACAGCGCCTGGCCGATTTCCACGTCGAAGCCGGTGACCTTGCCGCTGGCGTCGATCAGGTTGAAGGGCGGGTAGGCGCCTTCGGTGCCGAGTTTCAGCTTGTCGGCGGCGACAGCGCTGGTGCCGAAGGCCAGGGTGGCGGCCGCGGCCAGCAGGATCTTCTTATAGTTCTGCATGCATGTTGCTCCGTGTTAGCGATTGCTGGACATGAATTGTTTACAGCGTGCCGATAGCGGGTTGTCAAATACCTGGGCCGGTGGCCCCTGTTCTTCGACCAGGCCCTGGTGGAGGAACACCACCTCGCTGGACACCTGGCGGGCGAAGCTCATTTCGTGGGTGACCAGCAACATGGTGCGGCCCTCCTCTGCAAGCGCGCGGATCACGTTAAGCACTTCTTGTACCATCTCCGGGTCCAGCGCCGAGGTGGGCTCGTCGAACAGGATCACCTTCGGCTGCATGGCCAGGGTGCGGGCGATGGCCGCGCGCTGCTGCTGGCCGCCGGAGAGCTGGTTGGGGTAGACGTGACGCTTGTCGGCGATGCCGACCTTGGCCAGCAACGCCTCGGCCACCTCGATGGCCTCGGCCTTGCTCTGGCCGAGCACGCGGCGCGGCGCCTCGATGATGTTGTCGAGCACGCTCATGTGCGGCCACAGATTGAAATTCTGGAAGACGAAACCGATCTCGCTGCGCAGGCGATTGATCTGCCGGTTGTCGGCGGCGACCAGGTCGCCGTTCTTCGCGGTCTTGAGCTTGAGCTCCTCGCCGGCGACGAAGATCTGTCCCTGGTGCGGGTTTTCCAGCAGGTTGATGCAGCGCAGGAAGGTGGACTTGCCGGAGCCGGAGGAGCCGAGAATGGAGATGACGTCGCCGTCTTTGGCCGTCAGGGAAATGCCCTTGAGCACTTCGAGGTCGCCGTAGCGTTTGTGCAGGTTGCGGATTTCCAGCGCGGGCGTCGCCTCGGCCATGGGGTGTGATCCTCTTCTTCTTCGAAAGCGCTCCGGCGTGCAGCGGGCCGTCCTGGCTGGCGGCCAAGCTAGCATAGCGTTTCCGTGACCGCCAAGCCGTTTGCTGGCCTATGGCTTGCTCCAGGGGCGGGGTGTCGCCTGGCTGCAGCTGCTTGTCGCGCAGGCGAAACAATGGCGCGGGGAAATCGCCGGAGGCAGAAAGCAAAAAGCCCCAGCACAGGGCTGAGGCTCTTCGTTTGCTATTCATGGTGCCCAGGGACGGAATCGAACCGCCGACACGGGGATTTTCAATCCCCTGCTCTACCAACTGAGCTACCTGGGCCAACGGGGCGCTATTAGACGGATTTGAAGGATCAGTGTCAAGCGCGGGTTTGAAAAATATTTAATTATTACGGGCGCTTAGGTGCGTGGCGGGTAGGGTTCGCCGTGCGCACCCTGGATCCTCATTCGCTGGGCGGTACGTAGCCTTCGGCCTGGGCGTATTCCTCGCCGGAGAGGAACTTGTCCATCTCGGTCTGCAGGAACTTGCGGTCCTCGGCGTTCATCATGTTCAGCCGGCGTTCGTTGATCAGCATGGTCTGGTGTTTCTGCCACTCGTCCCAGGCCTGCTTGGAGACGTTGGCGAAGATGTCTTCGCCCTTGGGGCCGGGGTAGGGCGCGCGATCCAGGCCGGGCAGTTCCTGTTTGTATTTGCGGCACAGCACGGTGCGGGTCATGTCGGTTCTCCAGCATTGATGGCTTGCGCCGCGCGTTTCAGCAGCTTCTTCACCGGGGCGGCGAGGCCCAGGCGCGGCGGGGTGGCGAGGTTATACCAGAGCCAGTCGGCCTCGGCCACGCGACTCGGCTGCTCGGTCACCTGCACCAGCCAGGGTTTGATGGCCAGCTGGAAATGGCTGAAGGTGTGGGTCAGGCCTTCCAGTTCGCGGCGCCGGCCGAGCTCGAGCTGCTGTTGCTGGCCGAGGCGGTCGAGCTGTTCGAGGTCGTCCAGTTCCGGCAGGCTCCACAGCCCGCCCCACAGGCCGGTGGAGGGGCGGCGATAGAGCAGGATGTCGCCGGCGGCGTTGACCAGCAGCGGCATCAGCGTGCGTTTCTGCGGCAGTGCCTTGCGCGGCCTGGCGACCGGGTAGCGGATTTCCAGGCCGAGCAGATGGGCCTGGCAGCCGCTGCGCACCGGGCACAGCAGGCAGCTGGGCTTGCTGCGGGTGCAGAGGGTGGCGCCGAGGTCCATCATCGCCTGGGTGTAGTGGTTGACCCGTTCGTGCGGGGTGAGGCGCTCGGCGACGTCCCACAGCTGTTTGGCCACCTTCGGCTCGCCGGGATAGCCCTCCTGCGCGACGTAGCGCGCCAGCACGCGCTTGACGTTACCGTCGAGGATCGGCGCGCGCAGGCCCATGCTCAGGCTGGCGATGGCGCCGGCGGTGGAGCGGCCAATGCCGGGCAGCTCGGCCAGCGCCTCGACGCTGCGGGGAAACTCGCCGCCGTGCTCGCGCATGACGATCTGCGCGGTCTTCTGCAGGTTGCGCGCGCGGGTGTAGTAGCCCAGGCCGGTCCACAGGTGCAGCACTTCGTCTTCCGGCGCTTCGGCCAGATCGCGCACCGTGGGCAGCGCGGCCATAAAACGGTCGAAGTAGCCGAGCACGGTGCTGACCTGGGTCTGCTGCAGCATGATTTCCGACACCCAGACGCGATACGGGGTGATGTTCTGCTGCCAGGGCAGATCCTTGCGCCCGTGCTGGTCGTACCAGGCCAGCACGGCGCCGTTGAACTGCTCGGGGCTCATCGGTTGAACAGGCCCTTGAGTGCGTCTTTCAGGTCCGGGCTGACCTTGTCGCCGAGCTTCTCTTCCAGCTTCTCGGTCAGCTTGTTGCCGGCCAGGCGCGCGGCGATCTTGCCGAGGCCATCCTGGTCCAGGCGGCAGGCCTTGGCGCCCAGTTCCAGCGGGCCGCGGCAGCGCAGCGGCCATTCGATGCCGACGTAGCGTTCGTTGACCTGGCAGGCCGGGTCGGGCATTTCGCGCTGGTCGCCCTCGAGGGTGATGCCGACCTGGTAGTCGAGGCCGAGCACGCGCAGGTCGAGGTCGCCCTTGCCGCTGACCGCCAGGCCCGGCACCAGCGCCTTGAGATCGGGGTTGTGGGCGACGCCGTCACGCACGTTGAGACTGCCCTTGAGTTCGCGGAACGGCGTGTCCTTGCCGGTCGGCGGGTTGCTCGGCACCTTGCGGTTGAGGGTGGCGATGCCGCGGCACAGCTGCTGTTCGAGGTTGGCATCGACCAGCACGCCGTCGTTGAGGACGAAGCTGGCGTTGCCGTTGAGCGCTTCGATCCAGGCCTTCTGGCTGTTGCCGCGGCTGTTGAACTTGGCGTCGAGGTCGAGCAGGCCCTTGATCGGCGAGGGCTGGCCGTCCTTCTTCAGCAGCGGCTCCAGCGGCATACGGCTGAGGCGCTGCTCCAGGCTGAGCATCGGCTCGGCCTGGCGCACGTCGATGCGGCCGGTACTGACGAAGCTGCCGCCCTGCAGCTTGCCGCGGGCCTCTTCCACGGTGATCAGGCCGCCACGGCCATTGGCCTTGAGATTGACGTCGCTGAGCTGATGCTTGTCGTAGGTGAGCTGGGCGAGGCTGAGCGCCAGTTGCAGATCGAGTTTGCGCAACTGATCCACCGGCAGCACTTTTTCGTCGCTCCATGCCTGCTGGGTGGGTTTGTTGGGCAGTGGGGTGGAGCCGTCCTTGCCGGCGCCGGCGATGCGGTCCTTGACCTCCGCCTTGCGCGCTGCAGCGGCGCTGTCCTGGGTTTTGGGCGGCAGGTAGCGGTTCAGGTCGAGCTTGTCGCCCTTGAGGTCAGCGCGCAGGGCCTGCTTGGCAAAGTCGCTCACGCCGAGGTTGCCGCTGAAGGTGCTGCCGTCGAGCTTGAGGTTGAGCTCTTCGAGCATCATGCCTTTGCTGGAACCGTTCAGGCGGCTGACCAGTTCGAACTGGCTGAGGCTATCGCTGGCCTGCATGACCGGCAGTTCGACGCCGACACCTTCGAGGAATTCACGCAGGTTGAGCGAGGCGATGGACAGGCCGCCGGAAATCTTCGCGTCCTTGTCCAGCTCACGTGCCTTGATCTCGCCGAGGGCGCGCAATTGGTTGGACGATAGCTTGAGGCCGTTCCACTCGGCGACGTTGGCCGCCAGGTCGACCAGCAGCTGCCCCTGGGCGGCGAAGTTCAGCGTCTTGCCCTTGAGCGGCTCGCCCGAGGCTTCGCCTGCCAGCTTGAGGTCTTCGAACTGGTAGCGCTTGAGCGCGCGATCGAAGCGCAGCTGGCCCTCCAGCTCGCTGCGCGCGCGCAGCAGCGGCTGGTTGGTGCCGAAGAAGGCGCCGAGCTTGAGCGGGATGGCCGCGCCCTCGCGGATGGCGCCGGTCTTCAGCTCGATGTTTTCCAGGGTGAATTGCTGGTCCTGCTGCGCGTCGTGGTAGTCGATGCGCGAGTTGCTCAGGGTCAGGCTGTCGATATCCAGCTTGATCGGCTGGCCGGCGGGCTTGTCGGTCTTCGTCTCGCTCGGGGCGTCGCTGGCTGGCGGCTGTTCGCTCGGCGTTTGCGCTGCTGCGCTGGCCTGCGCCGGCTTGCCTATGCCTTCCCAGTTGCCGCGGCCCTTGGCGTCGCGCTGCAGGTTGAGGTTGAGGCCGTCGACGCGGATGTCGCTCATCTGCACTTCCTTGCGCAGCAGCGGCAGCACCCGCACCGACAGGCCGAGCAGGCGCAGGTCGGCGAAGGGCTGCTCCGGGGTGTCGGCGCTGGCCAGGGTGGCGTCGGTCAGCTCCAGGCCCAGCCAGGGGAACAGGCTCCAGCCGATATCGCCCTTGAGCTGCAGCTCCAGGTTGGCCTTGTCGCGGGCCAGCTGGCGGATCTCGTCCTTGTAGTCGTTGGGGTCGAACAGGTGGGTCAGGGCGAACAGCAGCGCCACTATGAGCAGCAGCAGCCCGAGGAGGAAAAGACCCAGGATCTTGCCGAGCGCTTTCATGGACGAGTCCTTGTTTCGATAACGGATTGCGGGCGGCCTGCGCGTCGGGCGCGGGCGGCCGTCGATATGGGCGCCGAGTATAGCGTTACAGGGCCGCGGCGACCCGCTCGGCGATGGCCAGGCTGGCGGTCAGCCCCGGCGACTCGATGCCGAACAGATTGACCAGGCCGGGCAGGCGGTGATCGGCAGGGGTTTGGATCAGGAAGTCGGCGGGCGGTTCCCCCGGGCCGCTGAGCTTGGCGCGCACGCCGGCGTAGCCGGGTTGCAGACGCGCGGCGTCGAGCGCCGGGAAGTAGCGACCGATGGCGGCGGCGAAGGGCGCGCGCAGGCGCTCGTCGACCCGGTAGTCGAGGGCGTCCAGCCAGTGCACGTCGGGGCCGAAGCGCAGCTGGCCGGCCAGGTCGAGGGTGGCGTGGATGCCCAGGCCGGCGGTGTTGGCTTCCGGCATGGGGTAGATCAGCCGGGAAAACGGCGCGCGGCCGCTGTAGCCGAAGTAGCGGCCCTGGCACAAATGCAGCGGCGGCACCGGCAGGCCGTCGAGCGTGGCCGCGAGGCGCTGGGCGAATGGGCCGCCGGCGTTGACCACCCGTTGCGCGCGCAGCTCGAACGGCTCGCCGGCGCTGTGACCGCTGGCGAGCCAGGCGTCGCCGTCGCGGCGCAGGCGCTCGACGCGGCTGTGCAGGATCAGCTGCGCGCCGCGACTCTCGGCCACCGCCAGCAGCGACTGCAGATAGGCGTGGCTGTCGATGATCCCGGTGCTCGGCGAGAGCAGCGCGCGCACGCCGCGCAGCGCCGGTTCCAGCTCGCGCAGGCGGGCCTGGTCGACGGCCTGCAGGTCGCCCACGCCGCAGGCCTCGGCGTTGGCTGCGAGGGCCTCGAGCTTGGCGATCTCGTCTTCTTCCACCGCCACCAGCAGCTTGCCGATGCGCCGCTGCGCCACGCCGTGCTGCGCGCACCAGGCGTACAGGCGCTCGCGGCCCTCCAGGCACAGCTCGGCCTTGAGCGAGCCGGGCGGATAGTAGAGGCCGGCGTGGATCACCTCGGAATTGCGGCTGGAGGCGTGGCTGCCGATCAGGCCCTCGGCTTCGAGGATCAGCGTGTCGCGGCCGGCTTCGGCCAGGCGCGCGGCGCAGGCCAGGCCGAGGGCGCCGGCGCCGATGATCAGGGTGTCGATGCTGTGCATGGCGTGTTCGGTGCTGCTGTTTGGCGGGTTTGGCTGCCGCGCGGGTGGCGTTCGCGGATTAGGCTGGCAGCATAACAAGAAGCACGAGGTGGCCATGAACGTCGCGGTACTCGCCTTGCCCCTGTATATCCTGCTGATCCTGCTGGAACTGGCCTACGAGCGGCACAGCGGCCGCCACACCTGGCGCCTGGCCGACGCCGCCACCAGCGTCAACACCGCGGTGCTGCGCCTGTTGCTGGAGGGGCCGTTGCGCCTGCTGCTGATCCTGCCCTATGCCTGGCTCTACGAGCACGCGCGGCTGTGGACGCTGGACGCGACCTCGCCCTGGACCTGGCTGCTCGGCTTCGTCGCGGTGGACCTGTGCTTCTACTGGGCGCACCGCAGCCTGCATCGCTACAACCTGCTGTGGGGCGCGCACCAGCCGCATCATTCCAGCGAGGACTTCAACCTCTCCACCGCGCTGCGCAAGGGTGCTTTCCAGACCGCCTTCGACTGGCCCTTCTACCTGCCGCTGGCGCTGCTCGGCCTGCCCCTGCCGCTGTTCCTGCTGCTGCTCGGCGTGCAGCTGGCCTATCAGTTCTGGATTCACAGCCAGCACGTCGGCCGCCTCGGCTGGCTGGAGCGGGTGCTGGTCACGCCCTCGCTGCATCGCGTGCACCACGGGCAGAACGACTGCTACATCGACAAGAACCACGGCGGCGTGTTCATCCTCTGGGACAAGCTGTTCGGCACCTTCGCCGAGGAGCGCGAGCCGGTGCGCTACGGGGTGACCACGCCGGTGCGCACCTTCGACCCGATCCGTCTGCAGTTCTCCTGGTGGCGCCTGCTCTGGGCCGATGCGCGGGCCACCCGCTCCTGGTGGGATCGCCTGCGTCTGTGGTGGATGCCCACCGGCTGGCGCCCGGCCGACGTGCGCCAGCTGCCCTGGCCGAAGATGGGCGCGGAGAAGTTCGACTGCGCCTATCCGGCCGCACTCAAGGCCTACGCCCTGGTGCAGTTCCTGCTGATCAACGCGCTGGCCCTGGGTTTCCTGCTCAGCCTGGAGCGTGCCGCGTTCTGGGAGCCCTGGCTGCTGGCGGGGCTGATCCTCGCCGGCTGCGTCAGCCTCGGCCTGCTGTTCGAGGGGCGCGCCTTCTGGCGCCTGGAGCTGGCGCGCCAGCTGGCCATGGCCGCGCTGGCGCTGGCCTGGGCGCAGTGGCTGGCGCCGGGACAGTGGGGTTGGGCACTGGCGGTCGCGCTCGCTGGCCTGGCCAGTCTGGGCTGGCTGTGGCGCTTGCTGGCGCGGCCGATGCGAGTGCCGGTGTCCGGCGGGTGAGCCCGCGGCGGCGCCGGGCTGGCTCGTCACGGCCGGCTATCGCGCCCATAGCCTGGCGATCCGACCGCCGCCGGTAGCCGCACGGCCCCTGGCCCGCCTATAATGCTGGCCTTTTTCCGTTGGCAATTTGTGGAGCTGGTGATGGCCGAACGTACGGCATTCGTCGAGCGCAACACCCTGGAGACCCAGGTCAAGGTCTCGATCAACCTGGATGGCAGCGGCAAGGCGCGCTTCGACATCGGCGTGCCCTTTCTCGAGCACATGCTCGACCAGATCGCCCGCCATGGTCTGATCGACCTCGATATCGAGTGCAAGGGCGATCTGCATATCGACGACCACCACACCGTCGAGGACGTCGGTATCACCCTCGGCCAGGCCTTCGCCAAGGCCGTCGGCGACAAGAAGGGCATGACCCGCTACGGCCATTCCTACGTGCCGCTGGACGAAGCGCTGTCGCGTGTGGTGATCGACTTCTCCGGTCGTCCCGGCCTGCAGATGCACGTGCCCTTCACCCGCGCCGTGGTCGGCAACTTCGACGTCGACCTGTTCCAGGAATTCTTCCAGGGCTTCGTCAACCACGCCCTGGTCAGCCTGCACATCGACAACCTGCGCGGGCACAACACCCACCACCAGATCGAGACCGTGTTCAAGGCCTTCGGCCGCGCGCTGCGCATGGCCGTCGAGCTGGATCCGCGCATGGCCGGGCAGATGCCGTCGACCAAGGGCTGCCTGTAAATGCAGACGGTAGCCGTAATCGACTATGGCATGGGCAACCTGCACTCGGTGGCCAAGGCGCTGGAGCACGTCGGCGCCGGCCGGGTGCTGGTGACCTCGGACGCCAAGGTGATCCGCGAGGCCGACCGCGTGGTGTTCCCCGGGGTCGGCGCCATCCGCGACTGCATGGCCGAGATCAGGCGCCTGGGCTTCGACGAGCTGGTGCGCGAGGTCAGCGCCGACCGGCCCTTCCTCGGCATCTGTGTCGGCATGCAGGCGCTGCTCGAGCGCAGCGAGGAGAACGACGGCGTCGACTGCATCGGCCTGTTCCCCGGCCAGGTGCGCTTCTTCGGCAAGGACCTGAGCGAGGACGGCGAGCGCCTCAAGGTGCCGCACATGGGCTGGAACGAGGTGGCGCAGACGGTCAAGCACCCGCTGTGGCACGACATTCCGGATCACGCGCGCTTCTACTTCGTGCACAGCTATTACATCGAGGCCGGCAAGCCGCAGCAGGTGGTAGGTCGCGGTCACTACGGCAAGGACTTCGCCGCCGCGCTGGCCGAGGGTTCGCGCTTCGCCGTGCAGTTCCACCCGGAGAAGAGCCATACCCACGGCCAGCAGCTGCTGCAGAACTTCGCCGCCTGGGATGGCCGCTGGTAATGGCGCGCGCCAAGGTGCCGAGCCTGGCGCTCGAGCCTGCCCAGGAGCAGGCCGCGCTGCTGCTGTTGCAGCGCTTTCTCGACCAGCGTTTCGAGCTGCAGCTGGGCACCTTCGAGGTGCAGGAAGTGCTCGACCTGATCACGCGCGAGCTGGCACCGCACTACTACAACAAGGCGATTCTCGACGTGCAAGCGCACCTGAAGGACAGGTTCGACAGCATCGAGAGCGACCTCTGGGCGCTCGAAAAGAGCTGAGCGCCTTACCGTATTCAAACTTGAGCAGGTTCAACCGATGCTGATTATCCCCGCTATCGATCTGAAGGACGGCGCCTGCGTGCGTCTGCGTCAGGGCCGCATGGAAGACTCCACAGTATTTTCCGATGACCCGGTGAGCATGGCCGCCAAGTGGGTCGAGGGCGGTTGCCGTCGTCTGCACCTGGTCGATCTTAACGGCGCCTTCGAGGGCCAGCCGGTCAACGGTGAAGTGGTCACCGCCATCGCCAAGCGTTACCCGAACCTGCCGATCCAGATCGGCGGCGGCATCCGCACCCTGGAGACCATCGAGCACTACGTGCGCGCCGGGGTCAGCTACGTGATCATCGGCACCAAGGCGGTGAAAGAGCCGGAGTTCGTCGCCGAGGCGTGCAGGGCCTTCCCCGGCAAGGTCATAGTCGGCCTGGACGCCAAGGACGGGTTCGTCGCCACCGACGGCTGGGCCGAGGTCTCCAGCGTGCAGGCCACCGACCTGGCCAAGCGCTTCGAGGCCGACGGCGTTTCCGCCATCGTTTATACCGACATCGCCAAGGACGGCATGATGCAGGGCTGCAACGTCGAAGCCACCGCCGCGCTGGCCGCCGCCAGCAAGATTCCGGTGATCGCGTCGGGCGGCATCCACAACCTCGGCGATATCGAGAAGCTGCTGCTGGCGCGCTCGCCCGGCATCATCGGCGCCATCACCGGTCGCGCCATCTACGAAGGCACCTTGGACGTGGCCGAGGCCCAGGCCTTCTGCGACAGCTTCAAGGGTTGAACCGTAGGGCGGGTGAAACCCGCCGCAATTGACGCAATCTTTATCGGTGGGTTGCACCCACCCTACGGGAGCTCCGTATGGCACTGGCTAAACGCATCATTCCTTGCCTCGACGTGGACAACGGCCGCGTGGTCAAGGGCGTCAAGTTCGAGAATATCCGCGACGCGGGGGACCCCGTCGAAATCGCCCGCCGCTACGACGAGCAGGGCGCCGACGAGATCACCTTCCTCGACATCACCGCCAGCGTCGACGGTCGCGACACCACCCTGCACACGGTCGAGCGCATGGCCAGCCAGGTGTTTATCCCGCTCACCGTCGGTGGCGGCGTGCGCACCGTGCAGGACATTCGCAACCTGCTCAATGCCGGCGCCGACAAGGTGTCGATCAACACCGCCGCGGTGTTCAACCCCGAGTTCGTCGGCGAAGCGGCGGCGCGTTTCGGCTCGCAGTGCATAGTCGTCGCCATCGACGCCAAGCGCGTCTCCGCGCCGGGCGAGCCGGGCCGCTGGGAAATCTTCACCCACGGCGGGCGCAAGCCCACCGGCCTGGATGCGGTGGAGTGGGCGCGCAAGATGGAAGGCCTGGGCGCCGGCGAGATCCTGCTCACCAGCATGGACCAGGACGGCGTCAAGAGCGGTTACGACCTCGGCGTGACCCGCGCCATCAGCGAGGCGGTGCGCGTGCCGGTGATCGCCTCCGGCGGCGTCGGCAACCTGCAGCATCTGGCCGACGGCATCCTCGAAGGCAAGGCCGACGCCGTGCTGGCGGCGAGCATCTTCCACTTCGGCGAATACACAGTGCCGGAAGCCAAGGCCTATCTGGCCAGCCGCGGCATCGTCGTGCGCTGACCCTCTGCTGGCCGGCGTTCTGCCGGCCAAAGCTGCGGGCGAGTCGACGGCACAATGCCATCGATGGCGCTAGCATGGCGCCCCTGCGCCCAGGCCCTCCGGCCGCTGCCCGGTGCGGCTGCGCGCCCTGCATCCCGAACTTTCCCGACACGGAGTCCCTATGTCCGCTTTCCGGCTATTTGCCGTTGTTTTCCTGTTCTGCGGCGCCAGTCTGGCGCGCGCCGAGGCACTGGTGCTGCTCACCGAGAACCTGGCGCCCTTCAACATGTCGGTCAACGGCAGCAACTTCGCCAAGGGCGAGGGGGTCAGCGGCATCAGTGCCGATATCCTGCGCGCGGTGTGCCAGCGCGCCGAGGTCGAGTGCCAGCAGATCCTGCGCTTCCCCTGGCAGCGGGTCTACCAGCAGACCCTCGAGGACGGCGGCTACGGCCTGTTCTCCACCGCGCGCACCCAGGAGCGCGAGGCGCTGTTCAAGTGGGTCGGCCCCATCGCCACCAATCACTGGGTGCTGCTGGCCAGGGGCGACAGCCCGATCCAACTGGCCAACCTGCAGGACGCCGCGCGTTACCGCATCGGCGGCTACAAGGGCGACGCCAAGACCCAGTTCCTCCTCGACCGCGGCCTGAGCGTGCAGACCACGCTGCGCGACAACGAGAACGCCCGGAAACTGGACAAGGGGCAGATCGACCTGTGGGTCACCTCCGACCAGGCGGGGCGCTACATGGCCCGCCAGGAGGGCATCGACAACCTCAGGGTGGTGCAGCGCCTGCATACCGCCGAGCTCTACCTGGCACTGAACAGGCAGACCCCCGACGAGCTGGTGCAGAAGTTGCAGACGGCTCTGGACGCCCTGCGCGCCGAGGGTGTGCTGCAGGCCATCGAGGCCCGGTATTGAGGCAATTTGCCAGGATTGTCACGCCGGCACTGTGCTGCGGCATAAGTGCTGGTTATTCTGGCGGGGTCTGCCTTTTCAGAAGAACGAGAAGATCTATGTTCAAACGCCTGCTCCTCGCGCTTGGCGGCACCCTTGTGGTGCTGACTGCTGCCGCGCGCGCCGAAGTGGACCCGGACTACAGCGTGGTGCTGCTGACCGAGAATTTCCCGCCCTACAACATGGCCATCAACGGCAAGAACTTCGCCCAGGAAGACAATATCGACGGCATCGCCGTGGATATCGTCAGGGAGATGTTCAAGCGTGCCGGGGTCAAGTACAGCCTGACCCTGCGCTTCCCCTGGGATCGCATCTACAAGCTGGCGCTGGAGAAACCCGGCTACGGCGTGTTCGTCACTGCTCGTCTGCCCGAGCGCGAGCAGCTGTTCAAGTGGGTCGGCCCGATCGGCCCGGACGACTGGGTGATGCTGGCCAAGGGCGACAGCCCGATAAGCCTGAACAACCTGGATGAAGCCAAGCAATACAAGGTCGGCGCCTACAAGGGCGACGCCATCGCCGAGCACCTGGTGGAGAAGGGCCTGCAGCCGCTGACCGCGCTGCGCGATCAGGAGAACGCCAAGAAGCTGATGGCCGGGCAGATCGACCTGTGGGCCACCGGCGATCCGGCCGGGCGCTACCTGGCCAAGCAGGAAGGCATCTCCGGGCTGAAAACGGTGCTGCGCTTCGACAGCGCCGAGCTGTACCTGGCGCTGAACAAGGAAATGCCCGACGAGCTAGTCGCCAAGCTGCAGGCCGCGCTGGAGCAGATGCGCGCCGAGGGCTTCGTCGACGATATCCTCAATAGCTACCTGTAAGACCCTGCGACCGGCCAAAAGCCGGTCGCTTGCCATGGACGGCAGAACCTTCGAGTGCCAATCACCGGACTCGGGTCCACGCAAGGATGTCGCTAGCCATAACCACAAATCATGCGAGCGGTACGTCTTATGCTGAACACTCTGAAGAAAAGCCTGTTTGTCGCCCTGCTGCTTGGCAGCGGTTTCGCCCATGCGCAGCTGCCGCCGGACTACAAGGTGGTGCTGCTGACCGAGAACTTCCCGCCCTTCAACATGGCGGTGGACGACAAGAACTTCGCCCGCGACGACGGCATCGACGGCATCAGCGCCGATATCGTGCGCGAGATGTTCAAGCGTGCCGGCATCGACTACACCCTGACCCTGCGCTTCCCCTGGGATCGCCTCTACCGCCTGACCCTGGACAAGCCCAACTACGGCCTGTTCTCCACCACCTTCACGCCCGAGCGCCAGCCGCTGTTCAAGTGGGTCGGGCCGATCGCCAAGACCGGCTGGGTGCTGCTCGCCGCGCCCGGCAACAACCTCAGCGTGGCCAGCCTCAAGGACGCCGCGCAGTACCGCATCGGCGCCTACAAGAACGACGCGGTCAGCCAGCATCTGGAGAGCCAGGGCCTGCAGCCGGTCAACGCCCTGCGCGATCAGGAGAACGTGAAGAAGCTGGTGCGCGGGCAGATCGACCTGTGGGCCACCACCGACCCGGTGGGCCGCTACCTGGCCAAGCAGGAGGACGTCAGCGGCCTGACCACCGTGCTGCGCTTCAACGATGCCGAGCTCTATCTGGCGCTGAACAAGGACACCCCGGACGAGGTGGTCGAGCGCCTGCAGAAGGCCCTGGACGAGCTGCGCGCCGAGGGTTATATCGACGATATCACCGCCAATTACCTGTAACCGGGCCCGCAGCCTAGGGGCGCCGCGCGCACCAGCCGTTTTTTCGGTGCGCACGGCGCCCCCTGGGACCAAGCCAAGAAAAAGCCCGGGCATGCCTGCATGTCCGGGCTTTTTCGTATCGCCGCTTCGCCTCAGCCGCCGCGGGTCACGCTCAGGCCCTTGAGCAGGTTGAGCGCCTGGCTCAGCTGGTAGTCGTCGTCCTGCGGGCGCTGCGGTTGGGCCGCTTTGGCCTTGCTCGGGCGGTCGGCGCCGCCGTTGCCGTTGCCCAGGTGGCCCTGCAGGTCGGCTTCCTTGATGCCCTCGTTGTCCTGTTCGCGGGTCAGCTTGGCGCGCGCCACCTCGATGTCGGGAACGATGCCCTGGGCCTGGATCGAGCGACCGTTGGGGGTGAAGTACAGCGCCGTGGTCAGTTTCAGCGCGCGGTCGTTGTTCAGCGGCAGCACGGTCTGCACCGAGCCCTTGCCGAAGCTGTCGGTGCCCATCAGCACCGCGCGCTTGTGGTCCTGCAGGGCGCCGGCGACGATCTCCGAGGCCGAGGCACTGCCGCCGTTGATCAGCACCACCAGCGGCACCCCTTCGCTGGCGTCGGCCGGGTCGGCGTTGAAACGCAGTTCGGAGTTGGCCAGGCGGCCCTCGGTGTAGACGATCAGGCCTTTCTTGAGGAAATGGTCGGTGACCTCCACCGCCGCCTGCAACACGCCGCCGGGGTTGTTGCGCAGGTCCATGACCAGGCCGCGCAGCTTCTTGTCGCCGTTGTCCTTGCGCAGTCTGGTCAGCGCCTTGCCGACTTCCTCGCCGGTGTTGACCTGGAACTGCGAGATACGCAGGTAGCCGTAGCCGTCCTCGAGCATCTGGCTCTTGACGCTGCGCACCTTGATCACCGCGCGGGTCAGGGTCAGGTCGAAGGGGCGGCCGCCGTCGCGCACCAGGGTCAGCTCGATCTTGCTGCCGGCCTTGCCGCGCATCTTGTCCACCGCTTCCATCATCGACAGGCCCTTGGTCGGCTGGCCGTCGATCTTGACGATCAGATCGCCCGGCTGGATGCCGGCTTGGGACGCCGGAGTGTCGTCGATGGGCGAGACCACCTTGACGAAGCCGTCTTCCATGCCGACCTCGATGCCCAGGCCGCCGAACTCGCCGCTGGTGCTCTCCTGCAGTTCGAGGAAGGCCTCCGGCTCGAGGTAGGCCGAGTGCGGGTCGAGGTTGCTGAGCATGCCCTTGATGGCGTTCTCCAGCAGGGTCTTGTCGCTGACCGGTTCCACGTAGGCGGCCTTGATCCGGTCCATCACCTCGGCGAAGGTGCGCAGGTCGTCCAGCGGCAGCGGCGCCTTGCTGCTCGCCGCCGCGGGGGCGGGCTCGGCCGCCTGCAGGGCGGGCGCGCCGAGCAGCAGGCCGAGGGCCAGCGCCAGGCAGGTGGGACGGAAGCGATGCGACATGTCGAACTCCTAATTAGCGAAAAACGGCGCCTATCCCTGCGCGCGGCACCATTGCGCCGGGTCGCTGGGGCGACCCTGCTGGCGAATGGCGAAATACAGTGCCGGCGTATCCTGGCCGCCGCTGGTACCCACGGTGGCGATGGCTTCGCCGGCCTTGACCAGGTCGCCGGCGTTCTTCAGCAGGTTCTGGTTGTGACCGTAGAGGCTCAGGTAGCCGTTGCCATGGTCGAGAATGACCAGTAGACCGGCGCCGCGCAACCAGTCGGCGAATACCACGCGGCCGCCGTGTACGGCGCGCACCTGGCTGCCGGCCGGCGCGCCGATCAGCACGCCGTCCCATTTAGTACGAGCGTCGCCGCCGCGCGGGGTTCCGTAGCGTGCCACCAAACGGCCATCGACCGGCCAGGGCAACTTGCCGCGGGCACTGGCGAAAGGCCCGCCATAGGTGGCGCCGGAGCTGACCTGCGGGCCGCTCGGCGGCGGGTTGCCCGGCCGTGCCTGCTCTGCCTGCTGCGCCAGCAGAGCGCGTTTGCGCGCCTCCTCGGCCTCGCGCGCCTGACGCGCCAGGGTCTCTTCGATGGTCTTCAGCACGCGGCCCAGCTCGGCCTGCTCCTGCTGGCGCGCCTTGAGCCGCTGGTCGCGGCTGGCGAATTCGCTGTTGAGCTTGGCCAGCGCCTGCTGGCGCTCCTTGCGCGCCTCGGCGAGCTTGGCGTGGCGCTCGTCGAGGCCGGCCTTCTGCGCCTGCAGCTGGGCCTGGTGGTTGGCGATTTCCTGCTCGACGTTGGCCAGCTGGCGCAGGGTCTCGTTGAACGCCGCGAGCTGTTCCAGGCGCGCCTGGCTGAGATAGTCGTAGTAGGTCAGGGTGCGCGAGAACTTTTCCGGGTTCTGCTGGTTGAGCAGCAGCTTGACGTACTCCTGGCGGCCGCTCTGGTAGGCGGCGCGGGCCTGGATGGCGATCAGCCGCTGCTGTTCAGTGCGTGCGCTCTGGAGTTTTTTTTTCTCCTGATCCAGGCGCTGGATCTCCTGTTCGCTGCCCTTGAGTTCGCGCTGCAGCTCCTTGACCTGGCCTTCCAGCGCGCCCATCTCGGTTTCGGTCTTCTTCAGCTGTTGCTGCACGCCGGATTTCTCCTGCTGCAGTTTCTCCAGCAGCTTCTTCAGTTCGGCCACGTCCTGACGTGCGGCTTCCAGCTGGCGCTGGGTGTCGGCGCGCTGGTCGGCAAGGACGGGGGCGATCAGGCTGCTGAGCAGGATCAGGGCGAGGATGCGGAGCATGGGCGGGGCGACACCTGGCGGTGGAATGGGCCCTAGTATGCCCGCGCCGCCCGGCAAAAAAAACGCCCCGGGCCTCAAGGCGCGGGGCGTTTGGCGGATTATCGACGTTCAGTCGAGCAGGACGATGGGGGTACCGGTCATTTCCGCCGGTTTTTCCAGGCCCATCAGGCTCAGCAGGGTCGGCGCCACGTCGGCCAGCACGCCGCCGGCGCGGATGCGCGCCGGGCGCTTGCCGACGTAGATGAACGGCACCGGCTCGCAGGTGTGCGCGGTGTGCGCCTGGCCGGTGCACTCGTCCTCCATCTGCTCGACGTTGCCGTGGTCGGCGGTGATCAGCGCTTCGCCGCCGACCTTGTCCAATGCATCGACGATGCGGCCGACGCAGGCGTCCAGGCATTCCACGGCCTTGACCGCGGCCTCGAACACGCCGGTGTGGCCGACCATGTCGCCGTTGGCGTAGTTGACGATGATCACGTCATAGCGTTGGTTGTCGATGGCATCGACGATCTTGTCGGTGACTTCCGGCGCGCTCATTTCCGGCTTGAGGTCGTAGGTGGCGACGTTCGGCGAGGGGATGAGGATGCGCTCTTCGCCCTCGAACGGCTCCTCGCGGCCGCCGGAGAAGAAGAAGGTGACGTGGGCGTACTTCTCGGTCTCGGCGATGCGCAGCTGGGTCTTGCCGTGTTTCGCCAGGTATTCGCCGAGCACGTTGGTCAGCGCCTCGGGGGCGAAGGCGGCCGGCGCCGGGATGCTCGCGGCGTACTGGGTGAGCATGACGAAGCCGACCTGCGGCACGCGCTGGCGCTCGAATTCCTTGAAGCCGGGCTCGACGAAGGTGCGGGTCAATTCTCTCGCCCTGTCCGCGCGGAAGTTCATAAACACCACGGCATCGCCGTCTTCCACCCGGACCGGCGCGCCGATGCCGGTGGCCTTGACGAACTCGTCGCTCTCGCCGCGCGCGTAGGCGGCGTTCAGCCCCTCCACGGCGCTGGCGGCACTGAACTGGGCATTGCCCTCGACGATCAGCTGGTAGGCCTGCTCGACGCGGTCCCAGCGGTTGTCGCGGTCCATGGCGAAGTAGCGGCCGATCAGGCTGGCGATGCGGCCCTTGCCGAGGCGGGCGAAGGCGGCGTCGAGCAGCTCGATGGAGCCCTGCGCGCTCTTCGGCGGGGTGTCGCGGCCGTCGAGAAAGGCGTGCAGGTAGATCTTCTCGGCGCCGCGGCGCACGGCCAGTTCGGCCATGGCCACCAGGTGGTCCTGGTGGCTGTGCACGCCGCCGTCGGAGAGCAGGCCGAGGATATGCACGGCCTTGCCGGCGCCCACGGCCTTGTCCACCGCCTGGTTGATCGCGGCGTTGTCGAAGAACTCGCCGTCGCGGATGGCCTTGGTCACCCGGGTGAAGTCCTGGTACACCACGCGGCCGGCGCCGAGGTTCATATGGCCGACCTCGGAGTTGCCCATCTGTCCGTCCGGCAGGCCGACGTCCATGCCGCTGCCCGAGATCAGGCCGTGCGGATAGCTGGCGCGCAGGCGGTCGTAGACCGGCGTGTTGGCGGCGTGGATGGCGTTGTGCTCGGGGTTGTCGCTGTGACCGAAGCCGTCGAGGATGATCAGAACCAAGGGTTTGGGCGTGGCGCTCATGCAGCAGACTCGCTCTGGGTCGATGGGCGGGAAACAAGGCCGGGCATTTTACGGTCAAGCGCCTGGCGCGTCACTGCCGGACGGGGTTTGGCCGACCTGTGGGGCTGTGTATACTGGCCGGCATTTTACCGTCCTGGGTCATATAGATGCTCGCCAACCTGATTGAATTCGTCATTAACCACTATGTACTGAGCGGATTGTTCGTCGTCCTGCTGGTGGCGCTGATCGTCACCGAAATGCGCAAGGGCGGACAGAACCTGTCCAGCCGCGAACTCACCGCGCTGGTCAACAGCGAGCAGGGCGTGGTGCTCGACGTGCGTGCGCAGAAGGACTTCTCCGCCGGGCATATCGTCGATTCCCTGCACATCCCCTACGACAAGGTTGCCGCGCGTATCGCCGAACTGGAGAAGCACAAGGCCAAGACCATAGTGGTGGTCGACGCCATGGGCCAGCACGCCGGCAGCATCGCCCGCGAGCTGAAGAAGGCCGGCTACACCGCGGCCAAGCTGTCCGGCGGCATCTCCAGCTGGCGTGGCGACAACCTGCCGCTGGTGAAGTGACATGAGCGAGGTGCTCATCTATTCCAGCGACTGGTGCCCCTACTGCATCCGCGCCAAGCAGCTGCTGACGCGCAAGGGCGTGGACTTCGACGAAGTGCGCGTCGACGGCCAGCCCGCGCTGCGCGCCGAGATGACCCGCAAGGCCGGCCGCACCTCGGTACCGCAGATCTGGATCGGCAGCACCCATGTCGGTGGCTGCGACGACCTCTACGCCCTGGAGCGCGCCGGCAAGCTCGATGCGCTGCTGCAGAGCCCCGCATAAACCTCAAGACCAGAAGGCAAAGGCCATGACCGAACCAGCAAACAACGGCGCCGCCGCCGGCGAACAGCAGAATCCGCAATTCTCCCTGCAGCGCATCTACGTCAAGGACCTGTCCTTCGAGGCGCCGAAGAGCCCGGAAATTTTCCGTCAGGAGTGGACGCCGAGCGTCGGCCTGGACCTCAACACCCGGCAGAAGACCCTGGACGGCGACTTCCACGAAGTGGTGCTGACCCTCTCGGTCACGGTGAAGAACGGCGAAGAAGTGGCCTTCATCGCCGAAGTGCAGCAGGCCGGCATCTTCCTGATCAAGGGCCTGGACGCCGCCTCGATGAGCCACACCCTCGGCGCCTTCTGCCCGAACATCCTCTTCCCCTACGCCCGCGAGGCGCTGGACAGCCTGGTCATCCGCGGCTCCTTCCCGGCGCTGATGCTCGCTCCGGTGAACTTCGACGCGCTGTACGCCCAGGAGCTGCAGCGTCAGCAGCAGGCGGCGCAGGGCGAAGCCACCGCGCACTAAGCGACGCCCGGTTCGCAACAGCGCCGCGACTCCCGTTAGGGGCGCGGCGTTTTTGTTTGTGCGGGCGACGGCTTGCACTAAACCTGGATTGCATCCGGGCTACATCCCAGCCTCGGCGAAGCCGTTCTGCCGCCAGGCCTCGTAGACGGTCACCGCCACGGTATTGGACAGATTCAGGCTGCGGCAGCCGGCGCGCATCGGCAGGCGCAGGCGTTGCTCGGGCGGCAGGGCGTTGCGCACCTCCTCCGGCAGGCCGCGGCTCTCCGGGCCGAACAGGAAGGCGTCGCCGGGCTGGTAGGCGACCTCGTGAAAGGCGTGCGAGCCCTTGGTGGTGAAGGCGAACAGGCGCGGCTGGCCGAGGCTTGCCAGGCAGCTGGCGAGGTCGGGATGGCGCTTGAGGGTGGCGTATTCGTGGTAGTCCAGGCCGGCGCGACGCAGGCGCTTGTCGTCCAGCTCGAAACCCAAGGGTTCGATCAGGTGCAGTTGGCAGCCGCTGTTGGCACACAGCCTGATAATGTTGCCGGTATTGGGCGGGATTTCCGGTTGAAAGAGGATGACGTGGAACATGCAGGGCTCCGAGCGCAGGGACGACGGCCATTCTACGCCGGTCGAGGACCCCAGGCCGCGAATTCGCTGGCGCTTCATGGCGTCGCTGGCGCTGCTGGCCTTCCTCCTCGGCAGCATGCTCGGCCGCCTGTTCGAGCCGGCGCCGCTGCGCATTGAGGACGCCGAGCCCTGGGCCGCGGGCCTGCAGGTCTGGTTCAACCGTGAACCGGAGGCGCTCGCCGAGCACGTCCAGGGCGCGCTGAGCTATCGCTTCGTCGATGCCTACGGCCGCGAACGCCAGGGTCGCCTCGACCTGGATGGCACTCCGGTCAACTGGCGGATTCAGCGGGAAGGACGGGATCTGCGCCTGATGCTGGTGGCGGCCCGCCCGTTGGGCGGGGAGTGGCGCGGTGCGGAGGTGGATAGGCGCTGGCGGGTGCGTCTGACCCTGCGCCGCGAATAAAAGAGGGGATTCCCCGGCCTGCCTGTACCAAGGTCCCCGAAACTGGGCTTGCCTTAGCTTATGCAGGCTGTGTGCCAATTTTATTACCAAGGCCGAAAGCCGCGGCTTTGCTGGGTCGGCCAGGCTTTTGCGACGTTCGGCCCGGTGCCCGGCCTGCCTCAGTAGGGTGCGCCCTGCGCCCCGAATGGTGCACGCGGCGTCGCATCGCGCGCGTATGCCGGCGGGCAGGGCGGACAAGCGTCACGCTGTCCGCCCTGCCTCCGCTAGCCGCTATCGGTCGCCCTCAGCGCGGCAGCAGGCGCAGCGTGCCGCGGCTGTGCGCCGCCACGTCGGTCTCGCTCAGGTGCTGCGGCTGGTACTGGTCGGCCACGTGGGCGGCGGCCTGGTCGTCGTAGTGGGCGTCGAAGGGCACGCCGCTCTGCCCCACCGGAATGCCGCCCAGGGCGCGCTCGGCATCGGCCAGATCGACCAGGCGCCGGGTCGAAGGCCCGTAGACCACCGGCCAGGGTGCCGGACCGACCTTGTGCGACAGGTTGTTCGGCATCTCGTGACCGCCCGGCGCGGCGAACGGGCCGACGTTGAGCAGCCTGGCCAGCAGCGGCTGCTGGCCCAGCGGGTGGCCGTGGGTCAGGGTATGGGCGCGGCCCCAGGCCCAGTCGCCGGGGGCATCGCCGAACTGGCCGCGCAGATGCTCGAGGCTGGCGCGCCAGGCGTCGGCGACTATCTGCGCGCGGCTCTCGCGCGTTTCGCTGCCCTGGCGGTTCCACCAGGGCGAGTCGGCATCGGCGGTCAGGCGCGGCAGGGCACTGTCCAGCACGCGGGTATACAGCAGGCTGTCGAAGAAGGTCTCGCCCAGCTCGTCGGCCATGGCCTCGCGGGCCAGCTGGTAGGTCAACTGATTGAACAGGGTGGCGGCCAGCGAGTCGAGCCGGTGATCGCCGTCCCAGGCCGCCAGTTGTTCCACCAGCGCGCGTTCGCGCTCGTCGGCCGCGGCGGCGCGCAGCTCGTCAAGGATAGGTGCCAGCAGGCGCGGGCCGTAGCCGCTGCCGCTATCGAGTTGCAGCGCCTGGCTGTTGGCGCTATCCCATTTCACCGCGGCGTCGCTCAAATGCAGGTCCAGGCGCTGGCCGCGGTCGGCCAGGTTGTAGTAGCCGGGCACCTCGATGCCGCTGGCCGCCAGCGGCTGGTAGTTGGCCGAGAGGATATAGCCGCGCGCCGGGTTCTCTTCCTGCGGGTTGGCGGCGAAGGGCTGCCAGCCGGGCTTGTCCGCCTCGCCGCCGGCGCCGTCGAGAATAAAGCTCGGGTTGACCCCGGCCGGACGCAGCGGCAGCTTGGCCGCCGCCCACCAGCCGATGTCACCGGCGGCATTGGCCCAGACCACGTTGAGCCCGGGCGCCTCGATCAGCTCGGCGGCGGCGCGGGCCTTGTCCAGGCTGTCGGCGCGATTGAGCTGGTAGAAGGCGTCGAGAATCGGGTTGGTGGTCTCGAGAAAGGCCCACCACAGGGCGATCGGCGTGCTGCCGGCGGCCTGGCCGAGGGCGTCGTTGACGATCGGCCCGTGCGGCGAGCGGCGCAGGCTCAGTTCGACCGGCGCGGCGCCCTTGACCGCGATGCTTTCCGTGCGGCGCTCGAGCTCCACCCAGCGCCCCTGGTACCAGACCTGTTCGGGGTTGTCCGGGTTGACCCGCTCGGCGATCAGGTCGACGTCGTCGTTCTGGAACATGGTCAGGCTCCAGGCGAAGTCGCGGTTGTGGCCCAGCGAGGCGACCGGGTTGAGCGCCTGGTGGTAGCCGTACAGCTCGAAGCCGGGCGCCTGCAGGTGCGCCTCGTACCACACCGCCGGCACGGCGAAGCGGATATGCGGGTCGCCGGCCAGCAACGGCTTGCCGCTGGCGGTGCGGCTGCCGGCCACGGCCCAGGCGTTGCTGCCCTCGAACTGCGGCAGGCCGCTGCCCTCCAGCGCCGCGTGGCTGAGCCGGGCGATGGCGGCCAGGTCCTGCCAGTCGCCGGCGGCCAGCGACGTGCCGACCACGCCTTGCGGGCGCCAGTCGAGGTCGAAGACCTTGAGGTAGTCGGCGCCAAGGCGCTCGCGCACATGGCTCAGCACCGGCTCGGTGCGGAAGGCGGCGGCGAAGCTGTAGGCCATGTAGCCGGCGACGCTCAGGGTGTCGGCGACCGTGAAGGGGCGCGGCGAAATGCCCAGCAGGTCGAATTCCAGCGGCCGCGGGCGGCTGGCCTGGTACTGGTTGATGCCGTCGAGGTAGGCCAGCAGGGCGCGCCCGGCCGGGCTGTCGCGGTCGAGGCGGCTGGCGTATTCGTCGGCATGGGCGCGAATGCCCAGGGTGCGGAACAGGCGGTCGGTGTCCAGCAGCTGCGCGCCGAGCACCTCGGCCAGTTCGCCGCGGGCCAGGCGGCGCAGCATTTCCATCTGGAACAGGCGGTCCTGGGCGTGCACGTAGCCCAGCGCGCGGTACATATCGGCCTCGTGCTCGGCGCGGATATGCGGCACGCCGCGCTCATCAAAGCGCACCGTGACCGGCGCCTGCAGCGCACTCAGGCGCAGTTCGCCGTCGCGCAGCGGCTGCTTGCCGTGCAGGTACCAGGTCAGGCCGCCGGCCGCGGCGGCGACCAGCAGGGCGAGGGCAGTCAGGGTGCGTTTCATCGCGGGCGATCCTTGTTGTTATGGTCGGCCCGCATTCTGCGCAGGCGCGGCCGTCGCGGCATTGACCAAATGCCGCGGCGCTGAAAGTCTATGGTCAATCACCGCGTGGAGACGCCATGAGCGAAGCCCCCCAGGTCGCCCTGACCCATTCCTCGACCCTGCGCCGCCTGCTCTACGAGGCGCTGGCCGAGCTGGGCCTGGACCCTACCGACACCTACCGCCGCGCTTACGCCGGCATGCCGCTGACGGTGCCGCTGCTGGAGGCGCGCGAGGACCACGACAGCGCGCCGCGCTTCTGGCAGGCGCTGGCCGGCATCAGCGGCGACGCCGATATCGGCCTGCACCTGGGCGAAGTGATGCGCCCGCGGCCGATGGACGTGGTCGGCTACCTGCTGCTGGCGGCGCGCGACCTGCGTCAGGGGCTGCAGGCCTTCGTGCGCTTCCAGCACATCCTCTCCGGCGGCTTCGCCGCGCGCCTGGAGGAGGGCGACGAGGCGCGCCTGGTGATCGACCTCAACTACCGCGGCGTCGGCTCGCTGCGTCAGCAGATGGAGTGCCTGGCGGTGTTGCTGCCGAAGATGCTGGCGGCGGCCGGCGGCGAGTTGCCGCTGCTCGGCGTCGACTTCCGCCATGCCGCGCCCCGGCGTCTGCACGAGCACCGCCGCCTGCTCGGCGTCGAGCCGCGCTTCGCCCAGCCTCACGACGTGCTGATCCTGCCGCGCGCGCTGCTCGCCCGGCCGTCGCGCAGCGCCAGCCCGCGGCTGTTCGAGGTGCTCGGCGCGGAAGCCGAGCGGCAGCTGGCCGAGCTGGTGGAAAACCGCTTGCTGGCCCGCGTGCGCTACTGGCTGGAGCTCAACCTGGGCGGCGCCGCCTGCAGCCTGGCGGCCTGCGCCGGCGCCCTGGACAGCAGCCGCGGCGCCTTGCAGCGGGCGTTGAGCGAGCAGGGCAGCAGCTTCCGCGCGCTGCACGACGAGGTGCGCCGGCTGCGCGCCCTGCGTCTGCTGGAGCAGGGCCTGGGTGTGCACGAGGTGGCGCGGGCCTGCGGGTTCGCCGAACTGTCGCCCTTCTACCGTGCCTTTCGCCGCTGGCAGGGCGGCACGCCGCGCGGCCTGTATCGCGCCACGGAGCAACTGGCGGGTGAAGGGCGCTCGTAGCTCGTAGGGTGGGTTAGCGACGCTGGAGGTGGATCGACAAACGCCGCGGAGGTGGTGCGTCGCGTAACCCACCAGGCGGTAGATCGTGTTGCGCCGATGGTGGGTTACGCCGCGTCAAACAGGGCTAATCGACCGGTAAGCGCGACAGGCGGCTAACCCACCCTACGGTTGCTCGGGCCTCGTCAGTCGCTGGTCGGCCCAGTCGCAGAAGCAGCCTACCGCCAGGGTATTGCTGGCGTCGACTGTGCGTCCTGCGGCCAGGGCTTCGAGAATCGGCTCGATAAAGCTGTTGCTCGAGTTGCAGGTCAGGCCTTCGCTGTAGGGGCCGAAGTAGGCCAGCTGGCCCTGGGCGTCCCAGATCGCCACCGCCGGGCTGGCGGGCAGTGCGGTGCTGCCGGGCAGGGCCGCGATCGGCTTGAGCGCGGCCAGTTCGGCTGGCAGGCGGCCCTGGCTGCCGGGCTTCTGCACGGCATGGAACTCGACGCCGCGCGGCGCGTAGCGCGCGACCAGCTCGGCCAGGTGCTGCTGGTTGCCGACGTTGCACGGGCAGGCCGGGTCCCAGAAGTGCACCAGGCGGATCGCCCCGGGGCCGGCCAGTTCGGCCGGCAGGCGCAGCTCGGCGCCGGAGAACAGCGCGGCGCGCTCGTCGAAGGGGCGCAGGTAGCGCGCCTCGAACCACCAGAAGGCCAGCAGCATGCCGCCCAGCCAGACGAGGGCGAGCAGGGTGGCGAGCAGGGTCTTGGGCGAGGGACGAGGCATGGACGGCGGCGGGCGAAAAGGGCGTGTAGCTTGCCACGCCGCGTGCGGCAGCTGAAGATCGAGGTTTTGAGGAATGCCCCGCGGTTCGCGCCGCGCTCTAGGGAAGGCCCCATGCCAGAGCCGTTTCACCCCGAACAACTGCGCCCCCTGCTGCGACCCTTGGCCGCAGCGCGCCTGGAGCTGCCGGCGGTGCAGGCCTACCGCAGCTTCTACGGTCTCGACCTGGGCGGCCGCCACGCCGGGCTGGATCATCGCCTCGGCAGCTTCGCCGCCGCCGGTTACCAGATCGCCGTGCAGCTGTGGGCGCCGGCCGAGCCGCGCGGCACCCTGCTGCTGCTGCACGGCTACTACGACCATATGGGTCTGTACCGTCATGTGATCGACTGGGCGTTGGCGCTGAATCTGGCCGTGCTGGCCTGCGACCTGCCCGGCCACGGCCTGTCCAGCGGCGCGCGCGCCAGCATCGGCGACTTCGCCGAGTACCAGCTGGTGCTCGCCGGGCTGTTCGAGCAGGCCGCCGAACTGCAGCTGCCGCAGCCCTGGCATCTATGTGGACAGAGCACCGGAGGGGCGATCCTGCTGGACTACCTGCTGACCGACGGCAAACGCTCCGAGCTGGGCCAGAGCATCCTGCTGGCGCCGCTGGTGCGGCCGCGCGCCTGGGCCTGGTCGAAGCTCAGCTACCGCCTGCTGCGCCCCTTCGTGCGCGAGATTCCGCGGCGCTTCAGCGAGAACTCCAGCGACGCCGCGTTCATCGACTTCGTCCATAACCTCGACCCGCTGCAGCCGCGCAACCTGCCCACCGCCTGGGTCGGCGCCCTGGCGCAGTGGGTGCCGCGCATCGAGGCGGCGCCGCGCAGCGCGCACAGCCCCCTGATCGTGCAGGGCGAGGCGGACATGACGGTGGACTGGCGGCACAACCTCGAGGTGCTGCAGGACAAGTTCGGCCGGCCGAGCATCCTGCGCCTGCCCGAAGCGCGTCATCACCTGGCCAACGAAAGCGAGGCGCTGCGCCAGCGCTATTTCGATTTCCTGCGCGAGTATTTGGCGTAGGTTGGCGCTGAGCGCAGCGAAGCCCAACGGGGAGTGCGCAGCGCTCCGCCCGGCGTCCGCCCGCCCAGCGATATACCGGCGGGCACCATCGCTGGGTTAAGGCGCAACGAATGGCTTCGGTGCATGGACGGCAGCAGCAGGCGCCTAACCCAGCCGGGCTGCCGTCTGCCTCGCCGCTTTAGATTCCCTGCGGCGCCGGCTCCAGCTCGGCCGTGCTCATGCCCACCGCCAGCCCGGCGCGCAGCGCTTGCAGGGCGGCCTGGTAGTAGGCCTGGCCGTCCGCCGACTGGGCGAATTCGACGAACTGCTCCAGCTCCGGGTCGCTCAGCTCGCGGTAGACATGCAGCAGGGTGTTGTCGAGGTCCTGTTCGATCTGCGCCATCAGGCGCTGGCGCTGGCCGTTGAGCAGGCTCTGCGCCTGGGCACCGCCGAGCAGGCCGGGGAGCATCTGGCTGAGGCTGTCGGCGGCGACGCCGGCCAGCGCCAGGCTGACCTCGGCGCCGGCCTCCTTGGCCGGCAGGGCCTGGGCCAGGTGCCGGATCAGCAGGCGCCGGGTGGCATCGGCCTCGCTGCGCGGCAGGCCGTCGGCGTAGCGCGCCAGCTGGTCGCTGCGGGTGGCCAGCTGCTCGGCGGCGACTATCTTGCGCCCCAGTTCGGACTGGAAGAAGGCCAGCGCCGGCTGCGGGTCGGCCAGCTGCATGCGCAGGCTGTGCTGCGCGCGGCGGTCGATGGCGGCGGCGGCGAAGCGGCGGTTGCTGTTGTCCACCAGCGCCTGATACACCGCCGGCGGCAGGGTGCTGCGGTAGCGCTGCTGAGCGGCGTCGAGGGCCTGGTTGAAGTGCTCGCGTTGTTGTGGCCAGCCGGCCGCCTGGTACAGGCGCAGGTGGTCGTCGGCCAGGCTCGGCAGGGCCAGGCCGAACAGCAACAGGGCAAACAGAAGGCGCATCGAGAACTCCTTGGCAAACGGGCCTGGCCGTCCGCTGGGGGCAGCGGGCGGCTATTTTCGGCGGCCGGCCGGGGCTTGTCGAGCGGACTGACTGGCGCTGATACAATCGCCGCCATGACCGAATCCAGCCAGCACCACCTCTTCGCCAGCCTTATCGACGACCTCGCCAGCCAGGGCTGGTCGCAACGGGCGCTTTTCGCCCCCGAGCTTCTGACCCGCGAACTGGCCGCCGAGTGCCGCAGACGTGCACAAAGCGGCGAACTCAGTGCCGCCGGCGTCGGCCGCGGCAGCGCCCAGCAGGTGCAGGAGGGGATTCGTGGGGATCGCATCCAATGGCTGGAGTCTGGCCAGAGCCATGCCTGCGACCAGTATCTGCAGCTGATGGACGGCTTGCGCCGGGCGCTGAATCAGGCGCTGTATCTGGGCCTCGAGGACTACGAGAGCCACTTCGCGTTCTATGCGCCGGGCGCCTACTACCAGAAGCACCTGGACCGCTTTCGCGACGACGACCGGCGCAGCGTGTCGGCGGTGTTCTACCTCAACGAGGATTGGCAGGCCGAGCAGGGCGGCGCGTTGCGCCTGTACCTGGCCGACGGCCGCGAGCATGACGTGCTGCCGCAGGCCGGCACCCTGGCGCTGTTCCTCTCCGCCGAGATGCCCCACGAGGTGCTGCCGGCCACTCGCGAGCGGCTGTCGCTGACCGGCTGGTTCAGGCGCCGCGGTAGTGACCCGATCTGAGCGTTTGCTCCGCTCAGTGGCCCCAGACCTTGATGGTGCCATTGATGTCGCGGATATCGCGCAGGGCGACGTTGCCGATGCTGGTGTCGCCGATATACAGGTCGCTGGCCACGCGGGCGCGGATCACCAGCTTGCCCAGCGGGCCGAGCTGCTGGTTGATCGCGGTGAGGTTGGGCAGCTTGAGCTGCAGCTGGCTCTGGCCGTTGCCGCCCTTGACCACGTCCACCTCCAGGGTCGGCACCTCGATGCCGAGGATCGGCACGCTGGCGCCCAGCTGGGCCGGGCCCAGGGCATAGCCGTCGCAGTCGCTGGGTTTGAGGCAGCCGTTGTCGATCTTGACGTTGCGCAGCGACAGGCTGCCGCCGTCGTCCTGCCAGCGGATCTCGTCGATGCGCGCCATCAGGTCGAGGCGGATGCTGATGCCGGCCTGGCCGCTGATCTGGCTCAGGCTGGCGTCTTCGAGGGCGAGCAGGGCGGCCTGCGCGGACGGGGCGAGCAGCGCCAGGCCGCACAGCAGTGACAGGGCGAGCGGGCGAAACGGCTGGGACATGAGCGGTAACCTCCCTGGTTGGCCGCGCCAGTCTGCTGGGGCGCTGCCCGCTTGGCCACGGGGCAATGCCGCTTCCCGCCGAAGGATAGGCCGCCAGGCCCCGAAAACGGCGGCGTGCGGGCGCATTTCCGCGTGCCGGAGCGAGGGCTGACGGCGCTGTTACCGGCGGTTACTCTGGTGGCGGTAATGGAGAGAGTCGATGCAGAAGATATTGGTCAGTCGCTGCCTGCTCGGCCATCGGGTGCGTTACGACGGCGGCGCCCATGGCCCCTTCGACCAGCTGCAGCAGTGGCTGGACGAAGGGCGGGTGGTGGCGCTGTGCCCGGAGGTGGCCGGCGGCCTGCCGACGCCGCGGCCGCCGGCGGAAATCCGCGGCGGCCAGGGCGCCCTGGTGCTGGACGGACAACTGCCGGTGCTGACGGTGGAGGGCGCGGACGTCACCGCCGCTTTCGTCAGTGGTGCCGAACAGGCGCTGGCGCTGGTGCGCGAGCACGGCATCCGCCTGGCCCTGCTCAAGGCGCGCAGCCCGTCCTGCGGCAATCTGGAGAACTACGATGGCAGCTTCAGCGGCGTGCGCGTGCCGGGCGAAGGCGTGACCGCCGCCTTGTTGCGCCGCGCCGGGGTCAAGGTGTTCAACGAGGCGCAACTGGATGAGGCCGCCGCCGAGCTGGCACGGCTGGATGCTGGCCAGTAGCCCGGATGGCATCCGGGCGACGAACGAAAAAGGGGAGGCCGAAGCCTCCCCTTTTCGCTTGCTGCCGCGGGCTTAGAACAGGACGCGGCTGCGGATGGTGCCGTTGACGTGCTGGAGTTTTTCCAGGGCCAGGTCGGAGTACTCGGCGTCGACGTCGATCACCACGTAGCCGACCTTGTCGTTGGTCTGCAGGAACTGGCCGGAGATGTTGATGCCGTTGTCGGCGAACACCTTGTTGATCTCGCTCATCACGCCCGGCACGTTGGCGTGGATGTGCAGCAGGCGGTGCTTGCCCGGGTGCGCCGGCAGGGCCACTTCGGGGAAGTTGACCGAGGACACCGAGGTACCGTTGTCGCTGTACTTGACCAGCTTCTCGGCCACTTCCAGGCCGATGTTGGCCTGCGCCTCGGCGGTGGAGCCGCCGATGTGCGGGGTGAGGATCACCCGATCCAGGCCGCGCAGCGGGCTCTCGAACTCCTCGTCGTTGGACTTGGGTTCGACCGGGAACACGTCGATGGCCGCGCCGATCAGGTGCTCGTCCTTGATCGCCTGGGCCAGGTGATCCAGCTCGACCACGGTGCCGCGCGCGGCGTTGATCAGGATGCCGCCCTTCTTCATGGCGCGGATTTCCTTCTCGCCGATCATCCACTGGGTGGACGGCAGCTCCGGCACGTGCAGGGACACGATGTCGCACAGGCCCAGCAGCTCGTACAGGTCGCCGATCTGCGTGGCGTTGCCCAGCGGCAGCTTGGTTACGGTGTCGTAGAAGTACACCTGCATGCCCAGGGCCTCGGCCAGTACCGAGAGCTGGGTGCCGATGGAGCCGTAGCCGATGATGCCCAGCTTCTTGCCGCGGATCTCGAAGGAGTTGGCCGCCGACTTGATCCAGCCGCCGCGATGGCAGGAGGCGTTCTTCTCGGGGATGCCGCGCAGCAGCAGGATGGCCTCGGCCAGCACCAGCTCGGCCACCGAACGGGTGTTGGAGTAGGGCGCGTTGAACACGGCGATGCCGCGCTCGCGGGCGGCGTCCAGGTCGACCTGGTTGGTGCCGATGCAGAAGCAGCCGACAGCGACCAGCTTCTTGGCGCAGTCGAAGACCTCGGCGGTCAGCTGGGTGCGCGAGCGGATACCGATGAAATGGGCTTCGGCGATCTTTTCCTTGAGCTCTTCGCCCGACAGCGCGCCCTTGAGGTACTCGATGTTGGTGTAGCCGGCGGCCTTCAGGGTGTCCACGGCATTCTGGTGGACGCCTTCGAGAAGAAGGAACTTGATCTTGCTCTTGTCGAGAGAGGTCTTGCTCATCGGAGTACCTGTTGTCCCAGGGATGTTTTCAGGGAAGGGCCGAGAAACTCAGCCAGCGCCCGTAGATCGCTGCATGGCTCGATTCACGGGGTGCGTATGCTAGCATGTTCGCCTTTTTCAATGCTCGGTCGCGACCTGAATGGTTCTCAGGGCGACCATGAATCCTTTGAGAGTTCTGTAGATGACCACCTCTGCCCAGATCGAAGAGCTGAAGACCCTGGTTGAACCCGGCAAGGTGCTGACCGACGCCGATTCCCTCGAGGCCTACGGCAAGGACTGGACCAAGCATTTCGCCCCGGCGCCTTCGGCCATCGTCTTCCCCAAGAGCATCGAGCAGGTGCAGGCCATCGTGCGTTGGGCCAATGCGCACAGAATCGCCCTGGTGCCCTCGGGTGGTCGCACCGGGCTGTCGGCGGCGGCGGTGGCGGCCAATGGCGAGGTGGTGGTGGCGTTCGACTACATGAACCAGATTCTCGCCTTCAATGAGTACGACCGCACCGCGGTGTGCCAGCCGGGCGTGGTGACCAAGCAGCTGCAGCTGTTCGCCGAGGACAAGGGCCTGTACTACCCGGTGGACTTCGCCTCCTCGGGTTCCAGCCAGATTGGCGGCAATATCGGCACCAATGCCGGCGGGATCAAGGTGATTCGCTACGGCATGACCCGCAACTGGGTGGCCGGCCTGAAGGTGGTCACCGGCACCGGCGAGCTGCTGGAGCTGAACCGCGACCTGATCAAGAACGCCACCGGCTACGACCTGCGCCAGCTGTTTATCGGCGCCGAAGGGACTTTGGGCTTCGTGGTCGAGGCCACCATGCGTCTGGACCGGGCGCCGAAGAACCTCACCGCGATGGTGCTCGGCACCCCGGATTTCGACTCGATCATGCCGGTGCTGCACGCCTTCCAGGGCAAGCTGGACCTGACCGCCTTCGAGTTCTTCTCCGACAAGGCCCTGGCCAAGATCCTCGCCCGCGGCGACGTGCCGGCGCCCTTCGACAGCGAGTGCCCCTTCTACGCCCTGCTGGAGTTCGAGGCGACCACCGAGGAGGTGGCCAACCAGGCCCTGGAAACCTTCGAGCACTGCGTCGAGCAGGGCTGGGTGGTCGACGGCGTGATGAGCCAGAGCGAGCAGCAGCTGCACAACCTGTGGAAGCTGCGCGAGTACATCTCCGAGACCATCAGCCACTGGACGCCGTACAAGAACGACATCTCGGTCACCGTCAGCCAGGTGCCGGCCTTCCTCAAGGACATCGACGCCATAGTCGAAGCCAACTACCCGGACTTCGAGGTGGTGTGGTTCGGTCATATCGGCGACGGCAACCTGCACCTGAATATCTTGAAGCCCGAGAACCTGTCCAAGGACGAGTTCTTCGCCAAGTGCGCGGTGGTCAACCAGTGGGTGTTCGAGACCGTGCAGAAGTACAACGGCTCGATCAGCGCCGAACACGGCGTGGGCATGACCAAGCGCGATTACCTGCACTACAGCCGTTCGCCGGCGGAAATCGCCTGCATGAAGGCGGTCAAGGCGGTGTTCGACCCCAACGGCATCATGAACCCCGGCAAGATCTTCGCCTGAACGACGCAGACGCCCGCTTTACAGCGGGCGTTTTCGTATCCGCCCTCGCGTCGGTTAAGGTACCTGACCGGCCACAAGCCGAGATGTCCACAATACGAACAACACAGGAGTCGGTGATGAGCTATCAGCACCAGTACGTCGACGGAACCACCGTCCACTTTCCCCTCGGCAAGGTCGTGTGCATCGGGCGCAACTACGCCGAACACGCCAAGGAACTGAACAACCCGGTGCCCAGCGAGCCGCTGCTGTTCATCAAGCCGGGCTCCTGCGTGGTGCCGCTGGACGAAGGCTTCGCCATTCCCGACGACCGCGGCGCGGTGCACTACGAGGCGGAAATCGCCGTGCTGATCGGCAAGCCGCTGTCGAAGAAGCCGGACGCCGAGGAAGTGCGCGACGCCATCAGCGGTTTCGCCCCGGCGCTCGACCTGACCCTGCGCGACCTGCAGAGCAAGCTCAAGGAGAAGGGCTACCCCTGGGAAATCGCCAAGAGTTTCGACGGCGCCTGCGTGCTGGCGCCCTTCGTGCCCGGCGATGCCATCGAGGACCTGGCCGATATCGGCATCCGCCTGTCGATCAACGGCGACATCCGCCAGGACGGCAACAGCCGCGACATGCTCAACCCCATAGTCGCGATGATCCAGCACATGGCCGGGCACTTCGCCCTGCAGCCGGGCGACGTCATCCTCACCGGCACCCCGGTGGGCGTCGGCGCGCTGCACAAGGGCGACGAGCTGGTGCTGGAGTTGGTCGGTCACAGTAGTTTCACCAGCCGCGTGCTATAAGACGCGCTCCGCCGCCCGACGGGCGGCGGAACTCCATTCGACAGCGGATGTCGGATTGCCATCAAGCAGCCGAGCCGTCGCCCATGTCCTCTCGCCGTTCCCCCGTGTTCCGTCCTCGCTACTGGCTCGCCGGCGCTGCCGCAGCAACGCTGGCGCTGGCGGTGCATGCCCTGCACTGGGACGACCGCGCGCTGCTCTGGTGGCAGGAGGGCCGCACGCCCCTGGTGGATCGCCTGGCCAGCGTCTGGCTGCCCGGCTACCGCGCGGTGATCCAGGCCAAGACGTTGGCCGGCCTGGAGGAGGACGAAACCTCCGGGCTGACCTACAACCCCGCCACTGGCACCCTGTTCACCGTCACCGGCAAGCATCCGCTACTGGTCGAACTGTCGCGCGAGGGCGAGGTGCTGCGGCGCATCGAGCTGACCGGCTTCGCCGACCCGGAAGGGGTGGAGATGCTAGACGGCGGGCGCATGGCGATCATCGACGAGCGCCGCCGCCAGCTCACCGCCTTCACCCTCGGCGAGGACGAACTGAGTCTGGATGCCGCCGACTTCCCCGGTTTCGACCTGGGCTTCGTCGATGCCGGCAACAAGGGCTTCGAGGGCATTGCCTGGGATGCGCGCAGCCGCAGCCTGCTGCTGGGCAAGGAGCGCAGCCCGCTGGGCCTGTTCAGCCTGCCGTTCCCCGGCGAGGACGGCGCCGCCGGTGTGCTGCAGCCGCTGAGCTACAAGCACCTGGGCATGCGCGATATCTCCTCGCTGAGCATCGATGCGCGCACCGGCCATACCCTGGTGCTGTCCGACGAATCGCGCATGCTGCTGGAGCTCGACCGCGCCGGCCAGCCGGTCAGCTTCCTCAGCCTCAGCGGCGGCCGCAACGGCCTGGAGCGGGCCATCGAGCAGGCCGAAGGGGTGACCATGGACGAGCAGGGCAACATCTATATCGTCGCCGAGCCTAATCTGTTCTACGTGTTCAGCAAGTCGGCGCCGGACGCCGGCTGAGCCGTTCAGCTTGGCTTAAGCGCCGATTCAGTCTGGCTTCAGCTTGCCGCCCTAATCTGACCCCGTCACTTACGAACAACGAGGTCAACACCATGAAACCTACCGCTCTCGCTCTGCTGGTTCTGCCGCTGCTCAGCTCCGCCGCCTTCGCCACCGGCTACACCGGCCCGGGCGCCACGCCGCAGGTCACCAGCGTTTCCGCCGCGCTGCAGGCGGCCGACGACACCCAGGTGGTGCTCGAAGGTCAGATCGTCAAACGTCTGCAGGACGAACTCTACGAATTCAAGGACGCCAGCGGCACCATCCAGGTGGAGATCGACGACGAAGACTGGCCGAACCAGACCGTCTCGGAAACCGCCAAGGTGCGCCTGACCGGCGAAGTGGACAAGGATTTCAACAGCCGCGAGATCGATGTCGACCGCGTCGAGCTGATCAACTGATCGAAGGTTTTCTGCTAACCCGCCACGGCCCGTTCCGTGGCGGGCTTTTTCGTTGTCGTCAGAGAGAGTCGTCATGCGCCGTCTGCTGAGTTTCAACCCCTGGCTCTACATCCTGTTGTTCCTGCTGCTGGTCGGCGCCGTGCTGGGCCAGCAATACCGTCTGTTCGAGCGCGCCTGGTTCGTGGTGCAGGAGTGGCGGCACGGCGGAGAGTGGCGCGAGCGCTCGCTGTGGCTGGGCGACTACCGGGTGGTGATCGACGCCAAGCCGATCGGCGACATCAGCGACGTCTCGGCGCTGACCTACGACCCGGATCGCACCAGCCTGTTCAGCGTCACCAACAAACCGGCGCGGGTGATCGAGCTGAGCCTGGACGGGCAGCTCAAGCGCAGCATCGACCTGCAAGGCTTCGGCGACCCCGAGGCCATCGAATACGTGGCGCCGGGCACCTACGTGATCGCCGACGAGCGCGAGCAGCGCCTGGTCAAGGTACGCATCGACGACGCCACCCGGGTGCTAGACGCCGCCGATTTTCAGCAGCTGTCGCTGGGCATTGGCGCGGGTGGCAACAAGGGCTTCGAGGGGCTGGCCTACGACGCCAAGAACCAGCGCCTGCTGGTGGCCAAGGAGCGCGACCCGGTGCGCATCTTCGAGGTGCTCGGCTTCCCCCATGTCGATGCGGGCAAGCCGCTAGCGCTGCAGGTCAACACCGACCCCAAGCGCGATGCACGGCTGTTCGTGCGCGACCTGTCGAGCCTGGATTTCGACAGCGCCACCGGCCACCTGCTGGCGCTGTCGGACGAGTCGCGCCTGGTGATCGAACTGAACGCGGCGGGCAAGCCGGTCAGCACCCTGTCGCTGCTGGCCGGCCAGCACGGCCTGCGGCGCGGTGTGCCGCAGGCCGAGGGGGTGGCCACCGACGACGCCGGCAACCTCTACCTGATCAGCGAGCCGAACCTGTTCTATCTGTTCAGGAAGGCGGCCGATTAGGCCGTCTGATCGTCCAGGGTGGCGTCCGGCGCATTCTTCTGCACCGATTCGATGCCGTTCTGGCAGCTGGCGGCACTGGCGTACATCTGGCTTTGGCCGACCACCTGGCCGTTGGTGGCCTTGAGCACGAAGTAGTGCTTGTCGTTGCTCGCGGCCTTGGTCTCGAAGGCGCCGGCGCGCTGCGAGTTCTTGCGTACCGAGTCGATGCCGTTCAGCGCCGAATCCCTGGCCTTGTACAGCTCGCTGGTGAGGATGACCTGGCCGTTGCCGGCCAGCAGGTTGAAATGGAACTGGCCGTCTTTGGCCTTCTTCAGCTCGAACTTGCCGGACATGAGGCACTCCTGGTGTGGGGGATTCGGCTTTAGCCTAGCCCCTCCTGCCTATCCGGCCAGTTTCAGCGGCTGATGCGCTTGACGCCCTCGGCAGTCCCCAGCAACAGCAGGTCGGCCGGGCGGGCGGCGAACAGGCCGTTGGTGACCACCCCGACTATGGCGTTGATGTCCGCTTCCAGCTTCACCGGGTCGACGATGCTCATGTTGTGCACGTCGAGGATGATGTTGCCGTTGTCGGTCAGCACGCCCTCGCGGTACACCGGGTCGCCGCCCAGCTTGACCAGCTCGCGCGCCACGTGGCTGCGTGCCATGGGGATCACCTCGACCGGCAGCGGGAAGGCGCCGAGCACCGGCACCAGCTTGCTGGCGTCGGCGATGCAGATGAAGGTGCGCGCCACCGCGGCGACTATCTTCTCGCGGGTCAGCGCGGCGCCGCCGCCCTTGATCAGGTGGAGGTGCTCGTCGCTCTCGTCGGCGCCGTCGACGTAGAACTCCAGTTCGCTCACCGTGTTCAGGTCGTACACCGGGATGCCGTGGCCCTTGAGCCGCGCGGCGGTGGCTTCGGAGCTGGCCACCGCGCCGTCGAATTCCATCCGGTGCTTGGCCAGGGCGTCGATGAAGAAGTTGGCGGTGGAGCCGGTGCCCACGCCGATGACGCTCTTGCTGTCGAGGCGGGGAAGAATGTGGTCGACGGCGGCCTGGGCCACGGCCTGTTTCAGCTGATCCTGGTTCATCGCGGGGGTGCGCCTGGCAAGGGAGGGAAAAGAGGCGCGAATTATAGCCGCATGGCGGGCAAAAACCCCGCACTCTCTGTGGTCGCACGGCGAAGCGCTGGGGTAGACTCGGCAGTCCCCTCCAAGCCCGACCGCCTGCGAACTCGCCATGCTCGAACAGTACGTGAAGAAGATCCTCACCTCGCGCGTCTACGACGTCGCGGTGGAAACCCCGCTGCAACCGGCCCGCCAGCTGTCCGAGCGGCTCGGTAACCAGATTCTGCTCAAGCGCGAGGATCTGCAGCCGGTGTACTCGTTCAAGATTCGTGGCGCCTACAACAAGCTGGCCCAGCTGTCGGCCGAGGAACTGGAACGCGGCGTGGTCACCGCCTCGGCCGGCAACCACGCCCAGGGCCTGGCCCTGGCGGCCAAGCACCTGGGGGTGAAGGCGACCATCGTCATGCCGCGCACCACGCCGGAATTGAAGGTGCAGGGCGTGCGCTCGCGCGGCGGCAAGGTGGTGCTGCACGGCGACGCCTTCCCCGAGGCGCTGGCACATTCGCTGAAGCTGGTGGAGGAGAAGGGCTACACCTATATCCACCCCTACGACGACCCGCTGGTGATCGCCGGCCAGGGCACCGTGGCCATGGAGGTGCTGCGCCAGCACCCGGGCCAGCTGGACGCCATCTTCGTGCCGGTGGGCGGCGGCGGCCTGATCGCCGGCATCGCCGCCTACGTCAAGTACCTGCGCCCGGAGATCAAGGTGATTGGCGTCGAGCCGGACGACTCCAACTGCCTGCAGGCCGCCATGGCCGCCGGCGAACGCGTGGTGCTGCCGAGCGTCGGGCTGTTCGCCGACGGCGTGGCGGTGGCGCAGATCGGCGCGCACACCTTCGATATCTGCAAGCAATACGTCGACGAGGTGATCACCGTCAGCAGCGACGAGATCTGCGCGGCGATCAAGGACATCTACGACGACACCCGTTCGATCACCGAGCCGGCCGGCGCCCTGGCCGTGGCCGGGATCAAGAAGTACGTCGAGCGCGAGCGCGCCCAGGGCAAGGTGCTGGTGGGCATCGATTCGGGCGCCAACGTCAACTTCGACCGCCTGCGCCACGTCGCCGAGCGCGCCGAGCTGGGCGAGAAGCGCGAGGCGATCATCGCCGTGACCATCCCCGAGCAGCCGGGCAGCTTCAAGGCCTTCTGCGAGGCCATCGGCAAGCGCCAGATCACCGAGTTCAACTACCGCTACCACACCGACCGCGAGGCGCACATCTTCGTCGGCGTGCAGACCCACCCCGACAGCGACCCGCGCGCGGCGCTGGTCGAAGGCTTGCGCGCCCAGGGCTTCCCGGTGCTGGACCTGACCGACAACGAGCTGGCCAAGCTGCATATCCGCCATATGGTCGGCGGCCACGCGGCGCGGGTCAGCGACGAGATGGTGTTCCGCTTCGAGTTCCCCGAGCGGCCGGGCGCGCTGTTCAACTTCCTGCAGAAACTCGGCGGGCGCTGGAACATCTCGATGTTCCACTACCGCAACCACGGCGCCGCCGACGGCCGCGTGGTGGCCGGCCTGCAGGTGCCGGACAGCGAGCGCCACCTGGTGGCCGAGGCGCTGGACGCCATCGGCTACCCCTATTGGGACGAGAGCGACAACCCCGCCTATTCCCTGTTTCTGGGTTGATAAGGAAAGTCTGATGGAACACTACCTGCTGGTCCGCATTCTCCACGGCGCCCCGGGCATCCTGCTGCTGCTCGGCCTGATCGCCCACGGCGTGATGCTGTTCAAGGCGCAGCGCGCAGGCGATGCCGCGCTGCTGGCACGCAAGCTGCGCGTGACCCTGCTGTACAGCCTGCCGGCCTTCGCCGTGCTGGCGCTGAGCCTGCCGCTGACCGGCTGGTGGCTGGTGGACAACGTTGGCTGGCCGCTGGGACAGACCTGGCTGCTGCTGGGCAGCAGCCTCTACGCCGTGCTGATGCTGCTCGGCCTGCTGCTGGCCGGGCGTCTGGCCGCCTGGCGCGCGCTGGGCGACGCCCCGGCGCCGACCGCGCTGGGGCGCCTGTGCCTGATCTACGCGGCGCTGATCCTGGTGCTGTTGATTGCCATCATGGCCTTGATGGGCGCCAAGCCGGCGTAGGCGGCGTCGCGGGCGCCGCCTCTCATGCGCCCGGTGCGCATGGGCGTAGCCCGGGGCAATCCGGGGCATCGGCTTCCCGGATCGCATCCGGCTACAGGGCCTTACGCGCGGCGCGTAGGAGCGGCTGCAGCCGCGAAGCGCTGGATTCAACGCAGCGAAATCACCGGCCAGCCGCGCTCGACGGCGGTGGCGCGCAGCACCTCGTCCGGGTCCACCGCCACCGGCTGGCTGGCGACTTCCAGCAGCGGCAGGTCGTTGCGCGAGTCGCTGTAGAAGTAGCTGCCGTCCAGGCTGTGGCCGGTCTGCGCCAGCCACTCGTGCAGCCGCGTCACCTTGCCCTGCTGGTAGCAGGGCACGCCGGCGATCTGCCCGGTGTAACGGCCGCCTTCCATGCCGCATTCGGTGGCGATCAGCGTCTCGACGCCGAGGCGCGCGGCGATGGGCGCGGTGACGAAACGGTTGGTGGCGGTGATGATCACCAGCTTGTCGCCGGCTTTGCGGTGTTCTTCCAGCAGCGCCTCGCCCTTGGCCAGGATGATCGGCTCGATCACTTCGGCCATGAACTCGCGGTGCCACTGCGCCAGCTGCTCCATGCCGGTACGACCGAGAATCGCCTGGCTGAAGTTCTGGTAGGCCACCACGTCCAGCTTGCCGGCGCAGTAGTCGGCATAGAAGGCATCGTTGCGCGCCTGGTATTCGTCGGCGTCGACCAGGCCGCGCTGGCAGATGAAGTCGCCCCAGCTGTGATCGCTGTCGCCGGCGAGCAGGGTGTTGTCGAGATCGAATAGGGCCAGGCGCACCTTGAGTACCTTCGTGGGAAACCGGTTGGGCGCGCCAGAATAGCCGCTTTAGACGACCTTTCCTACCGCGCCGCAGGCCGCGTTGCCGCTGTCGCCGGCTTTGTGGAACAATGCCGGAACTTGCGCGTACGAGGTTGCTTGCCGTGATCGATTCTGATGGTTTCCGCCCGAATGTCGGCATCATCCTGACCAATGATGTCGGCCAGGTGCTCTGGGCGCGGCGCATCAACCAGGATGCCTGGCAGTTTCCCCAGGGCGGGATCAACGACCGCGAATCGCCGGAAGAGGCGCTGTACCGCGAACTCAACGAAGAAGTCGGCCTCGAGGAGCAGGATGTGAAGATCCTCGCCTGCACCCGCGGCTGGTTGCGTTATCGTCTGCCGCAGCGTCTGGTGCGTACCCACAGCCAGCCGCTGTGCATCGGCCAGAAGCAGAAGTGGTTCCTGCTGCGCCTGACCGGCGCCGAAGAGCGGGTGCGCATGGACCTGACCGGCAAGCCCGAGTTCGACGGCTGGCGCTGGGTCAGTTACTGGTATCCGCTGGGTCAGGTGGTCACATTCAAGCGCGAGGTGTACCGCCGCGCCCTCAAGGAACTCGCCCCGCGCCTGCTGGTGCGCGACTGATACGGACTAGAACCGAGCCATGCTCAATACGCTGCGCAAGATCGTCCAGGAAGTTAACGCCGCCAAGGATCTCAAGGCGGCGTTATCGATCATCGTGCAGCGGGTCAAGGAGGCCATGGGCAGCCAGGTCTGCTCGGTCTACCTGCTCGACCCGGAAACCAACCGCTTCGTGCTGATGGCCACCGAGGGCCTCAACAAGCGCTCCATCGGCAAGGTCAGCATGGCCCCCAACGAAGGTCTGGTCGGCCTGGTCGGCACCCGCGAGGAGCCGCTGAACCTGGAAAACGCCGCCGACCACCCGCGCTACCGCTACTTCGCCGAGACCGGCGAGGAGCGCTACGCCTCCTTCCTCGGTGCACCGATCATCCACCACCGGCGGGTGATGGGCGTGCTGGTGGTGCAGCAGAAGGAGCGCCGCCAGTTCGACGAAGGCGAGGAAGCCTTCCTGGTCACCATGAGCGCCCAGCTCGCCGGGGTCATCGCCCATGCCGAGGCCACCGGCTCGATCCGCGGCCTCGGTCGTCAGGGCAAGGGCGTGCAGGAGGCCAAGTTCGTCGGCGTGCCCGGCGCCCCCGGCGCCGGCGTCGGCACCGCGGTGGTGGTGCTGCCGCCGGCCGACCTCAACGTGGTGCCGGATCGTGCGGTGGACGACATCGCCGCCGAGCTGGAGCTGTTCGACAAGGCCCTGGGCTGGGTGCGCGAGGACATGCACGAGCTGTCCGCCAAGCTCGCCACCCAGCTGCGCAAGGAAGAACGCGCGCTGTTCGACGTCTACCTGATGATGCTCGACGACGCCGCCCTGGGTAACGAGGTGCGCAAGGTCATCAAGACCGGCCAGTGGGCGCAGGGCGCCCTGCGCCAGGTGGTGCTCGACCACGTGCAGCGCTTCGAGCTGATGGACGACGCCTACCTGCGCGAGCGCGCCAGCGACGTGCGCGACCTCGGCCGGCGCCTGCTCGCCTACCTGCAGGAGGAGCGCAAGAGCGCCCTGGTCTACCCGGACAACACCATCCTGGTCAGCGAGGAGCTGTCGCCGGCGATGCTCGGCGAGGTGCCGGAGGGCAAGTTGGCCGGCCTGATCTCGGTGACCGGCTCGGGCAACTCGCACGTGGCGATCTTCGCCCGCGCCATGGGCATCCCCACGGTGATGGGGGTGGTCGACCTGCCCTATTCGAAGATCGACGGCATCAAGCTGATCGTCGACGGCTACCACGGCGAGGTGTTCACCAACCCCAGCGAGCTGCTGAGCAAGCAGTACGCCGAGGTGGTCGAGGAGGAGCGCCAGCTCACCGAGGGCCTCGACGCCCTGCGCGCGCTGCCCTGCGAGACCCTCGACGGTCAGCGCATGCCGCTGTGGGTCAACACCGGCCTGCTCGCCGACGTCGCCCGCGCCCAGCAGCGCGGCGCCGAGGGCGTCGGCCTGTACCGCACCGAAGTGCCGTTCATGGTCAACGAGCGCTTCCCCAGCGAGAAGGAGCAGCTGGCCACCTACCGCGAGCAGCTGCAGGCCTTCCACCCGCTGCCGGTGACCATGCGCACCCTGGATATCGGCGGCGACAAGGCGCTGTCCTACTTCCCGATCAAGGAAGAGAATCCCTTCCTCGGCTGGCGCGGCATCCGCGTCACCCTCGACCACCCGGAAATCTTCCTGGTGCAGACCCGCGCCATGCTCAAGGCCAGCGAGGGGCTGAACAACCTGCGCATCCTGCTGCCGATGATCTCCGGCACCCAGGAGCTGGAGGAGGCGCTGCACCTGATCCACCGCGCCTGGGGCGAGGTGCGCGACGAAGGCACCGACGTGCCGCTGCCGCCCATCGGCGTGATGATCGAGATTCCCGCCGCGGTCTACCAGACCCGCGAGCTGGCGCGCCAGGTGGACTTCCTCTCGGTCGGCTCCAACGACCTGACCCAGTATCTGCTGGCGGTGGACCGCAACAACCCGCGGGTCGCCGACCTCTACGACTTCCTCCACCCGGCGGTGCTGCAGGCGCTGCAGAAGGTGATCCACGATGCCCATGCCGAAGGCAAGCCGGTGAGCATCTGCGGCGAGATGGCCGGCGACCCGGCCGCCGCTGTGCTGCTGCTGGCGATGGGCTTCGACTCCTTGTCGATGAACGCCACCAACCTGCCCAAGGTCAAGTGGCTGCTGCGCCAGATCACCCTGAGCAAGGCCAGGGAGCTGCTCGGCCAGGTGATGACCATGGACAACCCGCACCTGATCTACAGCACCCTGCACCTGGCCCTGCGCAACCTCGGCCTGGGCCGGGTGATCAACCCCGCGTCGAATATCCAGGCCTGAGCCGGCGTGCCTGCCTCGTAGCCCGGAGGGCATCCGGGCTACCCCTTAGGCCGCGCGTGGCGCCCCTTACCTGCGTACAGCCACCTCGCCCAGCGGCCTGCCTTGCGGACCGAAGCTGCGCTCGACCAGCTCCCAGCTGTCGTCGGCGTTGAGCAGCAGCGCGGTGCTGGCGCGGGTGCCGTAGTTGGCGCTGGCGATAAAGGCGGTGGCCAGCAGGCGCTCGACCGCCGGGCCGACGCCGGTGTCGGGCAGCAGGTGTTCGGGTGGTTGCGTGGTGTCGGCCAGCAGGGCCAGCAGACGCTGGCTGTCGGGCGCGTCGAGACAGTTCTCCAGCGTCGCCTTGGCCCGCTGCAGCTTGGGCCAGGGGCTGTCGAGGCTGGCGTTGGACAGGCCGTAGAGCCCTTCCGCCAGGGGGCGCGGGTCGTCCTCGCGGCTGTTGTAGTACCAGAGCTGGCGCGCATCGCCGAGCAACAGGTTGAAGCCGGCGTAGTCGCTGGCCCTGGCCGCGATCTGCGCGAGGTAGGCCTGCGGCGTCAGCGTGCCGCGCAGGAAGGCCACCGGCAGCTCGCCGCGCGAGCGCTGGCCGGGCTCCTGGCTGGGGTCGCGGATATTGGTCAGCGCGGCGAAGCGGCCGTCCGCGCTCATCCCCAGCCAGGTGCCGCCGGCCTGCAGGTCGCGTCCGGCGAACAGCCCCGGCGCGTCGTCCCACTCGCGCAGCGGCCAGCTGGGGCGGGCGTAGAACTCGTCGCGGTTGGCCGCCAGCAGCAGCGGCTGCGGGTGATCTGGACGCCAGGCGAAAACGATCAGGCACATGGGACGATCCTTGTACGGAGTGTGCCTAGCAGGCTAGCACGAAGCCGAAACGGCGGAGTGGATCCGCCCCGGCGCCCCGGTGGCCGACGCCCGGAGCCTGCCGCTGCCGGGGCAATTCCGCTACCATGCCGCTTTGTTTTCGGGGGTGTCGATGGAACTGCTGCTCTACCTGCTGCTGGGCGCGGCCGCCGGCGTGCTGGCCGGCCTGTTCGGCGTGGGCGGCGGGTTGATCATAGTGCCGGTGCTGGTCTTCAGCTTCGCCGCGCAGGGCATGCCGGCGGAGATTCTCACCCACCTGGCGGTGGGCACCTCGCTGGCCACCATCGTCTTCACCTCGATCAATTCCGCGCTCGAGCATCAGCGTCAGGGCGCGGTGCGCTGGCCGCTGTTTCGCTGGCTGAGCCTGGGCATCCTGTTCGGCGCGGCGCTGGGCGCGCTGACCGCGGCGGCCATCGAGGGCGGCTGGTTGCAGAAGATCATCGGCGTGTTCGCCCTGGTCATCGCCGCGCAGATGGCCCTGGACCTGAAACCCAGGGCCAGCCGCGCTGTCCCAGGCAAGCCGGGGTTGGCGGCGGCCGGCGGGGTGATCGGCTGGGCCTCGGCGATCTTCGGTATCGGCGGCGGCTCGCTGACCGTGCCCTTCCTGGTCTGGCGCAGCGTGCCGATGCAGCAGGCGGTGGCCACCTCGGCGGCCTGCGGTCTGCCGATTGCCCTCGCTGGCGCGCTGAGTTTCGTCGCCACCGGCTGGGGCAACCCGCAACTGCCGCCGTGGAGCGTCGGTTTCGTTTACCTGCCGGCGCTGGTCGGGATCGCCGTCACCAGCATGTTTTTCGCCCGCTTCGGCGCGCGCCTGGCCCATCGCCTGTCGCCGCGTCTGCTCAAGCGTCTGTTCGCCCTGCTGCTGTTCAGCGTGGGCCTGAGTTTTTTGATCTAAGGAGTGATTGATGCTGCCTTACCCGCAGATCGACCCGGTGGCCATCGCCCTGGGCCCGCTGAAAATCCACTGGTACGGCCTGATGTACCTGGTCGGCATCGGTGGCGCCTGGTGGCTGGCCTCGCGCCGGCTGGCCCGCTTCGACGCCGGCTGGAACAAGGAGAAGCTCTCCGACCTGGTGTTCTGGGTGGCCATGGGGGTGATACTCGGCGGCCGTCTGGGCTACGTGTTCTTCTACGACTTCGCGGCCTATATCGCCGAACCGGCGAAGATCCTGCGGGTCTGGGAAGGCGGTATGTCGTTCCACGGCGGGCTGCTCGGGGTGATGCTGGCCACCTGGTGGTTCGGCAAGCGCAACGGCAAGAGCTTCTTCGAACTGATGGACTTTATCGCCCCGCTGGTGCCGATCGGCCTGGGCGCCGGGCGCATCGGCAACTTCATCAACGCCGAGCTGTGGGGCAAGGCCACCGACCTGCCCTGGGCCATGGTGTTTCCCACCGACCCGCAGCAACTGGCGCGGCATCCCTCGCAGCTGTACCAGTTCGCCCTGGAGGGCGTGGCGCTGTTCGCCATCCTCTGGTTCTACTCGCGCAAGCCGCGCCCGACCATGGCGGTGTCCGGCCTGTTCGCCGCCTGCTACGGGCTGTTCCGCTTTATCGTCGAGTTCGTCCGCGTGCCGGACGCCCAGCTCGGCTACCTGGCCTGGAACTGGCTGACCATGGGCCAGGTGCTGTGCCTGCCGATGATCCTCGGCGGTATCGGCCTGATTCTTTACGCCTACAAGCGCCAGCCTGTTCAAGGAGCCGCCCGATGAAACAGTACCTCGACCTGATGCGCCACGTGCGCGAGCACGGCACCTTCAAGGAGGACCGCACCGGCACCGGCACCTACAGCGTGTTCGGCTACCAGATGCGCTTCGACCTGGCCGAAGGCTTCCCCCTGGTCACCACCAAGAAGTGCCACCTGCGCTCGATCATCCACGAGCTGCTGTGGTTCCTGCAGGGCGACACCAACATCCGTTACCTGAAGGAAAACGGCGTGTCCATCTGGGACGAATGGGCCGACGAGAACGGCGACCTCGGCCCGGTGTACGGCTACCAGTGGCGCAGCTGGCCGGCGCCCAACGGCGAGTCGATCGACCAGATCGCCAAGCTGATCGCGATGATCAAGAGCAACCCGGACTCGCGCCGGCTGATCGTCTCGGCCTGGAACCCGGCGCTGGTCGAGCAGATGGCCCTGCCGCCGTGCCATGCGCTGTTCCAGTTCTACGTGGCGAACGGCAAGCTCAGTTGCCAGCTGTACCAGCGCTCGGCCGATATCTTTCTGGGCGTGCCCTTCAATATCGCCAGCTACGCCCTGCTGACCCTGATGGTGGCGCAGGTCTGCGACCTCGAGCCGGGCGAGTTCATCTGGACCGGCGGCGACTGCCACCTGTACGCCAACCATATCGAGCAGACCGACCTGCAGCTGACTCGCCAGCCGCTGCCGCTGCCGACCATGAAGCTCAACCCCGAAGTGAAGGATCTGCTGGCCTTCAAGTTCGAGGACTTCGAGCTGGTCGGCTACGAGGCGCACCCGCATATCAAGGCGCCGGTGGCGGTCTGACGCAGACGGAGCTTGTGGCGGCGCAGGTGGGCGTAGTGTGGGCTTTAGCCCACCGGCTGCACGGCGATTTCACTGCGCAGCCGCTCCACCTGTTCGGCGCGCTCGGCCTCTTCCAGGCGAGCACCGGGGTTGAGCGACGACCATTCGGGATGGGCGCGGGCCAGGTTCAGTGGCGCGGGTAGCTTGCCTTGGCGCCACAGGGTTTCCTGCGGGGCATTGAGGGCAATGGCCTCCATCGCCGCGTGGCCGCGGGCGTCCAGGGCGCGCAGCAGTTGCTGCTGGCGCAGGGCGAGCAGGCGCAGCACGGCATCGTCCACGGTCAGCTCGCGTTGGCCCTTCAATTTGCCTTTAAGCCTTTCCCCGTAATTGCGCAGGGTCTGCGCGCTGCCGCCGATCACCGCGCCCAGCGCGGCGGCCGCCCCCAGGGTGAGGCCGCCGACCAGCAGGTCGACGCCGACGCCGGTGGCCGCGCCGGCGGCCATGCCGCCGCCGACCTTGATGCCGAGCTGCTTGAGGGTTTCCGGATTGAACAGGTCGTCGCCCCAGCGGCCGTCCAGCAGCGGCAGGTCGCCGGCCTGGGCATCGCTCGGGCGGAAGGCGTAGAGGCGCAGCAGGGCCTCGACGCAGCGCTGCTCGCGCTGGCGGATGGTCTCGCGCAGCGCGGCGATGGCGGCCTGCTCCAGCACTGGCTGAGCGGCCACGCTGCGCCGGCAGGCGGCGCAGTCGAGCAGCAGTTCGGCGACCAGTCGCGCGCCGGCCTGGTGCCGCGCCCGGCGCTGCGCCTGGTGATCCTCGATCAGGCGCTGCAATTGTGGGCGCGAGCGTTCCAGCAGCAGGGCCAGGCTCTCGTACAGGCGGCGTTCGCCGTCCTCGGGCGGGGCCACGCTGTCGAAGGCCACCAGGGCGTGCAGGCCGAGACGCGCCAGGGCCTCGCGCCAGTCGGCGGTGCGGTGTTCGCCGCTGGCGACGAAATTCAGTACCGGCAGCAGCGGCCGGCCGCACATGGCCAGCACTGCCAGCTCGTCACGGTACTTGGCCAGCACCGGCTCGCGCACGTCGATCACGTACAGCCCGGCGTCGGAAGCCAGCAGCTGGCGCAGCACCTTGGCCTCCTGCTCGTAGCGCTGGCGCGCCTCGCTGCCCTCGAGAAAGCGGGCCAGGCGCGCCGGGCCGTCCAGGCGTTCGCCGGGGCGGTCGAGGCGCTCCAGATGGTCGAGTAGGGCGATGGCGTCTTCCAGGCCGGGGGTGTCGTACAGCTCCAACAGCGCGGTGCCGTCGACCGACAGGCGCGCGCCCTCGACATGGCGGGTGGTGCTGGCGCGTGGCGACACCTCGCCGAACCCGACGTCGCGGGTCAGGGTGCGCAGCAGCGAGGTCTTGCCGACGTTGGTGTGGCCGACCAGGGCGAGTCGTAGCGGCTGGCTCATGGTGCGGATCTCGGCGTCGTGAGACTTCGTAGGGTGGATGACGCTTTTTTCATCCACCGTCGCCAATGGTGGATGGGTGAAGCGTCATCCACCCTACGGGTATATCGGGCTTCAATCATGGCCGCTCTCCAGCCAGTTCAACGGCGCCGTGTCGCCGTGCGCCAGTTGCAATTTGTCCAGCGCCTGGTGCCAGTCGGCCAGGCGTGCGCTGTCCAGGGTTTCGCCGGGCGCGGGCGGCAGCAGCCAGATGCGCGTGGCGGAGGCCGAGCGCGCCAGCTCGCCGAGCAGCGCCAGGCTGCCGCGGTCCGGCGAGCGGCGCGGGTCGCAGGCGATGGCCAGGCGCTCGGGTGGGTAGCGGGTCAGTTGGTCGAGCAGCTGGCGGCGCTGCTCGCGGCTGTCGATCACCCCGGCGTCGAGCACGCCCCTGGGCAGCTGAGCCGGTGGCCAGGGGCGGCGCTCGTCCAGCTCCAGGCCGAGCAGCAGGGCGCCGCTACCGCCGTCCGACTGGGCGCCGCCTGCCGGCTGGTACAGGGCCGCCGGCGCCAGGTCGCAGACGCCGAGGCGCTCGCTGTCCGGCTGCAGGCGCTGGCGCAGCAGGCCGTAGCCGGGCAGGTCGAGGTCCAGGCGCAGCGCCGCCTTGCCCGATTGCCAGCGCCACAGGCACAGCAGCATCAGCAGCAGGCGCGGCAGCAGGCCGTAGACCAGCACCACGCCGATCAGCCAGCCGGCCCAGCTCTGCCGCGCGGTCTCGTCGAGCAGGGCGGCCTCGCCGCTGGCGCGGATCAGCTCGGCGTCCGGCAGGCTGAAGCCGAGCAGGGCGGGCAGGGCGCCGAGCGCCCGGGTCAGGGCGATGAAGCTGTCGCCGCCGAGGATGGTGGTTTCCCAGACGAAACCGTAGCGGCGGGTGGCGAGCAGCAGCAGCAGGCTGGCCAGTGCGGCGAGCATGGCCAGGGCCCACAGGCCGTGCACCAACACCCCGAGGCCCCAGCGGCTCAGGCGCTGGCGCTGCAGGAGCAGCAGCAGGGCGGGGGCCAGCTGCACGGCGGCGGCGTCGCGGGCGAGCTTTTCGCTGAGCCACAGCCACAGGCGACCGAGGGCACCGGCGCTGTCGCGGGCCAGCAGCAGGCCGAGCAGCCAGCCGAGTAGCAGCAGCAGGTTGAGGCCGAGCAGGCTGCCCAGGGCCCAGAACACGTTGACCGGCCGGCTGCCGTCGCCGAGGCCGGCCAGGGCCAGGCCGATACCGCTGAGCAGGGCCAGGGCGGCGAGGGCGAAGAGGGCCAGGCGGGCGCCCTGCAGCCAGTGCAGCAGGGCCTGCCACTGGCCGTCGCGGCGCGCCAGCAGCAGGGCGCGTTGCTGGATACGCGCGCTCAGGTCGCCACCGCTGGCGCGGGCCAGGCGATTGGCCTCGGCGTCGTCCAGCGCGCCGGCGTGTTCCTCGCGCAGGCGGATCGCCTCGCTGAGCCAGAGGCGGTGCAGGGTGTCGGGTTGCGGGGCGGCGTCAGTCACGCGGCGTCTCGTCGGCCAGATCAGGGGCTGAGGATAACCCCTGATCCGGTCGGGTGCGAATGGCAGCAGCCGTGGTGCTCTCCCGCGGCGGAGAGAGCCATGGATCAGTCGCGTTGGCGCAGGCGCACGGCGATGTCCGGCTGGTCGATGAACAGGCCGTCGATGCCGGTGGCGAGGAAGGCGCGCAGCTCGGCCTCGATATCGCCGTGTTCGGCCGGTTCGCCGCCGCTACGCAGGTCGGTCGGCAGGAAGGCGTTCTCGGCACGGAAGGTGTAGGGGTGGACCTTGAGCTTGGCGGCATGGGCGTCGCGCACCAGATTGGTGGGAGCGGTGAGCTTGCCGGCGGCGTCGCGCGGGATGATCTGGCTCTTCTCCGGGCCGATGCCTGCGGCGTAGCGGGCGATGGCCCTGAGCCCGGCCGGGGTGGCCATCTGCGCGTAGGTAAGGCCGCTGCCGAGTACCTGCTGGTCATAGGGCTGGCCCTCGGTCCACAGCAGCTGCACTAGGCGTACCTGGGTCAGGCGGCTCAGGGTCTTGAGGTTCTCCACCTCGAAGGACTGGATGTACACCGGCGCCTTGGCGCTGTGGTAGCCGTTGCGCTTGAGCACCTTGACCAGCGGCTGCTCCATGGCCAGGCCGATCTGCTGGAAGTGGGTCGGGTGCTTGGTCTCCGGGTACAGGCCGATCACCCGTTGCTGGCTGAGCTGCAGGCTCTTCACCAGGTCGATGATCTCCTGCAGGCTGGGGATCTCGAATTGGCCGTCGAAGCGCGTGTTGCCCGGGCGCAGCTGCGGGATGCGCTCGATGGTGCGCAGGGTCTTGAGTTCGGCCAGGCTGAAGTCCTCGCTGAACCAGCCCTCCAGGCTGACGCCGTCGACCGTCTGGGTGCGCTTGCGATTGGCGAACTCGGGGCGCTGGGAGACGTCGGTGGTCAGCCCCAGCTCGTTGTCGTGGCGCGCCACCAGCTGGCCGTCGCGGGTCATCACCAGGTCCGGCTCGATATAGTCGGCGCCCTGCAGCACGGCCAGGGCGTAGGCCGCCAGGGTGTGCTCGGGCACGTAGCCGCTGGCGCCGCGGTGGGCGATGACCAGCGGCCTGGCCTCGCCGCGGGGTTTGCCCGGGTGGGCGCCGGGCTGCTGCTGGGCCCAGTCGATGGCGGCCTGCACGCTATCGGGCGTGGCGGGCGCGGCGAGGCCGAGGCTCGGTAATAACAGACCGGCGCAGAGCAGCCAGCTGCGAAGCGGTTTGGTCAACATGGTGGTACCTCCTTGCACAGGGATGGAAACCCGAGCCTGCACCGGCAAGGGTGACGATTCTGCTACAGAGGTCCAAGCCTAGACGGTTCTGTGCGTTGGTCGGCACCGCTGCAGCCGGGCTGCGTCCGTGCCGAGCGCTCTGCTATGCTCCCAGCCATGAAAACGACTCTTCCCCTCTGCCTGATCGCCGCCCTCGCCGACAACCGCGTGATCGGTCGCGATAACCAGCTGCCCTGGCACCTGCCGGCGGACCTCAAGCACTTCAAGGCCCTGACCCTGGGCAAGCCGATCATCATGGGGCGCAAGACCTGGGATTCGCTCGGGCGGCCGCTGCCAGGGCGGCTCAATCTGGTGGTCAGCCGCCAGGCAGATCTTCGGCTCGACGGCGCTGAAGTCTTCCCGACTCTGGACGCGGCGATCACACGCGCCGACCAATGGGCCCGCGAGCAGGGCATGGACGAGCTGATGCTGATTGGTGGTGCCCAACTCTACGAGCAGGGCTTGGTTCTGGCTGAGCGCCTCTACCTGACACGGGTTGGCCTGCGCCCGATCGGCGATGCCTGGTTTCCCGAATTTAGTGAAGCCGAGTGGACGCGCGAGGCCCATGAGGAACATCCGGCCACGGCAGAGTCGCCGGCCTACGATTTCGAGGTGTGGGAACGGCGTTCGGCGCAATGACATAGGTGCGCGCGGCGCCGCCTAGATCAGATCGATGTGCTCCACGCGGATCTGTCCATCCTGCAGATACAGCAGCGCCAGGCAGATCGGCAGCTTGAAGCGCCGCGGCCCGGCGCTGCCGGGGTTGACCAGCAACAGGCCGTCGCGCGGTTCCGCCAGCGGCTTGTGGCTATGGCCGCAGACGGCGATGTGGATGCCGCGGGCGGCCAGGTCGCCGGGCAGGTGGGCCGCGTCATGAACCATGAACAGGCGCACTCCGGCCAGGCCCAGCTCGAGCGATTCCGGCAGTTCCGTCGCCCAGTCCAGGCCCTCGTCGTTATTGCCGCGCACCGCGCTGAGCGGCGCGATTTCGCCCAATGCGTCGAGAATCTCCGGCTTGCCGATATCGCCGGCATGCAGGATGTGATCGCAGCCCTGCAGGGCATCCAGCGCCTTGGGGCGCAGCAGGCCGTGGGTGTCGCTGATCAGGCCGATTTTCATGTCTTCCCTCTTCCCCCGTCCCTCCTGCGCAAGCGGCAGCGGGGACAAAGCAAAAGCCCGGCACGGGGCCGGGCTCTCGGGTTCGCTGGTGCTTGCGCTTAGCCGTCCAGCAGTGCCTTGTTGCGCACCGCGCCCTTGTCGGCGCTGGTGGCGAGCAGGGCGTAGGCCTTGAGCGCCGTGGTGACCTTGCGCGGACGCTGTTCCACCGGCTTCCAGCCCTTCTTGTCCTGGACGTGACGGCGGTGCGACAGCTCTTCATCGCTGACCAGCAGTTGGATGGTGCGATTGTGGATGTCGATATGGATCTTGTCGCCGTCTTCCACCAGCCCGATGGCGCCGCCGGCAGCGGCTTCCGGCGAGGCGTGGCCGATGGACAGGCCGGAGGTGCCGCCGGAGAAACGGCCATCGGTGAGCAGGGCGCAGGCCTTGCCCAGGCCCTTGGATTTCAGGTAGCTGGTCGGGTAGAGCATTTCCTGCATGCCCGGGCCACCTTTCGGGCCTTCGTAGCGAATGATCACCACATCACCGGCCTTGACCTCGTCGGCGAGAATGCCTTTCACGGCGGCGTCCTGGCTCTCGAAAATCTTCGCGGTGCCTTCGAACACGTGGATCGATTCATCCACGCCGGCGGTCTTCACCACGCAGCCGTCGAGGGCGATGTTGCCGTACAGCACCGCCAGGCCGCCTTCCTGGGAGTAGGCGTGCTTGACGCTGCGGATGCAGCCGTTCTCGCGGTCATCGTCCAGGCTCGGCCAGCGGGTGCTCTGGCTGAACGCGGTCTGGGTCGGGATACCGGCCGGGCCGGCCTTGAAGAAGGTGTGCACCTGCTCGTCGCGGGTCTGGGTGATGTCCCACTGGGCGATGGCGTCGGCCATGCTCGGGCTGTGCACGGTGGCCACGTCGGTGTGCAGCAGGCCGCCGCGTGCCAGCTCGCCGAGGATGCTGAAGACGCCGCCGGCGCGGTGCACGTCTTCCATGTGGTACTTCTGGATGTTCGGCGCCACTTTGCACAGCTGCGGCACGATGCGGGACAGGCGGTCGATATCGCGCAGGTCGAAATCGATCTCGGCTTCCTGGGCGGCGGCCAGCAGGTGGAGGATGGTGTTGGTCGAGCCGCCCATGGCGATGTCCAGCATCATGGCGTTCTCGAACGCCTTGAAGTTGGCGATATTGCGCGGCAGCACGGAGTCGTCGTTCTCGCCGTAGTAGCGCTGGCACAGCTCCACCGCCAGGCGCCCGGCGCGCAGGAACAGCTGCTCGCGGTCGCTGTGGGTGGCCAGGGTCGAGCCGTTGCCCGGCAGCGACAGGCCGAGGGCCTCGGTCAGGCAGTTCATCGAGTTGGCGGTGAACATGCCGGAGCAGCTGCCGCAGGTCGGGCAGGCGCTGCGCTCGTACTCGGCGACCTTCTCGTCGCTGGCGCTGTCGTCGGCGGCGATGACCATGGCGTCGACCAGGTCCAGGCCGTGGTTGGCCAGCTTGGTCTTGCCGGCCTCCATCGGCCCGCCGGAGACGAACACCACCGGGATGTTCAGGCGCAGGGCGGCCATCAGCATGCCAGGGGTGATCTTGTCGCAGTTGCTGATGCAGACGATGGCGTCGGCGCAGTGGGCGTTGACCATGTATTCCACGGAGTCGGCGATGATCTCGCGGCTCGGCAGCGAATAGAGCATGCCGTCGTGGCCCATGGCGATGCCGTCGTCGACGGCGATGGTGTTGAATTCCTTCGCCACGCCGCCGGCCTTCTCGATCTCGCGGGCGACCAGCTGGCCCATGTCCTTCAGGTGCACGTGGCCGGGCACGAACTGGGTGAAGGAGTTGGCGACGGCGATGATCGGCTTCTTGAAGTCTTCGTCCTTCATCCCGGTGGCGCGCCACAGGGCGCGGGCGCCGGCCATGTTGCGACCTTGGGTGGAGGTTTTCGAGCGGTAATCGGGCATGACACGGTTCCTGCGGCTGATCAGGTGATGTTCGTATGGTGAGCGTCGACTGGACCGGATGCAAACGGGAGATGGCCGTGCGTTCGGCGGGGGTCACCGGACGTCGCGGGGTGGCCGCGCGTCTGACCCGTGCTCAGGGCCCGCCAGGGGATGGGTGGCGAGGAATGCATGGATTCTACGCCCGCTGTCGCCGCCGAGCCAAGGCGCGGGCGATTGCCGGCGCAGCCGCGCGCCGCTCAGTTGGGGATTTCGATGCCGCGCAGGCGCTCGGCGCGGCGGCGCAGCAGTTCGATGGTCACCAGCAGGGCGATGGACACTAGGATCAGCAGGGTGGCGATGGCCAGGATGCTCGGGTTGATCTGCTCGCGCAGGCCCGAGAACATCTGCCGCGGGATGGTGCGTTGCTGGGGACCTGCCATGAACAGGATCACCACCACCTCGTCGAAGGAGGTGATGAAGGCGAACAGCGCGCCGGAAATCACTCCGGGGCGGATCAGCGGCATGATGATGTCGAAGAATACCCGCAGCGGCGTGGCGCCGAGGTTCAGCGCGGCGCGCGCCAGGCTGTAGTCGAAGCCGGTGAGGGTGGCGGTGACGGTGATGATGACGAAGGGCGTGCCGAGCGCCGCGTGGGCCAGGATCACCCCCAGGTAGCTGCCGGCCAGGCCGAGGTTGGAGTAGAAGAAGAACATGCCGGCGGCGGTGATGATCAGCGGCACTATCATCGGCGACAGCAGCAGCGCGGTGATGAAGCGGCGGTAGGGCATGTCGTCGCGGGCCAGGCCCACCGCGGCGCAGGTGCCCAGGGCGGTGGCGATGACGGTGGCGAGAATGCCGATGAAGAAGCTGTTCTGGATCGCCAGTATCCATTTCGGGTCGTTGAGGATCTGCTCGTACCAGCGCAGCGAGTAGGCCTCCGGCTGCAGGGTGAGCATGCCCTCGGTGAAGCTGAAGAAGGGCTCGGCGTTGAACGACAGCGGCACTATGACCAGGATCGGCAGGATCAGAAACAGCAGCACCAGCCAGGAGCTGGCCTTGAGCAGCCAGCTGCCGAGGTGATGCCAGAAGCCGTAGTAGGCGGGGGTCTTCATCCTGTATTCATCCCAACTTGATATTGCTGGCGCCGACGAAGCGGTCGTAGACCCAGTACAGCAGCAGGATCAGCCCCAGCAGCAGCGAGCCGAGCGCGGCGGCCAGCTCCCAGTTGTTCGAGCGCTGCATGTGGAAGGCGATGATGTTGCTGATCATCTGGCCGTCGGTGCCGCCGACCAGCGCCGGGGTGATGTAGTAGCCAACCGAGATGATGAACACCAAGAGCGCGCCGGCGCTGAGGCCCGGCAGGGTCATCGGAAAGTAGATGCGGGCGAACGCCGGGATCGGCTTGTCGCCCAGGCTCAGGGCGGCGCGCAGGTAGCTGGGGTCGATGCCGCGCATCACGCTGTACAGCGGCAGGATCATGAACGGCAGGAGGATGTGGGTCATCGCCACGACTGTGGCGAACGAGGTGTAGAGCATCTCGAAGGGCTGGCCGATGGCACCGATGCCGATGAGGAAGGAGTTGATCACGCCGTTGGTCTGCAGCAGGGCGATCCAGGCCGTGGTGCGTACCAGGAGCGAGGTCCAGAACGGCAGCAGCACCAGCACCAGCAGCAGGTTGGCGCGGTTTTCCGGCAGCTGCGCCAGGTAGTAGGCCAGCGGGTAGCCGAGCAGGGCGCAGAGCAGGGTGATCACCAGCGCCATGTTCAGGGTCTTGGAATACAGCTGCAGGTAGATCTGCGTGTCCTCGCGCACCTGGATGCCCTGTTCCGGGTGCAGTTCCAGGTCCAGCGCGGTGAGGTAGTAGTCGTAGGTGTAGCGCTGGCCGGCGCGGGCGATGGCGTACCACAGCTCGGGCTTGCTCCAGTTGCCGTGGGCCGCCAGCAGGGTCTCGACGCCGCGCTCCGGCAGGGCCTCGGCGTCCAGTCGGCCGATGCGCCGGGCGCTGGACTTGACCACGCTGGACATGCCGGCGAAGGCGCGGTTGAACTCCTCGGCCAGCTTGCCGGACAGGCGCTGCTCGTCGAGGCTGTGCAGCTCGCCGGCGAACACCCGCAGGGTCTGCTCGTCCGGCAGTTGCCTTTGATCTTCCCAGCGCTCGAGTTCGGCCAGGGTCAGCGGAATCAGTTCGGCCACGGTCGGGTGGTGCACGCTGCGCCACAGCATGCTGCCGATCGGAGCGACGAAGGTCAGCAGGATAAAGGCCAGCAGCGGCACCACGAAGAGAAAGGCGGCGAGGCGTTTCTTGCGACGGGCGCTGGCGGCTTGGCCGGCTTCGCTGGTGGTCAGGGATGACAAGGCGCTACTCCGTAAAGCGGACCCCTCTTCCACAGGAAGAGGGGTCGGTGCGGGTTACTTCAACAGCCACTCGTTGAACTTCTCGCCGAGCGACTCGCCGTAGTCGGCCCAGAACTCCGAGCCGGCCTGGATGCCCTTGTCCAGGTGGGCGGTGGGCAGGTGCGGCGTGGCGCTCTGGTCGGCCAGCGGCATGGACGACTTGCGGGTCGGGCCGTAGGCCACGTCCGGCATGCCGGCCAGCGGCTTGGAACCGGTGGCGTACTTGATGAACTCCATCGCCAGGTCCTTCTTCGGCGAGCCCTTGACGATGGCCCAGGCGTCGAGGTCGTAGACGTGGCCGTCCCAGACGATCTCGAACGGCTTGTTCTCGCGCACGATGGAGTCGTAAAACCGCCCGTTGGCCGACTGCACCAGCACCGCGCCGCCGTCGTTGAGCAGCTGCGGCGCCTGCGACCAGGAGTCGAACCAGACGATGTCGTTCTTGATGCTGGCCAGCTTGTCGAAGGCGCGTTGCTGGCCTTCCGGGGTGGCCAGCACTTCGTAGACCTCTTCCGGGGCCACGCCGTCGGCCAGCAGCGCCCACTCCATGTTCACCTGCGGGCGCTTGCGCATGGCGCGCTTGCCGGGAATCTTGGCGGTGTCGAAGAAGTCCTCGATGCTCGCCGCCTTGGTCGCGCCTATGGTGTTCTGGTTGTAGGCGAACACCACCGACCAGACGATATTGCCCACCGCGCACTCGCTGGCCAGGGCCTCGGGGATGAAGTCCTGGGCGGCCGCGGTGCCGTCGATGCCCGGCGGCAGGGTGCTGTGGTCGAGGCTTTCCAGCAGGCCTTCGGAACAGGCGCGCTCGAGGTCGATCACCTCGAAGTCGACCACGTCCCACTGGATATTGCCGGACTCGACCTGGGCCTTGATCTCGGCCACGCCGCCGGAATAGTCCTCGAACAGCACCTTGACCCCGCTGTCCTTCTGGTAGGGATCGATCACGTGTTTCTGCTGCGCTGCGCCGTAGGCGCCGCCCCAGGAGACCACGGTGAGGCTGTCCTGGGCGCTGGCGCCGCCCGCCGCGAGCCCCAGGGCCGCCAACAGGGCGAAGGTGGAAAAGCTGGTAGTCAGTGATCTAGCCATTGCTGTGCTCCATTTGCTTCTACTAGTTGTGGGGTCAGGACGTCGTCGGCACTGCGGGGCGATCCAGGGCCTGGCTGTCTTCCGGCAGCCAGGCCAGGTCGACCTCTTCCTGGGCGCTGAGCCTGGGGGCTGAACTGTCGTTCAGGTTCTTCACCACCAGCTCGCTGCCGCTGGCGGTCTCGAAGTGGTAGCGGATGTACTCGCCGACGTAGTGGCGGGTGACGAAGCGCGCCTTGACCTGGTTGCCGGCGCCGCCCAGGCGGTCGGTGAAGTTGAGCTTCTCCGGGCGTACCGACACCGTGGTCGGCTGGCCGACCTCGGTGCAGTTGGCCTTGAGCGTGCTGACCAGGCCGCCGTCGGCCAGGCGCACCTCGACGCGTTCCTCGCCGACGCTTTCGATCACCCCGGCCAGCTTGTTGCTCTCGCCGATGAAGTCGGCGACGAACAGGTTGGCCGGGCGCTCGTAGAGCACGTGGGGCGGCGCGCACTGCTGCACCACGCCGTTGTTGAACACGGCGATGCGGTCGCTCATGGTCAGCGCTTCGGTCTGGTCGTGGGTGACGTAGATCACGGTGAAGCCGAGCTGCTCGTGCAGGCGCTTGATCTCGAACTGCATCTGCTCGCGCAGCTTCTTGTCCAGGGCGCCGAGCGGCTCGTCCATCAGCACGATGTCCGGGGCGAAGATCAGCGCGCGGGCCAGGGCCACGCGCTGGCGCTGGCCGCCGGAGAGCTGGCCGGGGTAGCGGCCGCCGAAGGCCTGCAGCTCGACCAGGGCGAGGTAGTCCTCGACCTTGGCGCGGATCTCGTCCTTGGCCAGCTTGCGGATCTTCAGCGGGTAGGCGAGGTTCTCGCGGATGGTCATGTGCGGGAACAGCGCGTACTGCTGAAAGACCATGCCGATGTTGCGGTCGTAGGGGGCGATGCTGGTGACATTGCGGCCGTTGATCAGGATCTCGCCGCTGGTCACGTCCTCGAAGCCGGCGAGCATCATCAGGCAGGTGGTCTTGCCCGAACCGGAGGGGCCGAGCAGGGTGATGAACTCGCCCTTGGCCACGTTGAGGTTGAAGTCCTTGACCACCAGCGTCTTGTGGTCGTAGGTCTTCTTCACATTGGTGAATCGCAGGAACGCGTCGTTCCCAGCCTGCGCAGCCATAGTCCTCCCCATTGCCCATCAAGACAGGCTCGGCTTGTGGCCTCGCCCGTACTGCTTGAGTCGATTCGTCCCTGTCGTGTGGTCCGATCGTTATGTAAATAACCAAAAGCAATAAGCACGCCAGCCGACGAACGGTTGGCCGGCGGCGCTCTGCTCCGCAGGTTAAAGCCTAGTCCAGCCTGGGCGGGATGCGAGGACGGTGTGGGGGGAGGTAACAGCGAGCGGGGCGGGCGGCACCTGCCGACACGCACTCGGCAGGTGCACGTCGCTCGAGCGTTGGGCGGCGGGGCGCTGATCGGTACGACGCGTGATCGCGTGATGGGCGATGCGGCGCACCCGCTTGGCCCGCCGCGCCGCCTGTGTGGCCCGGTAGGTTGGCGCTGAGCGCGTAGCCCGGATGCAATCCGGGGCGCGCGGTGCCGGACAGCCCCGGATTGCATCCGGGCTACGCCTTTCTCAGCTATTGGGCAGCAGGCGCACGGTCAGGCTCTTGATATAGCGGGTCTCGGCGATCGCCGGGTGCACCGGGTGATCCGGGCCCTGGGCGCCGCGTTCGAGCAGCTGGATATTGCGGTCCAGGTGGCGGGCGCTGGTCAGCAGGATGTTCTGCAGGTCGTCCTCGGGCAGGTGCATGGAGCAGCTGGCGCTGACCAGGATGCCGTCCTTGGAGAGCAGGCGCATGGCGGTTTCGTTGAGGCGGCGGTAGGCGGCCTCGCCGTTTTTCAGGTCCTTCTTGCGCTTGATGAAGGCGGGCGGGTCGGCGATCACCACATCGAAGCGCTCCTCGGCGCTCTTCAGCTCGCGCAGGGCGGCGAAGGCGTCGCCCTCCACGCACGTTACCTTCTCACCGACGCCATTGAGCGCGGCGTTGCGCTCGACGCCGTCGAGGGCGAAGGCCGAGGCGTCGACGCAGAACACCTCGCTGGCGCCGAAGGCCGCGGCCTGCACGCCCCAGCCGCCGATATAGCTGAACAGGTCGAGCACCCGCTTGCCCTTGACGTAGGGCGCCAGGCGCGCGCGGTTCATGCGGTGGTCGTAGAACCAGCCGGTCTTCTGCCCTGCGATCACCGGTGCCTCGAATTTCACCCCGTTCTCTTCCAGGGCGACCCATTCCGGCACCTGGCCATGGGCGGTTTCCACGTAGCGCTGCAGGCCCTCGGCGTCGCGCGCGCTGGAGTCGTTCTTGAACAGCACGCCGCTGGGCTTGCACACCTGGATCAGCGCGGCGAGCACCTCGTCCTTGTGCGCTTCCATGGTGGCCGAGGCCAGCTGCACGACGAGGATGTCGAAGAAGCGGTCGACCACCAGCCCCGGCAGCAGGTCGGAGTCGCCATACACCAGGCGGTAGCAGGGCTGGTCGAACAGGCACTCGCGCAGGCTCAGGGCGACGTTGAGCCGGTGCACCAGCAGGGACTTGTCCAGCCGGTGCTTGACGTCGCGCGACAGCAGGCGGGCGCAGATCAGGTTGTTCGGGCTCATGGCGACCACGCCTAGCGGTTTGCCGCCGGCGGCTTCGAGCACGGCCTGGTCGCCGGCGGCAAAGCCGTGCAGCGGGGTGGCGGCGACGTCGATCTCGTTGCTGTAGACCCACAGGTGGCCGGCGCGCAGGCGTCGATCGGCGTTGGCTTTCAGGCGCAGGCTGGGCAGGGACATGGGCGGGCTCCGGGGAAAAAGAGCGGGATTATAGCGGCTCGCGCGGGCGCCCGGCAGTTGCAAAAGTCGGCTGCGGGGGACCCGGTGCTTTGGCTAAACTGTGGCGCATTTCTCACCTGGCACCTGCGTCCCATGGCCTACGAACTTACCGCCGAACAGATCCAGCAAGCCCTCCAGGGCATTAGCGTGCCGCCGCAGCCGCAGATCATGGTGGACCTGCAGATGGAGCAGGTCATGCCCAACCCGGATCTGAAGAGCATCGCCAAGCTGATCAGCCAGGACCCCGGGCTGTCCGGCGCGCTGCTGAAGATCGTCAACTCGCCGCACTTCGGCCTGGCCAACCGCATCGCCTCGATCCAGCAGGCGGTCAACCTGCTCGGCTGCCACACGGTGATCAACCTGATCAACGCGCAGTCGATCAAGGGCGAGCTGACCGACGAGGCGATCCTGGTGCTCAACCGTTTCTGGGACACCGCCCAGGACGTGGCCATGACCTGCCTGACCCTGGCCAAGCGCCTCGGCTACCACTCGCCGGACGAGGCCTACACCCTGGGGCTGTTCCACAACTGCGGCATCCCGCTGATGATCAAGCGCTTCCCCAGCTACATGACGGTGCTGGAGGAGGCCTACGCCAGCGCCAGCGACGAGCGCCGCGTGGTCGACACCGAGAACCGCCTGCTCAACACCAACCATGCGGTGGTCGGCTACTTCACCGCACGCTCCTGGCGCCTGCCCGAAGCGCTGTGCGAGGTGATCGCCAACCACCACAACGCGCTGTCGATCTTCGCCGACGAAACCGGCCGCGACGCGCCGCTGAAGACCCTGCTGGCGATCCTCAAGATGGCCGAGCACATCTGCGAGAGCCACCGGGTGCTCGGCGCCCAGCCGGAGGACCTGGAGTGGCGGCATATCGAGCAGCCGATCCTGGAGTACATGGGACTGTCCGCCTACGACTTCGAGAACCTGCGCGAAAGCATTCGCGACCTGGCGGTGCTGTAGCGGCCTACCGTTGTACGCGCCGCTCCTGCTAAGGTGGCGCTCCGCCGTTTTCCCAGCCGTACTGCCATGCCCGAATTGCCCGAAGTCGAAACCACCTGCCGCGGTATCGCCCCCTACCTGATCGGTGAGCGCGTCAGCCGCGTGATAGTGCGCGAGCGCCGCTTGCGTTGGCCTATCCCCGAGGATCTGGACGTGCGCCTGTCCGGCCAGCGCATCGAATGCGTCGAGCGCCGCGCCAAGTACCTGCTGATCAAGGCCGAAAGCGGCAGCCTGATCGGCCACCTGGGCATGTCCGGCAGCTTGCGCCTGGTCGAGTGCGGCCTGCCGGCGGCCAAGCACGAGCACGTCGACATCGAGCTGGAGTCCGGCCTGGCCCTGCGCTACACCGATCCGCGGCGTTTCGGCGCCCTGCTGTGGAGCGAGGACCCGCTGCATCACGAGTTGCTCAGCAAGCTCGGCCCGGAACCGCTGGGCGCGGACTTCGACGGCGAGCGCCTGTTCCAGCTGTCGCGCGGGCGCAGCATGGCGGTCAAGCCGTTCATCATGGACAACGCCGTGGTGGTCGGGGTCGGCAATATCTACGCCAGCGAGGCGCTGTTCGCCGCCGGCATCGACCCGCGCCGCGCGGCCGGCTCGATCTCGCGGGCGCGCTACCTGAAACTGGCGGAGGCGATCAAGCGCATCCTCGCCCATGCCATCGAGCGCGGCGGCACCACCTTGCGCGACTTCGTCGGCGGCGATGGCCAGCCCGGCTACTTCCAGCAGGAGCTGTTCGTCTACGGTCGCGGCGGCGAATTCTGCAAGCTGTGTGGCAGCACCCTGCGCGAGGTCAAGCTGGGCCAGCGCGCCAGTGTCTACTGTCCCAAGTGCCAGCGCTGAAACAGACAGATCGCGAGAACAACAAGAAATACCGAGGTTGATCGATGTCCGGTAACTATTTGCCGCGCAATCCGGCCGCCGAATGGCTGGGGCGCAGCGTGCTGAAACTCATGGGGTGGCGCATCGAGGGGCAGTTGCCCCGGCTCGACAAGTTCGTCGCCATCGGCGCCCACCACACCTCCAACTGGGACTTCGTGATCTTTATCGCGCTGAAGTTCGTCCTGCGCCTGAACGCCCGCTGGTTCGGCAAGCACAGCATCTTCCGCTGGCCGTTCGGCGGCCTGATGCGCGCCTGGGGCGGCATCCCGATCCGCCGCGAACGGCAGCGCAACACCGTGGAGCAAGCGGTGCAGGCGTTTCGCGACAACCGCGAATTCATCCTGGTGCTGTCGCCCGAGGGCACGCGCAAGAAGGTCGAGCGCTGGAAGATGGGCTTCTACCATATCGCCCTGGGCGCGGGCGTGCCCATAGTGCTGGGCGCGCTGGACTACCAGAACCGCCGTGTGGTGATCGGTCCGACCTTCCAGCCCACCGGCGACGAGCAGGCCGATCTGGCGGCGATGCTGGCGTTTTTCCGCCCCTACGTGCCGAAAAAGCCGCAATACGCCTTTCATGGCGATTGACGCCCGTCACGCTGACAATTACCAATGCGCTGTTATAGTTACTGGCACTTTCCCGAATAACCTGAAGGATCGCCCCATGAAACCGTTTCGCACGACCGCTGCTGTCCTGGCGCTGACCTCTGGCCTGCTGGCACTGCCGGCGCAGGCGGAAGTGGTGCAGCAGAACGTCAGTGGCGACCCCCTGTATACCGTCGAGGCGCCCAAGGCCTTCTCCATGATCGGCGACCTGGTGATCGCCCGTCCGCTGCTGATCGGCGCCACCGCCATCGGCGTCGTGGCCTTCGTCGTCAGCCTGCCGTTCACCGCCCTGGGCGGCAACGTCGGTGAGGCGGCCGAGGCACTGGTGGTCGAGCCGGGCAAGGAAGCCTTCGTGCGCTGCCTGGGCTGCACCAGCAGCGGCTACAAGCACGACTGATTCGTTCGGTTGCATGACCGCGGCCTCTCGCTCCCTAACGGGGCGAGGGGCCGTTTGCGTTAGGGAGGGCGGGCGATGCGTTATCTGCGCTGGGTGATCCTGCTGCTGGTGGTGCTGGGCTTGGCCGCCTCGTTCTGGTTCAGCGAGGGCTGGCTGCAGCTGTGCGCCGGGCTGGCAGTGTTCCTGTTCGGCATGCAGTGCCTGGAGGAGGGGCTGCGTCAGCTGGCCGGCAGCAAGCTGGAGCAGATCCTCGGGCGCAGCACCGCGACGCCCTTCAAGAGCCTGCTGTTCGGCGTCGGCGGCACCCTGCTGCTGCAATCCAGCACTCTGGTCTCGCTGCTGACCATCGCCTTTATCAGCACCGGGCTGATCCAGCTGGCCGGCGGCATCGCCATCCTGTTCGGCGCCAACCTCGGCGCCACCAGCGGCATCTGGTTGCTGGCGCTGGCCGGGCAGAACCTCAGCCTCAGTCCCTTCGCCCTGCCGCTGCTGGTATTCGGCGTGCTGGCCGGTTTCGCCGGGCCGAAGAGCAAGGCGGCCGGGCGCATCGTGCTGGGCGTCGCCTTCATCTTTATCGGCATCGACCAGATCAAGGACGGCTTCGCCAGCTTCGGCGACGGCCTGGACATGAGCGGCTATCAGGCGAGCGGTCTGCGCGGCGCGCTGCTGTTCACCGCCATCGGCCTGGCGATCACCGTGGTGCTGCAATCGAGCCACGCCGCCCTGATGCTGACCCTGGCGGCGCTGGCCGGCGGCCAGCTGGAGCTGGGCCAGAGCCTGGCGATCGCCATCGGCTCCAATATCGGCAGCAGCGTCACCACCGCCTTCGTCGGTTCGCTGGGCGGCAACCGCAGCGGTCAGCGCCTGGCCCTGGCCCATGTGCTGTTCAACATCACCACCGGGGTGCTGGCCTTCTGTCTGCTCGGCCCGCTGACCTGGCTGGTGCGGGCCCTGGCCGAGCCCTTGGGCCTTGGCGACAACAGCCTGATCCAGCTGGCGATGTTCCACACCCTGTTCAACGCCATGGGCGTGGCTCTGTTCTGGCCGCTGCAGGGACGCCTGGCGCAGCGGCTGATCCGCTGGCTGCCGGAGCGGGCCGAGCCGCAGGTGCTGATCACCGAACTGGCGGCCGAGCCGGTCGCCGAGCCCGAGCGCACCCGCGCCCGCTACCTCAGCGAGCGCGCCCTGGATTCGGTGGACGCCGCCTCCGGCGCGGTGGTGCAGGAGCTCGGCCACCTCGGCCGGCTGAGCCTGGAGGTGATCTGTCACGCGCTCTACCTGCCGGTGGATCAGCTGGCGCGCAGCCGGGTCGACGACCAGCTGCTGCAGGCCGGGCCGGCGCACGGCGGTTTCGATGCCGAGCACCTCTACCAGTTCCATATCAAGGGGGTGTACGGCGATCTGCTGAGCTTCATGGGGCGCATGGAGCTGCCGATGGACGAGGCGCACCAGCGGTTCTGGGTCAGCTGCCAGCTGGCCGCGCTGCAACTGGTGGATGCGGTCAAGGACGCCAAGCACCTGCAGAAGAACCTCGGCCACTACCTCGACGCGCCGCCCTCGGCGGTGCGCGAGGCCTATGTGGAACTGCGCCGCCACCTGCTCGTCACCCTGCATGAGGTGCGCGAGCTGGCCCGCTCGGAGCTGCCCGAGGAGGCCTGGCAGGCGCGTTTGCGCTGGCTCGACGAGCAGGCGGCGGAGTTCGACGCGAAGTTTCGCCAGCGTCTGTTCGCCGAGGTGCGCAGCGGTCGCCTGGACGGCCTGCAGACCAGCTCGCTGATGAACGACCTGGGTTATGTCAGCCGCATCTTCCAGAGCCTGCGCAACGTGCTGATGCTCGGCGACGAGCAGGCGTTGTTTCGCGAATTGCGGCGGCTGGGCGATGAAAGCAGTGGGCCGCTGATCCTATCGCCTTGACCGACAGGCCCTGGCCCGGAGGCAATTCAGGGGGCGTCTGTCGGCAGCTCCCCGGATGGCGTCCGGGCTACACCGGCTGTCGGCGAGAATGGGGGCTTGCGGTGCGCACGGCGCACCCTAGGGCATGGCCTCGCCGATACCGCGCGGGTCGCTGGCCGCCTGCACCTCGCCGCTGACCTTGTCCCACAGCAGCACCTGCTGGTTGCCGTACTGCCGCTCCAGTGCCTTGAGCTGGTGGCCGCGGGCCTGCAGCTCGGCGATCTGCGCGGTGCTGAAGGTATCCGGTTCGTGCTCGATCACATCCGGCAGGAACTGGTGGTGGTAGCGCGCCACCGCCGGCCAGCGCGCGATGGGCTGGCCGTCCAGGTATTCGAGCATGGCCAGCAGCACCATGCTGGGGATGCGGCTGCCGCCCGGCGTGCCGAAGGCGGCGAAGGCCGCGTCGCTCTCGATAAAGCTCGGGCTCATGGACGACAGCGGCCGCTTGCCGGCGGCGATGGCGTTGGCCTGGCTGCCGGCCAGGCCGTAGGCGTTGGCGCCCTGGATATCGGCGGCGAAGTCGTCCATCTCGTCGTTGAGCAGCACGCCGGTGCCGGGCACGGTGAAGGCGGCGCCGAAGGGCAGGTTGATCGACAGGGTGGCGGCCACCGCGTTGCCCTCGGCGTCGAGCACGGCGAAGTGGGTGGTGTGGTCGCCTTCGTGCCAGGTGCCGGCCGGTGGCAGGCTGGCGCTGGGGGTGGCGCGTTCGGGGTCGATGCTGCCGGCCAGCACCGCCAGGTGGCCGGGCGAGAGCAGTCGTTCGAGCGGGTTGGCGACGAAATCCGGGTCGCCGAGCAGGCCGCGGTCGCGGTAGGCGCGGCGCAGCGCCTCGACCACATAGTGCACGCGCTGCAGCGGCTCGGCCTCGCGCCAGGGCAGCTGGCCGAGAATCGCCAGGCTCTGCGCCAGGGCCACGCCGCCGGCCGAGGGCGGCGGCGCGCTGATCAGCTCGCGACCGTCCGCCAGGGGGAAACGCAGCGGCGCGCGGCGCACGCTGCGGTACTCCCTCAGGTCGTCCAGGCTCCAGATGCCGCCGGCCTTGCGCACGCCGGCGACCAGGCGCTCGGCCAGGTGGCCGGCGTAGAACCCGGCGTGGCCCTGGGCGGCGATCGTCTGCAGGGTGGCGGCCAGCTCCGGTTGGCGCAGCCGATAGCCCTCGGCCGGCACTTCGCCGCGGTCGAGGAACAGCCGCGCGCTTTCGCTATCGTCGCGCAGCGCCGCCAGGCGCCAGGCGGCGCGCTCGCGGTAGACGCGGTCGACGGCGAAGCCCTCGTTGGCCAGGGCAATGGCCGGGGCCAGGCTGGTTTTCAGCGGCAGGCGGCCGTGGCGTTCGGCCAGCTCCACCAGCGCCGCCGGCAGCCCCGGGATGGCGGCGGCCAGGGCGCCGTTGAGCGACAGCTCGCGCTGCGCCTTGCCTTGGCGCTGGTACATATCGGCCTTGGCCTGCAGCGGCGCGCGCTCGCGGGCATCGAGAAAGTCGTAGCTCGGCCGGTCGCCGGCCGTGCGCAGGAGGAAGAAGCCGCCGCCGCCGAGCCCCGAGCCATAGGGCTCGACCACCGCCAGGGCGGCGCTAGCCGCCACAGCGGCGTCGAAAGCGTTGCCGCCGGCGTCCAGCATCTGCTGCGCGGCGGCCGTGGCGGCGGGGTGGGCGGTGGCGATGGCGGCCTGCTGCGGCGCGGCCTGGGCCAGCAGGCTGGCGGCGAGCAGCAGGGTCGAGAGCAGGAGGTGGCGCAACATGCGATCTACCGAAGGCGGCTGGGTAAAGGGCGAAGCTTAGCAGCCTTGGTTTGTCGTGCGGGTGTGGCAGGCGGCGAACCGCTCGTGCGGCGGTTCGCCCCGGGGGCGGTCAGGCCTTGCCGGTGATGATCCGGTACTTCTGCATCAGCTCGTCCTTGCTCTCGACGTTGTTCTCGTCGAGCGGGATGCAGTCCACCGGGCACACCTGCTGGCACTGCGGCTCGTCGTAGTGGCCGACGCATTCGGTGCACAGGTTGGGGTCGATCACGTAGATCTCCTCGCCCTGGGAAATCGCGCCGTTGGGGCACTCGGGTTCGCAGACGTCGCAGTTGATGCAGTCGTCGGTGATGATCAGGGACATGGAACAACTCCTGTCGAGGCGGGACGCCGCGACACTATCGGACAACGGTAGGCGAATTGTGCCGGATTGGGCGGTGGCGCGCCATGTGCTGAGCGAGAGGCGGAGTCGGTGGGCGCGGCCTTTGTGGGAGCGGCTTCAGCCGCGAGCGGCCGAGTCATTCGCGGCTGAAGCCGCTCCCACAGGGGCTGGTCAGCGCTGGCGAAAGCGCTCGTTCAGCGCAGCGGCCACGGCCGGATGGACGAACTTGGAGATGTCGCCGCCGAGGGCCGCGATCTCGCGCACCAGGGTCGAGGAGATAAAGGAGTATTTCTCCGACGGGGTGAGGAACAGGCTTTCCACGTCCGGCGCCAGCTGGCGGTTCATATTGGCCAGCTGGAATTCGTACTCGAAGTCCGACACCGCGCGCAGGCCGCGCAGGAACACGTTGGCGCCCTGTTCCTTGGCGAAGTGTGCGAGCAGGGTGGAGAACCCCACCACTTCGACGTTGGGCAGGTGCTTGGTGACCTCGCGGGCCAGCTCCACCCGTTGTTCCAGGGGGAACAGCGGGTTCTTCTTCGGGCTGGCGGCGACGGCGATGATGACGTGATCGAACAGCCGAGAGGCGCGTTCGACCAGATCGCCATGGCCCTTGGTGATGGGGTCGAAGGTGCCGGGGTATAACACTCGATTCATCGGGACGTCCTGGCGGGTCGAAAAGGAGTCGGATGGTAGCGCAGCGCTTCCCTCAGGGCCAAGCGTGACGACAGCTCAGCTGCTGCGCAGGTGCAGGACGAGTGCGGGCACCAGGCAGGCCAGGGCGATCCAGTCGGCGATCACCACTCGGCGCAAAGCCTCGTTGTAGACGGGAGCGCTCCATGCCAGCAGGAGGAAGGCGAGCACGCTGACCAGCCCGCCGATCAGGGCCAAGCCGCGTAACGCCGGGACGAACGCCGCGGCGACCAGCAGGGCGCCGAGCAGACCGAACAGCACGGCGCGGTGGCGCATGAGGATCTGCAGGTTGGGCTCGTCCAGGGCGATGCCGTACAGCGCGTTGAGGCGTTCGCCGCCCAGCACGCCGCCCAGCGGCAGCAGGTGGATGACCCCCGCCACCAGCAGCAGAAAGCCGATCAGCTTGCTCATCTCAGGTCTTCAGGCGTTCGCCCAGCAGGGTGGCGAGCTTGGCGGTGAGGCCGTAGATCGACAGCTGCGGGTTGGCGCCGATGCTGGTGGGGAACAGCGAGCCGTCGTGAATCGACAGGTTGGCCAGCTGGTGATGCCGGCCCAGGCTGTCGACCACCGCCTGCCGCGGGTCTTCGCCCATGGCGCAGCCTCCCATCACGTGGGCGCTGCCCAGGCGGGTGCGGTACAGCGCCAGGTCGAGGTGCTCGATCAGGTCCTTGGCTTGCTTCCACGTCTTCACGTAACTGGCGTCGGCGTGCATCGGCATCACCGCGCGGGCGCCGGCGGCGAACTGGATTTCGGCCATGCTCAGGAAGGCGCGGCGCACGCCGTCCCAGCTGTAGTCGGTCATCCGGTAGTCGAGCACCGGGCTGCCGTCGCCGCGCAGCTCCACCCGGCCCTCGGCGCTGTCTTCGTGGAAGCCGTCGCGCAGCAGGGCGAGCATCACGTTGGTGTGCGGCAACTGCTCCATGCGCAGGGCGTTCTCGCGGCCGAAGTCGCCGAGCAATGTGGCGGTCAGCGCCGGCTGCAGCGGCGGCACCTCCAGCTTGTAGGAGAGGCGTCCGGCGGTGCCGTCGTCCCACTGGAAGTGGTCGGAGTAGAGCGACTGCGGCGCGCCGTAGAAGGGATTGATGACCTGCTCGAACTGCGCGGCGGAGAAATTGACCAGGTGCAGGTAGGTGCGTCGGCCGACGCGCTGGTGCGGGTCGGGCGCCGCCGAGCGCAGCAGGATGCCCGGTGTGTTGATGCCGCCGCCGGCCAGCACGTAGTGCCGCGCCCTGACCCGGATGCGCTTGCCGTTGGGCGCCACGCAGCGCGGGTCCATGCCCAGGCAGTCGAGGCCGACCACCTGGTCGCCTTCGATCAGCAGCTTGTCGGCGCGCGCCAGGTAGAGCAACTCGCCACCGGCCTCGAGGGTGGCGGGGATGGTGGTGACCAGCATCGACTGCTTGGCGTTGGTCGGACAGCCCATGCCGCAGTAGCCGAGGTTCCAGCAGCCGCGCACGTTGCGCGGGATCGCCGCCCAGTGGTAACCGAGCTTGTCGCAGCCGGCGCGGATCACCTCGTTGTTGGCGTTCGGCGGTACCGCCCAGGGGGCTACGCCCAGGCGCCGTTCCATCTGCTCGAACCAGGGCGCCATGGATGCTGCGTCGTGGCCCTGCACGCCGTGCACCTCGGCCCAGTGGGCCAAGGTCTGCGGCGGGGTGCGAAAGCTGCTGGTCCAGTTGACCAGGGTGGTGCCGCCGACGGCGCGACCCTGGAGGATGGTGATGGCGCCGTCCTTGCTCATGCGGCCGATGCCTTCCTGGTACAGCGACGGGTAGGCCTCGGCCTCCTGCATCCTGAAGTCGTCGCTGGTCTTCAGCGGGCCTTCCTCGATCAGCAGCACCTTGTAGCCGGCGGCGCTGAGGATCTCCGCGGTGGTGCCGCCACCGGCGCCGCTGCCGACGATGGCGACTTCGGCTTCCAGGCTCAGGTCGTTTTCCAGGCGCGAGCCGTCGTATGTCTTCCAGCCCTTGGCCAGGCCTTGCTTGAACAAATCGGGTACAGGCATTTCAGGCTCTCTTCTTGTAATTCACACAGGCCGTAGCGTGTCGCGAGGCCGCCTAGGCTGTGCGCACCGAGGTACCCGCGTCGCTTTCATGGTGCGCGCGGCGCACCCTACGACATCCGCGACAGGTCGTTAGACCTTAGGCGGCCCCGGGTAGCCGCAATGGGCCCAGGACTCCGGCCGGCTGTACCAGGCCATCATCACCAGCTGCAGCAGCGAGGCGTGGCCCATGCGCAGCAGGCTCAGGCTGCTGTTCTGCCAGCGGATGAGGAACTGCCGCACGTCATCGCCACTGGCGTTGTCCCAGCTGCCCCAGACCCCGGTCAGCGGGCCGCGGGTGACGGGCAGGGCCAGCACGTCGAACAGCTGCACCGTGAGTTTGAGCATTTCCGGCGACAGGTGCGCCAGGCTGTTGTCGAGGCTCTTGAGCGTGCCGTCGACGGCCTGCGGCATCTGCCCGGTATTGACGGCGCCATCGAGCATCACCGGGATCAGCGCGCGCAGAAAGGGCATATCGCTGCTGCGCAGGATCAGGTAGCCGCTGGCCGGCGTGCTGGCCGAGCAGCCGCTCAGGCTGGCGGTCAGCCCGACGGTGCCGAGCAGCGCCGTGCCCAGCAGGCCGATCTTGAGCAGGCTGCGCCGCGACAGTTGCGGCGCGTTCAGGGTGGTGTCGTTCATTGTTGTTGTCACCAGGCTTGGAACGGGCGTTGCCCGCGTGGATCAGCGTAGGAACAGCTTGTAGACCAGCTTCTGGATCGCCTTGCCGTAGGGCGGGTAGATCAGCCGCGCGGCATTGAAGCGCTGCTTGATAAATACGCCCTTGGCCTTGCTGAAGGTCAGGAAACCCTCGTGGCCGTGGTAATGGCCCATGCCGGAGGGGCCGATGCCGCCGAACGGCATGTCGTCCTGGGCCACGTGCAGCAGGGTGTCGTTCAGGCACACGCCGCCTGAGTGGGTCTCGTGCAGCACGCGCTGCTGCTCGCGCCTGTCGTAGCCGAAGTAGTACAGCGCCAGCGGCCGTGGCCTTGCGTTGACGTAGGCGAAGGCGTCTTCCAGGCGGTCGTAGGGCACCACCGGCAGCAGCGGGCCGAAGATCTCGTCCTGCATCAACTTCATCTCGTCGTTGACGTCCAGCACCAGGCTCTGCGGCAGGCGCCGGCCCTGCGCTTCGTGGTAGAGCGCAACGATGCGCGCGCCCTTGGCCTCGGCGTCCTGCAGGTAGCCGTTGAGGCGGGCCAGCTGGCGCTCGTTGATGATCGCGGTGTAGTCGGGGTTGTCCTTGAGCGCCGGGTAGAAACGCTGCACCACCTCGCGGTAGGCGGCGACAAAGCCCTCCACCCGATCCCTCGGCACCAGCACATAGTCCGGTGCCACGCAGGTCTGCCCGGCGTTGAGGGTCTTGCCGAAGGCGATGCGCTCGGCGGCGTCCGCCAGCGGCACGTCGGCCGAAACGATGGCCGGCGACTTGCCGCCCAACTCCAGGGTCACCGGGGTGAGGTTCTCGGCGGCGGCGCGCATCACGTGCCGGCCGATGCTGGTGGCGCCGGTGAACAGCAGGTGGTCGAACGACAGCTTGGAGAAGGCCATGCCAACTTCCGCCTCGCCCAGGGCGACGCTGACCAGATCCTCGGGGAAGATGCGCGCCAGCAGGTCCTTGACCAGCTGCGAGGTGGCCGGGGTGGATTCGCTCATCTTGATCATCACCCGGTTGCCGGCCGCCAGCGCGCCAACCAGCGGGCCGATGGCGAGAAACAGCGGGTAGTTCCACGGCACTATGACGCCGACCACGCCCAGCGGCTGGTAGACGACCTTGGCCGCGGCGGGCATGAACTGCAGGCCGACGCTGCGCCGCGACGGCTTCATCCACTGCTTGATGCGTTTGCTCGCGTAGTGGATGCCATGCAGGCTGGGCATCAGCTCGGCGAGCAGGGTTTCGTCGGCCGAACGGTTGCTGAAGTCCTCGGAGATCGCCGCCACCAGTGCGTCCTGCTGCTGGGTCAGCAGCTCGCGCAGGGATTTCAGCCACTGCATGCGTTGCTCGGCCGATGGCATGGAGTTGGCGGCGAAGGCGGCGCGTTGCAGGGCGAAGGTGCGTTCCAGCTGGTTGATCTGCTGTTGGCTGTGCTGCAGGTAGGCGATGTCGGCGACCATGGGGTTTCTCCTCGACGGTCCAGCTGGGCGATGCGCGACGGGGCGCGTGGGCTTGCTGGATTTTTAGAGCAATTGCTCTAATGTGTCAAATAGCATGGCGCGCCAAGGGCGTTGCCGCAGCCTAACCAAAGGTCAGCGGTGCGCCGATCGAGGGCTGGGGGTAACACCCAGGGCGTTTCTGCCTGTACCTTTGCCGCTTTCCCACCACGAGACCGAGCCGCGCCATGGCGCCACCCAAGACCCGCGAGCGCATCGTTCAAGCCAGCCTGGAGCTGTTCAACAGCCAGGGCGAACGCAGCGTCACCACCAACCATATCGCCGCGCACCTGGGGATTTCGCCGGGCAACCTGTACTACCACTTCCGCAACAAGCAGGCGATCATCGCCGAGCTGTTCGCCCAGTACGAGGCGCAGGTCGACGGCTTCCTGCGCCGGCCCGAGGGCCGCGCGCTGACGGTGGAAGACAAGACCTTCTACCTGGAGGCGCTGCTGGCGGCGATGTGGCACTACCGCTTCCTGCACCGCGACCTCGAACACCTGCTGGAGGCCGACGCCGAGCTGGCCGCGCGCTACCGCGCCTTCGCTCGCCGCTGCCTGGTGGGCGCCCAGGCGATCTACCAGGGTTTCGTCGAGGCGGGCATCCTGCTGATGAGCCCGGCGCAGATCGAGGCGCTGACGCTCAACAGCTGGATCATCATGACCTCCTGGGTGCGCTTTCTCTGCACCGCCGGCGCCAGCCCGGACAACCTCAGCCAGGACATGCTGCGCCGCGGTATCTACCAGGTGCTGGCGCTGGAGGGCGGCTATATCGCTCCCGCCGCGCGCGAGGCGGTCGAAGCCCTGTACGGCCGCCTGCATGTGCCGCTGGAGCAGGTGTTGGGGTGATCGGCTGGCGCCGTGACGCCCCCCTTAGCCCGGACTGCATCCGGGCTACGGCAGGTCAGGCGCCCAGTGCTGCCAACCACTCGGGAATCCGCCGTTCCAGGTAATACCCGGGCCGGCGCGGGCTGCCGTCGACGAAGCCGACATGGCCGCCGCGGGCGTGCAGTTCGAACTCGGTGCCGGGCGCCAGTTCGCCGGCCTCCGGCAGGCTGTGGCGGAAGATGAAGGGATCGTCCTCGGCCTGGATGATCAGCGTCCGCGTGCGGATCGCGCCGAGGTAGAAACGGCTGGAGGCGCGCCGGTAGTAGTCCTGGGCGTCGGCATAGCCGTGCAGCGGGGCGGTGACGCGCCCGTCGAAGTCCCAGAAGGTGCGCATGCCGTGCAGCGGCCCGAGGCGTTCCAGCACCGACAGGCGTTCGCCCTGGCCCTGGGCGGCGAACAGACGCTGCTTGTTGCTGACGTAGGCGACCATCTCGCGCATGAAGTGCGCCTGGTAGACCCGCGAGAAGCCCAGACCGATGCGGTCGGCGCACTGATCCAGGCGAAACGGCACCGACACCGCCACCGCGCCCAGCACCTGGCTCTGCGCGCCGCTCTCGCCGAGGTACTTGAGCAGCACGTTGCCGCCCAGCGAATAGCCCACCGCATAGAGCGGCGCCATCGGCCGCTGCGCGCGCAGATGGGCCACGGCAGCGGCCAGGTCCTCGCTGGCGCCGGAATGGTAGCCGCGCGGCAGCAGGTTGGGCTCGCCGGAGCAGCCGCGCCAGTTCAGCGCCACGCTGGCCCAGCCGCGCGCGGCCAGCGCCTGCTGCAGGCCGAGCACGTAGAGCGAACTGGAGCTGCCGGTCAGCCCGTGCAGCACCAGCACCAACGGCGTGCGGGCCTCGTGTGGGCCGTGCCAGTCGAGATCGAGAAAATCGCCGTCGTCCAGCCACAGCCGCTCGCGCCTGCGCTCCAGGTGTGGCGGCTTGCGGCACAGCGGGTTCCACAGGGTCTGCAGATGCGGGCCGGGGAGCCACCAGGCGGGTTGAAAGCTGTTGGTCATGGCGAGGACGAAAGGTGAGCAGGGCTTCAGGCTAGAGGCTTTGCCGGTAAAACAGAAGCCTCGGCGGGCCATCCAAGGGCTGCATCCAGGCTACGCAGGTTCCAGCTTTGTAGGGTAGGCATGCCAAGGGCTTGTCCACCACATCGATGTCTACCCTACGCGGGCGCAGTGCTGCGCTGCCACAGCGCGTAATGCACCTGGCCGGTGTGCTTCTCGCGGTGCAGGCGCCAGTTGCCGGGCAGGCCGAGGGTCGAGGGTGCCGTTTCGCTTTCGGTGTAGACCCAGGCGTCGTCGGCCAGCCAGCCCTGGGTTTCCAGCAGCTTGCAGGCATTCTGCAGCAGGTCCTGGTGGAACGGCGGGTCGAGCAGGACGATATCGAAACGCCGCGGCGCCGGGCGGGCCAGCAGTTGCAGGGCGTCGCCCTGCTGGATCTCGCCATCCCTGCACTGCAGCGTCGCCAGATGGCCGCGCAACGCCGCCACCGAGGCCGGGTTGAGGTCGCAGGCCAGGCCGCTGGCGGCGCCGCGCGACAGCGCCTCAAGCAGCAGTGCGCCGCTGCCGGCGAAGGGATCGAGCACATGGGCGCCCTCGACATAGGGCGCCAGCCAGTTGAACAGGGTTTCGCGCACCCGGTCCGGCGTCGGGCGCAGGCCCGGGCCGTCGGGGAAGGCGAAGCGCCGCGAGCGCCACTGGCCGCCGATGATGCGCAGCTGGCCCTGGCCGCCGTGGGGCTTGGCGGCCGGCTTGGGCGGAGTGCGGCCGCGCATCAGTGCGGCACCGCGCTGGGCAGCTCGGCCGGCTTGTCGCTGGGCGGCGGCAGTTCCTGCTGGGTCACGGTCGGGCCGGCTGTGACCACCAACAGCGCCTCGGGGTCGAGGTGCTTGGCCATGGCCGCTTTCACCTGTTCGACGCTCAGCGCCTGGACGTCGCGCATAAAGTCGTCCAGGTAGCTCAACGGCAGGTCGTAGAAGCCCATGCTGGCCAACTGGCCGACGATATCGGCGTTGCTCGCGGTCGACAGCGGGAAGCTGCCGGCCAGCTCGCGCTTGGCGTTATCCAGTTCTTCCTGGGTCGGGCCGCTCTGCAGGTAGTCGGCGAGCAGCTGCTTGACCAGCTTGAGGGTGCCCTCGCTCAGCTCGGCGCGAGTCTGCAGGTTGATCATGAACGGGCCGCGCGCCTGCATGGCGCTGAAGCCGGAGTAGACGCCGTAGGTCAGCCCGCGCTTCTCGCGCACCTCGCTCATCAGGCGGGTGCCGAAGCCGCCGCCGCCGAAGATCTGGTTGCCCAGGTAGAGCGCGGCGTAGTCCGGATCGCGGCGGTCGATGCCGAGCTGGGCGATCATCAGGTGGGTCTGGTTGGAGGGGAACTCGATATGGCTGGGGCCGGGCGCCGGCGGCTGCGGCTGGGCGATGCGCGGCAGCGCCGGGCCCTGCGGCAGGGCGGCGGAGACCTGCGCGGCGATGGCCTCGGCCTGCTCGCGCGACAGGTCGCCGACCAGGGCGATCACCGCGTTGCCGGCGGCATAGGCGCGGGCGTGGAAGGCGGCGAGCTGCTCGCGCTCGATCGCCGGGATGGACTCGGCGTTGCCGTCGCTCGGGTGGGCATAGGGGTGGTCGCCGTACAGGCGCTGGAACAGCTCCAGGCTGGCCAGCTTGCCGGGGTTCTGCTTCTGGAACTCGAAGCCGGCCAGCAGCTGGTTCTTGATCCGCGCCAGGGCCTCTTCGGGGAAGGTCGGCTGGCCGAGCACCTCGGCGAACAGCGCCAGCGCCGGTTCGCGCTGCTCTTTCGCGCTCAGGCTGCGCAGGCTGGCCACCGCCATGTCGCGGTAGGCGCCGTTGCCGAACTCGGCGCCGAGGCCCTCGAAGCCGGCGGCGATGGCGCCGACGTCCTTGCCCGGCACGCCCTCGTTGAGCATGGCGTTGGTCAGGGTGGCCAGGCCGGGCACGCCGTCGTCTTGGCTGCTGCCGGCGGCGAAGGTCAGGCGCAGGTCGAACATCGGCAGCTCGCGCGCTTCGACGAACAGCACCTTGGCGCCCTGTTCGGTGTGCCAGGTCTGGATATCCAGGCTGCGTCGGGTCGGCGCCTGGCCGTTCAGCTCGGCGAGCGATTCCAGCTTGGCCGGCGCCTCGGTGTTGTTGGCGGTCGCCTTGGCCTCATCGGGTTGGCGGTCGCAGCCGCTCAGGGCCAGGGTGGTGCTCAGGACCAGGCCGAGCAGGGCGATACGCAGGTGCTCAGTCTTCATGGCGAGACTCCTCATGACGAGCGTCCTCGGGCAATACATGGGCGACGCTCAGGCGGTCGCGGACGAAGAAGGTGCGGGCGGCCTGCTGGATGTCCTCGGGGGTGACGGCTTCCAGCTCGGCCAACTCCTGGTCGATCAGCTGCCAGGACAGGCCGACGGTCTCCAGCTGGCCGATGCTGGTGGCCTGGCTGGTGATGGAGTCGCGCTCGTAGACCAGCCCGGCGATCACCTGGGCGCGCACGCGGGCCAGCTCCTCGGCGGATGGCGGGCTGTTCTTCAGCTCCTCCAGCTCGCGCCACAGCCCGGCCTCGGTCTCGGCCAGGCTGCGCTGTTTCTGCACATTGGGCGTGGCACTGAGGACGAACAGGCTGTCGCCGCGGGCGAAGGCGTTGTACCAGGCGCTGGCGCCGGAAACCAGTTCCTCGCCACGCTCCAGGCGGCTGGACAGCCGCGCGCTGTAGCCGCCGTCGAGCAGGGCCGCGGCCAGGCGCAGGGCGTAGGCCTGACGGGGCGTCTCGGCGGTGGCCAGGCCGGGCACGTTGAAACCCATCAGCAGGCTCGGCAGCTGAGTCTTCAGATGCAGCGTGGTGCGCCGCTCGCCGGCAGCCGGCAGTTCCAGCGGCAGCTTGGCGCTGGGCACCGCGCGGCGCTCGATGGCGCCGAAATAGCGTTCGGCGAGAATCTTCACCTCGGCGGCGCTGACGTCGCCGACCACCACCAGGGTGGCGTTGTTCGGCGCGTACCACTGTCGATACCAGGCGCGCAGCTCGTCGATGTGCATGCGCTCGAGGTCGGCCATCCAGCCGATGGTGGGGATGCTGTAGCCGCTGGCCGGATAGGCCATGGCCTTGAAGCGCTCAAAAGCCAGCGAGGAGGGACGGTCGTCGGTGCGCAGGCGGCGCTCCTCCTTGATCACCTCGATCTCCTTGGCGAACTCCGCGGCCGGAAGCTGCAGGCTGGCCAGGCGGTCGGCCTCCAGCTCCAGGGCGACGCCCAGGCGGTCGCGCGCCAGCACCTGGTAGTAGGCGGTGTAGTCGTCGCTGGTGAAGGCGTTCTCCTCGGCGCCCAGTTCGCGCAGGATGCGCGAGGCTTCGCCGGGGCCGAGCTTGCGGCTGCCCTTGAACATCATGTGCTCGAGGGCGTGGGACAGACCGGTGGAGCCGGCCGTCTCGTAGCTGGAGCCGACCTTGTACCAGAGCTGGCTGACCACCACCGGGGCGCGGTGATCCTCGCGGACTATGACCTTGAGGCCGTTGTCCAGGCTGAATTCGTGGGTCGGTTGCGGGGCGGCGGCCAGCGCCGTCAGGGGCACGCAGAGGGCGCCGAACAGCAGGCCGAGGGAGCGGCGGGCAATGGCATTCATCGAGAGTCTGACCTGTCGGATGGCCTGGGCGGTCGTACCGCCGGCGGGCGAAGAGGTGCTAGGATACCCCATCCTTTTCCGGGGCGGCGCAGCCGGGCGTATCAGGCTGTAAGCGACCGCCCCCTTGAGATGCAAGCGACCCATGTTTGGTTCCAATGACGACAAGAAGTCGCCGGCCGCGGTCGGCGCGCAGACCCCGCCTGTGACCGAAGAAAAGAAATCCCTGTTCGGCTGGCTGCGCAAGAAGCCGGCCGAGTCCGCCGCGCCCGCTGCCGAGGCGCCCTCGAGCGCGCCGGACGCGGTGCCGGCGCCGAGCATCGAGTCGCTCGCCATCGAACCGCAGGCCCCCGCCCAGCCGGCGGCCGAGCCCGCGCCACTGCCGGTCGCCGAAGCGCAGCCGCAAGCGCCGGCCGAACCGGTGCCTGTCGAAACTGCGCCCAGCCTGCCTGCGCAGCCCGCCGCCATCGACGAAGCGGCGGCCGGCGCAGCCCCTGCGCCGCGCGCCGACGACAAGCCCGGCTTCTTCTCGCGCCTGCTCGGCGGCGACAACGCCCCCGTGCCGCCGGCTGCCGAGGCACCCGTCGCCCCTGAGCCCGTGGCCGCGCCCGTCGTTCCGCCCAGCGAGACGGCGGTCGCCGCCCCGCTGCCGGCGACTCAGGACAAACCCAGCTTCTTCGCCCGCCTCAAGCAGGGCCTGAGCAAGACCAGCGCCAGCCTCGGCGAGGGCATGGCCAGCCTGTTCCTCGGCAAGAAGGCCATCGACGACGAGCTGCTCGACGAGCTGGAAACCCGCCTGCTCACCGCCGACGTCGGCGTCGAGGCCACCACCGCGATCATCGGCAACCTGACCCGCCGCGTGGCGCGCAAGGAGCTGGCGGACAGCGGCGCGCTGTATAAGGCGCTGCAGGAGGAGCTGGTCGGCCTGCTCAAGCCGGTCGAACAGCCGCTGGTGATCGACGCCGGCAAGCAGCCCTACGTGATCCTGGTGGTCGGGGTGAACGGTGTGGGCAAGACCACCACCATCGGCAAGCTGGCCAAGAAGCTGCAACTGGAAGGCAAGAAGGTCATGCTCGCCGCCGGCGACACCTTCCGCGCCGCCGCGGTGGAGCAGCTGCAGGTCTGGGGCGAGCGCAACCAGATCGCGGTGATCGCCCAGCACACCGGCGCCGACTCGGCCTCGGTGATCTTCGATGCGGTGCAGGCGGCCAAGTCGCGCGGCATCGACGTGCTGATCGCCGACACCGCCGGGCGCCTGCACACCAAGGACAACCTGATGGAAGAGCTGAAGAAGGTCCGTCGGGTGATCGGCAAGCTGGACGACACGGCGCCGCACGAAGTGCTGCTGGTGCTCGACGCCGGCACCGGGCAGAACGCCATCAACCAGGCCAAGCAGTTCGATCAGACGGTGAGCCTCAGCGGCCTGGCGCTGACCAAGCTGGACGGCACCGCCAAGGGCGGGGTGATCTTCGCCCTGGCCAAGCAGTTCGGCCTGCCGATCCGCTATATCGGCGTCGGCGAGGGCATCGACGACCTGCGGCCGTTCCAGGCGCAGGCCTTCGTCCAGGCACTTTTCGAGGAGCGCGAGCAGGGATGATCCGATTCGAGCAGGTCGCCAAGCGTTATGCCAATGGCCATGTCGGGCTGCACGAGCTGAGTTTTCGCGTTCGCCCCGGCGAATTTCTCTTCGTCACCGGCCACTCCGGCGCCGGCAAGAGCACCTTGCTGCGCCTGCTGCTGGCGATGGAGCGGCCGACCAGCGGCAAGCTGATGCTGGCCGGGCATGACCTCTCCACCATCACCAATGCGCAGATTCCCTTCCTGCGTCGGCAGATCGGCGTGGTGTTCCAGAATCACCAGCTGCTGTTCGACCGCACGGTGTACGACAACGTCGCCCTGCCGCTGCAGATCCTCGGCCTGGCCAAGCCGGAGATCGCCAAACGGGTCGGCGCCGCGCTGGAGCGGGTCAGCCTCAGCGACAAGGCCGCGCAGGCGCCCGGGGATCTGTCCACCGGCCAGCAGCAGCGCGTCGGCATCGCCCGCGCCATCGTCCACCGCCCGGCCCTGCTGTTGGCGGACGAACCCACCGGCAACCTCGACCCGCGCCTGGCCGCGGAGATCATGGGGGTGTTCGAGGACATCAACCGGCTTGGCACCACCGTATTGATCGCCAGTCACGACCTGGCGCTGATCGCGCGCATGCGCAACCGCATGCTCACCCTGCAACGCGGTCGCCTGATCGGCGACGGGGAGGCTGCCTGATGAGCGCGTCGAAGATGCCGCCACCGCAGCCGGCCGAACGGGTCGGCGCGGCACCACGCAACAAGGTCAGCGACCAGCTGCCGGAAGACGGCCCGGATTTTCGCACCCTGCTGCATGCCTGGCTGGAAAGCCACCGCGCCAGCCTGGTCGACAGCCTGCGCCGGCTGGCCCGCCAGCCCATCGGCAGCTTCTTCACCTGCCTGGTGATGGCCGTGGCGCTGAGCCTGCCCATGGGCCTGGCGCTGCTGCTGGACAACGTCGAGAAGCTCGGCGGCTCCTGGCAGCGCGCGGCGCAGATTTCCCTGTTCCTCGAACTGGAGGCCGGCGAGCGCGAGGGCCAGGCCCTGCGCGAGCAGATCGCGGCGATGGACGACGTCGCCGAGGTCGAGTGGATCAGCCGCGAGCAGGCGCTGGAGGAGTTCCAGCAGCTGTCCGGGCTGGGCGAGGCGCTCAAGGAGCTGCCGCAGAACCCGCTGCCGGGAGTGATCCTGGTGACCCCGGTGGAGGTCGACAAGGCCAAGCTGGAGGCCCTGCGCCTGCGCCTGGCCGAGTTGCCGCGGGTGCAGCAGGCGCAGCTCGACCTGGTCTGGGTCGAGCGCCTGACGGCCATCCTCAAGCTCGGCGACCGTTTCGTCTTCGGCCTCAGCCTGCTGCTGATCCTCGCCCTGCTGTTGGTGATCGGCAACACCATCCGCTTGCATATCGAGAACCGCCGCGCCGAGATCGAGGTGATCAAGCTGGTCGGCGGCACCGACGGCTACGTGCGCCGGCCCTTCCTTTATATGGGCGCGCTGTACGGCATCGGCGCCGGCGTATTCGCCTGGCTGCTGCTGGCTTTCGGCCTGGATTGGCTGAACGATGCGGTGGTACGGTTGGCCGGCTTGTACGGCAGCGATTTCGCCCTCGGCGGGGTGCCCTCGTCCGATGGTCTGTCCCTGCTGCTCGGCGCCGTGCTATTGGGCTATATTGGCGCCTGGCTGGCCGTGGCGCGTCATCTCAACGAATTGGCGCCACGGTGATAAGTCATTGTTTTAATTGATATTGACTATCTGTAACGGAACTTATCCACAGGATCCGCGTCAGATGGCGCAGTGCTAAACTGCACGAGTTTCGTGAATCGGAGGATTCGAATGTCCACTTCCTTGCAACCTGTTCATGCTCTGGTTCCAGGCGCCAACCTGGAGGCTTACGTGCATGCGGTCAACAGCATCCCGCTGCTGACGCCGGAGCAGGAGCGCGAGCTGGCCGAGAGTCTCTACTACCAGCAGGATCTCGAGGCCGCCCGGCAGATGGTGCTGGCCCACCTGCGTTTCGTCGTACATATCGCCCGCAGCTACGCCGGCTACGGCCTGGCCCAGGCCGACCTGATCCAGGAAGGCAACGTCGGCCTGATGAAGGCGGTCAAGCGCTTCAACCCGGAAATGGGCGTGCGCCTGGTGTCCTTCGCCGTGCACTGGATCCGCGCCGAGATCCACGAGTTCATCCTGAAGAACTGGCGCATCGTCAAGGTCGCCACCACCAAGGCGCAGCGCAAGCTGTTCTTCAACCTGCGCAGCCAGAAGAAGCGTCTGGCCTGGCTGAACAACGACGAAGTCACCGCCGTGGCCAAGAGCCTGGGCGTCGAGCCGCACGAAGTGCGCGAGATGGAAAGTCGCCTGACCGGCCAGGACATGGCCTTCGACCCGGCCGCCGACGCCGACGACGACAGCGCCTTCCAGTCGCCTGCGCATTATCTGGAAGACCACCGCTACGACCCGGCCCGCCAGCTGGAGGACGCCGACTGGAGCGACAGCTCCAGCAGCAACCTGCATGAGGCCCTGGAAAGCCTCGACGAGCGCAGCCGCGACATCCTCTACCAGCGCTGGCTGGCCGAGGAGAAGGCGACCCTGCACGACCTGGCCGCCAAGTACAACGTCTCGGCCGAGCGTATCCGTCAGCTCGAGAAGAACGCCATGAACAAGCTCAAGGGCTCCATCGCCGCTTGAGTCATGCGCGCGAATCAAGCCGCACCCGGGTGCGGCTTTTTTCTGTCCGGAGAAAATGCCTGTGAACAGACCGCCGTTGAAAGCGCAGCACTGGCTGCTGTTCGGCCTCGTCGCCGCGCTGTTCTTCGCCTGGGGCGCCTGGCTGATGCGCAGCGGCGAGGTGACGCCGGTGGCCGATCTGCCGCGGTGGCGCGACGCGCTGCTGCAGCCGTTGGCAGAAGAGCGCCTGGCGCTGCGCGAGGTGCAGGCGCTGGCGCCTGGCGAGCTCTGGCTGCAGCCGCGTCTGGATGGCGCGCGGGTACTGCACCGGGCGGAGCTGGCGGGTGCCGAGGGCGGCTGGGCGCTGGAGGCCGAGCTGGCCCTGAGCGAGGCCCAGGGCGACAGCCTGCTGGCCGCCCAGGGCTTGCGCGCCGGCGATGCCGAGCAGTTGCTGGGCGCGGCGCTGGCCGAGCAGATGGCGGGGTTTGCCGTACGCGCGGTGAGTCTCGAACCGCCGGCCGCTCTGGCCGCCGAGCGCGTGGCGGCGACGCTGGGTCAGCCGCGGCTGAGTCTGGAACTGGCCGCGGGGCAGGCCTGGGTCTATCCACAATGGGGGCTGACGGTGCATCTGCAGGGCGATGAGGTCGAACTGCTGCATGCCGTGCCCAAGCGCGCGTTCGCGCCTCGCCCCTAGGCTGTCGCGCACCGATTAAAGCGGCGTCACCCGGCGCATGCTACAGCCATTTCGGCCACCAGCTGGGCCTGACCGGCTTGAGCTGGTTGAGGTAGTGCCCGCCACCCAGTTGCGTCATCTGCTGGCGAATCCAGGCGGCGCGGCGGGCGACATAGCGATCCGGGCGGCCGGCGCTCCAGCGCAGCGGGTTGGGCAGCACCGCCGCCAGCTGGCTGGCCTGCTGGCGATCCAGATAGGGCGCGCCGATGCCGAAGTGATGCTGCGCGGCCGCCTCGGCGCCGAAGATGCCGTCGCCCCATTCGACGCTGTTGAGGTAGACCTCGAGGATGCGCTCCTTCGACCAGAGCAGCTCGATCAGCGCGGTGAACCAGGCCTCCAGGCCCTTGCGCAGCCAGCTGCGGCCGGACCAGAGGAACAGGTTCTTGGCCACCTGCTGGCTGAGGGTGCTGGCGCCGCGCAGCGAGCCGCCGCTCTGGTTGTGCGCCAGCGCGGCCTGGATGGCGCCGAGGTCGAAGCCCCAGTGTTCGGCGAATTTCTGGTCTTCGGCGGCGATCACCGCCATCTTCAGGTGATCCGGCAGCTGGTTCCAGGGCCGCCACTGGCGCTTGAGCTCCAGCGGTTGTTGCGTGCCCCAGGACGCGAGCTTGCGCTCGAGCATCAGCGCCGTACCGGGCGGCGGCAGCCAGCGCAGGGCGAGCACCAGCAGCGCGCTGGCCAGCATCAGCCAGAGCACGAGTTTCAGCAGGCGGCGGGTCAGGGTGCGGAGCATCGGAGTCCGGGGTGAGCGAGAAAGGCGCTATTAAAACAAAAAAATGCCGGGAGCAATTTTTGACGTTGCCTGCGGCGGCCCGCAGGGTTGCGGCCAGGGATGGCAGGCAACAAGAACGACGCGATTCTCGCAGAGTCTTCAGCAGTTGAAGCCCCGGCGGCGGTGGGTGCGACACTGACAATCCCTGGGCAGGTCGGTTCAACGGTTAAACTGCGTTGATTTTCCACTGCGCCCTGGAGGGTATATGGCTCGTCTCTGGTTGTTGCTATCGGCCTTCGCCGGCTTTACCGGCGTCGCCCTCGGCGCCTTCGCCGCCCACGGCCTCAAGGCGCGCCTGAGTCCGGAGCATCTGGCGGTATTCCAGACCGGCAGCCACTACCAGCTGATCCATGCCCTGGCCCTGTTCGGCGTCGGCCTGCTGGCGCTGCAGGCACCGGGGCGCCTGGTCAACCTGGCCGGCGGCGCCTTTGCCCTGGGTATCCTGCTGTTCTCCGGCAGCCTCTATCTGCTGACCCTGAGCGGCATCGGTAAGCTGGGCATCGTCACCCCCTTCGGCGGTGTCGCCTTTCTGCTGGGCTGGCTGTGCCTGGGCCTGGCGGCCTGGAAATTGACCTGACTCGGGCGTCAGATTTGAGGACGAATGGCGCCTTTTAGCCTTGGTCGCGGCTGGCTATCGGGCTAGAATGCCGGCCCTCTTCCTAGTTGTGACCGAGCCGTCATGCGCATTCAGTTGAATGGTGAACCCTTCGAGCTGCCCGACAACCAGAGCGTCGCGGACCTGCTGGCCCGTCTCGACCTGGCCGGGCGCCGCGTGGCGGTCGAGCTCAATCTGGACATAGTTCCACGCAGCCAGCACGACAGCACCCGGCTCGCCGAGGGCGACCAGGTGGAAGTGGTGCACGCCATCGGCGGCGGTTGATCCCCTTGAGGAGTTTCTCCATGAGCCAAGTTCGCAGCGACAAGCCCTTCACCCTGGCCGGCCGCACCTACCAGTCGCGTCTGCTGGTCGGCACCGGCAAGTACAAGGATATGGACGAGACCCGCGACGCCATCGCCGCCTCCGGCGCCGAGATCGTCACCGTGGCGGTGCGCCGCACCAATATCGGCCAGAATCCGGGCGAGCCGAATCTGCTCGACGTGATCAGCCCCGACCAGTACACCATCCTGCCCAACACCGCCGGCTGCTTTGATGCCGCCGACGCCGTGCGCACCTGCCGCCTGGCGCGCGAGCTGCTCGACGGCCACAAGCTGGTCAAGCTGGAAGTGCTGGCCGACCAGAAGACCCTGTTCCCCAACGTGATCGAGACCCTCAAGGCCGCCGAGATTCTGGTCAAGGACGGTTTCGACGTGATGGTCTACACCAGCGACGACCCGATCATCGCCCGTCAGCTGGCGGACATGGGCTGCGTCGCGGTGATGCCGCTGGCCGGCCTGATCGGCTCGGGCCTGGGCATCTGCAACCCCTACAACCTGCGCATCATCCTCGAAGAGGCCAAGGTGCCGGTGCTGGTCGACGCCGGCGTGGGCACCGCCTCCGACGCCACCATCGCCATGGAGCTGGGCTGCGAGGCGGTGCTGATGAACAGCGCCATCGCCCATGCCGACAACCCCGTGCTCATGGCCCAGGCCATGAAGTACGCGGTGGAAGCCGGGCGCCTGGCCTATCTGGCCGGGCGCATGCCGAAGAAACTCTATGCCAGCGCGTCGTCGCCGCTGGATGGCCTGATCAAATAACGAGTTCCGCATGACTGACACGCAACAGCCCGAAACAACCGAAGACGGTCGCCGGCTCCGCACCATCAAGAGCTTCGTGATGCGCGCCGGGCGCATGACCGAGGGCCAGCAGCGCGGCCTGGACAAGGGCTGGCCGCTGTTCGGCCTGGAGCTGGAAGACGGCCTGCGCGATTTCGACCAGCTGTTCGGGCGCCGCGCGCCGCGCACCTTCGAGATCGGCTTCGGCATGGGCCATTCCACCCTGGAGATGGCCGCCGCCGCGCCGGAGCAGGACTTCATCGGCGTCGAGGTGCACAAGCCCGGCGTCGGCGCCCTGCTCAACGGGGTGATGGCGCAGAACCTGAGCAACGTCCGGGTGTACAGCTGCGATGCCCTGGAAGTGCTGCGCCAGTGCGTGGCCGATGCCAGCCTGGATCGCGTGCTGCTGTTCTTCCCCGATCCCTGGCACAAGGCCCGGCACCACAAGCGGCGCATCGTTCAGCCGGCCTTCGCCGAGCTGGTGCGCAGCAAGCTGAAGATCGGCGGCGTGCTGCACATGGCCACCGACTGGCAGAACTACGCCGAGCATATGCTCGAGGTGATGAACGCCGCGCCGGGCTACCGCAACCTGGCCACCGACGGCAGCTACGTGCCGCGCCCCGAGGAGCGCCCGGTAACCAAGTTCGAGCGCCGCGGCGAACGCCTCGGTCATGGCGTATGGGACCTCAAGTTCCAGCGCCAGGAGTGATCACCGCTGCACATCCCCACCGCTTCGCCAAAAATGGCAGGACGCCTAAGCAGATCGGGATAACCCGACGGCCAGGACGGCACCTCACCGCAGACACAACAAAACGATAAGCGTGGCCGCGGGCTGCGCGGATAACAGCGACGCCGCTGCCGCGGCGCCGTGAGGAGAGCATTGTGTTGAGATCGGTTTCCATTCTGCTGCTGAGCGCCCTGGCCCTGCAGGCCCAGGCCAAGGTCGATGCCAGCCAGGCCGCGCGCCTGGGCCAGGAGCTGACACCGCTGGGCGGCGAACGCGCCGGCAATGCCGCCGGCACCATTCCCGCCTGGAGCGGCGGCCTGGCTACGCCGCCGGCCAATTACCAGCCGGGCATGCACCACCCCGATCCCTATGTCGCCGACGCCGTGCAGTATCGGGTCGACGCCGGCAACCTGGCGCAGCATGAACAACAGCTGCCGCTGGGGCTCAAGGCCCTGCTGCAACAGAACCCCGGCTACTATCTGCGGGTGTTCCCCACCCGGCGCAGCGCCGCGGCGCCGCAGCGCATCTACGATGCCACCCGCTTCAACGCGCTCAACGCCGAGCTGATCTCCGGCGGCAACGGCGTGCAGGGCGCCGCCTCCGGCGTGCCCTTCCCGTTGCCGCAGAACGGCCAGGAAGCGATCTGGAACCACATCATGCGCTACCGTGGCGACCAGATCAGCATGGCCACCAACCAGGCCGCGGTGCTCAGCAACGGCAGCTACAACCTGCTCAAGCTCGAGCGCGACATCTATTTCCTCTACGGTCGCGACGGCGTCGCGCCGCAGGACCTGGACAACACCCTGTTCTACTACAAGTACAAGGTGGTGGCGCCGGCCAAGCTGGCCGGTTCGGCCCTGGTGGTGCAGGAGACCCTCGACCAGATCCTCGCCATCCGCAAGGCCTGGCGCTTCAACCGCGGCGAGCGCCGCGTGCGGCGCCTGCCGATGCTGGCCTACGACACCCTGCAGCCGGACACCAACGGCATGGCCACCGCCGACCAGGTCGACGCCTACAACGGCGCGCCGGATCGCTACGAGTGGCAGCTGCTGGGCAAGCGCGAGATGCTGGTGCCCTACAACAGTTACGCCGTGCACCAGAAGGGCATCGCCTACGGCGATATCCTCCAGGCCAAGCACGTCAATCCCGAGCTGCTGCGCTACGAGCTGCACCGCGTCTGGGTGGTCGAAGCGGACCTGCGCACCGGTTTCAGCCATCCCTATGCCAAGCGCCGCTTCTACCTGGACGAGGACAGCTGGCAGATCCTCGCCGTCGACCTGTACGACAGGCACGGCGAACTGATCGGCCTGCAGGAGGCCCACCCGATCAGCTACTACGAGGTGCCGATGTTCGGCTCGACCCTGGAGACCATCTACGACTTCAAGGGCAGCCGCTACTTCGCCGACGGCCTGGACAACAACGAGAAGATGTACGACTTCGACGCCAAGCTGACCCCGCGCGACTTCACCCCGCAGGCGCTGCGCCGCGAAGGCAACTGAGGCGCGCGGCCGCAGGCCGCATGTTCGAGCGAAACGCCGCGACGCCTTTACCGGGTCGCGGCGTTTTTATGGCGGTGTTGGGCCTGGTTGGCGCCGTTACTCGGTATGCGCTGCGGCCGGCCTTAGTTGCGGTCGGCCAGTATGCCGATCACCACGAAGATCAGGATCAGCACCGGCGCCAGGGTGAAGTTGTTGAAATGCGCCAGGCCCTTGGCCAGCCAGGGGGTGAGGAAGACGATGGCCAGGCCGTAGCCGACCGCGCAGAACACCACAAACAGCAGGGTGCGCAGGACGAAGTTGAGGTTGCCGATGGTGCGCTGGACCCAGGCGTTGATGGCCGGGCCGAACAGCACCAGCAGGGTGGCCATGATGGCCAGGGAAATGTCGCCGAGGTGGCTGCGGCTCCAGCGCGAGAGGGTGACGATCAGGTCCAGTACGAGATCCATCCGGTGTCCTTAGCCATCAGGGCAAGAAGTGTTGCAGCAAATCATTGAGAAACAGCTGGCCCTCGGCGGTGGCGCACAGCCGCTCGGGCTCGGTGCGCAGCAGCTTGCGCGCCTGCGCCTCGGCGCGAGCGGCGTCCAGGCTGGCCAGGGGCAGGCCGGTGCGCTCAGTGAACAGGCTCGCCGGCACGCCGTCGGTGAGGCGCAGCACGTTCATGATAAATTCGAAGGGCAGCTCGTCGGCGCCGAGCAGACGCTCGCCGGCCTGGAAGGCCTTGGCCGCGTCCAGGTAGTCCTTGGGCAGGCGGGTCTTCCAGGTGCGCAGGATGCGCCCGTGCGGGTCGCTGAGCTTGGCGTGGGCGCCGGCGCCGATGCCGAGGAAATCGCCGAAGGTCCAGTAGTTGAGGTTGTGCCGCGCCTGCTTGCCGGGCTGGGCGTAGGCGGACACCTCGTACTGGGCGTAGCCCTCGGCCGCCAGCAGCGCCTGGCCAGCTTCCTGGATGTCCCACAGCAGATCGTCCTCGGGCAGCACCGGTGGCTGGCTCCAGAACAGCGTGTTCGGCTCCATGGTCAGCTGGTACCAGGACAGGTGCGTCGGCGCCTGGGCGATGGCGGTGCGCAGGTCGAACAGGGCGTCCTCGAGGCTCTGTTCGGGCAGGCCGTGCATCAGGTCGAGGTTGAAGTTGTCGAAGCCGGCGGCGCGCGCCATATCGGCGGCGCGGATCGCTTCACGGCCGTCGTGGATGCGCCCCAGCGCCTTGAGCTTGGCCTCCTGGAAACTCTGCACGCCGATCGACAGGCGATTGATGCCCAGCGCCCGGTAGCCCTTGAACTTGGCCTGTTCGAAGGTGCCGGGGTTGGCTTCCAGGGTGATCTCGATGTCGCCGGCGAACGCCACGCGGCGCTCGACGCCTTCCAGCAGGCGGCCCAGGGCGCGGTCGGAGAACAGGCTGGGGGTGCCGCCGCCGAAGAAGATCGAGCTCAGCGGCCGGCCATGCACCTGGCCCAGGTCGGCGTCGAGGTCGGCCAGCAGGGCGTCGACGTACTCCTCTTCCGGCAGCGTCGGCCCGGCCGCGTGGGAGTTGAAGTCGCAGTAGGGGCACTTCTTCACGCACCAGGGGATATGGACATAGAGCGCCAGCGGCGGCAGCTCGAAGCCTCGTTCCCCAGCGCCGGGGGAGTGGGGCGCAGGGTGCTGGCTCACGCCAGCCCCAGCCGCTGCTTGAGCAGGGCCATGGCGCGGGCGCGGTGGCTCAGGCGGTTCTTTTCCGCCGCCGGCAGTTCGGCGGCCGAGCGCTGACAGTCTTCCACCCAGAACAGCGGGTCGTAGCCGAAACCTTGCTCGCCGCGCGCCTGGTGCAGGATGCGGCCGTGCCACAGGCCCTCGCAGAGAATCGGCAGCGGGTCGTCGGCGTGCCGCACCAGGGCCAGGGCGCAGACGAACTGGGCGCCGCGCTGGGCGTCCGGCACATCTTTCAGGGCATCGAGCAGCTTGGCGTTGTTCGCCACATCGCCCCGGCCGTCCGCATAGCGCGCCGAGTAGATGCCGGGGGCGCCGCCGAGATGATCCACCGCCAGGCCGGAATCGTCGGCCAGCGCCGGCAGGCCGGAGATGCGTGCGGCGTTGCGTGCCTTGAGGATGGCGTTCTCGACGAACGACAGGCCGGTTTCCTCCGGCTCGACGCTGGAGAATTCGCCGATCGAGCGCAGGCGCACGGCGTCGCCGAGCATGGCCTGCAGTTCCTTGAGTTTGCCGGCGTTGTGGCTGGCCAGCACCAGTTCGTTGAAGGCTGTCATTCGTCGGGGAACATTTCCTGGTTGAAGCTGAAACTGTGCGGGTTGCCGCCCTGCTGCACCTCGAGGGTGAAGCTCAGCACCTCGCGGCTGGAGAAGGGGAACTGCGCCAGGTAGTAGATGGCGCCGCTTTCCGTGACCTGCTTGAAGGTCAGGGGCGTGATCTGCCCGAGCAGGTTCTTCACCTGGCCGCCGACCTGCGCGGTGCTGGCCTTGCCGGCCTTGAGCACGGCGACGTTGACCACGCCCTGGGTCTTGCTGCGGGTCAGGCCGGCGGCCGCGGCGATGTCCGGCTGCAGGAAGCTGGAGTTGAACACGCTGTAGTGCACGTCGAGATCGCCGAAGCTCTGCTTGCGTTCGGCGACGGCCGGCAGGGCCAGGCACAGGGCGATCAGGAAGGGGATGATGCGACGCATGATGGTTCTCCTCGGGCAGGTTCAGACCGCGACGCGGTGGGCGGCGAGATCCGCTCCGCTGATGCGATAGATGCCGATCTCACCCAATAGATTAGGCCAGACTCGGCTGGCCCAGCCGTGGCGATGGTCGCGATCCACCGCCAGGCGCTCCTCGACCCGTGCGCCCTGGGCGTGGCACAGGCGTTCGAAGTCCTCGAAGGTGCAGAAGTGGATGTTCGGCGTGTTGTACCAGGTGTAGGGCAGAAAGTCCGACACCGGCATGCGGCCCTTGGTGGTCAGGTACCAGCGACAGCGCCAGTGGCCGAAGTTGGGGAAGGTGATGATGCAGGTCTTGCCGACCCGCAGCATCTCCGCCAGCACCTTGTCCGGGTAGTGCAGCGCCTGCAGCGACTGGGTCATGACCACCACGTCGAAGCTGTCGCTGGCGAAGTTGCCCAGGCCCTCGTCGAGGTTCTGCTCGATCACGTTGACCCCGCGCTCGATGCAGGTGGCGATCTTCTCCGGGTCGATCTCCAGGCCGTAGCCGGCCACCTGCTTGTGCTCGCGCAGCCAGGCCAGCAGTTCGCCGTCGCCGCAGCCCAGGTCGAGCACGCGGCTGCCCGGGGCGATCCATTCCTGGATGATGTCCAGATCCGCTCGCATGCTCATACCTCGATCCGCTTCATGTAGCTGCCAAACGCCTGCAGGTAGCGCGGGATCGGCATGAGGAAGGCGTCGTGGCCCTGCGGCGCGTCGATCTCCAGGTAGCAGACGTTCTTCTTCGCCGCCAATAGCGCATCGACTATCTCCCGCGAGCGGGCCGGAGAGAAGCGCCAGTCGGTGGTGAAGGACATCACGCAGAAGTCCGCCTGGGCCGCGGCCAGGGTCTTGGCCAGGTCACCGTCGTGGGCGGCGGCCGGGTCGAAGTAGTCCAGCGCCTTGGTCATCAGCAGGTAGGTGTTGGCGTCGAAACGCCCGGAAAACTCCTCGCCCTGGTAACGCAGGTAGCTCTCGACCTGGAACTCGACGCTGTGGAAGTCGTAGTTGAGCTTCTCGCTCTTCAGGCCGCGGCCGAATTTCTCGCCCATGGCGTCGTCGGACAGGTAGGTGATATGGCCGACCATGCGCGCCAGCATCAGGCCGCGCTTGGGGATCACCCCGCGCTCCTGGAAATGCCCGCCGTGGAACTCCGGATCGGTGAGGATGGCCTGGCGCGCGACTTCGTTGAAGGCGATGTTCTGCGCCGACAGCTTGGGCGCCGAGGCGATCGCCAGGCAGTGGCGCACGCGCTCGGGGTAGCTGATGGTCCACTGCAGGGCCTGCATGCCGCCGAGGCTGCCGCCGATCACCGCGGCCCACTGCGCGATGCCCAGGCGGTCGGCCAGGCGCGCCTGGCTGTGCACCCAGTCTTCCACGGTCATCACCGGGAAGTCGGCGCCGTAGGGCTTGCCGGTGGCCGGGTTGGCGCTGCTCGGGCCGGTCGAGCCGTTGCAGCCGCCGAGGTTGTTGAGGCTGACGACGAAGAACTTGCGCGTGTCGATCGGCTTGCCGGGACCGATGCAGCTGTCCCACCAGCCGGGCTTGCGGTCGTCCGGGCTGTGGTAGCCGGCGGCATGATGATGGCCGGACAGGGCGTGGCAGATCAGCACCGCGTTGCTGCGTGCGGCATTCAGTTCGCCGTAGGTTTCGACGACCAGTTCGTACTCGGCCAGGCTGCGTCCGCAGGCCAGCGCCAGCGGCTCGCTGAAGCGCTGCACCTGGGGGCTGACCAGGCCTACGGAATCTTCGGGAAAGGCAGTGGGCATTGAGGCGCTGCTATCGAATCGGAGGAGGGCGCCAGTCTAAAGAGCGCCGCCGGCAGCGGCAAGCGAGCTGGCGCCCGCTCCGGCCACAGTGCGCGGCTATTCGCCGCCGGCCTGCGCGCCTATCGCCGAGGGCAGGCTGACCACCTTGCCCTGGCGCTGCACCGGCGCCGGGCGACGGAGGATGCGCAGCATGTCGGCGGCCTGGGCCAGTTGCTGTTCCAGCTCCTGCTGGTAGTGCGCCAGTTGCTGGCTGCGCTTGCGCGTCTGCTGGGTTTCCTGGGCCAGGGATTTGAGCCGCAGCATATGGGTTTCCAGCATCTGCTTGTGTTCCAGGGTGTGCTGCATCAGCGGCATCAGGGCGTCGCCGGCCCACTGTTCGGCGTCCTGGCGCAGGCGCTGGTGCAGGCCGATCACCTCCTGGGCGAGGGTGGCGAAGAAGCGTCGGGTCAGGCTGCGCTGCTCGGTGAGCAGGGTCTTGACGTGCAGGCGGAACTGGTCGCCCTTGGCCTGCAGTTTCTTCAGCTCGCGCAGGTAGCGCTGGGCCTGGAACTGCGGTGCGTCGACGCCGTGCAGCGGGTTGTCCTCATTGTGCCGGCGGTAGAGGGCGGCGACCATCTTGTTGGCCATCTCGGCTTCCTGCTCCAGGCCATGCAGGTCGTGCTCCACGGCGCGGAAGAAGTGCAGGATGGCCTGGTTGATGCCCAGCGTGGTCCAGCTGCCGGTGAGGTTGCGGCGGACCTGGTCCAGGTGTTCTTCCAGGCGTTCGGCGCGCGCGGCGTGGCGCAGCAGCTCGCCCTGGCGCTGGACCAGGCGCTGATTGGTCTTCAGCCCGAGCAGGCGCTTGTGGTGCAGGCTGTGGTCTTCCTTGGTCTTGGCGGTCAGCTCGAACAGCAGCTGGCCGTTGTCCTGCTGGTGGTTGCCGAGCAGGGCGAGCTGTTCGCCGACCTTCTCCAGGCGCAGGCCCAGCACGTGCTGGCTGTTGTTGAGCAGGGCCAGCACCTGGCGCACCACGCGGTCTTCGATCAGGCGTTCCTTCTGCGCGACGATGCGTTCGCAGAGCAGGGTCTCGAGGTTGGCCATCTGGCTGCGGGCCAGCAGCTCCTCGTCCTTGCGCACCTTGGCCAGCAGCGCCTGCTTGGCCGACAGCGGCAGCACCTCGTCCTTGCCGATGCCCAGCTGGCGCGCGGTGGCGGCCTGGATCTGGCCGATGGCGTTCTGCACGAAGGCCTCGCCGGCCAGGTCGTCCCACAGCACGTCGATCTTGTTCAGCACGGCGAACAGGCAGGTCTGGGTGTCTTCGTCGAGCTGGCGGATGTGTTGCTGCCAGATGCTCATGTCGCTGGCGGTGACGCCGGTGTCGGCGGCCAGCAGGAAGATGATCGCTTGGGCGCTGGGCAGCATCGACAGGGTCAGTTCCGGCTCGCTGCCGAGCGCGTTGAGGCCCGGGGTGTCGAGGATGCGCAGGCCCTGGCGCAGCAGCGGGTGGTCGAAGTTGACCATGGCGTGGCGCCAGGCCGGCACCAGAACCTGGCCGCGCTTGCCGGTGCCTTCGAGCATGTCCGGGTGAAAGCCGAGCTGGATCGCCTGCTCCACCGGCATCGGTTTGGTCTTGGCCACCTGGCTGAAGGCCAGGGCCATGTTGGCCGGGTCGCTGGTGTCCAGGGGGATGTTCACCCAGTGCCGCGGGATGCGCTTGAACTGGGCCACGCTGGCCGAGGCGGTGCGCGTCTCGATCGGCAGCAGGCGGATGTAGGAGCGCTCCGAGCGCGGGTCGAAAAACAGCTCGGTGGGGCACATGGTGGTGCGCCCGGCATGCGAGGGCAGCATGCGCTGGCCGTACTCGGAGAAGAACAGGCTGTTGATCAGTTCGGTCTTGCCGCGGGAGAACTCGCCGACGAAGGCCAGGGTGATGTGGTCGGTGCGCAGCAGCTTGAGCGCGCGTTCGAGCTTGGCCTGCACCGCCTCGGAATTGAGCCGATTGTGCTCCAGCCAGCTGCGGTAGCGGGTGATCTCGCGCATCAACTCGCGCTTCCAGGCGACGTAGGCATCGACCTGCTGGCTGAGACGTTCCATGCTCATCCTGGCTCTCCTCTGGGCAACGCGTGCGGCGGCTGGTGGTCGGGGCGCTGGCGACCGGCACCGCTTGGGCGACGGTTCGCGTCGGTTTGCCGCCAGAACGCACGGCGTTCGCCTGAATACCCCGCATTATGCGGTGGCCGCGGCGGCCGTCAATCGCCCGTCTGCCCAGTCCCGCCTTACGGCCGGTGGCGAGCGCCGAGCGGTCGTTGCGGGCGCCGGACGGTCATGCGCTGCCGGGCCGCGCCAGTCCCGGCAACGCCGGCAGGCAGCGCGGGGCCTGGATGCGCAGGCGCTTGTGGCGGTTCAGCTGGCCGCTCTCCAGGCTCACCTGGCTTTTCGCCACGCCGAAGGCCTTGGCCAGGAAGGTCTGCAACTGGGCGTTGGCCTGGCCCTCGACCGGCGGCGCGGTGAGGCGGATCTTCAGGCGGTCGCCGTGCAGCCCGGCGAACGCATCGCTGCTCGCCTTGGGCTGCAGGTGGCAGTCGAGGATCAGGTCCTCGCCGTCCCAGCGGTACCAGCTCATCTCACAGGAAGGGGCTGAGCATCGGCGGCAGGCCGGTCATGGCGGCCAGGTTGCCGATGACGAAGCGGTCCACCAGGTTGATCGCGATAAAGGCGAAGATCGGCGAGATGTCCAGGCCGCCGAGGTTCGGCAGCAGCTTGCGAAACGGCGCCAGCACCGGCTCGCAGATCTGGTTGACCAGTTGCGCGCCGGGGTTGTAGCTGCCCGGGGCGACCCAGGAGAGGATCACACTGACGATCAGGGCGAAGAAGAACACCTTGAGGAACAGCGAGGTGACGCCGATCACCGACCACACCAGCAGTTGCAGGAGGAAGCCGCCGGCGTTGTAGCCCATCAGCGTCAGGGTCACCAGCATCAGCAGCAGCTGCACCAGGATGGCCAGCACCAGCGAGGCCAGGTCCAGTCCGGCGATGCCGGGGATCACCCGGCGCAGCGGGGTCAGCAGCGGCTGGGTGGCCTTGACGATGAACTGGCTGAGCGGGTTGTAGAAGTCGGCGCGCACCAGTTGCAGGATGAAGCGCAGCAGCACGATCAGCAGGTACAGGCTGCCGAGGGTCTGGATGATGTAGATGAGGGCTTCGATGAATCCGGACATGCAAACTCCTTATTGACCCAGTTGCTCGGCCAGTTCGGCCGAACGGTTGGCGGCGGCATTCAGCGCCTGTTGCACCAGCGCTTCGAAGCCGCCGGCCTGGAACGTCTTTATCGCCGCCTCGGTGGTGCCGTTCGGCGAGGTGACCCGGCGGCGCAGCTCGGCGGCGTCGACATCGCTCTCGCTGGCCATGCGCGCAGCGCCCAGCGCGGTGTGGATGCTCAGGCGGGCGGCGGTCTCACGCGGCAGGCCGAGTCGCTCGCCGGCGGCGGTCATGGCCTCGATCAGCAGGAAGAAATAGGCCGGGCCGCTGCCGGACACCGCGGTCACCGCGTCGAGCTGCGCCTCGTCGTTCAGCCACAGGGCCAGGCCCACGGCGCTCAGCAGCTGTTCGGCCTGGGCCTTTTGTGCGCTGCTGACCCGGGCGTTGGCGTACAGCCCGGAAACGCCCTGGCGCAGCAGCGCCGGGGTATTGGGCATGCAGCGCACCACGGGGCGCTGGCCCAGCCAGCGCTCCAGGCTGGCGCAGCCGATGCCGGCGGCGATGGAGACGATCAGCTGGCCGGGTTGCAGGTGCGGCGCCAGGTCCAGGCACACCGCCTTCATCACCTGCGGCTTGACCGCCAGGACGATCAGCTCGGCGCCGGCGATGGCCGCGGCATTGCTTTCGAACAGGGCGATGCCGTGCTCGTCCTGCAGGCGCTGGCGCTGCTCGGCGTTAGGTTCGCTGGCGCGGAGCGCGCTGGCCGGGGTGCCCTGGGCGCGCAGGCCGCCGATCAGGCTGGCGGCCATGTTGCCGGCGCCGACGAAGGCGATGATCGGGTTGCTCATGCGGTGGCTTCCTTTATATCAGTGGGCGGCGGACTGGCCGTAATCGCGGGCGCCGAACAGCGCGGTGCCGATGCGCACCCAGGTGGCGCCCTCGGCGATGGCGGCCTCCAGGTCATGGCTCATGCCCATGGACAGGCAGTCGAGGTTCAGTGCCAGATCATCGCGCAACTGGCGCAGGCGGGCGAAGGCTTGGTGTTGGGCGGCGATGTCGTCGGTCGGCTCGGGGATTGTCATCAATCCGCGCAGGCGCAGGTTGGCCAGTTGTGTAACCGCCTGTGCCAGGGCCGGGAGCTCGTCCGGGCTGCAGCCGGACTTGCTGGACTCGCCGCTGACGTTGACCTGCAGGCAGATATTCAGCGGCGGCAGCTGCGCCGGGCGCTGGTCGGACAGGCGTTGGGCGATCTTCAGGCGATCCACGGAGTGTACCCAGGCGAAATGCTCGGCGATGGGCCGGGTCTTGTTCGACTGAATGGGGCCGATGAAGTGCCAGATCAAGGGCAGGTCGGTCAGTTCGGCCTGTTTGTCCAGGGCTTCCTGCAGGTAGTTTTCGCCGAAGTCGCGCAGGCCGGCGGCATGGGCTTCGCGGATGGCGGCGGCGGGTTTGGTCTTGCTCACCGCGAGCAGGCCGATATCCAGCGGATTGCGCTGCGAGGCTTGCGCCGCCTCACGGATGCGCGCTCCGACCTTTGCAATATTCTCTGCTATCGTGGACATTACCTGCGCTCTATCAGCCCGGCCGTTTGAGGGTTCGCGGCATTCTACCTGCTTGCTTGTAATTGGGGAGTCCCATGGATATTACCGAGCTGCTTGCCTTCAGCGCCAAGCAAGGCGCGTCGGATTTGCACCTCTCGGCCGGTCTGCCGCCGATGATCCGCGTCGACGGCGACGTACGCCGGATCAACCTGCCGCCGCTGGACCACAAGCAGGTGCACGCGCTGATCTACGACATCATGAACGACAAGCAGCGCAAGGACTTCGAAGAGTTCCTCGAGACCGACTTCTCCTTCGAGGTGCCGGGCGTGGCGCGTTTCCGGGTCAACGCCTTCAACCAGAACCGCGGCGCCGGTGCGGTGTTCCGGACCATTCCGTCGAAGGTGCTGACCATGGAAGACCTCGGCATGGGCGAGGTATTCCGCAAGATCACCGACGTGCCGCGCGGCCTGGTGCTGGTCACCGGTCCCACCGGCTCGGGCAAGTCGACCACCCTGGCGGCGATGCTCGACTACCTCAACAGCAACAAGTACCACCACATCCTCACCATCGAAGACCCGATCGAATTCGTTCACGAGTCGAAGAAGTGCCTGGTCAACCAGCGCGAGGTGCACCGCGACACCCACGGCTTCTCCGAGGCCCTGCGTTCGGCGCTGCGGGAAGACCCGGACATCATCCTGGTCGGCGAGATGCGCGACCTGGAAACCATCCGCCTGGCGCTGACCGCCGCGGAAACCGGCCACCTGGTGTTCGGCACCCTGCACACCACCAGCGCGGCGAAGACCATCGACCGGGTGGTCGACGTGTTCCCCGCCGAAGAAAAATCCATGGTCCGCTCCATGCTCTCGGAATCGCTGCAGGCGGTGATCTCGCAGACCCTGCTGAAGAAGATCGGTGGCGGCCGGGTGGCGGCCCACGAGATCATGATCGGCACCCCGGCGATCCGTAACCTGATCCGCGAGGACAAGGTGGCGCAGATGTACTCGGCGATCCAGACTGGTGGCTCGCTGGGCATGCAGACCCTCGACGCCTGCCTCAAGACCCTGGTGGCCAAGGGCCTGGTCAGCCGCGACAGCGCGCGCGAGAAGGCCAAGAGTCCGGAAAGCCTCTAGGAACTGGTGTAGGAGCGAGCATCGCGAGCGAAGCTTTTGGCGTTACCCTGTTCGCGAGCAGAGCTCGCTCCTACGATTCGGCAGATGGCTGCCGAACGGCATTGCACACCAAGCTGCGAGAACGACCATGGAATTCGAAAAACTGCTGCGCCTGATGGTGGAAAAAGGCGGCTCCGACCTGTTCATCACCGCTGGCGTACCGCCGTCGATGAAGGTCAACGGCAAGATCATGCCGGTGACCAAGAACGCCATGTCGCCGGAGCAGACCCGCGAGACCGTGCTCGGCGTGATGAACGAGGCGCAGCGCCGCGATTTTGCCGAGAACCACGAGTGCAACTTCGCCATCAGCGCCCGCGGCATCGGCCGTTTCCGCGTCAGCGCCTTCTATCAGCGCAACCTGGTGGGCATGGTGCTGCGCCGCATCGAGACCAACATCCCCACCATCGACGACCTCAAGCTGCCGGAAATCCTCAAGAAGCTGGCGCTGACCAAGCGCGGCCTGGTGCTGTTCGTCGGCGCCACCGGTACCGGTAAGTCCACCTCGCTGGCGGCGATGATCGGCTACCGCAACAAGAACAGCAGCGGCCACATCATCTCCATCGAAGACCCGATCGAGTACATCCACCAGCACCAGAACTGCATCGTCACCCAGCGCGAGGTGGGCATCGACACCGAGTCCTTCGAGGTGGCGCTGAAGAACACCCTGCGCCAGGCGCCGGACGTGATCCTGATCGGCGAGGTGCGCACCCGCGAGACCATGGACCACGCCGTGGCTTTCGCCGAAACCGGCCACCTGTGTCTGGCCACCCTGCATGCCAACAACGCCAACCAGGCGCTGGACCGCATCATCAACTTCTTCCCGGCGGATCGGCAGAACCAGGTGTGGATGGACCTGTCGCTCAACCTCAAGGCCATCGTCGCTCAGCAACTGATTCCAACCCCGGATGGCAAAGGTCGCCGCGCGGTGATCGAGGTGCTGATCAACACCCCGCTGGCTGCCGACCTGATCCGCAAGGGCGAGGTGCACGAGCTCAAGGGCCTGATGAAGCGCTCCACCGAGCAGGGTATGCAGACCTTCGACCAGGCACTGTACAACCTCTACACCCAGGGCGAGATCACCTACGAAGACGCGCTGCTCTACGCCGACTCGGCCAACGACCTGCGCCTGATGATCAAGCTCGGCTCGGAAACCGACGGCGACCACCTGACCAGCATGTCCCAGGGCCTGGCGCTGGAAGTCAGCGAGGAAGATCCGGGGCGTCGCTTCCGCTGACGCTGCCAGACGGGGGACGCGATGCGTCCCCTTCGTTTATTCCGCCAATGCGTTTGCCCTTCCTACCTGCCAGCACCAATGCCTGGCCATCGCGTTGCGCGCCGGCGCGCGCTTCGCTCATCAGTTGCGGGATCAATGGCCCTTCAGGCAGGTGCTTCCAGAATCTCAGCGGCAGGTGCTGCTGCAGCACCGTACGGTTGAGCCGGGCCGGGTTGAAGGTGCTGCCGTAATAGGCACGCCACAGGGCCTGGCCGTCATCCTCGGGCTGCTCTGCCCAGGCCCGCCACTGCGCCGGGCAGCGGCGCTCGTGCTGCAGGCGCTGGCCATCCCAGTAAACGCCGTCACGCGGCGTGGCGATCAGCCAGCTGTGTTTGCCCAGGCGCTCGGCGAAGTGGCCGCTGGCCGCGGCGAGGATGTCGTGCGCTGGTTCGAACCAGGCGACGAAGTCCGGCGCGCCTGTTGCCTTGCATGGCTGGAAACGCACGAAGGCATGCAGGTGATGCGCCTCGCGGCGCACCGCTTTGAGCCGGCGATGTAGCTCGCTGCCGTCGGGGTCGCCGGCCAGCACGGCGCTGCGTTCGCCCTGCACGAAGCGCCAGAGCACGCGGTAGAGCAGGCTCCAGCGCTCCTCGCCACGGTACTGCGCAGCGCTTTCCAGCAAGTCGAGCAATTCGGGGGAGACACGCAGACGGCCGCTGGGCTGCGGCGCGCGTTCGGCGGGCTGGTCGAACAGGCCAGGCGCCGCCTCTTCGTCCAGCCATTGCAGCTGATGCGGTGCAAGGCCCTGCAACAGGGCGCGCCGTGCGGCCTGGCGCCAGGTGGCGAAGCTGCCGTCGAAACGCAGGCTGTGCATCACCACAATGCCATCTGCGCCGGGGTGTCGCGCAGTTGCTGGCGCAGCACCAGGGATTCGTGTTCGGCCCGCGGCGGGCGGTAGTCCTGGGTGACGATAAAGGGCTTGGCCTTTTCCAGCACGCAGCGCAGGCGGGTCAGATCCTCGTAGCGGATGCGTCGTTCGCGGCGCAGTGCGCCCAGGCGCCTGGCGCTGAGCACGCCGATGCCGGGCACGCGGGCGATCAGCGACTCGTCGGCGCGGTTCAGGTCCACCGGAAACTGCTCGCGATTGGCCAGGGCCCAGGCCAGCTTAGGGTCGATGTCCAGCGCCAGGTTGCCGGGGCCGGCCAGCAGTTCGCTGGCGCTGAAGCCATAGCCGCGCATAAGGAAATCCGCCTGGTACAGGCGATGCTCGCGCAATAGTGGTGGCGCCTCGAAGGGCACCGTCTTCGGGCTCTGCGGAATCGGGCTGAAGGCCGAGTAGTAGACGCGGCGCAGGCGGTAGTCGTGATAGAGGCTCTGGGCGTTGTGCAGGATGGTGCTGTCGTCGGTGGCGTCGGCGCCGACTATCATCTGCGTGCTCTGCCCGGCCGGAGCGAAGCGCGGCGCGCGGCGTTCTTCCTGGGCCTCGCGCTCGCCGAGATGAATGCTGTGCATGGCCTGGTGGATGCTGGCGACGTTCTTTTCCGGCGCCAGGCGGATCAGGCTGGTTGCGCTGGGCAGCTCGATATTGACGCTGAGGCGGTCGGCATACAGGCCGGCCTCGGCGATCAGCTCCGGTGCGGCGTCGGGGATGGTCTTCAGATGAATGTAACCGCGGAACTGGTGCTCCTGGCGCAGCAGGCGGGCGACGCGGATCAGCTGCTCCATGGTGTAGTCGGCCGAGCGGATGATGCCGGAGCTGAGGAACAGGCCGCTGATGCAGTTGCGCTTGTAGAAATCCAGGGTCAACCTGACCACCTCTTCGGGGTTGAAACGGGCGCGCGGCACGTCGCTGGAGCGGCGGTTGATGCAGTACTGGCAGTCGTACAGGCAGAAATTGGTCAGCAGTATCTTCAGCAGCGCCACGCAGCGGCCGTCCGGCGTGTAGCTGTGGCAGATGCCCATGCCGTTGGTCGAACCGATGCCGTCCTGGCCCTTGGAGCTGCGCTTGGGCGCGCCGCTGCTGGCGCAGGAGGCGTCGTACTTGGCGGCGTCGGCGAGGATGGTGAGCTTCTCGATCAGTTGCATGGCGGGCGCTCGAATACTGTTTTTATATACAGTATATGGGCGTCGCAGCCCTATCAAGTCATTGGCACTGGGCGGGCGGGGGAAACCTTGCGTAGAGTGGGGCGTCTGACACTGTCCATCGCACAAGGAGATTGCCATGCAACGACAGGACACCCACAGCAAGCTGATCGGCTACCTGCTGTGGATTTTCGGCTTCCTCGGTTCGCACCGTTTCTACTACGGCAGGCCGGTGACCGGCACCATCTGGTTCTTCACCCTCGGCCTGCTGTTCATCGGCTGGATAATCGATCTGTTCCTGATCCCTTCGATGGACCGCGAGGCCGACCTGCGCTTTACCGGCGGCGATACCGACTACAACGTCGCCTGGATCCTGCTGACCTTCCTCGGCATCTTCGGTGTGCACCGCATGTACCAGGGCAAGTGGCTCACCGGGATCCTCTATCTGCTGACCGGCGGCCTGTTCCTGCTCGGCGTGCTCTACGACTTCTGGACGCTGAATACGCAGATCTCGATCAAGAACGCGCAGCGCGGTTGATCGCGTGGTGCGCACGGCGCACCCAACGAAAAAGGGCATCCCGCGGGATGCCCTTTTTCGTTGCGCGCGGCGGATCAATCGTCGCCGTCGTCCTCGTCGACGCCGTCGACCTTCATGCCCAGTTCCTTGATCTTGCGCGTCAGGGTGTTGCGGCCCCAGCCCAGCAGCAGGGCGGCGTCGCGGCGGCGGCCGGCGGTGTGCTTGAGCGCGGTCTCGATCATGATCCGCTCGAACGCCGGCACGGCGCTGTCGAGCAGGTTGGATTGGCCGCGCGCCAGGGCCTGGTCGGCCCACAGGCGCAGGGCCTGTTCCCAGTTGGTCACTGGCGCGGCGTCCTGCGGCTGGCTGAGCAGCTCCGGCGGCAGGTCGTCGACGTGCACTTCGCGGCCCGAGGCCATCACCGTGATCCAGCGGCAGGTGTTCTCCAGCTGGCGCACGTTGCCCGGCCAGGGCAGGTGCTTGAGGTAGTCCTCGGTCTCGCCCTTGAGCAGCTTGGGCTCGACCGCCAGCTCCTGCGCGGCGCGGGCGAGGAAGTGGTGGGCCAGGGTGGGGATGTCCTCGCGGCGGTCGGCCAGGCGCGGGATATGGATGCGGATGACGTTGAGGCGGTGGAACAGGTCTTCGCGGAACTTGCCGGCCTGCACCAGGGTTTCCAGGTTCTGGTGGGTGGCGGCGATGATGCGCACGTCCACCTTGACCGGGGTATGCCCGCCGACCCGGTAGAACTCGCCGTCGGCCAGCACGCGCAGCAGGCGCGTCTGGGTATCGGCTGGCATGTCGCCGATCTCGTCGAGGAACAAGGTGCCGCCGTCGGCCTGCTCGAAGCGGCCGCGGCGCTGGTTGGCGGCGCCGGTGAAGGCGCCCTTCTCGTGGCCGAACAGCTCCGATTCCATCAGGTCCTTGGGGATGGCCGCCATATTCAGCGCGATGAAGGGCGACGCCGCGCGCGGGCTGTGGCGGTGCAGGGCATGGGCCACCAGCTCCTTGCCGGTGCCCGACTCGCCGTTGATCAGCACGGTGATATTGGAGTGGGACAGGCGGCCGATGGCGCGGAACACCTCCTGCATCGCCGGCGCCTCGCCGATGATCTCCGGGGTGCGCGCCTGGGCGGCCGGGGCGGCCAGGCTCTGCTGCTCCTGGGCGTGCTGGAAGGCGCGCTTGACCAGGGACACCGCCTCGTCGACGTCGAACGGCTTGGGCAGGTACTCGAAGGCGCCGCCCTGGTAGCTGGCCACCGCGCTGTCGAGGTCCGAGTGCGCGGTCATGATGATCACCGGCAGGCGCGGGTACAGCTCGCGGATGCGTGCCAGCAGGTCGAGGCCGCTGGCGCCGGGCATGCGGATGTCGGAGATGATCACGTCCGGTTGCTGTCGGGTCAGGCGGGCGAGTACACCGTCGGCACTGTCGAAGCTCTGGGTGGTCATGCCTTCCTGCTGCAGCGCCTTTTCCAGCACCCAGCGGATGGAACGATCGTCGTCGACAATCCAGACGGTTTCACTGCGGCTCATGGCGAGGTTGCTCCTTGTTCCAGCGGCAGGAAGATCGAGAACACGGTGTGGCCGGGGTGGCTCTCGCATTCGATCAGGCCCTGGTGCTGACTGATGATGTTCTGGGTGATGGCCAGGCCCAGGCCGGTGCCGTCGGCCCGCCCGCTGACCATGGGGTAGAAGATGGTTTCCTGCAGCTCGGCGGGGATGCCCGGGCCGTTGTCGATGATCTCCACCTTGACCACTAGGCGGTGGCGGGTGTGGCCGATGGTGAACTGGCGCAGGGTGCGGGTGCGCAGGCTGATGCGGCCCAGGCCCATGTCGTGCTTCTGCCCGGCGATGGCCTGCATGGCGTTGCGCACTATGTTGAGCACCGCCTGGATCAGCTGCTCGCGGTCGATCAGCAGGTCGGGGATGCTCGGGTCGTAGTCACGCACCAAAGTGATGCCGCCCTGGCTCTCCGCCTCGATCAGGTTGGCGACGCGCTCCAGTACCTCGTGGATATTGGTCATCGCCAGCGACGGCAGCTTGTTCGAGCCGAGCATACGGTCCACGAGATTTCTCAGCCGGTCGGCTTCCTCGATGATGACGTTGGTGTAGTCCTTCAGGTGCTCTTCCGGCAGCTCGCGCGCCAGCAGCTGGGCCGCGCCGCGGATGCCGCCGAGCGGGTTCTTGATCTCGTGGGCCAGGCCGCGCACCAGCAGCTTGGTGGTTTCCTGCTTGGACAGCTGCGCCTCTTCCTTGGTGATGCGCAGCAGGCGGTCGCGCGGGTGCACTTCCAGCAGCAGCAGGGTCTGGCCGCGGTTGAACAGCGGGGTGACGGCGTAGTCGACGGTCAGGGTCTGGCCGGTGACCGAGGTCAGCACCGCCTCGCGCTTGTTGAACGGGTGCGCCTGTTCCACCGCCTGGCGTAGCGACGACAGCGCCTCGGGCGATTCGGTGAACAGCTCGCTGATGAACTGGCCATGGCTGCGCTGGCCGCTGACGGCCAGGAGCATTTCCGCCGCCGGGTTCATGTACTCGAGGCGCAGCTGGCTGTCGAGCAGCAGGGTGGCGGTGGTCAGGTTGTCGAGTAGCAGGCGGTGCAGAGCGTCGTTGATGGTCATAGGCAGCGCGTTCCGGCAATGGGCAGGAAAATGCAAGAAGCAAACCAAAGCCCCGAAAAGACGCATGTTCTCTGCGCCCTGGTGGGTTTTCGCGGGGTTGCGGCGCAGTGGGGCGGGCAATTACGACCCAAAATAGGGACAGCTTAGGAGGTGGTGCGCGCCATTGCACCACAAAGGTGCAATGGCGTTCAGAGGAAGGGCAGGATGCTGACTTCTTCCTTGGGCTTGTCCTTCAGCGGGCACTCGGGGCGCACGCCGTAGTCGTCCTTCTGGCAGGGGTTGACCTTGCGTTTCTGTGCCAGCGACATGCGGTGCATGTGGAAGGGCTGGGGCGGGGTGCGCTCCACGGTCAGGCCGGCGGCGTCGATGATCTCCACGGCCAGCAGGTGGGTGCCGCGGTCGACGTGCTGCAGTGGAAACACCGGGCTGCGGCTCGGTTCGCCCTGCACCTGGCCGTCGAGCAGCAGGCGGTAGCTGTGCCCGGGCAGCAGGCCGGGTTCGCTGGTGGCGGTGACGATCAGGTCGCCCGAGGCGTTGTGCACCGAGGCGTCCGGCTCGGGCACCAGGATGCGCAGCAGCTGGTAGTGGATGGCCATCTTGCTCACCGCGGTGGGGGCCGCGGGCGCCGCTGCGCTGCCCGGCTGGTTGAGCTGCACGCTGTTGGATGGGGCGAGGATCACCGGCTGCGCGCTGCTGCTGCGCGGCTTGTCGGTGAACACCCGGTTACCCTCGGCGTCGATGTAGGTGTAGACCTGCGCCAGGGCGCCCTGAGCGATCAGTAGCAGGCAGAGAAGCAGTGGACGCATGGGTCAGTTCGCCGGTTTCGGAGTGGGTTTGGGTGGTGGGGGGGGCGGCCGCAGCGCCGGGCTGCTGGTGTTGACCCGCTGCACGGTGAAGGTGACGCTGGCGCTCTGCTGGATCGCCCGGTCGCCGCTGAGCACCTCGACTGCCAGGCTGTGTTCGCCGCGGTCGACGTTGACCAGTTGCAGGCGCGGCACGTTGCTCGCCTGGCCGTGCGGCTGGCCGTCCAGCAGCAGGCGCAGGCGGTGGCCGGCGGCCAGGCGCGGCTGGATGTCGACGCCGACGCTGAAGGTGCCGTTGTTGGCGCGCATGGCTTCATCGTCGGGGATGCCGGTCAGGCTCAGCACCGAGTAGGGCGCCTCGGCCTGCGCGGTCGGTTCGCTGCCGGCGGCCGGCGCGCTTGGCGCCTGCATTTCCACCGTGTTGGTCGGCGGCAGGCTGACGCTCTCGGCGGCGGTGCCGTCCGGCGGCTGGTTGGTGAACACCGTGTTGCCGTTGGCATCGGTGTACTTGTAGATCTGCGCGGCGGCCGGCAGGGCCAGGCCGAGCAGCAGGCAAGCGAGCAGCGGGCGCATGGGCCATTTCCTCCTTGGGTGATGCGGCTAAGCCTTGCACCGGCAAGGCGCCCTGGCAAGTGCCGTGCTGTGGCGTTGTGATGCATAAGATGAAAGCGGGGCAGGGTGCGCCGGGGCACCGAGGATCCGAAAACGTAGGCGGGTATTTTGGTGTGTGCGGTGCAGGTGCAAAAAAGCCCCGCCAGGCAAGGCCGGGCGGGGCTTTCGAGTGCGCCGCACAGGGCGGCGCGAGTCTGGCTTAGACGCTGTAGTACAGGTCGTATTCCAGCGGGTGCACGAAGGTGCGCACCTTGATTTCTTCTTCGCTCTTCAGCTCGATGTAGGCATCGATGAAGTCGTCGGAGAACACGCCGCCCTTGGTCAGGAATGCGCGACCCTTGTCCAGCTCTTCCAGGGCTTCCTTCAGGCTGCCGCACACCTGCGGGATCAGCTTGCCTTCTTCCGGCGGCAGATCGTACAGGTTCTTGTCGGCGGCATCGCCGGGGTGGATCTTGTTCTGGATGCCGTCCAGGCCGGCCATCAGCAGCGCGGCGAAGCACAGGTAGGGGTTGGCCGCCGGGTCCGGGAAGCGCGCTTCGATGCGGCGGGCTTTCGGGCTGGCAACGTAGGGGATACGGATCGAGGCGGAGCGGTTACGGGCCGAGTAGGCCAGCATGACCGGAGCTTCGAAGCCCGGAACCAGGCGCTTGTAGGAGTTGGTCGACGGGTTGGTGAAGCCGTTCAGGGCCTTACCGTGCTTGATGATGCCGCCGATGAAGTACAGGGCGGTCTCGGACAGACCGGCATAGCCTTCGCCAGCGAAGGTGTTCTTGCCGTCCTTGGAGATCGACATGTGCACGTGCATGCCCGAGCCGTTGTCGCCGTACAGCGGCTTCGGCATGAAGGTCGCGGTCTTGCCGTAGGCATCGGCGACGTTGTGCACGCAGTACTTCAGGGTCTGAACTTCGTCAGCCTTGGCGACCAGGGTGTTGAACTTCACGCCGATCTCGTTCTGACCGGCAGTGGCCACTTCGTGGTGGTGCACTTCGACGACTAGGCCCATTTCTTCCATGGCGTTGCACATGGCGGTACGGATTTCGTGGTCGTGGTCGCACGGCGGAACCGGGAAGTAACCGCCCTTGACGGCCGGGCGGTGGCCCTTGTTGCCGCCTTCGACGTCGCCGTCGGTCATCCAGGAGCCTTGCTCGGAGTAGATCTTGAACATCGAGCCGGAGATGTCGGACTTGAACTTCACTTCGTCGAAGATGAAGAACTCCGGCTCCGGGCCGACGAACACGGTGTCGCCGATGCCGGTGGTCTTGAGGAACTCTTCGGCGCGCTTGGCGATCGAGCGCGGGTCGCGGTCGTAGCCTTGCATGGTGCTCGGCTCGATGATGTCGCAGACCAGGATCAGGGTCGGCTCTTCGGTGAAGGGGTCGAGCACGGCGGTGTCGTCGACCGGCATCAGGATCATGTCGGAGGCTTCGATGCCTTTCCAGCCATGAATGGAGGAGCCGTCGAACATCTTGCCGTGTTCGAAGAAATCGTCGTCCAGGGCGTCGCGAGCCGGCATGGTCACGTGGTGCTGCTTGCCCTTGGTATCGGTGAAGCGCAGGTCTACCCACTTCACGTCGTGTTCTTTGATCAGTTGAACAGCCTTAGACATGTTGTCCTCCAGGTGGAAAAGGCTCGCTTCGTGGAGCCCCGATATGTGCGGTGAAGCCCGGCGGGATAGTCCGTCAGGGCGACCTGCCTCACAAGGGAGCAAATTGCATGCCAGTGCCCCGGAATGGACGGAGGCCCGAAAACTCAGGCGCTGCGCGGCCTGCATGGGGCATGCGCAGGAATATTTGCACCATTTGAGGGCTGCCAAATATCGCAATGTTCTATTTTGGTGCGATCAGTGAGGCGTGCAGTATTTTTGGTCAAAGCTTGAGCAATTTCCGCTATAATCCGCGCCCCTGTTTTTCCGTCGCCCCTGCAGGCGCCCAATTCATGAAGCTGATCGTCAAAGTTTTCCCGGAAATCACCATCAAGAGCCGCCCGGTGCGCAAGCAGTTCATCCGCCAGTTGGGGAAGAACATCCGCACCGTGCTGCGCGACCTCGACCCCGAGTTGAAGGTCACCGGTGTGTGGGACAACCTGGAGGTCGAGACCGACCTGGACGATCCGCGCCTGCTGGCCGAGATGACCGAGCGCCTGCGCTGCACGCCGGGCATCGGCCTGTTCCTCGAGGTCAACGAGTACCCGCTGGGCGATCTGGACGACATCACCGAGCACTGCAAGCGCCACTACGCCGACCAGTTGCCGGGCAAGATCTTCGCCGTGCGCTGCAAGCGCGGCGGCAAGCACGCCTTCAGCTCCATCGACGTCGAGCGTCACGTCGGCTCGCGCCTGCGCCAGGAGTGCAATGCGGCTGGCATCGACCTGAAGAAGCCGGAAGTCGAAGTGCGCATGGAGATTCGCGATCAGCGTCTGTTCGTCGTCCATCATCGCCACGAAGGCCTCGGCGGCTACCCGCTGGGCTCGCTGGAGCAGACCCTGGTGCTGATGAGCGGCGGCTTCGACTCCACCGTGGCGGCCTACCAGATGATGCGCCGCGGCCTGGTCAGCCACTTCTGCTTCTTCAACCTCGGCGGTCGCGCCCACGAGCTGGGCGTGATGGAAGTGGCCCACTACCTGTGGCAGAAGTTCGGCCGTTCGCAGCGTGTGCTGTTTATCAGCGTGCCGTTCGAGGAAGTGGTCGGCGAGATCCTCGGCAAGGTCGACAACAGCCAGATGGGCGTGATCCTCAAGCGCATGATGCTGCGCGCCGCCACCCGTATGGCCGAGCGCCTGGAGATCGAGGCGCTGGTCACCGGCGAGGCGATCAGCCAGGTCTCCAGCCAGACCCTGACCAACCTGGCGGTGATCGACGCGGCCACCGACATGCTGGTGATGCGCCCGCTGATCGCCAGCCACAAGCAGGACATCATCGACACCGCCACCGCCATCGGCACCGCCGAGTTCGCCAAGCACATGCCCGAGTATTGCGGGGTGATTTCGGTCAACCCGACCACCAAGGCCCGCGGTTATCGCATCGAGCGCGAAGAAGCGCAGTTCGACATGGCCATCCTCGAGCGTGCCCTGGAGCGCGCTACCCTGCTGCCCATCGACCGGGTGATCGACGAGCTGGGCAAGGACGTGCAGGTCGAGGAGGTACGCGAGGCGCTGGCCGGGCAGATCGTCCTCGACATCCGCCACCCCGATGTCGCCGAGGACGAGCCGCTCGAGCTGCCCGGCATCGAGGTGCAGGCGCTGCCGTTCTACGCGCTGAACAACAAGTTCAAGGAACTGGATGAGAACCGCCAGTACCTGCTGTATTGCGACAAGGGCGTGATGAGCCGCCTGCATGCCCACCACCTGCTGAGCGAGGGGCATGCCAATGTGCGCGTTTATCGTCCGGCATAAGACGCCCGGGCTGAACGGCGGCAGTATCCGCCACCGCCCTCCCGACCGCTCTGCCTGCTGATCCCGTTTTCTTCATATTCGTCGTCCACACTGGGCGACACACCGCATCCTCTGATCGAGATACACACAGTGATCGAAAATCTGCGCAACATCGCCATCATCGCCCACGTCGACCATGGCAAAACCACCCTCGTCGACGCCCTGCTGCGTCAGTCCGGCACCCTGGAACGCAACGAGCTCAACGACGAGCGCGTGATGGACAGCAACGACCAGGAAAAAGAGCGCGGCATCACCATTCTGGCCAAGAACACCGCCATCAAGTGGAACGACTACCGCATCAACATCGTCGACACCCCCGGCCACGCCGACTTCGGTGGTGAAGTCGAGCGCGTGATGTCGATGGTCGACTCGGTGCTGCTGGTGGTCGACGCCCAGGACGGCCCGATGCCGCAAACCCGCTTCGTGACCAAGAAGGCCTTCGAAGCCGGCCTCAAGCCGATCGTCGTGATCAACAAGATCGACCGTCCCGGCGCGCGTCCGGACTGGGTCATGGACCAGATCTTCGACCTGTTCGACAACCTCGGCGCCACCGATGAGCAGCTCGACTTCCAGGTCGTCTACGCCAGCGCCCTGAACGGCATCGCCGGCCTCGACCACACCGCCATGGCCGAAGACCTGACCCCGCTGTACCAGGCCATCGTCGACCACGTGCCGGCGCCGAACGTCGACCTCGACGGCCCGTTCCAGATGCAGATTTCCGCGCTGGACTACAACAGCTTCCTCGGCATCATCGGCGTCGGCCGTATTGCCCGTGGCAAGATCAAGCCGAACACCCCGGTGACTGCCATCGACGTCGACGGCAAGAAGCGTAACGGCCGTATCCTCAAGCTGATGGGCCACCACGGCCTGCACCGCGTCGACGTCGAAGAAGCCACCGCCGGCGACATCGTCTGCGTCAGCGGTATGGATCAGCTGTTCATCTCCGACACCCTGTGCGACATCAACCACGTCGAAGCGATGAAGCCGCTGACCGTCGACGAGCCGACCGTATCCATGACCTTCCAGGTCAACGACTCGCCGTTCTGCGGCAAGGAAGGCAAGTTCGTCACCAGCCGCAACATCAAGGAGCGTCTGGACAAGGAGCTGCTGTACAACGTGGCCCTGCGTGTCGAGGAAGGCGACAGCGCCGACAAGTTCAAGGTCTCCGGTCGTGGCGAGCTGCACCTGTCGGTACTGATCGAAACCATGCGCCGCGAAGGCTTCGAAATGGGCGTTGGCCGTCCGGAAGTGATCATCCGCGAAGTGAACGGCGTCAAGCAGGAGCCGTTCGAGAACGTCACCATCGACATCCCTGAAGAATCCCAGGGCAAGGTCATGGAAGAAATGGGCCTGCGTAAGGGCGACCTGACCAACATGTCGCCGGACGGCAAAGGTCGCGTGCGTCTGGAATACAACATCCCGGCTCGCGGTCTGATCGGTTTCCGTAACCAGTTCCTGACCCTGACCAACGGCGCGGGTATCCTGACCTCGATCTTCGACCGTTATGACACCGTCAAGCCGGGCAGCATGTCTGGCCGTCAGAACGGCGTCCTGGTGTCGATCGATACCGGCAAGGCGCTGACCTACTCCCTGGAAACCCTGCAGGCGCGCGGCAAGCTGTTCGTCGAGCACGGCCAGGAAATCTACAACGGTCAGATCGTCGGCCTGAACAGCCGCGACAACGACCTGGGCGTCAACCCCACCAAGGGCAAGAAGCTCGACAACATGCGCGCTTCGGGCAAGGACGAAACCATTGCCCTGGTGCCGCCAGTGCGCTTCACCCTGGAGCAGGCTCTGGAATTCATCCAGGACGACGAGCTGTGCGAAGTGACGCCGAAGTCGATCCGTCTGCGCAAGAAGATCCTCGACGAAGGCGAGCGCACCCGCGCTGCCAAGAAAGCCAACAAGGCCTGACCCATAGCGGCTAGCCTTGAGCGGTAAATAAAAAGCCCCGCCAGAGCGATCTGGCGGGGCTTTTTGTTGGGGGCACCGTTAGTCGTTGGGCCCCTGTCGGAGCGGCTTCGGCCGCGAAGCTCCTGCGCGGCCTTGCTCTCCCGCTCTTCCTGTTTTGTTGGGGGCAGGGATTCTCGCGACTAAATCGGTTCGCCGTCCGCCGCTCCTAGCGGTTGGGCGTGGCGCCGCCAAAAGAAAGCCCCGGCATCCGCCAGGATGCCGGGGCCTGCAGGCTGATTCAGCCGCGCTGCGGCCGACAGGCCAGCAGCCCGTAGGCCGCCAAGCCGATCACCAGCAGCAGGCTCAGCGTCATCACTCGCCGGCTACCTGGCGCAGCTGCGCCGGGGCTTCGCCGAGGTTGTTGAGCATGCGCTCGCTGTACCAGTCGATGAAGTTGACCACGCCGAACTCGTAGGTCTTCGAGTAGGGGCCGGGCTGGTAGGCGGTGGAGTTGATGCCGCGCTGGTTTTCCTCGCCGAGGCGACGGTCCTGGTCGTTGGTGGCGTCCCACACCTGGCGCAGGCGCTCGACGTCGTAATCGACGCCTTCCACCGCGTCCTTGTGCACCAGCCACTTGGTGATCACCACCGTTTCCTGGGCGCTGATCGGCCACACGGTGAAGTTGATCAGGTGGTCGCCCATGCAGTGGTTCCACGAATGGGGCAGGTGGAGGATGCGCATGGAGCCCAGGTCCGGGTTCTTGATCCGCCCCATCAGCTTCTTGCAGCCCTGCTTGCCGTCCATGGTCATGGACACGGTGCCCTTGAGCAGCGGCATGCGTACGATGCGGTTACGCAGGCCGAAGCCGGCATGCGCGTAGGGAATCTTCTCCGCGTCCCAGGCGGCGGCGCATTCGGCGACGTGATCCTTGAATTCCTGGGTCGCGCGCGGGTCGTTGGTGTCGTCCCACTCCAGCAGGGTGTTGAGCAGCTCCGGGTGCGAGCCGTTGCAGTGGTAGCACTCGCGGTTGTTCTCGATCACCAGCTTCCAGTTGGCTTTCTCCTTCATGGTGCTCTGCACCGCGACCTTGGTGTTCTCCATGTCGTACGGCTCCATGTAGTGAGCCAGGGTGGCGAGGAACTCGTCGATCGCCGGCGGGTTTTCCGCCAGGCTGATGAAGATGAAGCCACCGGCGCTCTTGCAGTGCACCGGCTTGAGGCTGTAGTCCTTGAGGTCGAAGTCGGCGCCCATCTCGGTGCCGGCGAACAGCAGGCGGCCGTCCAGTTCGTAGGTCCACTGGTGGTAGGGGCAGACCAGCTTGGCCACCTTGCCCTTGTCGCTCACGCACAGGCGCGAGCCGCGGTGGCGGCAGACGTTGTGGAAGGCATGGATCTGCCCCTCGGCGCCGCGGACCACGAGAATCGGGTTGTCGCCGAGCTGCAGGGTGAGGAAGTTGCCCTTGGCCGGGATTTCGCAGGTCATGCCGGCGATCAACCACTCCTTGTGGAAGATCTCCTGCATGTCGATCTGGAACAGCCGCTCGTCGTTGTAGAAGGGTTGCGGCAGCGAAAAGGTGCGCTCGCGCTCGCGCAGCATGCCGGCGGTGGCCTTGCGTGCGGGCTCCAGCGGGTCGCCCAGGCTCAGGGTGTGGGTGCAGTCCATCGGTGACTCCTCATGGCTGGCGCGGGGGCGGCAGCCGCAAAAGTGGCTGATACGGTGGTGACGCAAGGCGTTGTGGCGGCTGCTGCGAGCGGTTCGGCGGCCGCGCGTTGTCGGGTTCGCTCTGAGGCTGAGTGTGGATTCGCCGCGCCGCGAAACCTTATCCATGGGCGACATGGCCGAATGCGTTTCCGACGCGCCAGGCCCCGTGCCAAGCGGCAGGTCGCGATGAGCATGCCGATGTCGCTGGCAGATAAATGAGGGCCCGCGGCGTTTCGCACAATCGATGCCATATAGGCCGATGTCCGGCCGCGTGGAGAGCCGTTCATGACCACCAACGCCTTCCTCAACCCGGTTACCACCCAGACCTGGAGCAACGGCCGCCACCTGGTGCGTTGCGTCAAGGTGATCCAGGAAACCTGGGACGTGCGCACCTTCTGTTTCATGGCCGATCAGCCGGTACTGTTCTTCTTCAAGCCGGGACAGTTCGTCACCCTCGAACTGGAGATCGAGGGTGCGCCGATCATGCGCTCCTACACCATCTCCAGCTCGCCGTCGGTGCCCTACAGCTTCTCCATCACCGTCAAGCGGGTGCCGGGCGGCAAGGTGTCGAACTGGCTGCACGACAACCTCAACGAGGGCGACCAACTGCCGGTGCACGGCCCGGTGGGGCTGTTCAACGCCATCGATTTCCCCTCCGACAAGGTGCTGCTGCTGTCCGGCGGCGTCGGCATCACCCCGGTGATGTCGATGGCGCGCTGGTTCTTCGACACCAACGGTGCGGTGGACATGTGCTTCGTGCACAGCGCGCGCACGCCCAAGGACATCATCTACCACCGCGAATTGCGCCACATGGCCTCGCGCATCAGCAACTTTAAGCTGCACCTGATCTGCGAGAAGTACGAGATCGGCGAAACCTGGTCCGGCTACCGCGGCTACCTCAACCAGAAGATGCTGGAGCTGATCGCCCCGGACTTCATGGAGCGTGAGGTGTTCTGCTGCGGCCCGACGCCCTATATGAGTGCGGTCAAGCGCCTGCTCGAGGCCAACGGCTTCGACATGCGTCGTTACCACGAGGAATCCTTTGGCGCGACGCCGCCCGAGGCCAAGGCCGATGCCCTGGAGCACGCCGCCGAGGCCGCCGACGCGCCGGAGATACCGGCGGCCGACCTCAACCAGGTGGAGTTCGTCAGCACCGGCAAGAGCATCCGCGTCGCCCCCGGCGAAACCGTGCACGCCGCCGCCGCCAAGCTCGGCCTGCACATCCCCAAGGCGTGCGGCATGGGCATCTGCGGCACCTGCAAGGTGATGAAGACCGCCGGCGAGGTGGACATGGAGCACAACGGCGGGATCACCGACGAGGACGTTGCCGAGGGCTACATCCTGTCCTGCTGCAGCGTGCCCAAGGGTGACGTGGTGATCGATTATTGAGTCGCCTCCCGCGTCTCCAGCGGCCATCGGCTCGCCGATAGGCAGACGCGCCCGCCAGAGCGCTCGGATTTCCGTGCTCCGAGCGCCCCAGTTTGCTGGCGGTTGGCCAGGGTTTGGCTAGTCTTGCTGCAACTGTCAGGACGTTACCAACCGTGCGCCGGCCGCCGTGCCCACGCGCGAGTCTGGTTGCAGTCCGCTCCTGAGTACTCGGCTCACCCTGCGTGAGCCATTTGCCCGATTTGGCATGGGGAGGAGCGGCAATGGATTCCGTTACGCCAGGACGCGTTGCGCGTCGCGCTTTGCTTGTAGTCGCGCCGCTGGCCTCGGCGACAGCCTGGGCCTTGGATTTCACCGGCAATGACACGGCCTCGGGCACGCTCGACAGCGGCGCTCTGGAGCAGGACATCAACTTTCGCGACAGCAGCAGCGCCGGCAGCGCCAGCATCAGCAACCCCAGCGACAGTTTCGCCACCTTTTTCCTCGACGACAGCAACGCCGGCTCCGCCAGCATCAGCAACAGCGATGGCGGCCTGACCATCTTCGACGGGCGCAGCAGCGCCGCCAACTCGACCATCGCCGGCGATGTGCAGTTTCTCGGCCAGAGTACGGCTGGCAACGCCAGACTCAGCGTCGGTTTCGGCAGCATCCTGTTCGCCGGCCAGAGCAGCGCCGGCGACGCCGAGATCCGAGTGATCGGTGCCAACAGCGTGGCGGTCTTCGCCGAGCGCAGCACCGCAGGCAATGCCCGCCTGATCAGCGAGAGCGGCGGCTTCTTCTCCTTCACCGGCGGTGGGCCGAACGACGACGGCATTCTCTCGGCCGGTTCCATCGAGGGCGATGGTGTCTTCGATCTGGGCTCGGTACGACTCGGCGTCGGCGGCAACAACCTGTCCACCGAGGTGTCGGGCTCGATCATGGGCGCGGTGGACTCGGCGCTGATCAAGCGCGGCAGCGGGGTGCTGACGCTCAGCGGCTTCAACTCCAGCTTCACTGGCGAGCTGATCGTCGAGCAGGGGCTGGTCAACTTCGGCGACCCCAGCAGCCTGGGCAGCGGCTCGCTGACGCTCAACGGCGGCGGCTTGCAGTGGGCGGTGGACAACGGCTTCGACATCTCTGATCGGCTCGCGCCGCTGGGGCCCAATGGCGGCATCTTCGATACCAACGGCAACCTCGTCGTCCTCGGCAGCGCCATCGGCGGCAGCGGGGCGCTGATCAAGACCGGCGACGGCCTGTTGCTGCTCGCCGCGGCCAACGGCTACAGCGGCGGCACTGTGCTCGAGGGCGGTGCCCTGGCCGGGACGGTGGAGGGGGCGCTGCCCAATGCCACGGCCTATACCGTCAACGGCGGCACCCTGGAGCTGTCCAGCTTCGATCTGCAGATGTCCAGCCTGGCCGGCACTGGCGGCACCATCCAGATCATGAGCACGCTGACGGTCAACCAGGCGAGCGATACCAGCTTCGCCGGTGCACTTTCCGGCTCGGGTTCCTTCATCAAGGATGGCGCCGGTACGCTCGACCTCAGCGGCAGCCACGGCATCGCGGGCATCACCGAAGTCCGCGGCGGCACCCTGGCGGTCAATGGCTCGCTGCTTTCCGCTATCCAGGTGCAGAGCGGCGGCACCCTGGGTGGTGCCGGCAGCGTCGGTAACGTACTGATCAACAGCGGTGGCACCCTGGCGCCGGGCAACTCCATCGGCACGCTGAACGTCGCCGGCGACCTGATCTTCAGCCCCGGCTCGGTCTACCAGGTGGAGACCGATGCCGCCGGCAATGCCGATCAGGTGCTGGTCAGCGGCCTGGCCAGCCTGGCCGGCACCGTGCAGGTGCTGGCGGAAAACGGCACCTACGCGCCGGCCACCAGCTACGACATCCTCAGCGCCGGGCAGTTGAGCGGCCAGTTCGACAGCGTCAGCTCCAACCTGGCCTTTCTCGACCCCAGCCTGAGCTACGCCGGCAACGCCGTGACCCTGACCCTGACGCGCAACGACACCAGCTTCTCCAGCCTGGCGCGTACCCCCAACCAGCTGGCTTTCGCTCAAGCGGCCGAGAGCCTGGACGAAGACAATGAGGTTTACCGCACCCTGCTCGACCTGGGCGAGGACGAGGTGGCCGACACCTTCAACAAGCTGTCCGGCGACGCCCATGCCAGCATCGCCTCGGCGGTGATGTTCGACGACCTCAACCTGTCGCGTGCGCCGCTGGGCAACCTGCGCCGCAACCTCGCTTCGCCCGAGCGCGCGCTGCCCTACTGGGTGCAGGTGGGCGGCGGGCGCCAGCGCATCGACGACGACGGCAACGCCGGCGAGATCATCCAGGATCACGAGAGCATGCTGTTTGGTGGCGACTGGCCGGTATACGGCGACTGGCGCCTGGGTGGCGCCTTCGGCTACGGCCAGGAGCAGCTGGATGTCGATTCGCGTGACGCCAAGGCCGACTCCGACAGCTACCGCTACGCGCTGTACGGCGGCCGCGATGTCGAACTGTCGCGCGGTACGCTCAAGCTGTTCGGCGGTGGCGGCTACAGCCAGCACCAGATCGACAGCCAGCGCGACGTGCGCCTGATCGACGGCCCGGAGCGCCTGACCCGCCAGTACGACGTCAACACCGCGCAGGGCTTCGGCGAGCTGGCCTGGCACCTGAAGTTCGACGAGCCGGCCTATGTCGAGCCCTTCGTCGGCCTGCTGCTGATCGACCAGCGCAGCGACAGCTTCAGCGAGAAGGGCGGGGCCGCCGCACTGTCTGCGGACAGCCAGCGCAACGAGCTGCTCAGCACCAGCCTCGGTGTGCGCGGCCAGCAGCTGTTCCAGCTGGCCGAGCGCGATCTGCTGCTCAACGGCTCGTTCACCTGGCGGCAGATCAACGGCGACCTGCGCCCGGAACTGGACCTGCAATTGGAGGGCGGCGACAAGTTTCGCGTGTTGGGTACCGAGTTGCCGCGCAACAGCTTCCTGGTCGAGCTCAACCTCGACTACTCGATCACCCCGAACATCGTCCTCGACGTCGATTACAACGGCGTGTTCAGCGACAGCAGCGAAGCCAACAATATCGCCTTCAACCTGCGCTGGAAGATGTAGGTCGGTGCGCCGCGGCCGCTCCGCAGGGGCGCCGCGCGTACCGGACTTACTGGCGTCGCGCCGCGGCGCCAGCCGTAAGCGCCTAGGTGGAGGGGGGGCCTGCACTCAGGCGCTCATCACCTCGCGGATATCGGCCGCCAGCTGGCGCACCCGCGTCTCGTCGGTGTCCCAGCTGCACATGAAGCGCGCGCCGCCGGCGCCGATGAAGGTGTAGAAGCGCCAGCCGCGGGCGGTGAGGGCGGCGAGCGCCGGTTCCGACAGCTGCAGGAACACGCCGTTGGCCTCAACCGGGAACATCAGGCTGACGCCGGGCACGTCTTCGACCAGCGAGGCCAGCAACTGGGCGCAGCGGTTGGCGTGGCCGGCGTAGCGCAGCCAGGCGTCGTCCTGCAGGATGCCGACCCAGGGCGCCGACAGGTAGCGCATCTTCGAGGCCAGCTGGCCGGCCTGCTTGCAGCGGTAGTCGAAGTCCTCGGCCAGGGCCTTGTTGAAGAACAGGATGGCCTCGCCCACCGCCATGCCGTTCTTGGTGCCGCCGAAGCACAGCACATCGACGCCGGCCTTCCAGGTCAGCTCGGCCGGGCTGCAGCCGAGGGAGGCGCAGGCGTTGGAGAAGCGCGCGCCGTCCATGTGCAGGTTCAGCCCCAGCTCCTTACAGGTCTGGCTGATCGCGCGGACTTCTTCCGGTCGGTACACGGTGCCGACCTCGGTGGCCTGGGTCAGGGTCACCACGCGCGGCTTGGGGTAGTGAATATCCTGGCGCTTGAGCGCCACTTCGCGGATCGCTGCGGGCGTCAGCTTGCCGTTCTCGGTGCGCGCCAGCAGCAGCTTGGAACCGTTGGAGAAGAATTCCGGGGCGCCGCATTCGTCGGTCTCGACGTGGGCGGTCTCCGAGCAGATCACGCTGTGGTAGCTCTGGCACAGCGAGGCCAGGGCCAGGGAGTTGGCTGCGGTGCCGTTGAAGGCGAAGAACACCTCGCAGTCGGTCTCGAACAGGCGGCGGAAGTGGTCGGCGGCGCGCGCCGTCCATTCGTCGTCGCCATAGGCGCGCTGGTGGCCCTGGTTGGCCTCGGCCATGGCGGCCCAGGCCTCGGGGCAGATGCCGGAATAGTTGTCGCTGGCAAATTGCTGGGCGTTGTCGGGCATGGGGCGTTCCTTCTCGAGCGGGGCCGGCAGGGAGCACCGGCGGATGGCGCTACTTTACTCCGCGCGGGCCCTGGCCTGGGGCCGCCAGGGCGACAACTTGTTGTGTTCATGCGTACTGCAGGGTCGCTATCCGGACCACCGTTCGACCATTCGGCGGAACTCATGGCGACGCCGGGGGTTCACAACCCCAGGGCGGCGGTTTGCCGCCTGTCATCGAAAAGGAGTGTCTTATGAACCATCGCCACCTGCTCGCCTTCGCCCTGCCGCTGGCCGTTGCCCTGCCGTTGTCCGCGGCCGAGTGGACGGCGCAGGCGAAAACCGAATTCGTCCAGCACTGCATCAACGGCGCGCCGGCCGGCTACGAGCAGCCGCAGCTGCAGGCCTATTGCGACTGCGCCGCCGACAAGGTCAGTCGGGAGTTCAGCGAGGCCGAAGTGCAGGCGATCAGTCGCCAGTCGCCGCCCGATGCGGCGCTGCAGCAGCGTCTGGTCGACGCCAGCGGCAGCTGCGCCGGCAAGCTCAAGCCCTAAGCCGAAGCGCATGGCTGGCGATGCCTTGCGGGGTGGCCTGGTGCGCTGACGGTAGTGCGGCGTGATTGGCCCTGGAGGAACCGTCTTGCCGGCGAGCCTGTGCCGCGGTTGCCGGCAGGAGTCAGGCATCCCCGCGGCTACTCCAGGTTCTGCCGCTTGATTGAGCAAATAACGCGCGCCCGGGTCCAGGCCCCACAGGGCCTGGCCTGGCGCCGCCTGCCCACAGGCTGTGCACAGAACGGCGCACAGCATTTGTGCACAAGCATCTTCTATCTGATTGATTCTGCTCGATTTTTGCTCGATTGCCGGAAGGCCTTGCGCAGCCTGGGCTGCAGCCTGGACCGAACAGCCTATGCACAGTTTGCTCCACAGCATCTGTGCATAGTCCACCGCGCCGCAGCCTGGCGCCGGCTGTCGCGGGTGGATAAGTCGCCGCGCCGCCGCGCCTGGCTGTTTCTCGGCCAGCCGCGGCAAGTCCAGTGCCGGCAGGGGCTGGCGCCGACTGATCACAGCTTATGCACAACCTGGTGCACAGTATCTGTGCATGGTCTGATCTATTAACTGCTTGATATCGTTCAATAAATACACGATTGCCGGCAGGCCTTGATGGGCCTGGCCCGGCGGCTTCTGCGCACGGCTTATCCACAGCTTGATCCAGCCATCCTGTGCATAGCGGCAGGGGGGGGGCGACTCTGAACACTTTCGCGTCGAAGTTGAGCAAATTTGCTGCCTAGCGACATCGGACAATCTGCCGCACTGCGCCCCGTGGCGCATCCGAGCTAAGGAGTCCTCTCGTGGCCATCAGCGTATTCGACCTGTTCAAGATCGGCATCGGGCCGTCCAGCTCGCACACCGTGGGGCCGATGCGCGCCGCCGCGCTGTTCGTCGAGGCGCTGCGCGAGCGCCAGCTGCTGGCGCGGGTGTGGCGCATCGAAGTGCGCCTGTACGGCTCGCTGTCGGCCACCGGCGTCGGCCACGGCAGCGACCGTGCGGTGATCATGGGCCTGATGGGGGAGTGGCCGGATCGCATCGATCCGGCGCAGATCGCCCCGCGCATCGCCACGCTGCTCGAGCGCGGCGAGCTGCTGCTCGACGGCCGCCTGCCGGTCGCCTTCGACTGGGCGCGCGACATGCGCCTGCTGGAGGAGAACCTGCCCTACCACCCCAACGCCATGACCCTGGTGGCCGAGGGCGAGGGCGGCGAGCTGCATGCCGACACCTACTACTCGGTGGGCGGCGGTTTCGTCGTCGATGCTGCGCAGGCCGCCACCGGCGCGCTGGACCAGGACCACACCGCGCTGCCCTACGATTTCTCCAGCGGCGCCGAGCTGCTGCGCCTGTGCCGCCAGCATGGCCTGCGCGTGTCGCAGCTGATGCTGGCCAACGAAAAGGCCTGGCGCAGCGAGGCCGAGATCCGCGCCGGCCTGCTCGGGCTGTGGCAGGCCATGCAGGACTGTGTGGCCAACGGCCTGCGCGAGGAAGGCATCCTCCCCGGCGGGCTGAATGTGCGCCGGCGCGCGGCCAAGCTGCACCGCAGCCTGCAGGAGCTGGGCAAGCCCAACGTGATCGGCAGCACCATGAGCGCCATGGAATGGGTCAACCTCTACGCCCTGGCGGTCAACGAGGAAAACGCCGCCGGCGGGCGCATGGTCACCGCGCCGACCAACGGCGCGGCGGGCATCATCCCGGCGGTGCTGCACTACTACATGCGCTTCAATCCGGATGCCAGCGACGCCGATGTGGTCGACTTCCTGCTGGCCGCGGCGGCGGTGGGCATCCTGTGCAAGAAGAACGCCTCGATCTCCGGCGCCGAAGTCGGCTGCCAGGGCGAGGTGGGCTCGGCCTGCGCCATGGCCGCGGCGGGTTTGGCCGAAGTGCTCGGCGCCAGCCCCGAGCAGCTGGAGAACGCCGCCGAGATCGGCCTGGAGCACAACCTGGGGCTGACCTGCGACCCGGTCGGAGGCCTGGTGCAGGTGCCGTGCATCGAGCGCAACGCGATCGCCGCGGTGAAGGCGATCAACGCGGCGCAGATGGCCCTGCGCGGCGACGGCGAGCACCACATCTCGCTGGACCGGGTGATCCGCACCATGCGCGACACCGGCGCCGACATGCACGACAAGTACAAGGAAACCTCGCGCGGCGGCCTGGCGGTGAGCCAGGTCGAGTGCTGATTCTCCTGCCCGCTGGTTTTGTCGAGGACTGCCGCAATGACCCGTTTCGAGAAACTGCCGACCCTTGCCGCCGTGGAGTCCATCGGCTTTCTGCTGGATGACCAGTTCAGCCTGGTAGCCCTGGCCGCCGCGCTGGAGCCACTGCGCCTGGCCAACCAGCTGGCCGGGCGCAGCCTGTACCGCTGGCAGACGCTCAGCCTGCAGGGCCGGCCGCTGCGCGCCAGCAACGGCATGTGGATCACCCCGGATGGCGCCGCCGACGCGGCGGGCGAGCTGCACGGGCTGATCCTCTGTGGCAGCGATGCCGCGCAGGCGCGCGAGCGGCCCGAACTGGAGCGCTACCTGCGGCAGCAGGCGCAGCCCGGGCGGTTTCTCGGCGCGCTCGGCAGCGGCAGCTGGACGCTGGCGCGCGCCGGTCTGCTGGAGGGCCACCAGTGCAGCACCAGCTGGCGCTGCCGGGTCGATCTGCAGCGCGCGTTTCCCGGCGTGGCGCTGAGCGCCCAGCCCTTCGTCGTCGACCGCGACCGCGGTACCGCCGCCGGCGGCGCGGCGGGGCTGGAACTGATGCTGCAGCTGATCGCCGGTCGGCATGGCCAGCCGCTGGTCAGGGCGATCGCCGAGACCCTGGCGTTCGAGCTGGTCCGCTGCGAGCCGCTGCCGGCGCAGATGCCCTTGCACCTGTGCGGCGACGAGCCCAGCCCCAAGCTGCGCGAGGTGATCAGCCTGATGGAGAGCAACCTTGAGGAGCCGCTCGAACTCGGCCAGCTGGCGGGGTTCGTTGCGCTGTCGCGGCGCCAGTTGGAGCGCCTGTTCGAGCGCCATCTGCAGTGCTCGCCGGCGCGCTACTACCTGCGGCTGCGCCTGGTGCGCGCGCGCCAGTTGCTGCGCCGTACCCGCCTCAGCGTGGTCGAGGTGGCAGCCGCTTGCGGCTTCCTCTCGGCGCAGACCTTCTCGCGCTGCTACCGCGAGCACTTCGCACTCTGTCCCAGCGACGAGCGGCGTACGCCGCAGGTGGCGCTGCACTGACCGCCGTCCCTCCGGCTGTCACCCTTTCGAGGCCCGTCCGTGCTGGCAGCGCGGTACGGGCCTCTTTTTTTTGCGCACGGAAATTGCCCGCGCGGCAGGGCATAGGCCGCAGCGGATCTGACCAACTTCGGGTCGGAACCGTACAAAAATCCGCGCCGGGCATCTGTTGCAATCTTCTCAACGACCCGCCAATCCGGCCGGTCGCCTTACCCCAGACAGCAGAGGGATTCACGCCATGCAGATGCCCCAAACGCTCCGAATCCGGAACGGCGAAAAGGTCAAATCGACGTTCACCGCCCAGGAATACGCCAACCGTCATGCCAAGCTGCGCGCCCACCTGGCGGCCGAGAACATCGACGCGGCGGTCTTCACCTCGTACCACAACATCAACTACTACTCGGACTTCCTCTACTGCTCCTTCGGCCGCCCCTACGCCCTGGTGGTGACCCAGGACGACGTGGTCAGCATCAGCGCCAATATCGACGGCGGCCAGCCCTGGCGCCGCACCGTCGGCACCGACAACATCGTCTACACCGACTGGCAGCGCGACAACTACTTCGTCGCCATCCAGCAGGCGCTGCCGCGCGCGCGCCGCATCGGCATCGAGTTCGACCACCTGAACCTGCAGAACCGCGACAAGCTGGCCGCCCGCTATCCGGACGCCGAGCTGGTCGACGTCGCCGCGCCCTGCATGCGCATGCGCATGATCAAGTCCGCCGAGGAGCACGTGATGATCCGCCACGGCGCACGCATCGCCGACATCGGCGGCGCGGCGGTGGTCGAGGCCCTGCGCGACCAGGTGCCGGAGTACGAGGTGGCCCTGCACGCCACCCAGGCCATGGTCCGCGCCATCGCCGAGACCTTCGGCGAGGTCGAGCTGATGGACACCTGGACCTGGTTCCAGTCCGGCATCAACACCGACGGCGCGCACAACCCGGTGACCACCCGCAAGGTGAACAAGGGCGACATCCTCAGCCTCAACTGCTTCCCGATGATCGCCGGCTACTACACCGCGCTGGAGCGCACCCTGTTCCTCGACCACTGCTCCGACGACCACCTGCGCCTGTGGCTGGCCAACGTCGAGGTGCACGAGGCCGGTCTCAAGCTGATCAAGCCCGGCGCACGCTGCAGCGACATCGCCAAGGAACTCAACGAGATCTTCCTCAGCCACGACCTGCTGCAGTACCGCACCTTCGGCTACGGCCACTCCTTCGGCACCCTCAGCCACTACTACGGTCGCGAGGCCGGCCTGGAGCTGCGCGAGGACATCGACACCGTGCTGGAGCCGGGCATGGTGGTGTCGATGGAGCCGATGATCATGCTGCCCGAAGGCCTGCCTGGCGCCGGCGGCTATCGCGAGCACGACATCCTGATCGTCAACGAGCAGGGCGCGGAGAACATCACCAAGTTCCCCTACGGCCCGGAGCGCAACATCGTTCGCAAGTAGTCCCCGTGCCGTGCTCGCCAGAGCATGGCCCAAGCAGCGTCGCCCACCTCGGGTGGGCGACCGGGAGGCCAGCAGATGAATGATTTCGAGTCGAGCGGCAAAGCCGGCGGGCTGCTGTCCGCGGTTCGCGAGTGGATGCCGTCGGCGCGGGCGCTCAGCCTGCGCGCCGTTGCCCATGGCGATGGATTGGCATCGCCGGCATCCGACGATTCACCTCCCTGACGAGCGGTGGCGCAACCCTCGCGCCGCCGAACGCCTGAGCTATCGCCGAACGCCTTGCGCGCTCGGCCCTTTGACCCGCCCTGCGGGGCGCCCATAACGACAACAAGAGGCCACACCAATGAGCTCCTGGGTACTCACGCTCTTCGTAGCGCTCAACATCCTCATGTTCCTGATCGCGGCCGCCACCTATGTGTGCCGTGCCGCCCACGAAACCTCCCGACCGGCGGAGTAAGCGCAATGGACTTCTATGAACTGTTCAACTGGGCTCTGCTGATCGTCACCTTCGCGGTAATGATCGGAATAGGTTTTCTCTCCTCGCGCAAAGTCAGGGACAGCGACGAAGGCGGCTTTCTGCTCGCCGGCCGAAGCCTGGGCGCCTTCGTCGGCGCCAGCACCATAGTCGCCACCGGCTTCAGCGGCTGGGGCTTCATGGGCTCGCCGGCGGTGGCCTACGAGTTCGGCGCCATCGAGTTGCTGGGTAACTTCTTCTTCGCCCCGGCGATGATGATCGCCGTGCTGTTCTTCGCCAATCACATGCAGAAGCGCGCCCTGTGCATGGGCAGCAACACCATCCCCGAGTACATCGGCCAGATCCATGGCGGCGGCGCCGGCGGGCGCCTGCTGCAGGGGGTGGCGGCGGTCATGACCATCGTCCTGCTGATGGTCTTTCTGGTCAGCCAGATCAAGGCGGTGGGCATGCTCGGCGCGTCCTGGCTGAACATCGATATGACCAGCAGCGCCTGGCTGATGATCTCGGTGATCATCCTCTACACCATGCTCGGCGGCCTGGCCGCGGTGGCCTGGACCGACACCGTGATGGTCTGCGGCATGGCCCTGGCCGCGGTGGTGATCATGGTGCAGATGTTCACCAGCGTCGACCTGGGGCTGTGGGAGGCCAACCTCAACAGCATCGACCCGAAGCTGCTCAACCCGGTCACCGCGGCGCCCTACGGCGAAAGCAAGGCTTCGGTGTTCCTGGTGCTGCCCTACGCCTTCCTGTTCGCCGCGGTGTTGCCCTATATGGCCATCCGCTTTCTGGCCTTCAGGCCCAAGGTGAAGATGCACAAGGTCGGGATCTACGTGGCCATTCTCGGCGGCCTGCTCAGCCTGATCCCCATCGTCGGCCTGTACATGCGCGCCTTCGGCCCGCAACTGGCCGATCCTGACAACGCCATGCCGATGTACCTGCAGACCTTCATGCACCCGGCGCTGCAGGGCTTGATCACCCTGTTCATCATCTTCGCCATGAAGTCCACCGCCAACTCCATGCTGCATACCGTGGCCTCGGCGACCTCGCACGACCTGCGCCTGGCACTGAACAAGCATGCCGAGACGGATTCGCCGCGTGCGCTGATCGTCAACCGTGTCGCGGTGGTGGCGCTGGGGCTGCTCGGCTTGCTGATGATGATGTACGCGCCGCCGTTCATGCTGTCCTGGCTCGGCATCCTCGGCTCCGGCACCCTGCTGGCGGCGATGATCGGCCCGGTGTTCATCTCCACCTTCTGGCGTGGCAACGTCGCCGGCGCGCTGACGGCCATGCTGGTCGGCTTCTTCACCAGCGGCGGTCTGTTGCTGAGCACCGATATCGGCTGGGTGGAAGGACCGTTGCTCGGTTGCCTGGCCTCATCCCTCTGCTACGTGGCGGTATCCGTCCTGACCCGCAGCCGACTGCCGGTGTTGCAGCGCGGGCTCTGAGTCCTGCTCTGTTGAGCAAGGCCACGGTCTTTCCGGAGTCCGTGGCCTTTTGCTATCCGTAGCCCGCCGGTGGCGGGCGCAAGGTTTCTACAGGAGTTCGAACACGATGAGGATCAGCACCAAGGTGGCGTTAGCCGCAGCATTGGTTCTGCTGTTGACCACCAGCCTGTTGTCGCTGACTCTGATCAGCCAGGTGCGCGGCACCTTGCGCCAGCAGGTCGAAACCAGCATCAACGAATCGAGCACGGCGCTGGCGCGCCGGATCGAGGCCTGGCTGAACGCCAAGTTGCAACTGATCGACATGGCTGCGCAGCAGATAGATCTCAATTTCAGCGAGTCGCAGATAGAACAGGTTTTCGCATCAGCCGTGCTCAAGGAGCAGTTTCTCTCCATGTTCGGCGGGCTGGAGGCGACCGGAGGGCGAGCTCTCAGCAACGATCCGGGCTGGCATCCTCCCGCCGATTGGGATGCCCGCCAGCGGCCCTGGTATGCGCAGGCCCGGGACGCCGCGCGAGCCGTGCTAACCGAACCCTACGCGGTAGCCGGGACCGGTGAGGTCCTGATATCCGCAGTGGCTCGGGTCAGCGACGCCGGGGCGTTCAAGGGAGCATTCGGTGGCGACATCCGCTTGCAGACGGTGGCCGACGCGATCAACACCCTGGATTTCAACGGGGCTGGTTATGCCTTCCTGTTGAGCCGCAGTGGCACCATCATTTCCCACCCCGATACCCGCATGAACGGCAAGGCCTACAGCGACCTGTTCGACGGCCAGACGCCTGCGCTGGACAAGGGGCTGCAGGAGGGCGGTGACGATGGGCGTCTGCTGCTTTCCTTCACGCCCCTGAGCGATCTTGCGGATATGGATTGGTACATCGGTGTGGTGTTGGACAAGCGCTTGGTCATGGCCGAGGTCGATGCCCTCAGTCAACGTGCCGTGCTCGGCACCCTGCTCGGGGTGGTCGTCAGCCTGGTGCTGCTGGGGTTGTTGATGAGGCGGCTGCTCGAGCCCCTCGATCGGCTCAGGGCTTCTTTGCGCGAGGTCAACAGCGGTCAGGGCGATCTCACGCGTCGTCTGCCGGCCAGCGGTAGCGATGAGATCGCCCTGGTCTCGCGCGAGTTCAACGGCTTTCTGCAGTACCTGCAGGGTTTGATCGGCGAGATGGTCGGTGGCTCGCAGCGGGTGCGTGCCAGTACTGCTCTGACCTGCAACGAAGCCGAGGTGTCCGCCGAGCGTTTGCAGGCGCAATTACAGGAACTCGACCAACTGGCCACGGCGATGCAGGAAATGGCGTCCACTGCCGAGGAGGTCGCGCGCAACGCCCAGGCCGCCGCCCAGACGGCGACCGGCGCCAACCTGGAAACTGCAAGCGGACTCGTCGTGGTTGCGCGCACCAGCCGGGCGATCAAGCAGTTGGCCGCCGATATGGATGACACCGGCCAGGCAATCAATCGGCTGGTCGGGCTCAGCCATGACATCGAGTCGATTCTTGCGGTGATCGTCAGTATTGCCGAGCAGACCAACCTGCTGGCCCTCAACGCGGCCATCGAGGCGGCCCGTGCCGGGGAGTCTGGGCGAGGTTTCGCCGTGGTGGCTGACGAGGTTCGCTCGCTGGCCTCGCGTACCCAGCAATCGACCGAGGAGATCCGCCAGATGATCGACCATCTCCAGAGCGGGGTGAAGGAGGTGGAGGCGCGCATGCGGCAGAGTCGCGACAGCGCCAGCTGGACCGCCGAAGATGCCGGCGACGCCAATCGGCTGCTCGAGAGTGTTGGTGAGGCGATCGCTCGGATCAGCGACATGAACCTGCAGATCGCCGCCGCGGCCGAGCAGCAGAGCGCCACTACCGAGGAGATCAACCGCAATACCTGCAACATCCGCGACATCAGCCAGCTGGTCGCCGCCGGCGCTCAACAGCAGGTCCGGCAATGTGGGCTGATGGTCGAGCAGGTGGTCCAACAGGATCAGTTGCTGGGTCGTTTCAACGTGTGAGCCTGCCGCGCGGAGGAGGGCGCTCGGCTGTGGTGAAGACGGCAAGCACCCTGGCGAGACGGTCTCCGGGGGCTCGCGAGCGTTCGTGCAGCAGCGCTCAGCCCAAGGGGCTCTGCTTGCGCTCGCCGCGCGGCGACAGGCCGAACTGGCGGCTGTAGCACTTGGAAAAGTGCGCCGGCGAGGCGAAGCCGCAGGCCAGGGCGACGTCGCGCACCTGGGCATCGCTGCGCAGCAGCAGCTCGCGCGCCCGGTTCAGGCGCAGCTCCAGGTAGTACTGGCTGGGCTTGCGCCCCAGGTATTTGTGGAACAACCGCTCCAGCTGGCGCACCGACACCTCGTTGAGCTGCGCCAGCTCCTCCAGCTCCAGCGGTTCCTCCAGATTCGACTCCATGATCGCCACGATCTGGCTCAGCTTGGGCTGGGCGTTGCCGATCTTCTGCCGCAACGGGATGCGCTGCTGGTCGCGGGCGCTGCGCACCCGGTCGCACAGCAGCAGCTCGGCGGCGCGGCTGGCGATCTCGGCGCCGCCGGGCTCGCGGCTGACCAGCTGCAGGGTCATGTCCATCGCGGCGGTGCCGCCCGAGCAGGTGTAGCGATCGCGATCCAGCTCATACAGCTGGTTGGAGATGATGATTCCCGGGAACTTCTCCTTGACCTGCTCGATGTCTTCCCAGTGCAGGGTGCAGCGATAACCCTTGAGCAGGCCGGCGCAGGCCAGCAGGTGGCTGCCGGTGCAGATGCCGCCCAGCGGCACGCCCTGTTCGGCCAGCCGGCGCAGCCAGGCGAGCAGCGTCCGGTCGTACTTCTGCGGGATCGGGTTGGCGCCGACGACGAACAGGGCGTCCAGCGGCGGCGCCTGCTCGAAGCTGGTGTCCGCCAGCACGCGCATGCCGTTGCTGGCCGGCACCGGCTCGTTGCCGGCGGCGATCAGCAGGGTACGGTACAGCGGCCGTCTGGCGGCCAGGCCGGCCATGCGCAGGGTCTCGATGGCCGAGGCGAAGCCGATGGCGGTGAAGTTGGGGATCAGCAGGAAGCCGAAGGTCTTCAGCGTGCCGCAGGCAGGCGCTTGCGGTTGCAGATACTCGGCGTAGTTCATCTGGTGCTCCTGTCCGGTCGTTGCCTGCGCGACCGCGGAGACCGCCCCGGTCGGCACCCAGGCGGGCCTGTGCCGATCTTACACCCATTTCCCCGCTGCCCGGCGCCGTGGCCCAGGCCGCCACCTGTCTCTGCGCGACATTCCCGGCATTGGGCCGCCAGGCGCCGTGGTCACCGCCCGTCGCGCCGTTCGGGGTAGGTCAGTTTGAGCATTTTGACGTCGTAATTAGGCAAATGACCCCCCAGGCTATTTCGCACAATCGATCCCAACAGACGCCCTGCCGATGGCTCCGTGGGCCACCGCGGTGGGCGCTTCGCCAACACAGATGCGGCCCTGACGGGTTGCCGGGAGATCGAGATGTTCAGCAAGCAGGATCAGATCCAGGGTTACGACGATGAATTGCTCGCCGCCATCGGCCAGGAAGAGCGTCGTCAGGAAGACCATATCGAGCTGATCGCCTCGGAAAACTACTGCAGCCAGCGCGTGATGGAAGCCCAGGGCAGCGGGCTGACCAATAAGTACGCCGAGGGCTACCCGGGCAAGCGCTACTACGGCGGTTGCGAGTACGTCGACAAGGTCGAGCAACTGGCCATCGACCGCGCCAAGGCGCTGTTCGGCGCCGACTACGCCAACGTCCAGCCGCACTCCGGTTCCTCGGCCAACAGCGCGGTGTACCTGGCCCTGCTCAATGCCGGCGATACCCTCCTCGGCATGAGCCTGGCCCACGGCGGCCACCTGACCCACGGCGCCAAGGTGTCGTCCTCGGGCAAGCTGTACAACGCCGTGCAGTACGGCCTGGATACCGCCACCGGGCTGATCGACTACGACGAAGTCGAGCGCCTGGCGGTCGAGCACAAGCCGAAGATGATAGTCGCCGGCTTCTCCGCCTACTCCAAGACCCTCGACTTCCCGCGTTTCCGCGCCATCGCCGACAAGGTCGGGGCCTACCTGTTCGTCGACATGGCTCACGTCGCCGGCCTGGTCGCCGCCGGCCTGTACCCCAATCCGATCCCCTTCGCCGACGTGGTCACCACCACCACTCACAAGACCCTGCGCGGCCCGCGCGGCGGCCTGATCCTGGCCAAGGCCAACGAGGAGATCGAGAAGAAGCTCAACTCCGCGGTGTTCCCCGGCGCCCAGGGCGGCCCGCTGATGCACGTGATCGCGGCCAAGGCGGTGTGCTTCAAGGAAGCCATGGAGCCCGAGTTCAAGGCCTACCAGCAGCAGGTGATCGACAACGCCCAGGCCATGGCGCGGGTGTTCGTCGAGCGCGGCTTCGAAGTGGTCTCCGGCGGTACCGACAACCACCTGTTCCTGCTCAGCCTGATCAAGCAGGGCCTGACCGGCAAGGAGGCCGATGCCGCCCTCGGTCGCGCCGGCATCACGGTGAACAAGAACGCGGTGCCGAACGACCCGCAGTCGCCGTTCGTCACCTCGGGCATCCGCATCGGCACCCCGGCGGTCACCACCCGCGGCTTCAAGGTCGCCCAGTGCCAGGCGCTGGCCGGCTGGATCTGCGACATCCTCGACCACCTCGGCGATGCCGACGTCGAGGCGCAGGTGGCCAAGCTGGTGGCCGGGCTGTGCGCGGATTACCCGGTGTATCGCTAAGCCAACCCTCTCCCCCGGCCCCTCTCCCGCAAGCGGGAGAGGGGAGTAGAACCCTGGAGCATGCCCATGCAACGTTATTCCGGCTTCGGCCTGTTCAAGCACTCGTTCAGCCACCATGAGAATTGGCAGCGCATGTGGCGCAACCCGACGCCCAAGCCGGTCTACGACGTGATCATCGTCGGCGGTGGCGGCCACGGCCTGGCCACCGCCTATTACCTGGCCAAGGAGTTCGGCGTGAAGAACGTCGCCGTGGTCGAGAAGGGCTGGCTGGGCGGCGGCAACACCGCGCGCAACACCACCATCGTGCGCTCCAACTACCTGTGGGACGAATCGGCGCAGCTCTACGAGCACGCCATGAAGCTGTGGGAGGGCCTGTCGCAGGACCTCAACTACAACGTCATGTTCTCCCAGCGCGGCGTGTTCAACCTCGGCCACACCCTGCAGGACATGCGCGACATCGAGCGCCGGGTCAGCGCCAACCGCCTCAACGGCATCGACGGCGAAGTGGTCGATGCCAAGCAAGTGGCGGAGATGATTCCCTACCTGGACTGCTCGAAGAACACCCGTTACCCGGTGCTCGGCGCCTCGCTGCAGCGTCGCGGCGGCGTCGCCCGTCACGACGCGGTGGCCTGGGGCTTCGCCCGCGCCGCCGACGCCTTGGGCGTCGACCTGATCCAGCAGACCGAGGTGATCGGTTTTCGCAAGGAAAACGGCGCGGTGATTGGCGTGGAAACCAGCAAGGGCTTTATCGGCGCCAAGCGCGTCGGCGTGGTCACCGCCGGTAACTCCGGGCATATGGCCAAGCTCGCCGGTTTCCGCCTGCCGCTGGAGTCGCACCCGCTGCAGGCGCTGGTCTCCGAGCCGATCAAGCCGATCATCGACACCGTGATCATGTCCAACGCCGTGCACGGCTACATCAGTCAGTCGGACAAGGGCGACCTGGTCATCGGCGCCGGCATCGACGGCTACAACGGCTACGGTCAGCGCGGCTCCTACCCGACCATCGAACACACCCTGCAGGCCATCGTCGAGATGTTCCCGGTGCTGTCGCGGGTGCGCATGAACCGCCAGTGGGGCGGCATCGTCGACACCACCCCGGACGCCTGCCCGATCATCGCCAAGACCCCGGTGAAGAACCTGTTCTTCAACTGCGGCTGGGGCACCGGCGGCTTCAAGGCCACCCCGGGTTCGGGCCACGTGTTCGCCGCCAGCCTGGCCAAGGGCGAGATGCACCCGCTGGCCAAGGCGTTCTCCATCGAGCGCTTCCACAACGGCGCGCTGATCGACGAACACGGCGCGGCGGGTGTCGCGCACTGATTTTGGCGCCCTCTCTCGCTGAGAGAGGGACGATGGTTTTCTGGAGGTACCGAGCATGTTGCATATCTTCTGCCCTCACTGTGGCGAACTGCGTTCCGAAGAAGAGTTCCACGCCGGCGGCCAGGCGCACATCGCCCGCCCGCTGGACCCGAACGCCTGCACCGACGAGGAGTGGGGCGAGTACCTGTTCTTCCGCGACAACCCGCGCGGCATCCACCACGAGTTGTGGATCCACGCGGCGGGCTGCCGCCAGTACTTCAACGTCACCCGTCACACGGTGAGCTACGAAATCCTCGAAACCTACAAGATCGGCGAACGCCCCAGCGTGACTGAGGCCTCCCTCGCCGCGAAGAAGGCCGTCGACCAAGGAGTAACGGCATGAGCCAGGTCAATCGTCTTGCCCAGGGCGGCCGCATCGACCGCAGCCAGCCCCTGACTTTCAGCTTCAACGGTCAGACCTTTCAGGGTTACGCCGGCGATACCCTGGCCGCTGCCCTGCTGGCCAACGGCGTCGACGTGGTCGGCCGCAGCTTCAAGTACTCGCGTCCGCGCGGCATAGTCGCCGCCGGTGCCGAAGAGCCCAATGCCGTGCTGCAGATCGGCTCCAGCGAGGCCACCCAGATCCCCAACGTGCGCGCCACCCAGCAGGCGCTGTACCAGGGCCTGACGGCCGCCAGCACCAACGGCTGGCCGAGCGTCAACACCGACCTGATGGGCATTCTCGGCAAGGTCGGCGGCGGCATGATGCCGCCCGGTTTCTACTACAAGACCTTCATGTACCCGCAGAACCTCTGGCTGACCTACGAGAAGTACATCCGTAAGGCCGCAGGCCTGGGCCGTGCGCCGAAGGAAAACGACCCGGACATCTACGACTACATGAACCAGCACTGCGACGTGCTGGTGGTCGGCGCCGGCCCCGCCGGTCTGGCTGCGGCTCTGGCCGCCGGGCGCAGCGGTGCGCGGGTGATCCTCGCCGACGAACAGGAAGAGTTCGGCGGCAGCCTGCTCTCCACCCGCGAGACCCTCGACGGCAAGCCGGCCGCCGAATGGGCCGCCAAGGCCATCGCCGAGCTGGAAAAGATGCCGGAAGTGACCCTGCTGCCGCGCGCCACGGTCAACGGCTACCACGACCACAACTTCCTCACCATCCATCAGCGTCTCACCGATCACCTCGGCGAAGTCGCGCCCATGGGCCAGGTGCGTCAGCGCATGCACCGTGTGCGTGCCGGTCGCGTGGTGCTGGCCACCGGCGCCCATGAGCGGCCGCTGGTGTACGCCGGCAACGACGTGCCCGGCAACATGCTGGCCGATGCGGTATCCACCTACGTGCGCCGCTACGGCGTGGCGCCCGGGCAGAAGCTGGTGCTGTCGACCAACAACGATTACGCCTACCGCGTGGTGCTCGACTGGCTGGACGCCGGCCTGCAGGTGGTGGCGGTCGCCGATGCGCGTAGCAACCCGCGCGGCAGCTGGGTCGAGGAAGCGCGCCGGCGTGGCGTGCGCGTGCTCACCGGCAGTGCGGTGGTCGAGGCGCGCGGCAGCAAGCGCGTCACCGGTGCGCGCATCTGCGCCATCGACCTGGCCAAGCACAAGGTCAGCAGCCCCGGCGAAATGCTCGACTGCGACCTGATCGCCAGCTCCGGCGGCTACAGCCCGGTGGTGCACCTGGCCTCGCACCTCGGCGGCCGTCCGCTGTGGCGCGAAGACATCCTCGCCTTCGTCCCCGGCGAAGGCTTCCAGAAGCGCTATTGCGCCGGTGCGGTCAACGGCGTGTTCGGCCTCGGCGACAGCCTCGCCGACGGCTTCGAGGCCGGCGCCAAGGCCGCCGCCGAAGCCGGCTTCAAGGCCGTCGCCGGCAGCCTGCCGAAGGCCGAGAAGCGCATCGAGGAAGCCGCGGTCGCGCTGTTCCAGGTGCCGCACGACAAGGGCACCGCGCGGGCGCCGAAGCAGTTCGTCGACCAGCAGAACGACGTCACCGCCGCCGGCATCGAGCTGGCCACCCGCGAGGGCTTCGAGTCGGTCGAGCACGTCAAGCGCTACACCGCGCTGGGCTTCGGCACCGACCAGGGCAAGCTGGGCAACATCAACGGCCTGGCCATCGCCGCGCGTTCGCTGGGCATCAGCATCGCCGAGATGGGCACCACCATGTTCCGCCCGAACTACACCCCGGTGACCTTCGGCGCCATCGCCGGCCGTCACTGCGGCGAGCTGTTCGAGCCCAAGCGCTACACCGCCATGCACAAGTGGCACCTGGAGAACGGCGCCGAGTTCGAGGACGTCGGCCAGTGGAAGCGTCCCTGGTACTTCCCCAAGAACGGCGAAGACATGCACGCCGCGGTGGCCCGCGAGTGCCTGGCGGTGCGCAACGCGGTGGGCATCCTCGACGCCTCGACCCTGGGCAAGATCGACATCCAGGGCCCGGATGCGCGCGAGTTCCTCAACCGCGTCTACACCAACGCCTGGACCAAGCTGGACGTGGGTAAGGCCCGCTACGGCCTGATGTGCAAGGAAGACGGCATGGTCTTCGACGACGGCGTCACCGCCTGTCTGGCCGACAACCATTTCGTCATGACCACCACCACCGGCGGCGCCGCCCGGGTGATGGAGTGGCTGGAGATCTACCACCAGACCGAGTGGCCGGAGCTGAAGGTGTACTTCACCTCGGTCACCGACCACTGGGCGACCATGACCCTGTCCGGCCCCAATAGCCGCAAGCTGCTGGCGGAAGTGACGGATATCGATCTCGATAAGGACGCCTTCCCCTTCATGAGCTGGAAGGAAGGCAAGGTCGGCGGTGTACCGGCGCGGGTGTTCCGCATCTCCTTCACCGGCGAGCTGTCCTACGAGGTCAACGTGCAGGCCAACTACGCCCTCGGCGTGTGGGAGAAGATCATCGCCGCCGGCCAGAAGCACGGCCTGACCCCCTACGGCACCGAGACCATGCACGTGCTGCGTGCCGAGAAGGGTTTCATCATCATCGGCCAGGACACCGACGGCTCGGTCACCCCGGACGATCTGGGCATGGGCTGGTGTGTCGGTCGCACCAAGCCGTTCTCCTGGATCGGCTGGCGCGGCATGAACCGCGAGGACTGCCTCAAGGAAAACCGCAAGCAGCTGATCGGCCTCAAGCCCCTGGACCCGAAAAAGGTCCTGCCGGAAGGCGCGCAGCTGGTATTCGACCCCAAGCAGCCGGTGCCGATGACCATGGTCGGTCACGTCACCTCCAGCTACATGAGCGCGGCCATGGGTTACAGCTTCGCCATGGCCCTGGTGCGGGGCGGCCTCTCGCGGATCGGCGAGCGCGTGTTCGCGCCGCTGGCCGATGGCAGCGTGATCGAAGCCGAAATCGTCAGCCCCGTGTTCTATGACCCGAAAGGGGATCGCCAGAATGTCTAACGTGAACGTTTACCAGCAACGCCCCGCCGACATCGCCGGGCAATCGCCGCTGCACCACGCCGGCCTGCACGAGCTGGCCGGCAAGGGCCCCAAGCGCGCCGGGGTGACCCTGCGCGAGAAGAAGCTGCTGGGTCACCTGATCCTGCGTGGCGACGCCGACGATGCCGAGTTCGCCGGCGGCGTGCACAAGGCCCTGGGCCTGGAGCTGCCGGTGGCGCTGACCCTGGTGGCCAGCGGCGACAGCTCGCTGCAGTGGCTGGGGCCGGACGAGTGGCTGCTGATCGTGCCCGGCGGCAGCGAGTTCGAGGTCGAGGCCAAGCTGCGCGAGGCGCTGGCCGGCCAGCACATCTCGGTGGTCAACGTCAGCGGCGGGCAGACCCTGCTGGAACTGTCCGGGCCCAAGGTGCGCGAGCTGCTGATGAAGTCCAGCAGCTACGACGTGCACCCGAGCAACTTCCCGGTGGGCAAGGCGGTGGGCACGGTGTTCGCCAAGTCGCAGCTGATCATCCGTCATACCGCCGAGGAAACCTGGGAACTGCTGATCCGCCGCAGCTTCTCCGACTACTTCTGGCTGTGGCTGCAGGATGCCAGCGCCGAGTACGGGCTGGCGGTAGAAGCCTGATCGACAAGGGGCTCTGGGTAGGTTGGTGCCGAGCGCAGCGAGGCCCAACGCAGGGAGCCCCGGAAGGCCGCAGGGAGCGCCGTGCGCCCCTTGTTGGGCTTCGCAAGCTCAGCCCAACCTACGTCGTTGCGCTTTGGAGATCGACATGAGCCGCACCCCCGATACCTGGATCCTCACCGCCCACTGCCCGAGCGTGCTCGGCACGGTGGACGCGGTGACGCGCTTTCTGTTCGAGCAGCGCTGCTACGTCACCGAGCACCACAGTTTCGATGACCGGCTGTCCTCGCGCTTCTTTATCCGCGTCGAGTTCCGCCAGCCGGACGGCTTCGACGAGGCCGCCTTCCGCGCCGGCGTGGCCGAGCGTCTGGCGCCCTTCGCCATGCAGGTGGAGCTGACCCCGCCGGGCTACCGGGCCAAGGTGGTGCTGATGGTGTCCAAGGCCGACCACTGCCTGAACGACCTGCTCTACCGCCAGCGCATCGGCCAGCTGGCCATGGACGTGGTGGCGGTGGTGTCCAACCACCCGGATCTGGAACCGCTGGCGCGCTGGCACGGCATCCCCTATCACCACTTCCCGCTCGACCCGGCCGACAAGCCGGCGCAGGAGCGCAAGGTCATGCAGGTGGTCGAGGACACCGGCGCCGAGCTGGTGGTGCTCGCCCGCTACATGCAGGTGCTGTCGCCCGAGCTGTGCCGCAAGCTGGACGGCTGGGCGATCAATATCCACCACTCGCTGCTGCCCGGCTTCAAGGGCGCCAAGCCCTACCACCAGGCCTATCAGAAGGGGGTCAAGCTGGTCGGCGCCACCGCCCACTATGTCAACGACCACCTCGACGAGGGGCCGATCATCGCCCAGGGCGTGGAGGCGGTGGACCACGCCCACTACCCCGAGGACCTGATCGCCAAGGGCCGCGACATCGAGTGCCTGACCCTGGCCCGCGCCGTCGGCTACCACATCGACCGCCGCGTGTTCCTCAACGCCAACCGCACGGTGGTGCTCAACCCCTGACTCATCGCCTGTCGCGGGGCCGTCTAGGCCGCGCGCACCACGGGCATGCAACAAACATAGGTGCGCACGGCGCACCCTGCGGTCACCGCTCTGCCAGGCTTCACCGGCGGTGTCCGGCAACAGACGAAAAGCTCCAGTGCAAGGCCGCGCGGCCCGTCGGTCGCGTCTTGTATCCACAACAACAAAGGAGAGTGACGCATGTCTGGTAATCGTGGTGTGGTTTATCTCGGTACGGGCAAGGTCGAAGTGCAGAAGATCGACTACCCGAAAATGCAGGACCCGCGCGGCAAGAAGATCGAGCACGGGGTCATCCTGAAAGTGGTTTCCACCAATATCTGCGGCTCCGACCAGCATATGGTGCGCGGCCGTACCACCGCCCAGGTCGGCCTGGTGCTGGGCCACGAGATCACCGGCGAGGTGATCGAGAAGGGCCGCGACGTCGAGCGCCTGCAGATCGGCGACCTGGTCTCGGTGCCGTTCAACGTCGCCTGCGGCCGCTGCCGCAGCTGCAAGGAACAACACACTGGCGTCTGCCTGACGGTCAACCCGGCGCGTGCCGGCGGCGCCTACGGCTACGTCGACATGGGCGACTGGACCGGCGGCCAGGCCGAATACGTGCTGGTGCCCTACGCCGACTTCAACCTGCTCAAGCTGCCGGATCGCGACAAGGCCATGGAGAAGATCCGCGACCTGACCTGCCTGTCCGACATCCTGCCCACCGGCTACCACGGCGCGGTCACCGCCGGCGTCGGCCCGGGCAGCACCGTCTACGTCGCCGGCGCCGGCCCGGTCGGCCTGGCCGCCGCCGCTTCGGCGCGTCTGCTCGGCGCCGCCGTGGTCATAGTCGGCGACGTCAACCCGGTGCGTCTGGCCCATGCCAAGGCGGTGGGCTTCGAGATCGCCGACCTGTCCAAGGACACCCCGCTGCATGAGCAGATCGCCGCGCTGCTCGGCGAGCCGGAAGTCGACTGCGCCATCGACTGCGTAGGCTTCGAGGCCCGCGGTCACGGCCATGACGGCGTGCAGCACGAGGCCCCGGCCACCGTGCTCAACTCGCTGATGCAGGTCACCCGCGTGGCCGGCAAGATCGGCATTCCCGGCCTCTACGTCACCGAAGACCCGGGCGCGGTGGACGCGGCGGCGAAGATCGGCGCCCTGAGCATCCGCTTCGGCCTCGGCTGGGCCAAGTCGCACAGCTTCCACACCGGCCAGACCCCGGTGATGAAGTACAACCGTGCGCTGATGCAGGCCATCATGTGGGATCGCATCAACATCGCCGAGGTGGTCGGCGTGCAGGTCATCAGCCTGGACCAGGCCCCCAACGGCTACCACGAGTTCGATGCCGGGGTGCCGAAGAAATTCGTCATCGACCCGCACAAGACCTTCAGCGCGGCCTGATCGCGCTGCGCTGCACGGTGGACGGGCCGCGTGCCCGTCCGCCCCGATTCAATGTTGGTGCTACGGCCAGGCGCATTGGTCCGCGCCTTTTTTCGGGAGCCTGCGGGCTCCCTTTTTTCGTGCCGGCGTCACGCGCCCTCGGCGCGAATCTGCGCGATGCGCGCGTCCTTGTCCTGCCACAGCTGCGTCACCCAGCCCTGCAGGTACTGGCGAAATTCGCCGTCGTTCTCGTAGTCGCCCTGCCACAGCGCCGGGTCCAGCTCGCGGGTCTGGATATCCACTATGACCTTCGCCACCTGACCGCTGAGCAGTGCCCAGAAGCCCGGCACGCCTTGGCCCGGATAGACCAGGGTGACGTCCAGCACGGCGTCGATCTGCTCGCCCAGGGTGGCGAGGACGAAGGCCACGCCGCCGGCCTTGGGCTTGAGCAGATGCTGGTAGGGCGAGCCCTGCTGCGCCTGCTTGGCCGGGGTGAAGCGGGTGCCTTCGAGGTAGTTGACCACGGTCACCGGCAGGCGCTTGAACTTCTCGCAAGCGGCCCTGGTGATCTCCAGGTCCTTGCCCTTCATCTGCGGATTCTTCTCCAGAAACGCTTTCGAATAGCGCTTCATAAAGGGGTAGTCGAGCGCCCAGAAGGCCAGGCCGAGCAGCGGCACCCAGATCAGCTGCTGCTTGAGGAAGAACTTGAAGTAGGGCGTCTTGCGGTTGAACGCCTGCACCAGCGCCGGGATGTCGACCCAGGACTGATGGTTGCTGATCACCAGGTAGGAGCGGTCGCGGCGCAGCTCGGCGTTGCCGCGGATGTCCCAGTGGGTCGGGGTGGTCAGGGCGAAGATGCGCTTGCAGTTCTCCGCCCAGAACTCGGCCACCCACATCACCCCGCGCGAGCAGGCGTCGCGCGCCGTCTGGCCGGGCAGGACGAACTTGGCCAGGGCGATCAGCAGCAGCGGGCCGATCAGGATCAGGGTGTTGGTGAGCAACAGCACGAGGTTGGCAAGGCCGGTCAGCAGCGGGCGCATATCGACTCCATGATGGGCGGTGGCCGGCCATGATAAGCAAGGCGCGGCGCGGCCTCCAAGGGCGGCGGCGGGCCGCTTGGTAACACCTTGTCACGCCGCCCGGGGAACAGGGCGGCGCCGGGGGCGGTCGGAAATCCGGTCTATCCCCTTACAGGAGTACCGACCTTGAACCATGTCCTGATCCTGCTGGCCGCGCTGCTCAGCCTGCCGGCCCTGGCCGCTCAGCAACCCACGCTGTACGGCCGTTACGAGCTGATCGAACTGCCCGAGCTGGGCCAGACCCTCAAGGCCAAGATGGACACCGGCGCCATGACCGCCTCGCTGTCGGCCAAGGACATCCAGCGTTTCGAGCGCGACGGCGAGGACTGGGTGCGCTTTCGCCTGGCGGTGGACGGCGCCGAGCAGCGTGTGCATGAGCATCCGCTGGTGCGCATCGCCGAGATCAAGACGCGCAGCGAGGAGCTGGCCGGCCAGCCGCTGAAGACGGCGGCGGCCTCGCAGCGCCCGGTGATCGAGCTGCCGGTGTGCCTGGGCGAGCAGCAGCGCACCATCGAGGTCAACCTCACCGACCGCAGCACCTTCAACTACCCCCTGCTGATCGGCGCCAGCGCCCTGCGCGATTTCGGCGCGGCGGTGAACCCCGCCGAACGCTACACCCGCGAGCGGCCGCAGTGCTGAACTAGGTTCAGTACGAAAAGTCGTCGAGCGAAGGTCAGGCAAGGCAAAAATCGGTGAGGAAGCGGAGTGTACGAGCTGTACATGAGCATTCCGAACCGATTTTTAACGAAGCATCACCGAGCGCAGGCACTTTTCGTGCAGAACCTAGACTGCGGGCACGGGGCCACGGCCCCTGCCCGCGGTCGCCGAGTGCTCCAGGATGGCGGCCTGTTTCTTGCTTGATGCAGTTTCTTACCTGGCCCGCGAGGGCCCGTGGAACTCGTTGAGGTGTCGCGATGACTGGAGTACTCAAACCGGGTGTGCGGCTGCTGGAGCGGTTCAGCTTCGCGCGCAAGTTTCAGCTGGTGTTTCTGCTGTTCGCCCTGCCGCTGGGCTACGCCCTGTGGGTGATCGGCAGCGACTACCTGGGTCGCCTGCAGGCCATCGACCACGAGCTGGAAGGCGCGCAGGCGCTGCAGTCCATGGCCCTGGTGCAGCGCGAGCTGATCGCCCAGCGCACCCTGCTGGCGCGCTGGAAGGGCACCGATAACGCCGCCGAGGGGCTGCTGCGCCAGCGCGAGGCGCAGCTCGACGAGGCCCTGCAGCAGGCCGCCGTGCCACTGCAAAGTGCGCTGATCGGCGCCCAGGCGCGCGAACATTTCCAGGCGCTGCAGGCCGAACGCCCGGGCATCCAGGCGCAGGCCCTGGCCCCTGTGGCGTTACCGGATGCGCTGGAGCGTTACCAGAAGACCCTGCTGCACCTGCTCGCCCTGCGCGAACAGGTGGCCACCGACAGCGGCCTGATCCTCGATCCGCGCCTGGCCACCTACCTGATGATGGAGCAGCTCACCTACATCCTGCCGCGCCTGCTCGAACAGCTCGGCACCTTCGCCGCCCAGGGCCATGGCGCGGTGGTGTCGCAGCATTTCACCCTGCAGAGCCGGGTGCTGATTCGCGACCTGCGCCGCGGCCTCGACGAGCAGCGCGCGCAGCTGATCAAGGCGCAGAGCACCCTACAGCGCGAGGCGTCGCAGGCCATGCGCCAGCTGGCCGGGCCGTTCGAGGCGGCGCTGGCCGGCTTCGACCAGTTCCTCGCGCAGATCGACCGCGACATGTTCGAGGCCAGCCCCATGGCGCTGACCCCGGAGCAATTCGTGCAGCGCGTCGAGGCCCTGGAGGCGCAGTTGCAGGGGCTGCAGCAGGCGGTCTACGACCAGTTCGCCGCGAGCCTGGGGCAGCATCGCCAGCGCGCGCTGCTGACCATGGTCGAGGTGATCGGCGCCTTCGTCCTGCTCACCCTGCTGGCGCTGTACGTGCTGCTGTGCCTCAACGCCTCGATCCGGCGTAGCACCGCCGGCATCATCGAAGCGGCGGAAAGCCTGCGCGACGGCGACCTGCGCGTGCGCATGCAGGTGCATGGCGCCGACGACCTGGCCTCCATCGCCCAGGCGCTGAACAGCGCCGTGGCGCAGCTGCGCGACTCGCTGCAGGGCGTCGGCCGCGAGAGCCGTCAGCTCGACGACACGGTGCAGCTGCTCGGCGGCCAGGCCCGCGACGCGCTGGATGCGGTGGAGCAGCAGCAGGCGCAGATGAGCCAGATCGCCACCGCCGCCACGCAGATGGCCGCCACCGCGCAGAGCGTGGCGCAGAGCTGCGAGCAGGCCGCGGTGGAGGCGCAGCAGACCCGCGAGGTGGCACTGGGCAGCAACCAGCGCAGCGCCCGCACCAGCGCCAGCATGCGCCAACTCAGCAGCCGTCTGGGCGACAGCGCCGCGGCGCTGCAGCAGCTGCGCGAGCAGACCCAGCAGATCAATCGGGTGGTGGAGGTGATCAAGGGCATCGCCGAGCAGACCAACCTGCTCGCGCTCAACGCGGCGATCGAGGCGGCGCGCGCCGGCGAGGCCGGGCGCGGTTTCGCCGTGGTCGCCGACGAGGTGCGCTCGCTGTCCAAACGCACCCAGGATTCCACCCAGGAAATCGCCCAGACGGTGGACAACCTGCAGCGCGTGGTCGGCCAGTCGGTGAGCCTGATGGAGGAGGCCTGCAGCCAGGCCGACGGCGATATCGGCAGCGTGCTGGCCATGGGCGACGACCTGCAGGCCATAGTCGAGTCGGTGCAGCGGGTCAGCGACCGCCTGGCGCAGATCGCCACCGCCGCCGAACAGCAGGCCGCCACCGCCGACGAGGTCAGCGGCAATATCCAGCAGGTCGACCAGGCCGCCGGCCAGCTGCTCGACGGCGCCCAGGCGGTGAGCAGCGCCGCCGAACAGCTGCGCCGCGGCAGCGAGGGATTGGCGCAGAACACCGGGCGTTTCCAGCTCGGCTAGCGCCGTTGCGCAGAAAACCGCCAACCCGGCGCAGCCCCCGCGGCGCCGGGCCTGGCGGCGAGCATCCCGAGCTTATCCACAGCGCCGTTCCCAGTATCTGTGCATAGCCAGGGCTCCTGAGGGGCGCCGCACGCAGCAGCTGTGACTAACCCTGCGCCACCCTCGCCGTACACAAATCGCACAATCGCCCGCAGCCCCCGGCCAGCACCGCCTGCAGCGCATTACTCCAAGGTTATCAACAACTTGGCCCCCAGCTTCTGTGGGTTTGTGAACGTCCCTGAGGGCGCGATGCGCACCGCTGTGTCGCCTGAATGCTCGGCGCCGCGCAGAAATCAGCCAACCGCCGCAGAACCAGACGCCGCCTGGCCCGGCGCCAACTGCTCCAAGCTTATCCACAGCGCCATCCCCAGTTTCTGTGCATCGATTGCGCCGCCTTGACGGGCTGTTCGGGCTGGCGCAGTCTGCCGGCCGTGACCGCCCCGCCGAGCAGGACGCCCGATGCCGCAGATACTGATAGTCGAAGACGAAGCCGCGATTGCCGACACCCTGGTCTACGCGCTGCAGGCCGAAGGCTTCGCCACCCGCTGGGTGACGCTCGCCGGCGAGGCGCTGGCATTGCTGGAAGACCAGGCCTTCGACCTGGCGATACTCGATGTCGGCCTGCCGGACATCAGCGGCTTCGAGGCCTGCAAGCGGCTGCGGCGCTTCTCCGAGGTGCCGGTGATCTTCCTCACCGCGCGCAGCGAGGAGATCGACCGCGTGGTCGGCCTGGAGATCGGCGCCGACGACTACGTGGTCAAGCCGTTCAGCCCGCGCGAGGTGGCCGCCAGGGTCAAGGCCATCCTCAAACGGGTGGCGCCACGCGCCGCCGCGCCTGTGGATAACGCCGCGACCGGGCCCTTTCGCCTCGACCTGGCGCGCTACCAGATCGCCTTCCACGGCCAGCCCCTGGCCCTGACCCGCCACGAGTTCCGCCTGCTGCAGACCCTGCTCGGCCAGCCGCGGCGGGTATTCTCCCGCGAGCAGTTGCTCGACGCCCTCGGCGTGGCCAGCGAGGCCGGCTACGAGCGCAATATCGACAGCCATATCAAGAGCCTGCGCGCCAAGCTGCGCGCGGTGGCGGCCGCCGCCGAGCCGATCCAGACCCACCGCGGCCTGGGCTACAGCTACGATCCGGAGGGCTGAACCATGCCCTTGGGCGTTCGCATCTTTCTCGTCTATTTCCTCTTCGTCGGCCTGGCCGGCTGGTTCGTGCTGAGCACGGTGATGGACGAGATCCGCCCCGGCGTGCGCCAGAGCACCGAGGAAACCCTGGTCGACACCGCCAACCTGCTGGCCGAGATCCTGCGCGACGAGGTCAAGGCCGGCAGCCTGCAGCACAGCCGCCTGCCCGAGGCGCTGGAGGCCTACGGCCGGCGCCAGCCCGGAGCGAATATCTGGGGCGTGAGCAAGGCCCAGGTCAACCACCGCATCTACGTCACCGACGCCCGGGGCATCGTCCTGCTCGACTCCAGCGGCCAGGCCGTCGGCCAGGACTACTCGCGCTGGAACGACGTGCTGCTGACCCTGCGCGGCGAGTACGGCGCGCGCTCGACCAGGGAAGACCCCAGCGATCCGGATTCCTCGGTGATGTACGTGGCGGCGCCGATCAAGGACGGCGAGCGGATCATCGGCGTGGTCTCGGTGGCCAAGCCCAACCGCAGCCTGCAGCCCTATATCGAGCGCTCGCAGACCCGCCTGGGCTGGCTCGGCGCCGGCCTGATCGGCCTCGGTCTGCTGATTGGCGCGGCGCTGTCCTGGTGGCTCGGCGCCGCGCTGGGCAAGCTGACCCGCTACGCCCAGGCGGTCAGCGAGGGCCGTCGCGCCGAGGCGCCACGGGTGCGCGGCGGCGAGCTGGGCCAGCTGGCCGTGGCGGTGGAGCGCATGCGCACCGAACTGGAGGGCAAGGCCTACGTCGAGCGCTACGTGCACACCCTGACCCACGAGCTGAAGAGCCCGCTGGCGGCCATCCGCGGCGCCGCCGAACTGCTCGATGGCGAGATGCCGGCCGTGCAGCGCCAGCGTTTCGTGGCCAATATCCAGCAGGAAAGCGCGCGCCTGCAGCAACTGATCGAACGCCTGTTGCACCTGGCCCAGGTGGAACAGCGCCAGGGCCTGGAGGAGCGGGTGGCGGTGCCGCTGGCGCCGCTGGTGGACGAACTGCTGCAGGCGCAGCAGGCGCGCATCCTCGCCGCCGACCTGCGGGTCGAGCAGGCCGTGCCGGCGCACCTGAGCCTGCGCGGCGAACGTTTTCTGCTGCGCCAGGCGCTGGCCAACCTGCTCGACAACGCCCTGGACTTCACCCCGCCCGGCGGCACGATCCGCATCAGCGCCGAACGCCAGGGCCAGCGGGTGACGCTGCGCCTGTTCAACCAGGGCCAGGCGATCCCCGACTACGCCCTGGCGCGCCTGACCGAACGCTTCTACTCCCTGCCGCGCCCCGGCAGCGGCCGCAAAAGCACCGGCCTGGGCCTCAACTTCGTCCAGGAAGTGACCGAGCTGCATGGCGGCGAGCTGCACATCGGCAATGTCGAGGGTGGGGTGGAGGTGTGCCTCAGCTTGCCTGGCGCATGAGTTGGAAGATCAAGGCGTCACCCGTAGCCCGGACTGCATCCGGGCCACCAGGCTGGCGTAGGTTAGCGCTGAGCTTGCGAAGCCCAACGGGGAAACTTTCAAGGACATTCGGGGGGCAGACCAAGATTTTCCAGTTGTCGTGGTCTGTCCCTGTTTCCCCAAGTTAGGCTGTTTTCGTCCTGGTGCGCGACTCCCCAGCACTGCGCGACAGGCTGGAACGGCAGTCACTCAGGCCGGTGGATGTGGTATTGAGGGAGAAGTGTCAGAGTATGATTGCGGCGTAAGGCCAACAGAGAAAATTTAGAGGGATCGCTGAGTGACTATATCAACGGGATTCTGGGTTCGTAATTATAAAAGCTTTAAGCAGGTTGGTGGTGGGGTTGGTTGTATTAAATTCGTCAATCTTATTGTTGGGAAAAATAATATCGGTAAATCCAGTTTTGTGGATGTTGTCGACTATTTGGCAGATGGAACAAAGGCTGTGCCAGCCCTAGCGAACTCTCTGACCCTGACGGATAGTTTCTCTGAGAGTGAGCTCCAGTCTGTTTTTCGTAGGAATATCTCGGGCGGTGATTTGTCGGGTAATCATTGGAATAATCATGGTAAGAATTTTGTAGGTGTGAGGGTTGAATGGGACTACAAAGGTACACGGTCACAGGTGTTGCTAAGTAATCTGGTTAACGAGGTTTACTCTCGATACTTAAATCCATTTGTAAGTGGGCGGGCACCGTTTGGTGCGCGGTATTGCTCGATTCGCTTGGCAGCTGATCGTGACCTTGTGCCTGAGAAGGCATCGGATAAACCAGCTATAGATAGTAATGGTGTTGGTGCAACAAATGTAATACAGATGTACATTAATCATGCTGAGCTTGATCGTTCTATAGTCCAGTCAAGGCTTTTGATTGCTTTGAATGAAATATTTTATCCTGATGTTAGATTCGCTGAGATTATTGTTCAATTTCACAAGGATGCCCAAACTTGGGAGGTTTTTTTGACTGAAGAGGGTAAGGAACCCTACCCATTGTCTGCCTCTGGTAGTGGCCTGAAAACTATTCTGCTTACCCTTGTGAATCTAATTGTTAGGCCGGATTTCGAGAGAAAGAGTCTAAAGGATTATATTTTTTCCTTAGAGGAGTTGGAGAATAATTTGCACCCTGCGCTTCAGAGAAACCTATTTGCGTTTCTCTTGAGGTTTGCTCAGGCTAATGGGTGTCATATATTTTTGACTACGCACTCCCAAGTGGCAATCGATCTTTATCATGGGGAGGAAGATGCCCAGATAATTCATGTTCGAAAGGAGGGGGAGGAGGTTGTTGGTCGTGTGCTCGAAGAGTATAGCCATGGGTATGGTGTGTTGGATGATATCGGTGCTAAGGCTAGCGATATATTGCAGGCAAATGGAATAATTTGGATTGAAGGGCCTTCTGATAGGGTTTATCTTAATCGTTTCATTGAGTTGTGGAGCGGAGGGGCGCTCAAGGAAGGACTACATTACCAGTTTGTTTTTTATGGTGGGAGTGTTCTTGCAAATATAGATGCCTCTGTGCCGGATAGTGATCTTGAAGAGGCAATCAGCGCGTTTCGCATAAACCGGAATTTCTTGTTTGTTTGTGATAGTGATAGAAATCATAGTCGGGGAGTGCTGAAGAGTCGCGTCACAAAATTGCTATCTGAGCTTGCAGGCGATGCGTCTAGAGTGTGGGTTACTCGGTGTAAGGAAATCGAGAACTACATTCCTGTCGAAGCTTTCAGTGCGGTTCATGGGAAAGCTGGATTACCACAAATTGGCGAGTATGAGTATATTCAGGAGTATTTGAGGAGGAACGGTATTTCCACGGCGCAAGAGTATACGGGGAAACATCAGAAAGCAGTTCAGTATTCAGAGTACTTCACTATGAAAAATCTGGCCTTTCGCCCTGAGTTAGACAAAGAGATAACAGGCATCGTGGAGACGGTAAGGCGCTGGAATGCTTGACGCCTTTGAGCCATTTCCGCCACGAATATCAGCTGCATGTGAAGCTACGGGAAAGAGGGAAGATTTATTTATAAGGGTAGGCGGTCCGGCTCTGCTCGACAGTGAACGTTAAAAAGGAGAACCCCCCTTCTCCCGACGTTCCACCGCCTACAATACGCCCCCGATCACCCTGGGCCATGCATATGGCTGCACCGAACAAGGAACCCGCCCCTATGGCCTCCCCGGATAAACAGAAAAAGCGCGCCCAGCGGGCCAAAGCCAAGGCCAAGCAGAACCGCGTGGGCAAGCCCAAAGCCAATGTGGTGCATCCGCTGCTGGCCAATCCGCTGATCGACGAGCCGTTCGACGATGTCGCCATCGACCTGAGCACCTTCGACTTCAAGGACATCGAGGAGAACGGTTTCGATCCGGCGGACTTCGACGACCTGTTCCAGGCGATGCGGGTCGGCGAGGGCATCAGCCTGCTGGCGCTGTGTCTGGTGTTCCTGCAGTACCCGGTGCTGGAGCTGGTGGTCGCCGAGGAAGCGGAAGATGCGGCCACCGACTTTATGATGGGTCTGCTGATCGTCTATCGCGGGATCTTCCACGATGAAGACGAGGACGCGGCGGTGGAATGGATCGGCAGCGACGCCTTCCAGACGGCCTACAACGAAGCCTCGCTGATCCTGCAGCAGAAGCACGCTCGCCGCACCCCGGGCAGCCGCGTCTAGCCACGTGGCGAGCGCGGCCTGGCCCTGCGCTTCCCGCCCGTCGAATTACCTGACTGAAACCTTGGCGCGGGGTTTTGTTTCAGCTTTGTATCTACTTATTCGATTGTTTAGATTGTTTATTTGCGCTTTTTTATCAATTCTGTGCGAGTAGCATAGGTTCCGTAGCCACCTTCCAGCCCGCCCCGGAGCCTGACCATGAAAAAGCACATCCTCGCCAGCCTCGTTATCGCCGCCCTGTCTGCCAGTGCCTTCGCCGCGGCGCAGTCTTCCGTTCAATCCGGCGCTGCGCCGCTGGTGGCCGAAGGCGGCGCCGACCGCGTAGGCGTCAATCGCGTCGCCGCCGATGGTGCGGATCGCGTCGGGGCCAATCGTATCGCTGCCGATGGCGCGGACCGTGTCGGCACCAACCGCGTCGCCGCCGATGGTGCGGATCGTGTCGGTGCCAATCGCGTCGCCGCCGATGGCGCGGATCGTGTCGGCGTCAACCGTATCGCCGCCGACGGTGCGGATCGCGTCGGTGCCAATCGCGTTGCCGCCGATGGTGCGGATCGCGTCGGTATCAACCGCATCGCCGCCGATGGCGCCGACCGCGTCGGGGCCAGCCGTATCGGCTGATGTCGCCTCGCTCAGGTTTCGACTGAAGGCGCCCGCTCGGGCGCCTTCGTCGTTTCTGCTGGCAGGCGCATGGCCTCGACCTGCCACCAGCTCGGCAGCAGGTCGCGCACTTGCGGGCGGGCGAAGCGGTCGTCGATCAGGTAGAGCACGCCCTCGTCCTCCGGCGTACGGATCACCCGGCCGGCGGCCTGCACCACCTTCTGCAGGCCGGGGTAGAGGTAGGTGTAGTCGTAGCCGTTGCCGAACAGCGCGTGCATGCGCTGGCGGATCTCCTCGTTGATCGGGTTGACCTGGGCCAGGCCGAGGGTGGCGACGAAGGCGCCGATCAGGCGGTCGCCGGGCAGGTCGACGCCCTCGCCGAACACCCCGCCGAGCACGGCGAAGCCGATGCCGCGGCCGCCCACCTGGAAGCGTTCGAGAAAGCCCTGGCGCGCCGCTTCGTCCATCTGCCGCGACTGCACCCAGACAGGAATCTCGGGATGCTCGCGAGCCAGCAGGTCCAGCACCTGTTGCAGGTACTGGTAGCTGCTGAAGAAGGCCAGGTAGTTACCCGGCCGTTCGCGGTACTGGCGGGCGATCAGCCGGCAGATCGGCGCCAGCGAGGCCTCGCGGTCGCGGTAGCGGGTCGACAGGTTGCGCACCGCGCGCACCTGCAGCTGCGCGGCGGTAAAGGGCGAGGCGACGTCCAGGCACTGGGTCTCCTCCGGCAGGCCGAGCAGGTCGAGGTAGTAGTGGCTGGGGCTGAGGGTGGCGGAGAACAGCGTGGCGCTGTGCGCGTCCTCGAAGCGCGGGCCGAGGAAGGGCGCCGGCAGGACGTTGCGGATGCACAGGGTGGAGTAGCTGCGGCCGTTGCCGGCCTCGACGCGGCTGATGTCGAACAGCGAGTGCGGGCCGAAGCTCTCGGCCAGGCGGCAGAACAGCATGGCGTCGAGGTAGAAGCTGAGCAGCTCGCCGGCGTTGCCCTCGGGCTGGTCGGTGAGCAGATCGGTGATGGCGCTGACCGCCTTGCCCAGCGCGGCCAGCAGCAGGTCCGGCGCCAGCGGATGGACCTGATAGGGCACCTGCTGCTCGCGGTGCAGCTGGTTCCAGTGGCGGTCGACCCGCTCCAGCACGCCTTTCAGTTTGGCCGGCGCGTCGCGGCGCATGGCCTTGAAGCGCGCCTGGTCCAGCTCGGCGCTGTACATGCTGCGGCCGCGTTCGACCAGGTTGTGCGCCTCGTCCACCAGCAGGCAGACGCGCCACTGGTTGACCAGGGTCAGGCTGTGCAGCAGGGCGCCGAGGTCGAAGTAGTAGTTGTAGTCGCCCACCACCACGTCGCTCCAGCGGCACAGCTCCTGGCTCAGGTAGTAGGGGCAGATGCCGTGGGCGAGGGCGATGGCGCGCACCGCCTGCTGATCCAGCCAGCGTTCCTTCAGCGCCGCGCTGCGCGCCGCCGGCAGGCGGTCGTAGAAGCCCTTGGCCAGCGGGCAGGAGTCGCCATGGCAGGCCTTGCTCGGGTGTTCGCAGGCCTTGTCGCGGGCCACGTGTTCCAGCACCCGCAGCGGCGTCTCGGGCTGGCGCAGGCGCTGCAGGGCATCCAGCGCCAGGCGCCGGCCCGGGGTCTTGGCGCTGAGGAAAAACAGGCGGTCGAGCTGCTGGCCGGGCATGGCCTTGAGCTGCGGGAACAGGGTGCCGAGGGTCTTGCCGATGCCGGTGGTGGCCTGCGCCAGCAGGTAATGGCCGTCGCGCGCGGCGCGGTACACGGCCTCGGCCAGTTGCCGCTGGCCATGGCGGAACTCGTCGTAGGGAAAGCGCAGCGTGGTCAGCGCCGCGTCGCGCGCCAGGCGATGGGCCTGCTCCTGGCGCGCCCAGTGGATATAGCGGCGGCATTGCAGTTCGAAGAACTCGCGCAATGCCTCAGCGCTATGGCGCTCGCGAAACACCGTTTCCTTCTGGCTGATGACGTTGAAGTACACCACCGCCAGGTCCAGCTCATCGAGTTCCAGCGCCTGGCACAGCAGCCAGCCGTAGACCTTGACCTGCGCCCAGTGCAGCAGGCGATGGTTGGCCGGGATGCGCGCGACGTCGCCGCGGTGGGTCTTGATCTCCTCCAGCAGGCGAAACTGCGGATCGAAGCCGTCGATGCGGCCGCTGACCCTCAGTTCCTCGAACTCGCCACTTACGGCCAACTCGGACATATAGTCGGGGCCGCGCCGGGCGACCACCGTGGCGTGGCCGGCGATGCCTTCGGCGGCGGTGGGCGAGGGGGTGAAGCGCAGGTCGAGGTCGCCCTCCTTGGCGGTGAACTCGCACAGCTCGCGCACGGCGATGCGCAGGCTCAATCGCTCCACTCCACGTAGCAGACGCTGACCGGCATGCCGTGCTCGGCGCAGAACGCCAGCCAGCGTTTCTGGTTGTCCTGCAGGCGGTCGCCGGGGCCTTTCACCTCGATCATTCGGTAGCGCCGCTCGGCCGGCCAGAACTGGATCAGGTCGGGCATGCCGGCGCGGTTCTCGCGGATGTCGGCGAGCAGGCGACGGAACCAGGCGCCCAGGTGCGCCGGCGGCAGGCAGGCCAGCGCCTGCTCCAGGCGCTCGGCGTCGAGCAGCTCCCAGAACACGAAGGGCGACTGGATGCCGAACTTCTCGGCATGGGTGCGGCGCATGGCCTCGACGTAGCTGCCGTCGTCCAGGCGTGCCAGGCAGGCGGCGAACAGCTCGCTGCGCCGGGCGTGGAAGTCGGCGCGGTGCAGGTCCACCGGGCCGGTATGGAAGGGGTGGAAGAAGGCGCCGGGCAGCGGGGCGAAGATCGCCTCCCAGCAGAGCAGGCCGAACAGCCCGCAGATCAGCGTGTTCTCCACGTAATGCACCGGGGCATCGGGTTCGGCCAGGTATGCGGCCACGGCCAGCTCGACGCTGGCGGCGCGTGGCAGGCGCAGGTCGAGGCGATCCTCGATCGGCTTCGCCGCCTTGGCCGCTGGCGGCAGGCCGAGGCGCCTGCGCAGCCGGGTGCGCGCCCGTTCGGCCAGCTGCGCCTCCTCGCCGTTGTGCGGCGCATGGATGACCCGTTCGGCCAGGGCCAGCGCCTCGGCATCGCGGTCCAGGCGCTCCAGCACGCGGATCTGCCGCTGCCGTGAGCCGAGCGCGGCGGTGTCGCGGTACAGCGCCAACGCCGACTTCAGTTCGCCGGCGCGTTCCAGCTGCTGGGCCAGGCGCAGCAGCAGGCGCTGGTGGCGCTCGCCGATATGCGGGTTGTCGGTGGCAAAATCACCGAGCAGTTGCAGCACCTCGGTTACCGCCATGCCCGCGTCGAAGGCGTCGCGGCAGGCGCGCAGATGCAGGTAGTGGTCCACATCCTGGCGGCTGCGGAAGCCGCGCGAGCCTGGGGTGATCGGCACCTGCTCGTAGCGGAAGATGCCCAGGTCGGCCAGGACGAATTCCGACCAGTCCTGCGCCAGGTTGCCGAAGAACATCAGTCGCAGGCGGTCGCACAGCGGCCCGATGGCCAGGCTCAGCAGACGGTCGTCCAGGCGCGGGCACCAGTCGGCCAGGCTGCGCGGCTCGACATGCCGCTCGCGCAGGTGCTCCAGCAGTTCGCTCTTCTTCAGCACGCCGCCCGGCAGGTCGGCGGCGAAATGCGCGGCCAGCTCGTCCTTGAGCAGCAGGGCGCCGAGCTCGTCGAAGGTCAGCGCGGCGTCGTCGATCAGCCAGCCCTGCGCCAGCAGCGGCGCGGCGGCGGTCGCGATGTCGCCGATCTCGGCGTAGCGCAGTTTGCTCGCGCGAAAGTGCACGCCCTTGCGCATCACCAGGCGTACCAGCAGGGCCTGGGCCGGCAGCGGCAGCTGGATGAAGCTGGCGATGAAGGCCTGCTCGGCCTCGTCCATCAGCTCGCGGTGATGGGCGTCGAGCCAGTCGAGGGCCTTGCGGAAGTTGGCCAGGTAATAGAGTTCGGGGGCGTCGAGGGCGGGCATGGCGCGCTGCTGGGTACTGGTTTTTTGTACAGATACCAGGGTGCGCCCTGTCGCGCAACGGCGGCGGGACGGATGGGCGGCTCCCGCCTATCACTACTATGTCCATGATCGATAAGAAATTTTCCGGGTATCGATGGCGTCGATGGTCGCTATCGAGACATGTCCCTTTTGCCAAATTGGGGCGTGCGTAACATGGGCCCCGTAGCCACTTTCCAGCCCCACCCAGGAGCCCGATCATGAAAAAGCAAATCCTCGCCAGCCTCGTTATTGCCAGCCTGTCCGCCGGTGCGTTCGCCCTGCCGCAGGTCTCCGTCGAGCAGTCCAACGCCCCGGCGGTTGCCGCTGACGGCGCCGACCGCGTAGGCACCAACCGCATCGCCGCCGATGGCTCCGACCGCGTAGGCATCAACCGCATCGCCGCTGACGGCGCCGACCGCGTAGGCACCAACCGCATCGCTGCCGACGGCGCCGACCGCGTAGGCGTCAACCGCATCGCTGCCGACGGGGCCGACCGCGTAGGCGTCAACCGCATCGCCGCCGACGGCGCCGACCGAGTAGGCGTCAACCGCATCGCCGCCGATGGCGCCGACCGCGTAGGCGTCAACCGCATTGCCGCCGATGGTGCCGACCGCGTAGGCGTCAACCGCATCGCTGCCGACGGTGCCGACCGCGTAGGCATCAACCGCATCGCCGCCGACGGCGCCGACCGCGTAGGCATCAACCGCATCGCCGCCGACGGTGCCGACCGCGTAGGCGTCAACCGCATCGCCGCCGATGGCGCCGACCGCGTAGGCATCAACCGCATCGCCTGACCCGCCAACCCTTCTGGCGGGAGCAGTTCGATGCCGCACAGCAGCAGTTAATCAGGGCGCCCGCAATCGGCGCCCTGATGCTTTTCCGCTTTCTCCACGCAATCTCCACGTTCCCCCCATAAAGCCCCCACCTGCGCTGCCCAGACTCTGCCGTACCTTCACTCGCTACGGAGAGCCGCGCCATGAGCCGCACCCTGAGCTTCAAGCTGGGCGCCATCGCCCTGTTGATCCTGCTGTTGCTGATTCCCCTGCTGATGATCGGCGGCCTGGTCGACGAACGTCAGAACCTGCGCCACCAGGTGCTGCAGGACATCGCCCGCAGCTCCAGCTACCGCCAGCAGATCACCGGGCCGATCCTGGTGCTGCCCTACGTCAAGACCACCCACGAATGGAAGACCCACGACAAGACCGGCGAGCGTTACCAGCAGGAGCGCCAGCAGCGCGGGCGCCTGTATTTTCTGCCGGAGCGCTTCGTGCTCGACGGCCAGGTGAGCACCGAGCTGCGCGCGCGCGGCATCTACCAGGCGCGCTTGTACCGCAGCGATAGCCAGGTCAGCGGCCAGTTCCGCCTGCCGCCGCGCCTGGGGCTGGGCGACGAGCTGGGTTTCTATCGCTTCGACAAGCCCTTCCTTTCCGTCGGCATCAGCGATATCCGTGGCATCGGCAACGACCTGCAGCTGCGCCTCAACGGCCAGACCCTGGGCTTCGCCCCGGGCAGCGGCGACGCCAGTTTCGGCGCCGGCGTGCATGCGCCGCTGCCGGCGCTCGACGCGCAGGGCGGGCAGCTGCTGGAGTTCGCCTTCGACCTCAAGCTGCAGGGCACCGAGCAGCTCGCCGTGGTGCCGGTGGGGCGCGACAGCCGGGTCAGCCTGAGTTCCGACTGGCCGCACCCGAGCTTCGTCGGCGAGTACCTGCCGAGCCAGCGCGAGGTGAACGCGCAGGGCTTCAGCGCGCAGTGGCAGACCAGCTTCTTCGCCACCAACCTGGAGGAGGCGCTGGCCGACTGCGTGGGCCGCGAGCAGTGTCACGCGCTGCTCGGCCGCAACTTCGGGGTCAGTTTCGTCGACCCGGTGGACCAGTACCTGAAGACCGACCGCGCGATCAAATACGCGCTGCTGTTCATCGCCCTGACCTTCGCCACCTTCTTCCTCTTCGAGGTGCTCAAACGCCTGGCGGTGCACCCGGTGCAGTACGCCCTGGTGGGCCTGGCGCTGGCGCTGTTCTACCTGCTGCTCCTGTCGCTGTCCGAGCACCTGGCGTTCGCCCTGGCCTATGGCCTGTCCGCCAGTGCCTGCGTCGGCCTGATCGGCTTCTACGTCAGCTTCGTGCTGCACAGCTGGCGGCGTGGCCTGGGCTTTGGCGCCTTGCTGGCGGCGCTGTACGCCATGCTCTACGGCCTGCTCAGCGCCGAGGACCATGCCCTGCTGATGGGCTCGCTGCTGGTGTTCGGTGTGCTCGCCAGCGTCATGGTGCTGACCCGCAAGCTGGACTGGTACGGCGTCGGCCGCACTGCTCCGCACGCCTGAATCCGATCGGCGCGGCGTGGGCCGCGCCCCTTCTCTGGAGCTGATCCCATGCGTCTGTTCATGCAGTTTTCCGCCTGCCTGGCCCTGGGCCTGGTGGTGGCGGTGATGATCCTCATCGGCCTGATGTTCGCCGGCTGGTTCGACCTGATCGACGGCCTGCTGCTGACCGGCAAACCGCTCGCAAGCCTGAGCCTGATGCTGTTGCCCGAGGGCTTCTGGAATGCCCTGACCGGCATGCAGGACGCTACGAACAACGGCACGCTGCGCTCCTTCCTCTCGCTCTGTGCGGCGCTGGGCCAGGTCGGCCTGCTGCTGGCGCTGGGCTTTATGCGCCTGTGGTATCGGCCATGAGCGGGCATATAGGTCTGCGCGAGGAGGCGCGTGCCGGGCATCTGTTGGCGCGGCGTATCGCCGGGTTGTTCGCGCAGGCGCGGCAGGGGCGATTGCGCGGCGAATCTGCACGGGGGGCCAGGGATTACGCAGGTTCTGGATTATTCCCCGGCGGGCCAGCGCAAGCGCGGTTCAGCGATAAAGCTGCTGTCCCGCCTGCGCGGGAATGACGGCTATTTCAGCGTTTCCTTAGACCAAAGTCGTCCCCGTTGATTTTAGGCCGCCGACGCTGGTGCAAGTGCCTGTTAGCTGGGGAAAGACAACTACGCTCGGAACGTCCCCAGGCGGCTAATACCAATGTCTATCTGTCGGTTTGCCGGGGCCTGCTGCTAGTTTGAAGCTGCATCAGAATAACAATAACCGGAGGCGTCTATGACTTCTGAAAAAGCAAATGCCGCGGCCTACTGGAAGGCCAATGTGCGGCTCATCACCTGGAGCCTGGTTGTCTGGGCGCTGGTTTCCTACGGCTTCGCCATGATTCTCCGACCCATGCTCGCGGGCATCATGATCGGCGGCGCTGACCTCGGATTCTGGTTCGCCCAGCAGGGCTCCATTCTCGTATTTATCGGCCTCATTTTTCACTACGCGTGGAGACTGAACAGACTCGATAAAGAATTCGGCGTCGAGGAGTAAGAGGTCATGAGCCAATTCGTCATCAACATGCTGTTCGTGGGTGCGTCCTTCGCGCTCTACATCGGTATCGCCATCTGGGCCCGCGCGGGCTCGACCAAGGAGTTCTACGTCGCCGGTGGCGGCGTGCACCCGGTCACCAACGGCATGGCCACCGCCGCCGACTGGATGTCGGCCGCGTCCTTCATCTCCATGGCTGGCCTGATCGCCGCCGGCGGTTACGCCAACTCCACCTTCCTCATGGGCTGGACCGGCGGCTACGTGCTGCTGGCCATGCTGCTGGCGCCCTACCTGCGCAAGTTCGGCAAGTTCACCGTGCCGGATTTCATCGGTGACCGCTTCTACAGCCGCGGCGCACGCCTGACGGCGGTGATCTGCCTGGTGATCATCTCGGTCACCTACGTGATCGGGCAGATGGCCGGTGCCGGTGTGGCCTTCTCGCGCTTCCTCGAAGTGAGCAACTCGACCGGCATCTGGATCGCCGCGGCCGTGGTGTTCGCCTATGCCGTATTCGGCGGCATGAAGGGCATCACCTACACCCAGGTGGCGCAGTACGTGGTGCTGATCATCGCCTACACCATCCCGGCGATCTTCATCTCCCTGCAGCTGACCGGCAACCCGATCCCGCCGCTGGGCCTGTTCGGCGACCACGTCGACTCCGGCGTGCCGCTGCTGCAGAAGCTCGACGAAGTGGTGCGTGAACTGGGCTTCGCCGCCTACACCGCCGATGTCGACAACAAGCTGAACATGGTGCTGTTCACCATGTCGCTGATGATCGGTACCGCCGGCCTGCCGCACGTGATCATCCGTTTCTTCACCGTGCCGAAGGTGGCCGACGCCCGTTGGTCCGCTGGCTGGACCCTGATCTTCATCGCCCTGCTGTACCTCACCGCGCCGGCCGTGGCCTCGATGGCGCGCCTGAACCTGGCGACCACCATTTATCCGGAAGGTGCTACTGCCCCGGCATTGGCCTACGAAGAGCGTCCGGAATGGGTCAAGACCTGGGAACAGACCGGTCTGATCGCCTGGCAGGACAAGAACGGCGACGGCCGCATCCAGATGTACAACGATGCCGCCCCGGCCTTCACCGCGACCGCTCAGGAGCGTGGCTGGAACGGCAACGAGCTGACCGTCAACAACGACATCCTGGTACTGGCCAACCCGGAGATCGCCAACCTGCCCGGCTGGGTGGTGGGGCTGATCGCGGCGGGCGCCATCGCCGCGGCACTGTCGACGGCGGCGGGGCTGTTGCTGGCGATTTCTTCGGCGATCAGTCACGACCTGATCAAGACCTTGATCAATCCGAAGATCAGCGAGAAGAACGAGATGCATGCGGCGCGGATCTCCATGGCTGCCGCGATTCTGCTGGCGACCTACCTGGGCCTGAATCCACCAGGCTTCGCCGCGCAGGTGGTGGCGCTGGCTTTCGGTATCGCCGCGGCCACGCTGTTCCCGGTGCTGATGATGGGCATCTTCTCCAAGCGGGTGAACGACAAGGGCGCGATCTGCGGCATGGTCGCCGGTCTGGTGGTGACCCTGCTGTACATCTTCACCTACCTGGGCTGGTTCTTCATTCCGGAGACCAACATGCTGCCCAATACCCCGGACCAGTGGTTCATGGGTATCTCCCCGGCGTCCTTCGGTACCATCGGTGCGCTGATCAACTTCGGCGTGGCCTATGCCGTGGCGATGCTGACCACCGCTCCGCCGCAGGAAATCCAGGACCTGGTGGAAAGCGTGCGTACTCCGAAAGGTGCTGGTGGCGCGCTGAGCCACTGAGCATAATCCAGGCCTGAGGCCATCGGTCGATGGTTCAGGGTCTAACGGACGGGCCTCCAGTGGAGGCCCGTCTTATTTCAGGAACAGTCGAATGTTATGGACTTTGCTTGCCATCGTGGTGGCGGGGCTCGGCGCTGCCGGTATCGCCCTGCTGCTGCGAAAGCTGACGCGCAACAAACTGCCGAAGTGGATAGTGCCGCTGTTCGGCGGCCTGGGGATGCTGGGCTACCAGATCTTCTACGAGTACTCCTGGTTCGAGCATCAGCAGCAGCGCCAGCCGCAGGAGTCGGTGGTGGTGGCCAGCGAGGCCGGCCACGTGTTCTGGCGCCCCTGGAGCTACTTCGTGCCGATGATCACGGCCTTTACCGTGCTGGATAGCACGAGCGTGGTGACGCGCGAGCTCGACGGCCGGGTGGTCGCCGAATTCATGCTCTACCGCTTCGAGAAGCAGCACATCGATCACGTCGCGCACCAGGCGCACCTGCTCAACTGCGACAGCGCCGAACTGCTGCCGCTGAACGCGCAGAAGCAGCCGCAGCTCGATCAGCTCAAGCGCATCGCCAAGGACGATCCGCTCTACCTGCAGGTGTGCCGCTAGCGCGCCGCTTTGCGGTGAACGCGCACGGCGCACCATCCTGACCCATCGTCTCGCCCGGGCGCTTTTGCGCGCCCGATAGACCCAGATCAATGTCTGCGTCGGCCAGCTCTCTAGAATCGCCAGCCCCCGATTTTTCGAGCTTGCGGTCATGCCCCGTTTTCCCGAACTGCTGTCGCCGGCCGGCAGCCTGAAGAACATGCGCTACGCCTTCGCCTACGGCGCCGACGCGGTCTATGCCGGGCAGCCGCGCTACAGCCTGCGCGTGCGCAACAACGAGTTCGACCACGCCAACCTGGCCCTCGGCATTGCCGAAGCCCATGCCCAGGGCAAGCGCTTCTACGTGGTGGTCAATATCGCCCCGCACAACGCCAAGCTCAGGACCTTTCTCAAGGACCTGGAACCGGTGATCGCGATGGGCCCGGATGCGCTGATCATGTCCGACCCCGGGCTGATCATGCTGGTGCGCGAGCACTTCCCGCAGATGCCGATCCATCTGTCGGTGCAGGCCAATGCGGTGAACTGGGCCAGCGTGCGGTTCTGGCAGCAGCAGGGGCTGAGCCGGGTGATCCTGTCGCGCGAGCTGGCACTGGAAGAGATCGAGGAAATCCGCAGCCAGGTGCCCGGCATGGAGCTGGAGGTGTTCGTCCACGGCGCGCTGTGCATGGCCTATTCCGGGCGCTGCCTGCTGTCGGGCTACATCAACCGCCGCGACCCCAACCAGGGCAGCTGCACCAATGCCTGTCGCTGGCAGTACCAGGCCACGCCGGCTGGCGAGAACCAACTCGGCGAAATCGTCCGTGTGGTCGAGCCGACCCTGGGCCAGGGCACGCCAACCACTCAGGCATTCGTACTGCAGGAGGCTGGGCGACCGGATGATGAAATGACCGCGTTCGAAGACGAGCACGGCACCTATATCATGAACTCCAAGGACCTGCGCGCGGTGCAGCACGTCGAGCGCCTGCTGCGCATGGGGGTGCATTCGCTGAAGATCGAGGGGCGCACCAAGAGTCATTTCTACGTGGCGCGCACCGCCCAGGCCTACCGTCAGGCCATCGATGACGCCCTGGCCGGACGGCCCTTCGACAGGGGCCTGATGCAGCGCCTGGAGTCACTGGCCAACCGCGGCTACACCGAGGGTTTCCTGCGCCGCCATGTGCACGACGAGTACCAGAACTATGAGCGCGGCAGCTCGCGCGCCGAGCGCCAGCAGTTCGTCGGTGAGCTGACCGGCGAACGTCGCCGCGCGCTGGCCGAGGTGCGGGTGAAGAACCGCTTCGCCCTCGGCGACTGGCTGGAGCTGATGACCCCGCAGGGCAATCGGCGTTTCTCCCTGGCGCAGTTGGAGAACCGCCAGGGCCAGGCGGTGGACGTGGCCCCGGGCGACGGTCATGTGCTCTATCTACCGCTGCCGGAGAATCTGTCGCTGGAATACGGCCTGCTGCTGCGCGACCTGTAGGGTGAGTGGCGCTTTCTCCATCCACCGGGGGGTGTTGCGGCTTCGCCGTGGTGGATAGAAAGAGCGTTATCCACCTTACGCCCGGATCGTCGGCGCAGGCTACAGCGAATAGGCGCGCTGGCGGCGCCGGCTGTTGAGCGCCTGGAGCAGCGCCGGCAGGCTGTCGAGGCCCTGCTGGCGGGCCTTGCTCAGCAGGATCAGGGCCAGCTCGGCGGTGACCAGGGCGTCGGCGCTGGCGTGGTGGCGCTGCTGCACCTGCAGGCCGAAATGCCGGGTCCAGTCGTCCAGCCCGGCGTGCGCCAGCTTGGCCTTGGGGCACAGCAGCGGGGCCAGTTCGGCGACGTCGAAGAAGGCATGCTGCAGGCGCTGGCCCAGGCTTTCCTTGAGCGCGCGGGCGAGCATGCGCTGGTCGAACTCGGCGTGGTAGGCCAGCAGTGGGCTGTCGCCGACGAACTCCATGAAGGCCAGCAGGGCCTCGGCCGGCTCCTCGCCGCGGGCGATCTCGCTGGGGGCGATGCCGTGGATCAGGGTGCTGGCGCTGGCCTGGTGGCCGTCGCGCTGCAGGGTGCACTCGAACTGCTGGCTGAGGTCGATGGCGCCGTGCTCGATCACCACCGCGCCGATCGACAGCACCTGGTCGCGGCGCATGTTCAGGCCGCTGGTCTCCAGGTCGAGGACGACGAAACGTTGCGCGTGCAGCGGCCGCTCGTCGAGCGCGGCCGGGGCCGCCAGCTCGCGGCGGCGCTCCAGCTGGCGCTGGGTCAGGGCCGGGCCGCGCCCGGTGAACCAGGTAAACTTGCTCATAGCTGATACCTCAGGGCCAGGCTGCTCTGCAGCCGCTGCGCCTGGCGGAAGGACTCGCGCAGGATGCGTCGGTCCAGGTGGTTGAGGCGGTCGGGGTCGACCCGGTTGGAGTAGGGCAGCTCGTCGCGCGCCTGCAGCTGGTGCTGCTGCATGCGGGTCTGCTGGATGAAGTGGTAGGCCTCCTCGAAGGCGGCGCCGTCCTGGGCCTCGATCACGCCCTTGGCCACCAGCGCGCGCAGGCGCTCCAGGGTGCCGACCGCGGCGACGTTGTGGGCCAGGGCGAGCAGGCGGGCGCCGTCGACGAAGGGGGTCAGGCCCTGCACCTTGAGGTCGAGGGTGTCCTTGTCGGCGCCGGAGCGGACCACCACGAAGTCGCGGAAGCGCCCCACCGGCGGACGCTGGCGCAGGGCGTTCTCGGCCATCATCTGCTGGAACAGGCTGTTGTTGCCGATACGCCCGAGCAGTTCCTCGCGCAGCTGCTCGCAACCCTCGTCCGGGCCCCAGATCGCCCGCAGGTCGAAGTAGATGGTCGAGCCCAGCAGGTTTTCCGGGGTGGCCTCGAGCACGAAGCCGGCGAAGCGCCGCGACCACTCCTGGCGCGACAGGCACAGCTCCGGGTTGCTGGCCATGATGTTGCCCTTGCACAGGGTGAAGCCGCACTGCGCCAGGCGCTGGTTGATGGTGGCGGCCAGCGGCAGCAGGCGCCCGCGAATGGCGGCGGCCTCGGCGGCGTCGGCCGCCTCGAAGAGGATGCCGTTGTCCTGGTCGGTGTGCAGGGTCTGCTCGCGGCGACCTTCGCTGCCGAAGCACAGCCAGGTGAAGGGCACGCCCGGATCGCCCATTTCCTCGATCGTCAGCTCGATCACCCGGCACACGGTGTGGTCGTTGAGCAGGGTGACGATATGGGTGATCTGCGTCGAGCTGGCGCCGTGGGCCAGCATGCGGTCGACCAGCAGGCGGATGTCGCTGCGCAGCCCGGCCAGGGTCTCCATCTTGCCGGCGTGGCGAATGGTGCGCGCCAGGTGCACCAGGTCGACGCGCTGCAGGCTGAACAGGTCGCGCTCGGAAATCACCCCGCAGAGCCGCTCGTGTTCCACCAGGCAGACGTGGGCGATATGCCGCTCGGTCATGGCGATGGCGGCGTCGAAGGCGCTGGCGTCCGGCGCCAGGTGGAAGGGCCTGGGGGTCATCAGGTTGCTGATCGGCTGGGCCAGGTCGACGCCGTCGGCCACCACCCGGCGCAGGTCGCGCAGGGTGAAGATGCCCAGCGGCCGCTCGGCCGGGTCGACGATGACGATGCTGCCGACGTGCTGTTCGTGCATCAGCCGCACCGCCTCGCGCAGCGGCGTGACGGGGGCACAGCCGATGGGTTGGCGCATGGCCAGTTCGCCCAGGCGGGTATCCAGCGAATACTGCGCGCCGAGGGTCTCCACCGCGCGCAGCTGCACCTGCTGGTTGACCTGGTCGAGCAGGCTGCTGACCCCGCGCAGGGCGAAGTCGCGCAGCGGGTTGGACACGGCGAACAGCTTGACGAAGGCGTGCTTGGCCAGCAGCAGGCAGAAGGTGTCCTCGGCGGCCAGGTGTTCGGTGCGGGTGGCGCGTTCGCCGATCAGCGCGGCCAGCGGAAAGCATTCGCCGGCGGTGATCTCGAAGGTGGTCTCGGTGCCGCGCCGCGCGCTGTGCGGGCGTTCGCCATGCACCCGGCCCTGCTTGACGATGTAGAAGTGCTCGACCGGGCCGTCGCTCGGCTTGATGATCGACTCGCCTTCGCCGTAGAAGCGCAGCTGGCAGTGCTCGACCAGAAACGCCAGGTGGGCGGTGTCCATCTGGTTGAAGGGCGGAAACTTCTGCAGGAACTCCATGGTGCCGTGAATGTTCTGCAGCACCGCGGTCTTGCCCGCATCGGCCAGGGCGTCGGCCTTGCTCATGGGCTTGCGCCTCGCAGTTTCGAGATGCTGCCAGTGTGGCCGCGCGCGTGGGACTTGGCCATTGCACCTAAGTAGGGGGGCGATGGGGCTGCCGCCGCCCTAGGTTGGCGCTGAGCGCAGCGAAGCCCAACGCGCCGACCGCGCCGACCGCCGCGGCCTGCGCGCGGCCAATAAAAAACCGCCCCGAAGGGCGGTTTCTCTGCTGCGGCAGCGAATCAGAGACCGTTCTTGGCCTTGAACTCGCGACGACGGCGGTGCAGCACCGGCTCGGTGTAGCCGTTGGGCTGCTTGGTGCCTTCGATCACCAGCTCCAGCGCGGCCTGGAAGGCGACGTTGTTGTCGAAGTCCGGAGCCAGCGGGCGGTACAGCGGGTCGCTAGCGTTCTGCCGGTCGACCACCGGCGCCATGCGCTTGAGGCTTTCGATCACCTGGGCTTCGCTGACGATGCCGTGGCGCAGCCAGTTGGCCAGCAGCTGGCTGGAGATGCGCAGGGTGGCGCGGTCTTCCATCAGGCCGACGTCGTTGATGTCCGGCACCTTGGAGCAGCCGACGCCCTGGTCGATCCAGCGCACCACGTAGCCGAGGATGCCCTGCGAGTTGTTGTCCAGCTCGTTGCGGATTTCTTCTGCTGACCAGCTGGTGTCCTTGGCCAGCGGGATGGTCAGGATGTCGTCCACCGAGGCCGGAGTACGCTTGGCCAGTTCGGCCTGACGGGCGAACACGTCGACCTTGTGGTAGTGCAGGGCGTGCAGGGTGGCGGCGGTCGGCGAGGGGACCCAGGCGGTGTTGGCGCCGGACAGCGGGTGGGCGATCTTCTGCTCGAGCATGGCGGCCATCAGATCGGGCATGGCCCACATGCCCTTGCCGATCTGCGCGCGGCCCTGCAGGCCGGTGGCCAGGCCGACGTCGACGTTGTTGTTCTCGTAGGCGCCGATCCAGGTCTCGCTCTTCATGGCGGCCTTGCGCACCACGGCGCCGGCTTCCATGGAGGTGTGGATCTCGTCACCGGTGCGGTCGAGGAAGCCGGTGTTGATGAACACCACGCGCTCGCTGGCAGCCTTGATGCACGCCTTGAGGTTGACGGTGGTGCGGCGCTCCTCGTCCATGATGCCGACCTTGAGGGTGTTGCGGGCCAGGCCCAGCACATCCTCAACGCGGGCGAAGATTTCGCTGGCGAAGGCGACTTCTTCCGGGCCGTGCATCTTCGGCTTGACGATGTACACGCTGCCGGTGCGGGTGTTCTTGCGCGTGGTGTTGCCGATCAGGTTGTGCACCGCGATCAGGCTGGTGAACAGCGCGTCCTGGATGCCTTCCGGAATCTCGTTGCCTTCGGCGTCGAGGATGGCCGGGTTGGTCATCAGGTGGCCGACGTTGCGCACGAACAGCAGCGAGCGGCCATGCAGGGTCAGTTCCGAGCCGTCGACCTTGGTGTAGACGCGATCCGGATTCATGGTGCGGGTGAAGGTCTGGCCGCCCTTGGCGACTTGCTCGGCCAGGTCGCCCTTCATCAGGCCCAGCCAGTTCTTGTAGACCACCACCTTGTCGTCGGCATCGACGGCGGCGACCGAGTCTTCGCAGTCCATGATGGTGGTCAGCGCGGCTTCCATCAGCACGTCTTTCACGCCGGCGGCGTCGGTGCTGCCGATGGGGCTGGCGGCGTCGATCTGGATCTCGAAGTGCAGGCCGTTGTGCTTGAGCAGCACGGCGACCGGCGCACTGGCCTCGCCCTGGAAGCCGATCAGTTGCGCGTCGTCGCGCAGACCGCTGTTGCTGCCGCCCTTGAGCGAAACCACCAGCTTGCCGTCAACGATCTTGTAGCCGGTGGAGTCGACATGGGAGCCGGCGGCCAGCGGCGCGGCCTCGTCGAGGAAGGCGCGGGCGAAGGCGATGACCTTGTCGCCGCGCACCTTGTTGTAGCCCTTGCCCTTCTCGGCGCCGCCTTCTTCGCTGATCACGTCGGTGCCGTAGAGGGCGTCGTACAGCGAGCCCCAGCGGGCGTTGGAGGCGTTCAGGGCGAAGCGCGCGTTCATCACCGGTACCACCAGCTGCGGGCCGGCCAGGCGGGCGATCTCTTCGTCGACGTTGGCGGTGGTGGCCTGGAAGTCTTCCGGCTCCGGCAACAGATAGCCGATTTCCTGGAGGAAGGCCTTGTAGGCAGCGGCGTCATGGGCCTGACCCTGGCGCGCCTGGTGCCAGGCATCGATCTGCGCCTGCAGTTCGTCGCGTTTGGCCAGCAGGGCACGGTTCTTCGATGCCAGGTCCTTGATGACCGCGGCGGCACCGGCCCAGAACTGGTCGGCAGCGATGCCGGTACCGGGGATGGCTTCGTTGTTCACGAAGTCGTACAGGACTTTGGCGACCTGCAGGCCACCGACTTGAACGCGTTCAGTCATCACTTGCCTCACTCTCTCTGAGCTCTACTCAATAGCCGCTTCGGGCCCCTCTAAAAACTACCTGCGTTGCCATCGCTGCGTTAGAAACAGGCTCAGAAGGCTCATTTACACCAAGTAAACTCCGCTTCTTCGCCCGTTCGATTCGCTGGCGCTCACCCTTCGGGCCAGCCTTCGGCTGTTACTCCCGTTGGTCGTTGCGCCTGGCGCTGGCTACCTCGCCTACGTTTTTAGAGGGGCTCGTCGGAGACGGGTTTGCCGTCTTGTAGTCCGAGGCGCGGCATACTACATCAAGATTTCGGGGAAATGCAGTGGGTGTGCGTCAGTCTGCGACCGGAAGGCTCTGCACGGTCACGTTGGATACGCTGTGTATGCAAAAAAGTGCGCTATTGTTTCATAAAAATTGTAAAAACGTACACGATTAATTGCGCGGGCTACTGACAAGAGGACGAATATGGCCTACGCCGCCTTCGCCTATACTGCGCTGACCCGTTCTGGAGCCTGCCATGCCGGTATCCGCCGCCGTTGCCGCCGACCTCGTCGACCTCACCCGCCTGTTCGCCGGCTACCTGGCCTTCTACCAGGTGCCGCGGGCCGAGACGGAGATCGCCGCCTTTCTCCGCCAGCGTCTGCAGCGCGGCGACTCGCAGCTGCTGATCGCCCGCGACGAGCGGGGCGCGGCCCAGGGCTTCGTCCAGCTCTATCCCTTCCACTCGTCCCTGGCGCTGGAACCGGCCTGGCTGCTCAGCGATCTCTATGTCGACGAGTCGGCTCGCCGCGCCGGCGTCGGCGCGGCGCTGATGAACGCCGCCCGTGCTCATGCCGAGGCCAGCGGCGCCTGCGGCCTGCAGCTGGAAACGGCGAAGACCAACCTGGCCGGGCAGCGCCTGTACGAGCGCCTGGGCTATGTGCGCGACGAGCAATTTCTCACCTACTGGCTGGCGCTGCGCGGCTGAGCCTTTCCAATCCTGTGAACGAGTGAGGTAGTACATGGATCATCTGGTACTGACGGTGATTGCCGAGGATCAACCGGGGCTGGTCGAGCGCCTCGCCGCCTGCGTCGCCGAGCACGGCGGCAACTGGCTGGAAAGTCGCATGGCGCGCATGGCCGGGCAGTTCGCCGGCATCGTGCGGGTGGACGTGCCGGCCGAGGCGCACGGCGGTCTGATCAAGGCCATGGAGGCGCTCGGTGCGCAGGGCATTCGTGTGCAACTGGCGGTCAGCGGCAGCGAGCCGGGCGGACGCTTCACCGCGATCCGCCTGGAGCTGGTGGGCAACGACCGCCCCGGTATCGTGCGCGACATCACCCGCTTGTTGGCCGAGCAGGGTGTCAACCTGGAAAGCCTGCTGACCGAAGTGGCACCGGCGCCGATGAGCGGCGAGCTGCTGTTCACCGCCGAGGCGCTGCTGGCGGTGCCGGAGACGCTGCCGCTGGAGCAGTTGCAGGCGCGCCTGGAGACCCTGGCCGACGACCTGATGGTGGAGCTGAATCTGCGTCAGGAGGACTGAATATCCACGGCTGGCGTGGATCAGCCTGTGGATAAGCTGGGGAGCCCCGGCGCACCCTCTAGTGCCCCGGGGTTTTTCTTTGCCTGGCTAAAAAATCAGCAGGATCAAAGGTTTGTGCGCAAATGCCGGGGGGAGCTGTGGCTGGGCTGGGGCCGAAAGGCGCCGCGCCAGGGCTGACGCAGCCTGGCGGCGGTTGGGTGTTTTCTGCTCAGCCGAGTGCGTGCGCTGTGCGCACCCCCTTACACGCTCGGACGTTTGCGCAGGCTCAGCCAGATATCCAGGCTATACACCGCCAGCCCGGCCCAGATGCAGGCGAAGGCCAGCAGGGTGCTGGGGGCGAAGTGCTCGTCGAACAGCAGGATGGCCTGCAGCAGCACCAGGGTCGGCGCGATGTACTGCAGAAAGCCCAGGGTGGTGTAGGGCAGGTGGCGCGCTGCGGCGTTGAAGCACACCAGCGGCACCAGGGTGATGGGCCCGGCGGCCGCCAGCCACAGCGCCTCGCTACTGGTCCAGAAGCTCGCCTGGCTGCTCGCCGCCGCCGGGTGCAGGGCCAGCCAGGCCAGCGCCACCGGCAGCAGCAGCCAGGTCTCCACCACCAGGCCGGGCAGGGCGGCGACCGGCGCCTGTTTGCGGATCAGCCCGTAGAAGCCGAAGGTCAGCGCCAGCACCAGCGACACCCAGGGCAGGCTGCCCAGCTGCCAGACCTGCTGCAGCACGCCGAGGGCGGCCAGGCCGACGGCCAGCCACTGCAGGCGGCGCAGGCGCTCGCCGAGAATCAGCAGGCCGAGCAGCACGTTGATCAGCGGATTGATGTAGTAACCCAGGCTGGCCTCGATCATCCGCTCGTTGTTCACCGCCCAGACGTAGACCAGCCAGTTGGTGGCGATCAGCAGGCCGCAGCCGGCCAGCACCGCCAGGCGCTTGGGATGGTCGCGCAGCTCGCGCCACCAGCCCGGGTGTTTCCACACGAGCAGCAGCAGGCCGCCGAACAGTGCCGACCAGAGCACCCGGTGGACGATGATTTCCAGTGCCGGCACGCTCTGGATGGCCTTGAAGTAGAGCGGGAACAGGCCCCAGATGACGTAGGCGGTGAGGCCGAGGAGATACCCGCGTCGCGGGTTGGCGGTGGCCATGCGGAGTCCTTGCTTAGGCAGCTAACGGTAGCCGCGGAATTCTAGTCCCCGGGCCCCGGGCTTGTCTGTTCGTTCAGTTTTTCTCCATGGCCGCGTGCCGGGAAAGTCGTAAGGCAAAGTTTACGCGGCGCGGGCAACTGTATCGGTCTGGGCCGGCTTGCCGGCGATCATTGCAAGGCTCATCCGGGCTACGTCTCAGAACAGCCGCAGCGGCTCCTCGTCCAGCGCCGCCAGTTGCTCGCGCAAGGAGAGGATCTGGTCGCCCCAGTAGCGCTCGCCGGCGAACCAGGGGAAGGCCAGGGGGAAGGCCGGGTCGTCCCAGCGTCGGGCGATCCAGGCGCTGTGGTGCATCAGGCGCAGCGCGCGCAGGCCCTCGATCAGCGGCAGCTCGCGGGCGTCGAAGTCGTGGAATTCCTGGTAGCCGTCCATCAGCTCGGCCAGTTGACCGAGGCGCTCGTGGCGCTCGCCGGCCAGCATCATCCACAGGTCCTGCACCGCCGGGCCCATGCGGCAGTCGTCGAGGTCGACGATGTGGAAGCTGTCGTCGCGGCACAGCAGGTTGCCGGGGTGGCAGTCGCCGTGCAGGCGGATCGGCTGGTAGCGCACGCGGGCGAACAGCTGATCGAGGCGCGCCAGCAGGTCGCGCGCCACCGACTCGTAGGCCGGCAGCAGGCTGCGCGGGACGAAGCCGCCGCCCAGCAGGGTAGCCAGCGAGGCGTGACCGAAATTGTCCACCGCCAGGGTTTCGCGGTGGGCGAAGGGGCGGCTGGCGCCGACCGCGTGCAGGCGGCCGAGCAACTGGCCGAGGCGGTACAGCTGATCCAGGTTGCCCGGCTCCGGCGCGCGCCCGCCGCGGCGCGGGAACAGGGCGAAGCGGAAACCGCCGTGCTCGAACAGGGTCTCGCCGTCACGCAGCAGCGGCGCCACCACCGGCACCTCGCATTCGGCCAGCTCGAAGCTGAAGCTGTGCTCCTCGCGAATCGCCGCATCGCTCCAGCGGTCGGGGCGGTAGAACTTGGCGATCAGCGGCGCCTCGTCCTCGATGCCCACCTGGTAGACGCGGTTCTCGTAGCTGTTGAGCGCCAGCACGCGGGCGTCGCTGAGGTAACCGAGGCTCTCCACGGCGTCGAGCACCAGGTCCGGGGTGAGGGTGGAGAAGGGATGGCTCATGACAGGCTCCGCGCGCTAGGGCGCACAGTGTAGCCCTTTGTCCCCGGCCAGCGGGGTCAGACCTGGGTGCCGAGCAATACCTGGCTGGCGGCGAACTGCGCGCGCACCGGGTCGCCGGCGCGCAGGCCCAGCTGCGCCAGGCGCGCCGGGTCGACCAGGGCGCACAGGGTCTGGCCGCTGGCCAGGCCGATGCGCACTTCGCTGGGGCCGTCGTCCGCCGCCAGGACCTGCTCGATCCAGCCTTCCAGGGCATTGCGTGCGGGATCGAGCGGCGCCGACAGCGGCTGCAGTTCCAGCCAGCCGGCCTTGATCAGCGCCACCACGCCGGCGCCGGCACTCAGTTCGAGTTTCTCGGTGCTGTCGCGGGTGATCTGCGCGCGGATCAGCGCGCCGCCCGGCAGTTCCAGTTCGACCAGATCGTTGCGTCCCTGCGCCTGGATCGCCCGCACCCGGCCGCTCAGCTGGTTGCGCGCGCTGGTGCGCAGCAGCAGGCGGCCGAGCAGCTGCAGGTCGGCGTCGTCCTCGGCAGCCTGCAGCAGCTGCGCCTGCAGTGCCTGCACCCGCCGATGCAGGGCCAGCAGGCGGGCGCCGGCCGGGGTCAGGCGCGCGCCGCCGCCGCCCTTGCCGCCGACGCTGCGGCTGACCAGTGGCTGTTCGGCGAGGTTGTTGAGTTCGTCGATGGCGTCCCAGGCGGCCTTGTAGCTGAGTCCGGCGGCCTTGGCGGCGCGGGTGATCGAGCCTTGTACGGCGATCTGCTCGAGCAGTGCCAGGCGTTGCGGGCGGCGGCTGAGCAGTTGGGCGAGGGGATCGGGCTGGGCCATGGGGTGCGGATGGCAAGGGCGATGGGCGGCACGTTGCGCGACTCTGACCGGCAAGTCAAGTCAGCCGTCGCCGGGGCGCGGCGTGCGCGCCAGGCAGTAGACGTCGACCCGCGCGGCGCCGGCGCGGCGCAGCAGGCGGGCGAGAATGCCGGCGGTGGCGCCGGTGGTGAGCACGTCGTCGACCAGTGCCAGGTGGCGCCCGGCGAGTTCGGCGCCGGCGTCGAGGGCGAAGGCCTGGCGCAGGTTGCGCTTGCGCGTGGCGGCGTCCAGGCCCTGCTGCGCCGGGGTGTCCAGGCGCCGTTGCAGCCAGTCGCCGTGCACCGGCAACTGCAGGCGGCGGCCGAGCCAGTCGGCGAGCATCTGCGCCTGGTTGAAACCGCGGCGACGCTGGCGGCGCCGCGCCAGGGGCACCGGCAGCAGCGCCTGCGGCCTGGGCAAACCTTCGTCGTAGGCGTGCTGCAGGTGTTCGGCCAGCAGCTCGGCGAGCAGCCGGCCGTGCGGCCACTGGCCCTGGTGCTTGAAGCGGGTGATCAGGTTGTCCACCGGAAAGGCATAGCGCCACGGCGCCTCCACCCGGGCGAAGCTCGGCGTCTGGCGCTGGCAGGCGCCGCAGATCAGGCCGGCCATCGGCAGCGGCACCGCGCACACCTGGCACTGCGCGCCGAGCCAGGGCAGCTCGGTCTCGCAGGCGCTGCAGATGGCGTGTCGGGGGTGGTCGGCGGGCTCGTCGCAGAGCTGGCAATGGCGGCGCGGTTGCAGCCAGGCGGGAAGCGTGAGGGGGAGCAGGGGCATGGCGGCTCGTCCGTGAGCGAAAGCCCTGAGCCTAGCCGGCGCTCAGCGGATCAGCCAGCCCATCAGCACCAGGCCCAGCAGCAGCCAGATCACCCCGGCGAAGATGGCTTTGCGCAGCAGCGCGCGCACGCCCTTGTAGAGAAACAGCAGGCCGAGGATCAGCAGGACGAGGCTGAAGATCGACACGTCCATGCCGATGGCCCGCGCCATGCCGCCGAGGAACGCATCGATGGCGTCGGCCACCGCGCCCAGGGCGCCGGAGAACAGATCGACGATAAAGCGGATGGCGCTGCCCAGGGTGTGGCCCAGCCAGTCGAAAAAGCCGGTTAGCTGCATGCAGAAGATTCCGATGACGCGATAGGGGTTTGGCCAGGTGCCAGTATGAAAGTTCGATTGATCAATAAACGATCAGTGGTAAACCTGTGTCTTGTTGGCGGTTGACAGCATCCAAAGGCCACTTATGATGCCCTAAGCCTGAACGTCCCGTCGCCCCGTGCGCGGGCCCCGACAACAGACGCCGCCTAGCGTCGAAGGAAGCTCCCGATGAGTGCAACCGCCGCCACCCCCACCCGCCACGACTGGTCGCTGGCCGAAGTCCGCGCGCTGTTCGAACAGCCGTTCAACGACCTGCTGTTCCAGGCGCAGACGGTGCACCGCGCGCACTTCGACGCCAACCGCGTGCAGGTCTCGACGCTGTTGTCGATCAAGACCGGCGCCTGCCCGGAAGACTGCAAGTACTGCCCGCAGTCCGGCCACTACAACACCGGCCTGGACAAGGAAAAGCTGATGGAGGTGGAGAAGGTGCTCAAGGCCGCCGCCGAGGCCAAGGCCATCGGTTCCACCCGTTTCTGCATGGGCGCGGCGTGGAAGCACCCGTCGGCCAAGGACATGCCCTACGTGCTGGAGATGGTCAAAGGGGTGAAGAAACTCGGCCTGGAAACCTGCATGACCCTGGGCAAGCTGGATCAGGAGCAGACCCAGGCGCTGGCCGAGGCGGGGCTGGACTACTACAACCACAACCTGGATACCTCGCCGGAGTTCTACGGCAACATCATCACCACCCGTACCTACGGCGAGCGCCTGCAGACCCTGGCCTACGTGCGCGAGGCGGGGATGAAGATCTGCTCCGGCGGCATCCTCGGCATGGGCGAATCGGTGGACGACCGCGCCGGCCTGCTGATCCAGCTGGCCAACCTGCCGGAGCACCCGGAGAGCGTGCCGATCAACATGCTGGTCAAGGTCAAGGGCACGCCGCTGGCCGAGGAGAAGGACGTCGATCCGTTCGACTTCATTCGCACCCTGGCCGTGGCGCGGATCATGATGCCGAAATCCCACGTGCGCCTGTCCGCCGGCCGCGAGCAGATGAACGAGCAGATGCAGGCCCTGGCCTTCATGGCTGGCGCCAACTCGATCTTCTACGGCGAGAAGCTGCTGACCACCGCCAACCCCCAGGCGGACAAGGACATGGCCCTGTTCAAACGCCTCGGCATCAAGCCGGAGGAGCGCGAGGAGCATGCCGACGAGGTGCACCAGGCCGCCATCGAGCAGGCCCTGGTCGAGCAGCGCGATTCCAAGCTGTTCTATAACGCCGCGGTCTGAAGTCAGGCGGTGGATGAGCTTCGCGTCATCCACCCTACGTAGTCCTTCTGTAGGGTGGATAACCCGCTTGCGGTTATCCACCAGGTCTTGCCATGAGCTTCGATCTTGCCACTCGCCTCGCCGAGCGCCGCGCCGCCAACCTCTATCGCCAACGCCCGCTGCTTGAATCACCGCAGGGGCCGCTGGTGCAGGTCGATGGCCGCGAGCTGCTGGCCTTCTGCTCCAACGATTACCTGGGCCTGGCCAATCACCCCGAGGTGATCGCTGCCATGCGCGCCGGCGCCGAGAAGTGGGGCGTCGGCGGCGGCGCCTCGCACCTGGTGATCGGCCACAGCACGCCGCACCACCAGCTGGAAGCGGCGCTGGCCGAGTTCACCGGGCGGCCGCGCGCGCTGCTGTTCTCCACCGGCTATATGGCCAACCTGGCGGTGGTCACCGCGCTGGTCGGGCAGGGCGACAGCGTGCTGCAGGACCGCCTCAACCACGCCTCGCTGCTGGATGCCGGCCTGCTGTCCGGGGCGCGCTTCTCGCGTTATCTGCACAACGATGCGGTGAGCCTGGCCAATCGCCTGCGCAAGGCCAGCGGCAACTGCCTGGTGGTCAGCGACGGCGTGTTCAGCATGGACGGCGACCTCGCCGATCTGCCCGCGCTGTGCGCCGAGGCGCGCGCCACGCAGGCCTGGGTGATGGTCGACGACGCCCATGGCTTCGGCCCGCTGGGCGCCACCGGCGGCGGCATAGTCGAACACTTCGGCCTGGGCCTGGACGAGGTACAGGTGCTGGTCGGCACCCTGGGCAAGGCGTTCGGCACCGCCGGGGCCTTCGTCGCCGGCAGCGAGGAACTGATCGAGACCCTGATCCAGTTCGCCCGCCCCTATATCTACACCACCAGCCAGCCGCCGGCGGTGGCCTGCGCCACCCTGAAGAGCCTGGAGTTGCTGCGCAGCGAAGGCTGGCGCCGCGAGCACCTGAACCAGTTGATCGCGCGCTTTCGTGCCGGCGCCGCCGAGATCGGCCTGAGCCTGATGGACAGCCCGACGCCGATCCAGCCGATCCTGGTCGGCGACAGTGCCCGTGCCCTCAAGCTTTCGGCACTGCTCAAGGCGCGCGGCCTGCTGGTCGGCGCCATCCGCCCGCCCACCGTGCCGGTCGGCGGCGCGCGGCTGCGCGTGACCCTGTCCGCGGCGCACAGCGAGGCGCAGCTGGAGCTGTTGCTGGAGGCGTTGGCCGAGTGCTGGCCGCAGGTGCAAGAGCATGACTGAACGACTGATCCTGCTGCCCGGCTGGGGCCTGGACAGCGCCCTGTTGCAGCCGTTGGCCGAGGCGCTGGGTGACCAGCTGCGGGTTGAATGGTGCGAACTGCCGGCGCTGACCTCGGCGGCAGTGGACGATTGGCTCGATGAGCTGGACGCGCGCCTGCCGCAAGACTGCTGGCTGGCCGGCTGGTCGCTCGGCGGCATGCTCGCCACCGCGCTGGCGGCGCGCCGTGGCGCGCGTTGCCGGGGGCTGATCAGCCTGGCCGCCAATGCCTGCTTCGTCGCTCGCGAGGGCTGGCCGAGCGCCATGCCGGTCGAGACCTTCGCCGCGTTCGAGGCCGGCTGTGCGCAGGACGCCGGCGCCACCCTCAAGCGTTTCGCCATGCTCTGCGCCCAGGGCGCAAGCGACGCCCGCGCCCTGGCGCGCCGCCTGCAGGCGGCGCTGACCGAGGCGGCTGGCGCGCAATTGCTGGCCGGGCTTCAGGTGCTGGCGAGCCTGGACAATCGCGCGGCGCTGGCCGCCTTCACCGGGCCGCAGTTGCACCTGCTGGCCGAGCAGGACGCCCTGGTACCGGCCGCGGCTGGCGCAGCGCTGCTGGCCCTGCTGCCGGCCGGCGAGGTGGATGTGCTGGAAGGCTGCGGCCATGCCTTCGTGCTGGAACAGCCGCAGGCCCTGGCGGCGTTGCTGCTCGAGTTTATCCGCGAGGCCAGTGATGGTGAGTCGTAGGGTGCTGGCTTTCTTCCGCGGGGGCCGACCATGAGCGAGCATGCCCAGCCCGGCGGTCTGCCGGACAAGCGCCAGGTCGCGGCCTCCTTCTCCCGTGCGGCGGACAGCTACGATGCGGTGGCCGCGCTGCAGCGCAGCGTCGGCGCGCAGTTGCTCGAGCGCCTGCCCGCCTCGCTGCAGCCGGCGCGCTGGTTGGACCTGGGCTGCGGCACCGGGCATTTCACCCGCGCCCTGGGCGCGCGCTTCCCGCGGAGCGAGGGCCTGGCCGTGGATATCGCCGAGGGCATGCTGCGCCACGCCCGGCCGCTGGGTGGCGCCGCGCATTTCGTCGCCGGCGATGCCGAGGCGCTGCCGCTGCAGGCCGCCAGCCTCGACCTGCTGTTCTCCAGCCTGGCGCTGCAGTGGTGCGCCGATTTCCCGCAGGTGCTCCGCGAGGCGGCGCGGGTGCTGCGCCCGGGCGGCGTGCTGGCCTTTTCCAGCCTGTGCGTGGGCACCCTGCAGGAGCTGCAGGGCAGCTGGCAGGCGGTGGACGGCTTCGTCCACGTCAACCGCTTTCGCCGCTTCGAGGACTACCAGCGCCTGTGCGCCGCCGGCGAGCTGCAGCTGCTGAGCCTGCAGCGCCAGGCCGAGGTGCTGCATTTTCCCGACCTGCGCAGCCTGACCGCCTCGCTCAAGGACCTCGGCGCGCACAACCTCAACCCGGGGCGGCCGGGCGGGCTGACCGGGCGCGCGCGGATTCGCGCGCTGATCGAGGCCTACGAGGGCTTCCGTCAGGCCGAGGGGCTGCCGGCCACCTACCAGGTGGTCTATGGCGTGCTGCAGAAGCCGTTGAGCGTGGATCGAATGGAGCACCCGCAGTGACCCACGCCTACTTCGTCACCGGAACGGATACCCGGCTCGGCATGAGAAGCCGGCAAGACCACTTCGGCAGAGGGTTCGACTGATGACTCAAGCCTACTTCGTTACCGGAACGGACACGGAAATCGGCAAGACCACCATCGCCGCCGGCTTGCTGCATGCCGCTCGCCGGCGCGGACTGAGCACCGCGGCGGCCAAGCCGGTGGCCTCCGGTTGCGCCATGACCGCAGACGGCCTGCGCAACGACGATGCCCTGGCCCTGCTCGGCGAATGCTCGCTGGCGCTGCGCTACGAGGAGGTCAATCCGCTGGCCTTCGCCCCGGCCATCGCCCCGCACCTGGCGGCGCGCGAGGCCGGGGTGCAGCTGGATGTGGCCAGCCTGCTCGGCCCGGTGCGCGCGATCCTGGCCAAGGGTGCCGATTTTTCCCTGGTGGAAGGAGCCGGCGGCTGGCGCGTGCCGCTGGCCGGCGGCGAGAACCTCTCCGACCTGGCCGTGGCCCTGGGCCTGCCGGTGATCCTGGTGGTCGGCGTGCGCCTGGGCTGCATCAACCACGCCGTGCTCAGCATGGAGGCCATCGAGCGCGACGGCCTGCGCCTGGCCGGCTGGGTGGCCAATGTGGTCGATGCGCAGACCTCGCGCCTGGAGGAAAACCTCGCCACCCTCGCCGAACGCCTGGCGGCGCCCTGCCTGGGGCGCGTGCCACGTCTGGCCCAGGCAAGCCCGGCGGCGGTGGCGGCGCATCTGGATCTCGACCGGCTGGTTCAGCGGTAATAAGCAGTTACCCGACCATAGCCTTTTGCCTGTACGTTTTTTAGGCAGTTTCTGCTTCAATACCGGCCATTAGGTTCTAATCGCGCCGGGAGCTGCCGATGGAAATCTCTGCCAACGCATTCAATTCGGGTCTGAGCGGCATTCAGGCCGGGCAGCGCCGTGTCGAACAGGCAGCCAGCGAGATCGCCAGCAACGCCGTCAGCCAGCCGCCGCAAGGCAGTCAGACCCCGCCGCAGAATCAGGTCAATTCGGCGCCGCAAGCCGCCGAACAGACTCGCCCCGACCTGGCGCAAAGCCTGGTCGCCCTGCGCGTCGGCGAGAACGAGGTGCGCGCCAGTGCGCGCGTCGTGGAAACCGCCGACGAGGTGCTTGGCACCCTGATCGATACGCGTGCCTGAGAGCCTATCCACGATCTGCCGTGCGTCGGCCCTGCTGCGTTAAAAACAGGCTCAGCAAGCCGCCTGCGGCTAACGCACTTCAGTGCGGCCCCGGAGGGGCGAGCGAAGCGAGTACCGCTCATATACAGCTCGTAAAGTCGAGCGCGACTCCGACCGGCCTTGGCCTGTTTTGACCAGCCGGAGGCTGTTACTAACGTAGCGCCTTGCATGGCTCTAGCTCGCCAGATCGTGAATAGGCTCTAAGTTCATTACCCCGGCCGCGGATGCGGCCAATTGCGGGGTAGGAGGGAGCATATGCAGATCGGCAGCAGCCTGCCGTCGTTCGTCCCCTCGCCGCCCGTCGCGCCGGCCCGGCCACTCTCGGCCGCAGTTTCCCCCGATATCGCTCGCGCCGATCAGCCGCCTGCCGCCCCGACGCAGGAGGCGCAGGCCGACTCCTCCGCTTCCGGGCGCGAGGAGGCGGATCGCTCGGCCGAGCGCGATGGCCGTGGCGACGGCGAGCCCAGTGCGCAGCAGCAACGTCTCGAACAACTGGAAATCGCCGAGCTGAGCCAGCGCGACCGCGAAGTGCGGGCCCACGAGCAGGCCCATGCCGCGGTGGGCGGGCAGTACGCCGGGGCGCCCAGCTACAGCTTCAAGCGCGGCCCGGACGGCCAGCGCTACGCCGTTTCCGGCGAAGTCAGCATCGACACCGCCCCCGTGCCCAATGATCCCGAAGCCACCCTGCGCAAGATGGAGGTGGTCCTGCGTGCCGCGCTGGCGCCGGTCGAGCCGTCCGCGCAGGACCTGCGCGTCGCCGCCCAGGCCCAGGCGCAGGCGGCTCAGGCGCGGGTGGAACTGGCCGAGCTGCGCCGCGCGGAGGCCGTCGCCGCGGCCGAGGCGCGCCAGGCCGAGCGGGACGCCGAGGAAGGCGACGAAGAAGACCGCGCCGCGCAGCAGCCCTTGCCGCCAGCGCCTAGTCTTGAGCTGTATCGGCGCCTGGGCGAATGGCCGGCGCCGGATTCGCGCATCGATCTGCTCGCCTAGCCGGGCGATTGGCAGCGCTTGACAAGGGGGTGGCGTAAACGTATGTTTCAAACGCCTGTTTGATTGCTGGGCCGCGAATGCGTGGCCCAGCAGCCGGGAGTGATCCCGAAAGCGACCGACAAGCCGGTCACCCCAACTACTAGGAATCCACCGCAGAGGTTTACCGCTATGCCTGATTACAAGGCCCCCTTGCGTGATATTCGTTTCGTCCGTGACGAACTGCTGGGCTACGAAGCGCACTATCAGAGCCTGCCTGGCTGCCAGGACGCCACTCCGGACATGGTCGACGCCATCCTCGAAGAAGGCGCCAAGTTCTGCGAGCAGGTGCTGTCGCCGCTGAACCGTGTGGGTGACATCGAGGGCTGCACCTGGAGCGAATCCGGCGTGAAGACCCCGACCGGCTTCAAAGAGGCCTATCAGCAGTTCGTCGAAGGCGGCTGGCCGAGCCTGGCGCACGACGTCGAGCACGGCGGCCAGGGCCTGCCGGAATCCCTCGGCCTGGCCATCAGCGAGATGGTCGGTTCGGCCAACTGGTCCTGGGGCATGTACCCGGGCCTGTCCCACGGTGCGATGAACACCCTGAGCGCCCACGGCACCGACGAGCAGAAACACACCTACCTGACCAAGCTGGTGTCCGGCGAGTGGACCGGCACCATGTGCCTGACCGAGCCGCATTGCGGCACCGACCTGGGCATGCTGCGCACCAAGGCCGAACCGCAGGCCGACGGCAGCTACAAGGTCTCCGGCACCAAGATCTTCATCTCCGCTGGCGAGCACGACATGGCCGACAACATCGTCCATATCGTCCTGGCCCGCCTGCCCGATGCGCCGGCCGGTACCAAGGGTATCTCGCTGTTCATCGTGCCGAAGTTCCTGCCCTCGGCCGATGGCGGCGTCGGTGAGCGCAACGCGGTGTCCTGTGGCTCGATCGAGCACAAGATGGGCATCCACGGCAACGCCACCTGCGTGATGAACTTCGACGGCGCCACCGGCTTCCTGATCGGCCCGGCCAACAAGGGCCTGAACTGCATGTTCACCTTCATGAACACCGCTCGCCTGGGTACCGCGCTGCAAGGCCTGGCCCACGCCGAAGTCGGCTTCCAGGGTGGCATCAAGTACGCCCGCGAGCGTCTGCAGATGCGTTCGCTGACCGGCCCGAAAGCGCCGGAAAAAGCCGCCGACCCGATCATCGTGCATCCGGACGTGCGCCGCATGCTGCTGACCATGAAGGCCTTCGCCGAAGGCAACCGCGCCATGGTCTACTTCACCGCCAAGCAGGTCGACATCGTTCAGCACAGCCAGAACGAAGAAGAGAAGAAAGCCGCCGACGAACTGCTGGCTTTCCTCACCCCGATCGCCAAGGCCTTCATGACCGAAGTGGGCTTCGAGTCCGCCTCCCACGGCATGCAGATCTACGGTGGCCACGGCTTCATCAGCGAGTGGGGCATGGAGCAGAACCTGCGCGACTGCCGCATCTCGATGATGTACGAAGGCACCACCGGCGTGCAGGCCCTCGACCTGCTGGGTCGCAAGATCCTCATGACCCAGGGCGGCGCGCTGAAGAACTTCACCAAGATCGTGCACAAGTTCTGCCAGGCCAACGAGGCCAACGACGCCGTCAAGGAGTTCGTCGAGCCGCTGGCCAAGCTGAACAAGGAGTGGGGCGACATCACCATGAAGGTCGGCATGGCGGCGATGAAGGACCGCGAGGAAGTCGGGGCCGCTTCGGTGGACTACCTGATGTACTCCGGCTACGCCTGCCTGGCCTACTTCTGGGCCGACATGGCGCGCCTGGCGGCCGAGAAACTGGCGGCCGGCAGCGGCGACGAGGCCTTCTACAAGGCCAAGCTGCAGACCGCACGCTTCTACTACGCGCGTATCCTGCCGCGTACCCGCATGCACGTCGAAGCCATGCTGTCCGGCGCCAGCAACCTGATGGACATGGACGAAGAGCACTTCGCCCTGGGCTTCTAAGCCTGCCATCCGCTGGTCGAAGAACGCCGCCCCTCGGGGCGGCGTTTTTTTATGCCGGTGCGCTGGCGATAACGGAATGTCGCAACCCGTCGCTGTTTTCGCCGCAGCAAGCAGGCAAAATGCCGTCATCTCCGTGATGGACGTTGCCGCGATGCGTCTCGCCAGCCTGCGCCTCAGCCATTTCCTGTCTTCGCTGCCGTTGCTGCTCGGCGGGCTGCTGGCGGCGCGTTTGCCGGTGCTGAGCGAGTTCTTCGTCTCGCTGTTCAATGTACTGCCGACCCTGTTGCTGCTGCTCGGCGGCGCCTTCTGCCTGGGCTACGGCCGTCAGCGCGAGCTGTTCCTGCTGCTGGTGCTGTACCTCGCCTATTTCCTGCTCGACATCCAGGTGACCATTTCCGCGCCGGCGGCCAGGTGCGCGAGGATGCGGCCCTGGTGTTCCATCTGGTCTGCCTGCTGTTGCCGCTGTTCTATGCCCTCTACGGGTGCTGGGAGGAGCGCTCGCACCTGGCCCAGGACCTGCTCGCCCGCGGCGCCGTGCTGCTGGCGCTGGGGGGGCTGGCGCTGGGCCTGGCGCGGCGCTATCCGCAGGGGCTGGCCGAGTGGCTGGCGGCGATCCACTGGCCGAGCCTGCACGGCGCCTGGATGAGCCTGGCGCAACTGGCCTATCCGCTGTTTCTGCTGGCCTTCGTCGCCCTGCTGCTGCAGTACCTGCGGCAGCCGCGGCCGTTGCACGCGGCGCAGCTGTGCGGCCTGCTCGGCGTGCTGTGGATGCTGCCGCAGGTGTTCATCCTGCCCCACGCGCTGCAGGTGATGAGCAGCCTGGCGATGCTCATGCTGGTCGCCGCGGTGGCCCACGAGGCCTACCAGATGGCCTTTCGCGACGAGCTCACCGGGCTGCCGGGGCGGCGCGCGCTGAACGAACGCCTGCAGCGCCTGGGCCGCGACTACGTGATCGCCATGGTCGACGTCGATCACTTCAAGAACTTCAACGACACTCACGGCCACGACGTCGGCGACCAGGTGCTGCGCCTGGTCGCCAGCCAGCTGCGCAAGGTCGGGGGCGGCGGCAAGGCCTACCGTTACGGCGGCGAGGAATTCACCCTGCTGTTTCCCGGCAAGAGCCTCGAGCAGTGCCAGCCCCATCTGGAGGCGGTGCGCCTGGCCATCGAGCACTACCGCATGCAGCTGCGCGACAAGCAGAGTCGTCCGCGCAGCGACCAGCAGGGCAAGCAGCGCCGCGGCGGCAAGGGCGCGAGCGAGGTGTCGGTGACCGTCAGCATGGGCGTGGCCGCGCGCCAGGCCGAGCAGCGCAGCCCGCAGGCGGTGATCAAGGCGGCGGACAAGGCGCTGTACAGCGCCAAGGCCGCCGGGCGCAACTGCATCCGCAGCGCCGGCCAGCGCCGCGGCGCGGTGAAGCTGGCCGGCGAAGCCGACTGAGGCCGCTTATGGCCGCGCATTCAGCCGGCCAACTGTCGTTGTTGCCGGCCGCCGTGCGGCAGTAGCGTGGGGCGACCTGACCGCTGCCCGAATGGAGAACCGCCATGCCCGAGTACAAGGCCCCGCTGCGCGATATGCGCTTTCTGATCGACGATGTCTTCGCCTTTCCCGCCCACTACGCCGCGCTCGACGCCAGCGAGGCGAGCCCCGACATGCTCGGCGCCATCCTCGAGGAAGGCGCCAAGTTCTGCGAGCAGGTGCTGGCGCCGCTCAACCGCAGCGGCGACGAGGAGGGCTGCCGCTTCGACGCGGGCCAGGTGAGCACGCCCAAGGGTTTCAAGGAGGCCTTCGCCCAGTACGCCGAGGGCGGCTGGATGGGCCTGGCGGCCGACCCGGCCTACGGCGGCCAGGGCCTGCCGCAGTCGCTGGGGCTGATCGTCAGCGAGATGGTCGCCTCGGCGAATCAGTCCTGGGCCATGTACCCGGGCCTGACCCACGGCGCCATGTCGGCGATCCATGCCCATGGCAGCGAGGCGCAGAAGCAGACTTACCTGAGCCGCATGAGCGAAGGCCGCTGGACCGGCACCATGTGCCTGACCGAGGCGCACTGCGGCACCGACCTGGGCCTGATCAAGACCCGCGCCGTGCCCCAGGCCGACGGCAGCTACCGGATCAGCGGCAGCAAGATCTTCATCTCCGCCGGCGAGCACGACATGAGCGAGAACATCGTCCATCTGGTGCTGGCCAAGCTGCCCGACGCGCCGGCCGGCACCCGCGGCATCTCGCTGTTTATCGTGCCCAAGTTCCTGCCCGATGCGGCAGGCGAGGCCGGCGCGCGCAACGCGGTGAGCTGCGGCGCCATCGAGCACAAGATGGGCATCAAGGCATCGGCCACCTGCGTGATCAACTTCGACGGCGCCAGCGGCTACCTGATCGGCGAGGCCAACAAGGGCCTGGCCTGCATGTTCACCATGATGAACCACGCGCGCCTGGGCACCGGCATGCAGGGCCTGTGTCTCGGCGAGGCGAGCTTCCAGGGCGCGCTGAAGTACGCTAACGAACGCCTGCAGATGCGCGCGCTGAGCGGGCCGAAGGCACCGGACAAGGCCGCCGACCCGATCATCGTGCACCCCGACGTGCGCCGCATGCTGCTGACCATGAAGGCCTTCAACGAGGGCAACCGCGCGCTGGCCTATTTCACCGCGCAATTGCTCGACGTGGCGCACCAGGCCGAAAGCGCCGAGGCGCGAGAGGAGGCGGAGAACCTGCTGGCCTTCCTCACCCCGATCTGCAAGGCCTTCATGACCGAGACCGGGCTGGAGGCGACCAACCTCGGCATGCAGGTGTTCGGCGGCCACGGCTATATCCGCGAATGGGGCATGGAGCAGCTGGTGCGCGACTGCCGCATCGCGCCGATCTACGAGGGCACCAACGGCATCCAGGCGCTGGACCTGCTCGGGCGCAAGGTGCTCGGCAGCCAGGGCAAGCTGCTGCGCGGCTTTACCAAGATCGTCCACAAGTTCTGCGAGGCTCAGGCCGGGCATCCGCAGCTCGGCGCGCAGGTGGCCCAGCTGGCCGCATTGAACCAGCAATGGGGCGAGCTGACCCAGCAGGTCGGTATGGCGGCGATGAAGAATCCGGACGAGGTCGGCGCCGCCTCCGTCGACTACCTGATGTATTCGGGCTACCTGACCCTGGCCTATTTCTGGCTGCGCATGGCCGTGGTGGCCCAGGAGAAGCTGGCGGCTGGCGACGACGGCGGCTTCCACCAGGCCAAGCTGGCCACCTGCGCCTTCTACTTCCAGCGCCTGCTGCCGCGGACCGAGGCGCACCGCCTGGCCCTGGCCGCCGGCAGCGCCTGCATGATGGAACTGCCGGCCGAACACTTCGCCTTCTGACCGGCGGTCGTGGTCACTGGAGCCCGCCTGTTGGCGGGCTTTTTCATATCAAGCGGATGCGAACTTTTAGTGAATAATTGGTCACAACACGACCCTATGTGTCTATAAAGTTGTTCCATTAAACTCGGAGTCCTCACGTAACTCCGTTTTCCGAGGATGTGCCATGGCCGATTACCAAGCCCCCCTGCGCGACATGCGCTTCGTGCTCAATGAAGTTTTCGAAGTCTCCAAGCTCTGGGCCGAGCTGCCGGCCCTGGCCGAGGTGGTCGATGCCGAGACCGCCAGCGCCATCCTCGAAGAAGCCGGCAAGGTCACCGCCGGCAGCATCGCCCCGCTGAACCGCAGCGGTGATGAAGAGGGCTGCTCCTGGGACAACGGCGCGGTGAAGACCCCGGCCGGCTTCCCCGAGGCCTACCAGACCTACGCCGAGGGTGGCTGGGTCGGTGTCGGCGGCTCGCCGGAGTTCGGCGGCATGGGCATGCCCAAGGTGATCGGCGCCCAGGTCGAGGAAATGGTCAACTCGGCCAACCTGTCCTTCGGCCTGTACCCGATGCTGACCGCCGGCGCCTGCCTGTCGATCCTCAACCACGCCAGCGAAGAACTGAAGGCGCAGTACCTGCCGAACATGTATGCCGGCGTCTGGGCCGGTTCCATGTGCCTGACCGAGCCGCACGCCGGCACCGACCTCGGCATCATCCGCACCAAGGCCGAACCCCAGGCCGACGGCAGCTACAAGGTCAGCGGCACCAAGATCTTCATCACCGGCGGGGAACACGACCTGACCGAGAACATCATCCACCTGGTGCTGGCCAAGCTGCCGGACGCCCCGGCCGGGCCGAAGGGCATCTCGCTGTTCCTGGTGCCCAAGGTGATGGTGGGTGCCGACGGCTCGCTGGGCGAGAAGAACGCCGTTTCCTGCGGCTCCATCGAACACAAGATGGGCATCAAGGCCTCGGCTACCTGCGTGATGAACTTCGACGGCGCCACCGGCTACCTGGTGGGCGAAGTGAACAAGGGCTTGGCGGCCATGTTCACCATGATGAACTACGAGCGCCTGGGCGTTGGCATCCAGGGCCTGGCCCTGGGCGAGCGCAGCTACCAGAGCGCCGTGGAATACGCCCGCGAGCGCATCCAGAGCCGTGCGCCGACCGGCCCGGTGGCCCAGGACAAAGCTGCTGACCCGATCATCGTGCATCCGGACGTGCGCCGCATGCTGCTGACCATGAAGGCGCTGAACGAGGGCGGTCGCGCCTTCTCCAGCTACGTCGCCATGCAGCTCGACACCGCCAAGTACAGCATCGATCCGGCCACCGCCAAGCGTGCCGAGGAACAGGTGGCGCTGCTGACCCCGGTGGCCAAGGCCTTCCTCACCGACATGGCGCTGGAAACCACGGTGCACGGCCAGCAGATCTTCGGCGGCCACGGCTTCATCCGCGAGTGGGGCCAGGAGCAGCTGGTGCGCGACTGCCGCATCACCCAGATCTACGAAGGCACCAACGGCATCCAGTCGCTGGACCTGATGGGGCGCAAGATAGTCGGCAGCGGCGGCAGCTACTACAAGCACCTGGCCGACGAGATCAAGGCCTTCATCGCTTCGGCCGATGCCAATCTCGACGAGTTCACCAAGCCGCTGGCGGCTGCCGTGCAGAACCTGGATGAGCTGACCGCCTGGGTGCTGGACCGCGCCAAGAACAACCCCAACGAGATCGGCGCCGCCTCGGTGGAGTACCTGCAGGTGTTCGGCTACACCGCCTACGCCTATATGTGGGCCTTGATGGCCCGCGCGTCGCTGGGCAAGGAAGGGCAGGACGAGTTCTACGCCAGCAAGCTGGGCACCGCACGCTTCTACTTTGCCCGCCTGCTGCCGCGCATCCACTCGCTGAGCGCCTCGGTCAAGGCCGGTAGCGAGAGCCTGTACCTGCTGGACGCCGCGCAGTTCTAAGCGCCTCCGGCGACACCCAAAAGCCCCGGCCCCAGTGCCGGGGCTTTTGCGTTTTCGCCCCCTGGTGCGCCGCGCACACCAGGCCCATCGCCGATTTGTCGCTGCTAACGCTAAAAATCCTATAGCCCCAGGCATTCGCCCCGCAGGCCGCGGGCTTGGCGTGCCTGCAGCTTTTTCCTCGCCAGCGACGACAAAAAACATAATTTCGCGAATCCCTCGCGCTGCACAGAATGCGGCCAACACCCAGCGGCTAGCCGCGACAGCACAACAACAACGATCAGCGTCCGAGGAACCCTGCCATGACCGACCTGAATCAAACTGCCTTTCAGCCCTATCGGGATGCGACGGCCGTGCCCGCGGCAATCGACACCCTGGTGGTCGGCGCCGGCCAGGCCGGCGTGGCCGTCAGCGAGCACCTGAGCAAGCTCGGCGTGCCGCACCTGGTGCTGGAGAAGAACCGCATCGCCGAAGCCTGGCGCAGCGGGCGATGGGATTCGCTGGTGGCCAACGGCCCGGCCTGGCACGACCGTTTCCCCGGCCGGGAATTCGACCTCGACCCCGACGCCTTCGCCGCCAAGGACCAGGTGGCGGACTACTTCGAGGCCTACGCCCGCCAGTTCGACGCGCCGATCCGCACCGGCGTGGAGGTGCGGCGCGTGCGGCGCAACCCCGACCGCGCCGGCTTCACGGTGGAGACCTCCGCCGGCGTGATCCAGGCCAACCGCGTGGTCTCCGCCACCGGCCCCTTCCAGCGCCCGGTGATCCCGGCTATCGCGCCCAAGGACGAATCGCTCTACCAGATCCACTCGGCCGCCTACCGCAACCCGCAGCAGCTTCCGGAGGGCGGCGTGCTGGTGGTCGGCGCCGGCTCCTCGGGGGTGCAGATCGCCGACGAGCTGATGCGCGCCGGGCGCCGCGTCTACCTCTCGGTGGGCCCGCACGACCGGCCGCCGCGCAGCTACCGCAACCGCGACTTCTGCTGGTGGCTGGGCGTGCTCGGCCTGTGGGACGCCGAGGCCGCGCAGCCGGGCAAGGAGCACGTGACCATCGCCGTCAGCGGCGCGCGCGGCGGCGAGACCATCGATTTTCGCCGCCTGGCGCAGCAGGGCATGACCCTGGTCGGCCTGACCCAGGCGTTCGACGGCGGCCTGGTGCGCTTCCAGGACGACCTGGCGGACAACCTGGCGCGCGGCGACGAGAACTACCTGGCGCTGCTCGATGCCGCCGACGCCTATATCGCCCGCAACGGCCTCGACCTGCCGGAGGAGCCCGAGGCGCGCCGGATCTACCCGGACGCCGAGTGCATCCGCCAGCCGATTCGCGAACTCGACCTGGCCGCCGCCGGCATCGCCTCGATCATCTGGGCCACCGGCTACGCCGTGGATTTCAGCTGGCTGCAGGTCGACGCCTTCGACGCGGCGGGCAAGCCGCGGCATCAGCGCGGCGTGTCCAGCGAACCCGGGGTGTACTTCGTCGGCCTGCCCTGGCTGTCGCGCCGCGGCTCCACCTTTATCTGGGGCGTGTGGCACGACGCCAAGCACATCGCCGATCACATCGCCACGCAGCGCAAGTACGCCGAGTACCGCGACCCCGCGCAGCGTCAGGCCAGCACCCTCCAACAAGCCGCCTCCTGGGAGTAAGTCGATGCCTACCCATACCCGCATCCGCATGTTCAACACCAAAGACACCTACCCGAACCAGAGCCTGGACAACGACCTGTGCCAGGCCGTGCGCGCCGGCAACACCGTGTACGTGCGCGGCCAGGTCGGCACCGACTTCGAGGGCCGTCTGGTCGGCCTCGGCGACGCCCGCGCGCAGACCGAGCAGGCGATGAAGAACGTCAAGCAGCTGCTGGAAGAGGCCGGCAGCGACCTGTCGCACATCGTCAAGACCACCACCTACCTGATCGACCCGCGCTACCGCGAGGCGGTCTACCAGGAGGTCGGCAAGTGGCTCAAGGGCGTGTTCCCGATCTCCACCGGCCTGGTGGTCTCGGCCCTCGGTCAGCCGCAGTGGCTGATGGAGATCGACGTGATCGCGGTGATCCCGGACGACTGGCAACGCTAAGGAGCCGCCCATGACCTTTTCCATCGTCGGCCGCTGCGCCGAAACTGGCCAGCTGGGCATCGCCATCAGCTCGTCGAGCATCGCCGTCGGCGCGCGTTGCCCCTGGCTGCGCGCCGGGGTCGGCGCGGTGGCGTCGCAGAACGTCACCCTGCCGGCCCTCGGCCCGCAGATCCTCGATTTGCTCGAGGCCGGCCACGAGCCCGCCGCGGCGCTGGACCAGGCCCTGGCCCGCAACGGCTACAGCCAGTACCGCCAGGTCGCGGTGCTCGACGGCCAGGGCCGCAGCGCGCTGTTTTCCGGCAGCCAGGCGCTCGGCGTGCATAACGCCCTGGCCGGCGAACAATGCGTGGCCGCCGGCAACCTGCTGGCCTCCGCGGCGGTGATCGAGGCGCTGGTCAGCGCCTTCGAACAGAGCCCGGGGCAACTGGCCGAGCGCCTGCTGGCGGCGATGCACGCGGCCATGGCCGCCGGCGGCGAAGCCGGGCCGGTGCATTCGGCGGCGCTCAAGGTGGTCGGCGACCTGACCTGGCCGATGGTCGACCTGCGCGTCGACTGGGCCGAGCAGGACCCCATCGGCGAGCTGGACAAACTCTGGCAGGCCTATGCCCCGCAGATGCAGGACTACCTGACCCGCGCCCTCGACCCCACCGCCGCGCCCAGCTATGGCGTGCCGGGGGACGAGTAGGGCGGACGATGATCTGGCATTGCTTGGTGGATGGATGAAGCGTCATCCACCCTACGAATTGCCCGCGTGATGCCCAGTAGGGTGGACGACGCTTCTTTCGTCCACCAGCCCTTCGAGCCCCATTTTTTCAGGGAAAACAGCCCATGTTCACCAGTCGCGACCTGCTCGCCCGCCTGATCGCCTTTCCCACCGTCAGCCGCGACTCCAACCTGGCGTTGATCGATTTCGTCCGCGACTACCTGGAGGGCCTCGGCCTGAGTTGCGAGCTGGACTACAACGCCGAGCGCAGCAAGGCCAACCTCCATGCGCGCATCGGTCCGGCCGGCGGCGGCGGGGTGATGCTCTCCGGGCACAGCGACGTGGTGCCGGTGGACGGCCAGGCCTGGAGCGTGCCGGCCTTCGCGCTGACCGAGCGCGACGGCCTGCTGTACGGCCGCGGCGCGGCGGACATGAAGGGCTTTATCGCCTGCGTGCTGGCCGCCGTGCCGCGCTTGCTCGCACGACCGTTGCGCCGGCCGCTGCATATCGCCTTCTCCTACGACGAGGAGGTCGGCTGCCTCGGCGTGCGCAGCCTGGTCGAACGCCTGCGCGCCAGCCCCGAGCGCCCAGCCATCTGCCTGATCGGCGAACCCACCGAGATGCGCCCGGTGCTCGGCCACAAGGGCAAGCTGGCGATGCGCTGCCAGGTGCACGGCGCCGCCTGCCACTCGGCCTACGCGCCGCAGGGGGTCAACGCCATCGAGTACGCCGCCAAGCTGATCGGCAGGCTCGGCGAGATCGGTGCGCAGCTGGCCGCGCCGGCGCGCCGCGACACGCGTTTCGACCCGCCCTATTCGACGGTGCAGACCGGCCTGATCCAGGGCGGCCGGGCGCTGAACATAGTCCCGGCCGAATGCCAGTTCGACTTCGAGGTGCGCGCGCTGCCGGCCGACGATCCGCAGCAGGTGGCGCGTGATCTGCGCGCCTACGCCGAAACCGAGCTGCTGCCGCAGATGCGTGCGGTGAGTGCGGCCAGCGCCATCGAGTTCCAGGCGTTGTCGGCCTACCCGGGCCTGGCCACCGACCCGCAGGGCGAGGCCGCCGAGCTGCTGGCGCTGCTCAGCGGTTCGCGGGATTTCAGCACCGTGGCCTTCGGCACCGAGGGCGGGCTGTTCGACGAAGCCGGCATCGCCACGGTGATCTGCGGCCCCGGCAGCATGGAGCAGGGCCATAAACCCGACGAGTTCGTCAGCCTGGCCCAGCTGGACGCCTGCGACGCGCTGCTGGCGCGGCTGGCGCAGTGGCTGCAGCAGGACGCCTGAAACGCCCACGGATGGCATCCGGGCCAGTTAGCCTGGATGCCATCCGGGAGCCTTCGCAACCACCGCCTACAGGTGGGCGCAGAACGCCGGCGCCGTCTGCCAGTGGTCGTTGAGGCCATCGACACAGCGGATCGGGATGCGTGCCAGCGCCTCCTCGCTCAGCCCTTCCAGGCAACCGATATTGACGCCGTACATAGTTCCGATGGGCGTGTCGTTGCCGATACCGAAGGCGCGTACGCCACAGTGCTTGCAGAACAGATGCTGGTTCTTGCGGCTATGGAAGCGGTACTCGCTCAGCATGTCCGCGCCAGCCAGCAGGCGAAAGTCCTCGGGTCTGGCCACCGCGACCCAGAAGCGCGTGCGCCGGCAGATCGAGCAGTTGCAGCGGTAGGAGTCCTGTTCGAGATCGAGCTCGGCCTCGAACTGCACGGCGCCGCAATGGCAGCTGCCGCGATAGGTCTTGAGCATGGCGGCGTCTCCGGGCGACAGACCTGGAGGCAAGCCTAGACCGCGCGCGGCGCCTGGGCAAAGCGCCGCTCCTGGTCGAGGGAGAGTGCGCTGCTGCGGTCCGGGCATCACGCATCTTGCCAGCCTGCTATGTTGGCGCGGCGCTGGGTGCCGGCGCCGATGCCCGGCCGAATGGTCCAGCCCCTAGCCCCTGTCTCCCGCCGCCAACTGCTCCTTGCAGTAGTCGACGAACAGCTGCGCCGGCTTGGTCAGTTGCGCGCGCTTGAGCCAGGCGGCGACCAGGCCGGAGCCGCTGACCTCTTCGGCGATGTCCACCATCACCACCTTGCGCCCGTCGTAGGTGCATTCCGAGTGCGGGCGGGTGACCAGCAGGGAGAAGCCGAAGCCCTGGCCGACCATGCCGCGCACCATCTCGATCGACGGCGAGCTGAAGACGATGTTGGGCGTCAGGCCCAGCTCCTCGAACAGGCTGACGAAGTAGGTGCGGCTCGGCAGCACGTCGAGCAGGATCATCGGTTCCAGGCACAGGTCGCGCAGTGACACCTGGGCCTGGCCGGTGAAGCGGTGGCCTTCGGGGAGCAGGGCGTAGGGTTTCTGCGGCGCCATCAGCGGTTCGCTGTCGATGGTGGCGTCGAGGTCGTGGGCGTAGAGGATGGCCAGGTCGAAGCGCCCGGCGGTCAGGCCCTGCACCAGCTCCTGCTGCTCGCCGTCGCGGATGCGGATCTCCACCCCGGGGTAGAGCGCGTTGAAGCCGGCGATCAGGCGCGGCAGATAGAGCGGGGCGACGGTCTCGAAGCAGCCGATATCGATCTGCCCGGCGATCACGTCGTTGTCGGCCAGGGCGTTCTGCTCGAACTCGCGGGCCATGCGCAGCAGTTCCTGGGCCTTCTTGTAGAAGCGCGCGCCGCCCGGTGTCAGCGACACGCCCTGGGCATGGTGGCGGATAAACAGCTGCAGGCCGAAGCTGTCCTCCAGGCCCTTGATCGCGGTGGAGATCGACGGCTGGGCGATATACAGCTTGCGCGAGGCCTCGGCCACGCTGCCGCATTCCACGGTGGTCACGAAGTACTTGAGCTGACGCAAGGTGTAGGTGGCCATTGGGCTCCTCCGGCGCGGATCTGCAGACCCGTCTTGTCATGGATTTCCAGGCCTCAACATACTCCAGCGCCCGTCGCCAGCAGCCCAGTTTTTTCATAAGTCGCGAGCATATATTTACTAATTTCGCTGTTTTCCCCCCTGCGCCACCATCGACCTCGACAACAACAAGGGCCGCCCATCACGGCCGTGGCGAGGATCGAGGCGATGTTGCAACTCTCCGACTGGCAGCAGCGGGCTGCCGCCCAGGCTTTCCCCACCGGCGCACTGATCGACGGGCGTCTGCGCCCGGCCGCATCCGGCGCCAGTTTCGCGTCGATCAACCCGGCGACCAACAAGCTGCTGGCCAATGTCGCCGCCTGCGACGGCGCCGATGTCGACGCCGCCGTGGCCAGCGCCCGCCGCGCCTTCGAGCAGGGCCCCTGGCCGCGCATGGCGCCGCGCGAACGCAAGGCGGTGCTGCTGCGCCTGGCCGAGCTGATCCTGGCCCACCGCGAGGAGCTGGCGCTGCTCGATTCGCTGAACATGGGCAAGCCGGTGCTGGATGCCTACAACCTCGACGTGCCGGGCGCCGCGCAGGTCTTCGCCTGGTACGCCGAGGCGCTGGACAAGCTCTACGACCAGGTCGCGCCCACCGCCAGCAATGCCCTGGCCACCATCGGCCGCGAACCGCTGGGGGTGATAGGCGCGGTGGTGCCGTGGAACTTCCCCCTCGACCTGGCCGCCTGGAAGCTGGCCCCGGCGCTGGCCGCCGGCAACTCGGTGGTCTTGAAGCCCGCCGAGCAGTCGCCGTTCTCCGCCCTGCGCCTGGCCCAGCTGGCGCTGGAGGCTGGCCTGCCGGAAGGCGTGCTCAACGTGGTGCCGGGCCTGGGCGAGAGCGCCGGCAAGGCCCTCGGCCTGCATATGGATGTCGACTGCCTGGCCTTCACCGGCTCCACCGAGGTGGGCAAGTACTTTATGGCCTACGCCGCGCAGTCGAACCTCAAGCAGGTGTGGCTGGAATGCGGCGGCAAGAGCCCCAACCTGGTGTTCGCCGACTGCCAGGACCTCGACCTGGCGGCGGAGAAGGCCGCCTTCGCCATCTTCTTCAACCAGGGCGAGGTGTGCTCGGCCAACTCGCGGCTGCTGATCGAGCGCTCCATCCACGACCAGTTCGTCGAACGCCTGCTGGCCAACGCGCGCGACTGGCAGCCGGGCGACCCGCTGGATCCGGCCAGCCGCATGGGCGCCATAGTCGAGGCGCGGCAGACCGAACGGATCATGGCCTTTATCGACCAGGCCCAGGGCGAGGGCGCGCGGCTGGCCTGCGGCGGCCAGCGCCTGCGCGTGGGCGGCTCGGACAACTTCATCACCCCGACCATCTTCACCGGCGTGCGGCCGCAGATGCGCCTGGCCCGCGAGGAGGTGTTCGGCCCGGTGCTGGCGGTGACCGCCTTCGACAGCGAGGACGAGGCCCTGCGCCTGGCCAACGACAGCTGCTACGGCCTGGCCGCCTCGCTGTGGACCGACGACCTCAACCGCGCCCACCGCGTGGCCCGGCGCCTGCGCGCCGGCACCGTGTCGGTGAACACCGTGGATGCCCTCGACGTCTGCGTGCCGTTCGGCGGCTGCAAGCAGTCCGGCTTCGGCCGCGACCTGTCGCTGCACGCCTTCGACAAGTACAGCCAGCTGAAAACCACCTGGGTTCAACTGCGCGGCTGAGCCGCGCGCGGGCCCGTCGTTCCACCTGTCACAACAACAAGATTGCAGGAGAACCACCATGATCGATCCCGATATCAGCCTCGCTTCCACCCTGGCCACGGAGCGGCCCGTCGCCAAGTCCCGGGCCCGCCTCGGCCTCGGCGCCCTGCTCGCCGTGGCCATCGGCCTGGTGGTGTCGCAGGGCGTGATGGTGCTGATGCTGCAGGGCGCCGGCATCGCCGGGCTGGGCTTTCTGATCCCGCTGACCCTGGCTTTCTTCCTCGCTCTGACCTACGTCATGTCGTTCTCCGAACTGGCGCTGATGATTCCCCGCGCCGGCAGTCTGAGCAGCTACACCGAGGTGGCCCTGGGGCACTTCCCGGCGATCCTCGCCACCTTCTCCGGCTACGTGGTGGTGGCGATGTTCGCCTTGTCGGCCGAGTTGCTGCTGCTCGACCTGATCATCGGCGAGGTCTACCCCGGGGTGTTCCCCAGCATGAGCATCGCCTATGGCGTGCTGATCCTGTTCACCCTGCTCAACCTGCTCGGCATCGACCTGTTCGCCCGCCTGCAGTCGGCCCTGGCGCTGGTGATGGTAATCGTGCTGCTGGCCCTGGGCCTGACCGCGGTGACCGGCAGCGGCAGCCAGCCGGCGCTGGAGGGGGTGCTGAGCAACGACTGGAACCCGCTCGGCGCCGGGGTGCTGACCCTGGTGGCGCTGGCCATCTGGGGCTTCGTCGGCGCCGAGTTCGTCTGCCCGCTGGTGGAGGAATCCAAGCAGCCGGAGCGCAACATTCCCTGGTCGATGATGCTCGGCGTCGGGGTGATCTTCGTCACCATCGCCCTGTACTCCATCGGCGCGCTGTTCTACGTGCCGCAGGCGGAGCTGGCCGGCGCCGCGCTGCCGCACTACCTGTTCGCCACCGCGCTGCTCGGCGAGGGCGGCAAGATCTTCCTGGTGATCGCCGCGGTCACCGCCACCTGCAGCACGGTCAACACCTCGCTGGCGGCCATCCCGCGCATGCTGCTGGGCATGGCGGTCAACGGCCAGGCCTTCCCGCAGTTCAAGCGGCTCAGCAAGCGCTTCAACACGCCCTGGGTGGCGGTGCTGTTCGTCGCCGCCATCACCGGCGCACCGGTGCTGCTGATGGGCGACGACCCGGGCGCCATCGGCCTGCTGCTGCTGGCCGCGGCCATCGCCTGGCTGCTGGCCTACATCATCTGCCACCTCGACGTGATCGCCCTGCGTCGCCGCTACCCGGACCTGGCGCGGCCGTTCAAGACGCCGTTCTACCCGCTGCCGCAGCTGCTCGGCATCGCCGGCATGCTGGTGTCGATCTACTACGTATCGCCCAGCCCGGAGATGACCGCGCGCATCTTCTACAGCGCCGGCGCGGTGCTTGGCCTGGTGTCGCTGATCGCGGTGCTGTGGATCAAGCTGGTGATGCGCAAACCGCTGTTCACCCCGGAGCCGCTGGAGCAGGTGCTGGCCCGTAACTAACCGATTTTCCGCCGGGGCCCGGCCCCGGCACCCGACAACCCATCGAGGCGAGGTCACTGCCATGACAGTCCCCCACATCCCCAGCCGTACCACCCGCGACTATCAGCAACTGGACGCGGCCCACCACATCCATGCCTTCGTCGACCAGAAGGCGCTGAATGCCGAAGGCCCGCGGGTTATGGTGCGCGGCGAAGGCCTGCAGCTGTGGGACAACGACGGCCAGCGCTACCTCGACGGCATGTCCGGCCTGTGGTGCACCAACCTCGGCTACGGCCGCAAGGACCTGGCCGCCGCCGCCAGCCGCCAGCTGGAGCAGCTGCCGTACTACAACATGTTCTTCCACACCACCCACCCGGCGGTGGTGGAGCTCTCCGAGCAGCTGTTCAGCCTGCTGCCGAGCCACTACAGCCACGCCGTCTACACCAACTCCGGCTCGGAGGCCAACGAGGTGCTGATCCGCACCGTGCGCCGCTACTGGCAGATTGTCGGCAAGCCGCAGAAGAAGGTGATGATCGGCCGCTGGAACGGCTACCACGGCTCCACACTGGCCAGCACCGCGCTGGGCGGGATGAAATTTATGCACGAGATGGGAGGACTGATTCCCGATATTGCGCATATCGACGAACCCTACTGGTTCGCCGCCGGCGGCGAGCTGAGTCCGGCCGAATTCGGCCGGCGTTGCGCGCTGCAGCTGGAGGAGAAGATCCTCGAACTGGGCGCCGAGAACGTCGCAGCGTTCATTGCCGAGCCGTTCCAGGGCGCCGGCGGCATGATCTTCCCGCCGGAAAGCTACTGGCCGGAGATCCAGCGCATCTGCCGCCAGTACGACGTGCTGCTGTGCGCCGACGAGGTGATCGGCGGTTTTGGCCGCACCGGCGAGTGGTTCGCTCACCAGCACTTCGGCTTCCAGCCCGACACCCTGTCCATCGCCAAGGGCCTGACCTCGGGCTATATCCCCATGGGCGGTCTGGTGCTCTCCAAGCGCATCGCCGACACCCTGGTGGAGCAGGGCGGGGTCTATGCCCACGGCCTGACCTACTCCGGCCACCCGGTGGCGGCGGCGGTGGCCATCGCCAATATCAAGGCGCTGCGCGACGAAGGCGTGGTCGAGCGGGTCAAGGTCGATACCGGCCCCTACCTGCAGCAGTGCCTGCGCGAGGCGTTCGCCGGCCACCCGCTGATCGGCGAGATCCAGGGCAGCGGCCTGGTCGCGGCATTGCAGCTCAGCGAGGACCCGGCCAGCCGCACGCGCTTCGCCAACGAAACCGAGCTGACCTGGCGCTGCCGCAGCATCGGCTTCGACAACGGCCTGATCATCCGCGCCACCGGCGGGCGCATGATCATGGCCCCGGCGCTGGTGGCCACGCGCAGCGACCTGGACGAGCTGGTCAGCAAGACCAAGCTGGCGGTGGACCAGACCGCGCGGGAGATCGGCGTGCTCTAGCGGCCAGCGTGGCAGGACCGAGGCGCAGCTTCGAAGGGGCTGCGCCTTTTTTCGTTCGCGGGCGCGGGACAGCTGCCGCGGGCGTCAACCCTGCCGATACAGCCAGGCCAGATAGAGCAGGGCGGGCTGCGGCGCCTGCAGCGCCAGTGGCCCGGGCTGGTCTTCCAGCAGCAATCCCTGGCCGCTTTCCAGCCGCTGCATCTCGCCGTCCGGCAGCCGACACTCGATGCCCGCGCCAGCCTGGCACCAGAGCAGCATCACCGCCGCATCGTTGTGCAATTCCTGCCGCCCATGCAGCCGTAGCGGGGCCAGGCGATGGCGCCAGACACCGCGTCGGGTCATCAGGTTGAGGTCGCCGACCGGGCCGTCCACCAGCGTCGCGGCGATCGCCTCCTCGCCGGGAAACTGCGCCACCGCGCCGCCGCTGAACAATTCCTCGACACGGCCGTCGCCACGCCGCAGGCGCAGCCCTGCGCCACTGAGCAACGCCAGGCTGCGATCGACGCCGGCAAAGCGCGAGAACGCCCCGTCCGCCGCGACCCGCGCGCTGCTGATACGCCAGGCGAAGTCGTCCAGGCCGGCGCCCGCCGGGGCGATGGCCAGTTCCAGGGTTTCGCCGCCGCCATTCTTCCAGGGCATGGCACGGGCGGTGGCGAGGTCGAGCAGGCTATGGGGCATGGCAGCCTCCTGGGTGGTTTCAGTCTAATGTATATACATTGTGTTCGGGCGACCAGCGGTCATTGCTCGGCGCGCGGCCGGTGCCACCTTGTTTGGCGGCTTTGATCGCTCTATTTAGGCTGATTCAGCCAGTATCCATCGGTTTGAAAAGGCCCTTTGACCATCTGGTCATTTTCCCTCGCATGGCTTGACGCTCGCCCGGATGGCTCATATTGTATATACAAAATAAATGCGGAGAATCCCATGCCGGCATTCCCAACCCCGAAACAGCTGTGGCGCGACGTGCGGGTCTTCGATGGCCTGACCCAGCTGGACGAGCCGATGAATCTGCTGGTCGAAGGCGAGCGCATCGCCGGCCTGTGGCCGGTGCGCGAGTTCGACGAGGCGTTCGCCCAGGGCGCCGCCTGCGCCGGTCGCGGCGGGGTGATGACCCCCGGCCTGGTTGATTGCCACACCCACCTGGTCTATGCCGGCAATCGCGCCGGCGAGTTCGAGCAGCGCCTGGAAGGGGCGAGCTACGAAGAGATCGCCCGCGCCGGCGGCGGCATTCTCAGCAGCGTGCGCGCCACCCGCGCGGCCAGCGAGGACGAGCTGATCGCCGCCAGCCTGCCGCGCCTCGATGCGCTGCTGGCCGATGGCGTGACCACGGTCGAAATCAAGTCCGGCTACGGCCTGACGTTGGCGGACGAGCTGAAGATGCTGCGCGTGGCCCGTCGTCTTGGTGAGTTGCGCCCAGTGCGCGTACTGACCACGCTGCTCGGCGCCCATGCCCTGCCGCCGGAGTACGCCGGCCGCGCCGACGACTACGTGGCCCTGGTCTGCGATGAGATGATCCCGGCGGCCGCCGCCGAGGGCCTGGCCGATGCGGTGGACGTGTTCTGCGAGGGCATCGGCTTCTCCCCGGCGCAGTGCGAGCGCATCTTCCAGGCGGCCCAGGCCCATGGCCTGGCGCTCAAGGCGCATGCCGAGCAACTGTCCAACCTCGGCGGCAGCGCCCTGGCCGCGCGCTACGGCGCGCTGTCGGCCGACCATATCGAGTACCTCGACGAAGCCGGCGTGCGCGCCATGGCCGAGGCCGGCACCGTTGCCGTGCTGCTGCCCGGCGCCTTCCACGTGCTGCGCGAAACCCAGCTGCCGCCCATCGCGCTGCTGCGCCAGTACGGTGTGCCGATGGCCGTGGCCAGCGACGCCAACCCCGGCACCTCGCCGATCTGCCTGCCCACGCTGATGGCCAACCTGGCCTGCACCCTGTTTCGCTTGACCCCGCGCGAGGCGCTGAGCGGCATGACCGCCCAGGCCGCCCGCGCCCTCGGCCGCCCCGACCTGGGGCGGATCGAGGTCGGGTCGCCCGCCGACCTGTGCCTGTGGGATGTGCAGTCCCCGGCCGAACTGGCCTACGCCGTCCAGGCCGGCCGCCTGCGCCAGCGCATCTTCAACGGAGAACTCGTTCATGCACGCTGATCGCCATTCCATGGAGGCCTGGGGCGGGCGTACCGACCCCGAGCCGGACAGCCCGCGCTGGCACCAGCGCATTCGCGCCCTTGGCCGCGACAGCCAGCCGGGCCTGGCCCTGCTCGGCTTCGCCTGCGACGAGGGCGTGCGCCGCAACCATGGTCGGGTCGGCGCCGCCGCCGCGCCGCTGGCGATGCGCAAGGCCCTGGCCAACCTGGCCTGGCACCGCCAGGCACCGGCCTACGATGCTGGCGACATGGTCTGCGAGGACGGCGACCTGGAAGCGGCCCAGGCCCGCCTCGGGCGCACCGTCTGCGCGCTGCTGGATGCCGGCCATTTCCCCGTGGTGCTCGGCGGCGGCCACGAAGTGGCCTTCGGCAGCTGGTCCGGCCTGGCCGAGCACCTCTCCGGCAACCATGCCCCGCGGATCGGCATCGTCAACTTCGACGCCCATTTCGACCTGCGCGACCCGGCCCATGTGCATTCCTCCGGCACCCCCTTCGCGCAGATCGCCGAGCAGTGCGCCGCGCGCGGCTGGCCGTTTCGCTACGCCTGCCTCGGCGTCAGCCGCGCCAGCAATACCCGCGCGCTGTTCCAGCGTGCCGCCGACCTCGGCGTGCTGGTGCGCGAGGACCGCGAGATTCGCGAGTCGAGCCTCGACGCCATCGGCGCCGAGCTGGAGGCCTTTGCCGCCGCCTGCGACGTGCTCTACCTGACCATCGACATCGACGTGCTGCCGGCCTGCGAGGCCCCCGGGGTCAGCGCCCCGGCCGCGCGCGGGGTGCGCCTGGAGCTGCTCGAGCCCTTGATCGAGCGGCTCAAGGGCAGCGGCAAGCTGCGCCTGGCCGATCTCGCCGAGCTCAACCCCGAATACGACATCGACAACCGCACCGCCAAGGTGGCGGCGCGGCTGATCCACCTGCTCAGCCTCTGAGCACGCAAGCCCGGCCCTTTCCCGCACAACAACAACTACGAGGAAACCACCATGTTCACCACCGCCCGCCGCCGCGGCCAGGAGCCGCGCCATGTCTGAGTCCCTGCCGTTGAGCGCCGGCGTGTCGCGCTCGCGGGCCCTGGCGCGCCTGCTCGGCTACAGCCTGATCGGCCTGCTGCTGTTCTTCGTGCCGTTCGAGATCGGCGGGCGTTCGACCATCCTCCTCGACCACGCCGCCAGCGCTTTGCAGCTGCATGCGCGGCCGCTGGTGATCGGCGTGGCGCTGCTGTTCATGCTTTACGGCGCGCTGGCGCCCTGGTTCGACGGCAGCTGGCGTCGCAGCCTGACCCACAGCGTGTTCAGCGTGCTCAAGGTGTTCGGCCTGCTGATCGGCGCCGCCTACCTGCTGCAACTCGGCCCGCAGGCGCTGTATCAGCCGGACATGCTGCCGTTTCTGTTCGAGAAACTGGTGCTCAGCCTGGCGCTGATCGTGCCGCTGGGCTCGCTGGCGCTGGTGTTCCTGATCGGCTTCGGCCTGCTGGAGCTGATCGGCGTGCTGATGCAGCCGGTGATGCGACCGATCTGGCGCACGCCGGGCAAGTCGGCCATCGATGCCGTGGCCTCCTTCGTCGGCAGCTACTCGGTGGGCCTGTTGATCACCGACCGCATGTACCAGCAGGGGCACTACAGCGTGCGCGAGGCGGCGATCATCGCCACCGGCTTCTCCACCGTGTCGGCGCCGTTCATGGTGATCATCGCCAAGACCCTGGGCCTGATGGGGCAGTGGAACCTGTACTTCTGGGGCGCCATGGCGGTGACCTTCGCCGTGACGGCGGTCAGCGCGCGCATCTACCCGCTGTCGCGACTGCCGTCCGAGTCCACGCCCGAGGCGCCGCTGCAGCCCGGTGAAAGCCGCCTGGGCAGCGCCTGGCGCGCCGGGATGGAACAGGCCAGCAACGCGCCGTCGCTGGGCTCGGCCCTGCGTGAAACCTTCCTCGATGGCCTGCGCATGACCGCGGCGATCCTGCCGAGCATTCTCGCCGTCGGCCTGCTCGGGCTGCTCGCGGCCAAGTACACCCCGCTGTTCGATGCGCTCGGCGTGCTGCTCTACCCGCTGACCTGGCTGTTCGGCCTGGACGAGCCGATGCAGGTGGCCCGCGCCATTTCCGCCGGCCTGGCGGAGATGTTCCTGCCGGCGATGCTGCTCAAGGACGCCGACGTGCTGGTGAAGTTCGTCACCGCCATCGTCTCGGTCAGCAGCGTGCTGTTTCTCTCCGCCTCGATTCCCTGCGTGCTGGCCACGCGGATTCCCCTGAGCCTGGGCCACCTGCTGCTGATCTGGCTGCAGCGCACCCTGCTCAGCCTGCTGTTCGCCATTCCCCTGGCCTACCTCGCACAATTTCTGGGCTGGCTCTGACCGCCCACCCTCAACTCGTTCTCCACAGGAGCCCGCAAGATGACCAAGTTCCGCGATACCGAAATCCGCGCCCCGCGCGGCAATCAGCTGACCGCCAAGAGCTGGCTGACCGAAGCGCCGCTGCGCATGCTGATGAACAACCTCGACCCCGAGGTGGCCGAGAACCCCAAGGAGCTGGTGGTGTACGGTGGCATCGGCCGCGCCGCGCGCAACTGGGAGTGCTTCGACAAGATCGTCGAGGTGCTCAAGCGCCTGGAAGACAACCAGACCCTGCTGATCCAGTCCGGCAAGCCGGTGGGCGTGTTCGAGACCCACCCGGACGCCCCGCGCGTGCTGCTGGCCAACTCCAACCTGGTGCCGCACTGGGCCAACTGGGAGCACTTCAACGAGCTGGACCGCAAGGGCCTGGCCATGTACGGGCAGATGACCGCCGGCAGCTGGATCTATATCGGCAGCCAGGGCATCGTCCAGGGCACCTACGAGACCTTCGTCGAGGCCGGCCGCCAGCACTACGGCGGCAACCTCAAGGGCCGTTGGGTGTTGACTGCGGGATTGGGCGGTATGGGCGGCGCCCAGCCGCTGGCCGCCACCCTGGCCGGCGCCTGCTCGCTGAACATCGAGTGCCAGCAATCGAGCATCGACTTCCGCCTGCGCACCCGCTACGTCGACGAGCAGGCCAGCGATCTCGACGACGCTCTGGCGCGCATCGACAAGTACTGCGCCGAGGGCAAGGCGGTGTCCATCGCCCTCTGCGCCAACGCCGCCGACGTGCTGCCGGAGCTGGTGCGCCGCGGCGTGCGCCCGGACATGGTCACCGACCAGACCAGTGCCCACGACCCGCTGCACGGCTACCTGCCGTCCGGCTGGAGCTGGGAGGAGTACGTGGCCCGCGGCAAGAGCCAGCCCGAGGCGGTGGTCAAGGCCGCCAAGCAGTCGATGGCGGTGCACGTGCGCGCCATGCTCGACTTCCAGAAGATGGGCGTGCCGACCTTCGACTACGGCAACAACATCCGCCAGATGGCGAAAGAGGAGGGCGTGGCCAACGCCTTCGACTTCCCCGGCTTCGTCCCGGCCTATATCCGTCCGCTGTTCTGCCAGGGCATCGGCCCGTTCCGCTGGGCCGCGCTGTCCGGCGACCCCGAGGACATCTACAAGACCGACGCCAAGGTCAAGGAACTGATCCCGGACGACGAGCACCTGCACCGCTGGCTGGACATGGCCCGCGAGCGCATCGCCTTCCAGGGCCTGCCGGCGCGCATCTGCTGGGTCGGCCTGAAGGACCGCGCGCGCCTGGCCCAGGCGTTCAACGACATGGTCGCCAGCGGCGAGCTGAAGGCGCCGGTGGTGATCGGCCGTGACCACCTGGACTCCGGCTCGGTGGCCAGCCCCAACCGCGAGACCGAGGCCATGCAGGACGGCTCCGACGCCGTGTCCGATTGGCCGCTGCTCAACGCCCTGCTCAATACCGCCGGCGGCGCCACCTGGGTCTCGCTGCACCATGGCGGCGGCGTGGGCATGGGCTACTCGCAGCATTCCGGGGTGGTGATAGTCGCCGACGGTACGCCCGAGGCCCGCGCCCGCCTGGGCCGTGTGCTGCGCAACGACCCGGGCACCGGGGTGATGCGTCACGCCGATGCCGGTTACCAGATCGCCATCGATTGCGCCAGGGAACAGGGCCTCGATCTGCCGATGCTCTGAGCATCGTGCGCAACGCCGGCGGCGTGGGCGGCAGAGGCCCACGGCGTCGGCAGACCTCCTAACGCTGTTCCCAGAAAAGGCAGGCAACAATGAATACAAGTAGCCGTAAACGCCTGAACGTGGGGGTGTTCGTCCCCGCCTTCACCATCATTCTTCTCGCGGTCGTCCTGGGGCTGGTCGACAACGCGGCCCTGGTCCGGGTGGCCAAGGGCATCTTCTACTTCTCCCTGGTCGATTTCGCCTGGCTCTACCAGCTGTTGGCCATTTCCGCACTGGCGGTCACCGCCTACATCTTCTTCTCCAAGGCCGGCGACATTCGTCTCGGTGGGGCGCACGCCAAACCGGCGTTTTCCATGGCCACCACCTTCGCCATGGCGCTGACCGGCGGCATCGCCACCGGCGTGGTGACCTACTCGGTCAACGAGCCGATCATCTACCTGGGCAACGTCTACGGCGAGATCGGCAACCAGACCTTCGCCCCCGGCAGCGCCGAGGCGGCGATCTTCGCCCTGGCGCGCTGCTTCCATAACTGGAGTTTCATTCCCTACGCCATGTATTCGGTGGTCGGCCTGATGATCGGCTACATGCACTACAACCGCCGCCAGGCGTTCTCCATCGCCTCGACCCTGATTCCGGTGATCGGCCGTCACGAACAGCGGCCGCTGGTGCGCTCGCTGGTCAACGTGGTGTCGGTGCTGGCCATCGCCCTCGGTCTGGCCTCGTCGCTCGGCGCCGGCCTGGCGCTGATCAGTTCGGGCATCGAGTCGCAGTACGGCATCCGCCCGACGCCGATGACCTGGCTGCTGCTGACCCTGGTGATCGCGACCATCTTCATCGCCTCGGCGCTGTCGGGGCTCAAACGCGGCATCCGCCTGCTGTCGTCGATCAACGCCTACATCTTCTACGCCTTCGTGGTCATCCTGCTGGTGGTCGGGCCGATCAGCTACATCCTCAGCCTGTCGACCACCTCCATCGGCTACTGGCTGAGCAACTTCTTCCTCTGGTCGTTCGACACCAAGGAGTCCGGCGGCGAGGCGCTGGTGACCTGGTGGACCATGTACGACTGGTCGATCTGGATCGCCTATGCGCCGCTGATGGGCCTGTTCCTCGCGCGCATCTCCTATGGCCGCACCCTGCGCGAGTTCCTGGTGATCAACTGGATCCTGCCGTCGCTGTTCGGCATCGTCTGGTTCGCCATCTGGGGCAGCTCGGCGATCAAGTGGCAGCTCGACGGCACTCTCGACCTGGTGCGCATCGTCAGCGAGAACGGCGCGGTCGCCGGGCTCTGGGGCTTCCTCCAGCACCTGCCGCTGGCGGTGATCCTGGTGCCGCTGGCGATCTTCACCCTGATCCTCTCCTTCGCCACCGCGGCCGACTCGATGACCTCGACCATCGCCTCGATCTGCACCCACGACATCCGTGCGGACGAGGAGTCGCCGAAGCGGCAGAAGGTGATCTGGGGCCTGTCGATCGGCGTCATTGCCTTCATCATGGTCGCCTACGGCGGTGGCGCGCAGGGCGTCGAGGGCATCAAGTACCTGGCCGCGGCCGGCGGTTTCAGCGTGCTGTTCCTGTTCATCCTGATTGTCGCCGCGGCAGCCCGGGTGTTTATCTTCAAGCGGCACGAGCCGAATGGCGAACGAGTCGACGAGCCGGCGCCGCTGGCGGGAGTGGTGAATGAATAGTCAGGCGGAAATCGTCATCGGCGACGGCGCGGTCGACTGGCAGCAGGTGGTGGCCGTGGCCCGCCAGCGCCGGCCGCTGCGCCTGTCGGCGGGGGCCTGGGCACGCATCGACGAGGCGCGGGCGGCGGTGCTGGCCATGGCCGGTTCGGGCCAGGCGCACTACGGCATCAATACCGGGCTGGGCGCGCTGTGCAACGTGGTGCTGGCGCCCGACGAGCTGCAGCGCCTGTCGCGGCATACCCTGATGAGCCACGCCTGCGGCATCGGCGCGCCGCTGCGCGCCGAGCAGGTACGGGCGATCATCTGCTGCGCGGTGGTCAACTACAGCCACGGTCATTCGGGCGTCAGCCGCCAGGTGGTGGAGGGGCTGCTGCAGCTGCTCGAGCACGACCTGCTGCCGCAGGTGCCGGCGCAGGGCTCGGTCGGCTACCTCTCGCACATGGCGCATATCGGCCTGGCCCTGCTCGGCGTCGGCGAGGTGGAGCTGGCCGGCCGCCGTCTTGCCGCCAGCGAGGCGTTGCAGACCATCGGCCTGGCGCCGCTGACGCTGGGGCCCAAGGATGGCCTGAGCCTGGTCAACGGCACCCCGGCGATGACCGGCCTGGCCTGCCTGGCCCTGGCCGATGCCAGCGCCCTGGCCGACTGGGCCGACGTCGTCGCGGCGATGAGTTTCGAGGCGCTCGGCTGCCAGCTCGACGCCATCGACCCGGCGGCGATCCAGCGCAAGGCGCACCCCGGCATGCAGCGCAGCGCCGCCAACCTGCGCCGGCTGCTGGCCGGCAGTCGGGTGCTGGAGCTGAGTCAGGGCGAGCGCCTGCAGGATGCCCTCAGCCTGCGTTCGATTCCCCAGGTCCACGGCGCCTGCCGCGACCAGTTGCGGCACGCCGCCCGGCAGGTGGTCGACGAGCTCAACTCGGCCACCGACAACCCGCTGGTGGTGCGCCAGGGCGAGGGCCATCGGATCATCTCCCAGGCCAACCCCCACGGCGAGTCGGTGGCGCTGGCCTGCGACCTGCTGGCCATCGCCGTGTGCGAGTGGAGCAGCATCGCCGAGCGCCGCGCCTTCCGTCTGGTGACGCCGCAGGCCAACAGCCTGCCGGCGTTCCTCACCGCCGAGGGCGGGGTCAAGTCGGGGATGATGATCGCCCAGTACAGCGCCGCCTCGCTGGTGGCGGACAACAAGCGCCTGGCGCTGCCGGCGGTGACCGACAACTTCCTCACCTCGGGTCTGCAGGAGGATCACCTGAGCCTGGGCGAGAGCGCCGCGCTGAAGCTGGACAAGGCGCTCGACAACGCCTTCCATGTGCTCGCCATCGAGTACCTGCTGGCGGCCCAGGCCTTCGATTTCATCGAGCACCGGCCCTTCGGCACCGGCACCGGGCACGCCTGGCAACGCCTGCGCGAGCGGGTCGCCCACTACACCGAAGAACACCCGCTGTACCTGGATATCCGCGCCTGCTACCAGCTGCTGCGCGACGCCCACACTCTGGCCGCGCTGCGCGAGCAGCTGGCGCCCATCGACTGTTGAGGTAGTAGAGTCATGCCCGTTCTGCATATTCGCCCCGGCCAGCTGACCCTGGCCGACCTGCGCGTCGCCTACCAGACGCCCGTGTGCCTGACCCTGGATGCCAGCGCCTATCCGGCCATCGACGCCAGCGTCGCCTGCGTCAACCAGATCGTCGCCGAGGGCCGCACCGCCTACGGCATCAACACCGGCTTCGGCCTGCTGGCGCAGACCCGCATCGCCAACGCCGACCTGGAAAAGCTGCAGCGCTCGCTGGTGCTGTCGCACGCCGCCGGCATCGGCGAGCCGCTGGACGACGCCATGGTGCGGTTGATCATGCTGCTGAAGATCAACAGCCTGGCGCGTGGTTTCTCCGGCATCCGCCGGCAGGTGATCGAGGCGCTGATCGCCCTGGTCAACGCCGAGGTCTACCCGCATATCCCGCTCAAGGGCTCGGTGGGCGCCTCCGGCGACCTGGCGCCGCTGGCGCATATGTCGCTGATCCTGCTCGGCGAGAGCCAGGCGCGGCACAAGGGCGAGTGGTTGCCGGCCACCGAAGCGCTGGCGCTGGCCGGCCTGGAGCCGATGTGCCTGGCGGCCAAGGAGGGCCTGGCCCTGCTCAACGGCACCCAGGTGTCCACCGCCTACGCCCTGCGCGGGCTGTTCGAGGCCGAGGACCTGTACGCCGCCGCCAGCGTCTGCGGGGCGTTGAGCGTCGAGGCCATGCTCGGTTCGCGAGCGCCCTTCGATGCGCGCATCCACGCCGCCCGCGGCCAGCGCGGGCAGATCGACGCGGCCGCCGCCTATCGCCATCTGCTCGGCGCCAGCAGCGAGATCGGTCGCTCCCACGCCGCCTGCGACAAGGTGCAGGACCCCTACTCGCTGCGCTGCCAGCCGCAGGTGATGGGCGCCTGCCTGACCCAGCTGCGCCAGGCCGCCGAGGTGCTGGCGGTGGAGGCCAACGCGGTATCGGACAACCCGCTGGTGTTCGCCGCCGAGGGCGAGGTGATTTCCGGTGGCAACTTCCACGCCGAGCCGGTGGCCATGGCCGCCGACAATCTGGCCCTGGCCATCGCCGAGATCGGTGCGCTGAGTGAGCGCCGCATCTCGCTGATGATGGACAAGCACATGTCGCAGCTGCCGCCCTTCCTGGTGGCCAACGGCGGGGTCAACTCCGGCTTCATGATCGCCCAGGTCAGCGCCGCCGCACTGGCCAGCGAGAACAAGGCCCTGGCCCACCCGCACAGCGTCGACAGCCTGCCCACCTCGGCCAACCAGGAAGACCACGTGTCCATGGCCCCGGCGGCCGGCAAGCGCCTGTGGGAAATGGCCGCCAACACCCGCGGCGTGCTCGCCGTGGAATGGCTGGGCGCCTGTCAGGGCCTGGATTTCCGCGAAGGGCTGAAGAGCTCGCCGGCGCTGGAGCAGGCGCGTCAGGCGCTGCGCGCCAAGGTGCCCTACTACGTGGAAGACCGTTTCTTCGCCCCGGATATCGCCGCGGCGAACGACCTGCTGGCCGAACGGGTGCTGACGCCGTTGCTGCCGGCCGGGCTGTTGCCGTCGGGCTAACCCTCCGACGCGGCGCCAGCGATGGCGGATGCCATGCACAGCCAGGGGCGGCTGTGCATGGACAACTAACCGCGCGCTAAACATCGACTCGCAATAACTTCCGCGTCGCTTGCAGGGCGGGGCTAGCCCCTGCGTGCCTGTTTCCAACGTTCAACAAGAGTGCCAGCTGCTGCATGGCATTGCGGCAGGGCTTTGTCCGTAAAAACACAAAAATAGAGGGTGACCATATGTTGTTCGATAACTATAAGAAACACCGACCGCGCTATATGTTTTGCGCCGCGCTGCTATTCGCGCAAGGCGTGGCAGCGGCGCCGGTGACCGAGAATCTGGACGTCGGCGGGGCGCTGCGGGCGCGTTTCGACTACGACCCGGATCGGGATATCCAGAAGTTGTCCTTCGATACTTTTCGCATCGACGTGAATTACCGTTCGGAGACCTGGATCGGCTCGGCGCAGTATCGTTTCTATGGCGGCTCCTATCCCTACGATTATGTCGACAGCATTGGCGACGTCTCTTTCCCGGCCTGGGCCTGGATAGGTTACAAGTTCGATGAAACGCAGCAGGTGCAGGTCGGCATCAATCAGATGCCCTTTGGCCTGTTGCCCTATTACGGCAGCACCTTCTACCTGGGTCTGGGCAACGTCATCGGCCTGGAGGACGTGCACAACCTCGGCGTCAAATACATCAAGGACGATGCTGACTGGAGCCTCCACGCCGCTTTCTACCCCAGTGACGGCGGCCAGTGGACGGGCACCAGCCGCGGCGGCAAGTCCTTCTCGACCAACGTCGCCGACGCCGACGACTACGTGGCCGACGGCAGCGACAACGACGAGCAGAACAAGCTGGTGCTGCGTCTGGCGCGCAAGCTCAGGGTCGGCGGCTGGTCGTCGGAAATCGGCGGCTCGCTGCTGACCTCGACCCTGGAGAACCAGGACACCGGCAAGGATGGCCGGCGCTCGGTGTTCGCTGCGCATTACCTGGGGCAGAACGGCCCCTGGGGCGTGCAACTGCAGGCGACGCGGCAGCAGATGGAGCCGAAGAATGCCGGTACCGACAAGGTCGTGACCTTCGGCAGTTTCGACGGCACCTTCAACGTGGCGTCCAAGGGCAACCTGTACCTGGCCGACCTCAGCTACGACCTGCCGGGCAACTACTGGCTGTTTTCCGGCGTGAAGCTGTACGGCAACTACAGCCGCTTCGACAAGTCGGAAAGTTCTTTCAAGGATTCCGAGCGCTTTATCCTGGGCACCTCGTTTTCCTTCAAGGAGCTGTGGATCGCCCTGGAATGGCTGCATGGCAAGAACGATCCTTACCTGGGCGGCAGCAGCTACACCCAGAGCCTCGGCAGTGGCGGCAGCGACCAGTGGGAAAATCAGCTCTACGCCAATATCGGCTACTACTTCTGAGTCAGCCTGAAGCGGTGCGCTGAGTGCGTCACAGGCACAGGTCGGCGATCCGCCGGCCTGTGCCCCATATTGTGGCAATCGCACGCCGTTGTCCCTACGCGCGGGCGAGAGGGGAGGCTATCATCTGCGCTTCGGGTACAACCCAAGGAATCGCAGTGACCAGCACAACCCCCCGCTACCGGGCGATCGAGGAATACCTGCTCGAGCGCATCCGCGACGGCGCCTATCCGGTCAACCACCAGATCCCGCCGGAGGAGCAGCTGGCGCGCGATTTCAGTGTCAGCCGGATGACCGCCAACAAGGCGATCCAGAATCTGGTGCAGCAGGGCTATCTGGTGCGCCAGGCCGGACTCGGCACCTTCGTCACCGACCGCAAGGCCGAGTCGCCGCTGCATGAGGTGATGAACATCGCCGCCGAGGTACGCGGCCGCGGCCATGTCTACGACAACCGGGTGGTGCGCTGCGAGGCCATCGCCGCCGACGACGAGGTGGCCCTGCGCCTCGGCCTGCGCCTGGGCGCGGAGGTGTTTCACAGCATCCTGGTGCACCTGCAGGACGGCCTGCCGATCCAGCTCGAGGATCGCTTCGTCAACCCGCGCTGGGTGCCGCATTACCTGGACACCGACTTCAGCCAGCACACGCCCAACGAGGTGCTGGTGGCCAGCTGCCCGATCTCGGACATCGAGCACGTGGTCGAGGCGGTGCTGGTGGATGCACCTACCGCCGAACTGCTGCAGATCGACCCGGCCATGCCTTGTTTGAGCGTGATCCGCCGCACCTGGTCGGAGGATCACCTGATCAGCTACGCGCGGCTGATCCATCCCGGCGACCGTTACAAGCTGCGGTCGCTGCATAAGCGCCGGGGATAACCCGCCCGTAGGGTGCGCGCGGCACCCCCCGCGTCAATCGCTGATTAGCTGATCCACCAATGACGGATCGTCGATAAAGCGGTTGCGGGTGCCCTGCAGCGCCTCGATCTTGTCGTTGCGCGCCTTCTCCTCGGCATCCGGCGGATCCAGCCGGTGCCAGGCCTTGTACATCGACACCAGGCCGACGATGGGCAGGTCGTACTCGACGTGCATGTAGAAGATCGCCCGGGCGATATTGCCCTTGGCCTCGTCGCGCGGTTCCACCAGTTGGAAGCTGGTCTTCAGGTCGCAGCCGATGTCGGCGAACTTGCTCGGCACATCGTCGGCCAGGTCGGCGAACTGGGCGTTGCGCCGCGCCAGCTCGACGCGGGTGAGGGCTGGATAGTGGTTGTGCAGGTCCGCGGCGATGTAGGGATAGCGCGGATTCATGATGGTGCACTGACGGTCGGTGACGCAGCGCAGCGCGCTCTTGAGCTGCTTGCTGCTGTAGATCGGGCTGGCGGTGACGGTGCCGCTCTCGCCGTCGAAGGGCTTGGCGCAATACAGCGTGGTGCCGCCGGCGCCGTAGAGATCCTGCCAGAAGGCCTGTGCGATGGCCTGCTTGGGATCGCCCAGTTGAGTCTGGCCAGAAGCCAGGACGAACGTGCCAAAAGCTGTTGCCAGGCAACCGAGAATCAGGGTGACTGCGCGCATGATCGAGCCCCAATGACCGCCGTTGACGGAGTCTGTTGTTTTTGTAGGACAAGCCGGAGTCTAGCAAGACGCGCGTCACAAGATAACCCCGAGCGAATGCTTGGTTGGTTGCCTGTAAGCCATGGCTTACACAGGCTGCCGCTTATCGCCACTGTCGGGCGATTCGGCACGGGCGTACTCTTCTGCTTACGGATTCAGCGCAGGAAGCGCACAAACGAACAGGGACACACTGGACAGCCGCCAGGACGGTGAGCAGATCAAGGATGTCAGGACTACAGTCTGCAAGGCCCCGCAAACGCGGGGTTTTCTTTTTTGGGGCGTTCGCCCGACCTCTTCGGATTCCCGCGCTGCTGGCCTAGCTCGCCGCAGGGTGCGCCGCGCACACCCATCCCTACCACTATCGGCTCAGGCCGCGCGTCGCTCGGCGTGCAGTCGCTCGAACCAGTCCAGCGTCTCGTCCCACAGGCGCTGGGCGGCGGGGCGGAAGTAACCCATATGACCGATAGTGCCCAGGCCTTCGGCCTGCGAATCGAGCGTGCGCGCCTGGTAGGGCGCGTTGACGTAGGCGGCCATGAAGGCATCGCGCGAGGCGGGCGGCGCCCACAGGTCGTCCAGGGTGTTGAGCGCCACCATGGGCGTGGCGACTCGGGCGAAGCGTTCGGCCAGACCGGGCATCTGCGGGTCGTCGAAGAAGTAGCGCGGGTAGCGGCACCAGCGCTTCCACTGGCGGTACACGCCCAGCGGCAGGTCCTCGCCCATGCCCAGCTTGCTCCAGGCCAGGTAGCCCTTGTAGCGCGTCATCAGCGGGCCGATCAGCCGCCACATGGCCAGCACCCGCACTTGTTCGGCCTTGGGCATCCAGCCGTGCCAGCCGGCGCCGGTGCCGAAGGTGTAGAAGCCGGTCACCTGATCATGGTTGGGCAGCAGGCCGAAGGCATGGCCGCCGAAGGAGTGGCCGACCATGAACAGCGGGCGTTCGCCGTGCCGATGCTGATCCACCGCGGCGGCCAGGTCGAGGTGCGCCCAGTCCAGGTAATCCATGTCGAAGCCGCGCAGGCTGGCCGGCTTGGACTGGCCGACGCCGCGGTAGTCCAGGGTCAGGGTGCTGAAGCCGCGGGCGGCGGCGTGTTCGGCGAAACGCCGGTAGAAGCCCTGCGGCACCCCGGTGGCGCCGGCGATCAGCAACTGCGCGCGGGGTTCGCGCGCGTGGTACAGGGTGGCGGTCAGCGGGTAGCCGTCGCGGGCCGCCAGTGCTACGGCTTCGCTGAGGATGGTCGGGCGGTCGTGGTTCATGGCAGTGGCACTCGTTGCTGGCGGGTCAGGTGGAACAGGGCGTCGGCGGCCTGGCGCAGCGGCTCGGCGCTGCCGGCGACGCGGGCCTGCAGCAGGCCGCCTTCGTAGAGGGCGACGAACAGCGCGGCGAGGCTTTCGGCCTCGGGGTAACCGTGTGCCTGCAATTGGCGTTGCAGCGCCCGGCGAATGGCGGCGAAGGCCGTGGCCAGGGCGGCGCGGATGTCCTCGTCCTCGGGGCCGCTTTCCAGCGCCACCGTGGCCAGCGGACAGCCGCGCTCGAAGGCGCTGCCCTGCAGCTGGCCGAGGGCGCCATGCAGCCAGGCGGCGAGGGCGTCGAGCGGCTCGGGCTGGTGCTCGAACAGCACGGCGAAGGCCTGTTCGGCGCGCTGGCCGACCCGCTCGATGGCGGCCACCGCCAGTTCGCTCTTGCCGCCGGGAAAGTGGTGGTAGAGGCTGCCCTTGGGCGCGCCGGCGTCGGCCAGCAGTTCGCTCAGGCCGACGCCGTGCAGGCCCTTGCGCTGCAGGGCGTCGATCATGGCGTCGATCAGCTTGTCGCGGGTGGTCTTGTTCATGGGAGAGATTATGTAGACCGGTCGGTCTAGGCGGGCAAGCGGCATTCCGGTCGCGTCTGGCGGCAAATGCGCCAGGCTAGCGAGTCATCTTCTTCACGAACACCACCACGAACAGGGCCATGGTGAAGCTGCCGACGAAGGCTTCGACGGCGGCGATCAGCCGCGCCAGGCCGCCGGGCGTGATGTCGCCGTAGCCCAGGGTGGTGAAGGTGACCACGCTGTAGTAGAGACAGGCGAGCAGGTCCTGCAGGTTGCCCAGCAGGCTGCGGTCGAGGCTCAGGCCCAGTGTCTGGCCGCCCTGGTTGACCCCGGTGAGGAAGTACAGCAGGCCGCAGACGCCGATCAGGCCGAGGGAGAACAGCACCACGTTGAGCGGTTTCTCGCCGTAGCCGCAGAACAGGTCGACCAGCCAGGACAGCAGGCGCCGCGCCGAGAGCCGTGGCATCTGCAGGCGCCGCATGAGCATCTCGCGGTGGAAGAAGTAGCCGGCCTGCTCGAACAGCCCGGCCTGTTCCAGGTGCAGGCGCAGGTTGCGATAGGTTTCCTCGGCCTCCTGAAACTGCTGCTGCGCCGCGCTGGCGTCGCCGCGGCGCAGCAGCTCGCGCGCCACCCGCTCCTGCAGCAGTTGGCGATCCCACACCACGTTGTCCAGTCGCGCGCCTTCCAGGCGCACGCCCAGCAGGTTGCAGTCGCGCAGGTCGACGCAGTGCAGGTTGGCCTGGCGCAGGTCGGCCTTCATCAGCGAGCTGCCGCGCAGGTCGAGGGCGAACAGATGGGCGTGCTGCAGGTCGGCGCGGTACAGGTCGGCATCGCGCAGGACGAAGCCGGCGCGGCTGCCGTGGTTGACCAGATCGATGCCGGCCAGCTCGGCCTTCTTCAGCTGGAAGCCGAGCATCGGCTGGCCGCTGCGCGCGCGCTGCTCGAGGGCGGCGCGCAGTGCGGCGTGCTGCTTGTCCGTTTCGGCGTCCTGCCAGAAGCCCTCGTCGGGCTGGATGGTTGCCATGGCCGAGCCTCGTGGCGCTTTCCTCAAGCCTAGCCCGTGCCGCCCGCCCCGGTGTCAGGCGTGCTGCGCCACCCAGGCGGCATAGGCGTCGATGAACTTCTGCAGGAAGGGCCTGATGCCGTCGCCGAGCATGCCGGCCTCCTCGAAGAAGCTGCCGGCGCCGCCGAGGTAGGCCTCCGGCTGCTGCATCATGTAGACGTCGAGAAACACCATGCACTGGCGCAGCGCATGGTTGGCGCCGAAGCCGCCGATGGCCCCCGGCGAGGCGCTCAGCACGGCGCCGGGCTTGCCGCTGAAGGCGCTCTGGCCGTAGGGCCGCGAGCCGACGTCGATGGCGTTCTTCAGCGCCCCGGGCATCGAGCGGTTGTACTCCGGGGTGACGAACAGCAGCGCGTCGGCGCCCTTGAGCTTGGCGCGAAAGGCGACGTAGGCCTCGGGCGGGCTGCCCTGGTCGATGTCCTCGTTGTACAGCGGCAGGTCGCCGATCTCGACTATCTCCAGCTTCAGCGAGGGCGGTGCCAGCTGAGCCAGGGCCAGCGCCAGCTTGCGGTTGATCGAGGCCTTGCGCAGGCTGCCGACCAGCACGGCGACGTGGTAGGTCTTGCTCATGGGAACTCCTTGCGGCGAGAACGAATGGGAGTGAGCAACTATAGACCGCCGTTTATCGCCTGCCGGACGCTCCAGCTTGAGCCTCGCCGTCGATCGGGGTCATAAAGGCGTCATGTTGCGAGCACAGTCTGATGCGCAGCATTCCGTTTCGAGCCGTTCGGCTCATCCCCTGCCCAACGATCCATCAGCCATGTTCGGCCAGCGCCGACGAGGACAACGTTATGGGCATCCATATCCCCCTGGGCTTCGATCCACAGTTGCAACTGGAAGCGGAAATCCCCGACGAACGCGACCTGCATGCCGAGATCGTGGCGATCCTCGCTGCGCTGGAAGCCCTGGCCGCCGAGCTGAGGACGGCCGGGGAGCCTGGCGCGCAGCGCCCCTAGTCCGTTCCGAAGGCCGCCAGCAGATCCTCGGCGAAGGCCAGCTGCGCTTCGCCGGGGCTATGGCCGCGGTGGCTGGCGAGGCGGAACTGCACGGTGAAATCCCAGCTGTCCGGCAGGCAGCGCAGCTTGCCGCGCGCCACCCAGGGCGCGGCGATGTGCTCGGGCAGGTAACCCAGGTGGGCGCCGGAGAGGACGAAGGCCAGGCTGCCCTCGACCTGTTCGCAGCGCGCGCTGCTGACGCTGGACTGCCAGGGCTCGCCGGCGGCGCCGAAGCGGTAGGGGTGCAGCACCCGGTCGCCGTCTTCCAGGTCGCTGGCCGCGACCGTCTCGCGCCCGAACAGCGGGTGCTGGCGCCCGCAGTACAGGCGCTGGCGCTCGGCGAACAGCGGCCGGTAGTCCAGCGCCGTCTGGCTGCCGGAGAAATAGCCGATGGCCAGTTGCAGCTGGTCCTGCAGCAGGCGCCGTTCCAGCTCGGCGGGCATGGCGCTGAGCAGCTCGATCTGCACCGCCTGGTTGCGCCGGCGGAAACGCCCGATGGCATCGCCGAGGCGTTCCAGCACCTGGTCGGAGAGCGCCTCGGAGAGGCCGATGCGCAGCTCGCCGAGCAGCTTGTCGGCCATGCCCTGGGCCTCGCCCTTGAAGGTCTCGATGGCGCCGAACAGCTTGCGCGTGGCGGCCAGCACCTGCTCGCCCTTGGCGGTCAGGCGAAAGCCGGCCTTGCCCCGTTCGCACAGGCGAAAGCCCAGGCGCGTCTCCAGCTTGGCCATCTGCGTGCTGATGGTCGACTGGCCGATGCCCAGCTCGCCCTGCGCCGCGCTGAAGCCGCCGCTCTCCACCACGGTGACGAACAGGCGCAGCAGCTGCAGGTCGAGGTCGCGCAATTGGCTGAGCATGGCGGCTCCATACATTGATGGCTGTCGATGCCAGAGTAGATCACTTCGTATTTATTCGAAGCAACGCCGGGCGCAGGATGACCCCCAGCCCATCACCACCACGAGGCCATACCCGATGCGCCAGGTCATCCTCCCCCTGCTGCTGTGCAGCGCCTTCGCCGTGCAGGCCGAAGACAAGGCCCTGAATCTCTACAGCTGGTCGGCCTATATCCCCGAGCAGGCGCTGCAGCGCTTCAAGGACGAGACCGGCATCCGGGTCAAGTACGACATCTTCGACAGCGCCGAGGCCCTGGACAGCAAGCTGCTCACCGGCGGCAGCGGCTACGACGTCGTCTTTCCCGCCTCCAGCGGCCTGGCCCGGGCGATCCAGGCCGGCGCCGTGCAGCCGGTCGAGCGCCGCCGGCTGAGCAACCTGGGCAACCTGGACGGCGAGCTGCTGGCCAAGCTGGCCGTGGCCGACCCCGGCAACCGCTACGGCGTGCCCTACACCTGGGGCACGGTCGGCCTGGGTTACAACAAGGAGGCCGTGGCGCAGCGCCTGCCGGGCGTGCCGAGCAACAGCCTGGACCTGCTGTTCAAGCCCGAATACGCCAGCCGGCTCAAGGACTGCGGCATCGCCGTGATCGACTCGCCCCAGGAGGTGATCAGCATCGCCCTGCACTACCTGGGCAAGGACCCCTACAGCAGCGACAAGGCCGACCTGGCGGCGGTGCAGCAACTGCTCGCCGGCCTGCAGCCCAGCCTGCGCTACGTCGGCAGCGGCCGGCATATCGACGACCTGGCCAAGGGCGAGATCTGCCTGGCGCTGACCTACAACGGCGACGCCTTTATGGCCGCCGACAATGCCCGCGAGGCCGGCCAGCCGTTCAGCGTGGAGTACCGCGTGCCGGTCGAAGGCACGCTGATCTGGTTCGACACCATGGCCATCCCCGCCGACGCGCCGCATCCCCAGGCCGCCCACGCCTTTATCGACCATATGCTGCGTCCCGAAGCCATCGCCGAGCTGACCAACAGCGTGTTCTTCGCCAACGCCAACCAGGCCGCCACCGCGCTGGTGGACGAGGCCATCGCCGGCGATCCGGATATCTACCCGCCGGCCGAAGTCCGCGCGCGCCTGTTCAGCGAGCAGCTGATGCCGCTGCGCCAGCAGCGCGAGCGCACCCGTATCTGGACCACCTTTCGCAGTCAGTATTGAGGACAAGGCAATGGAAGCATTCCAAGGCAACGACCTGGCGATCACCCGCGACAGCCTCTACGGCACCTACTCGGAGCCGACCTACGCCGGCGTCACCAGCTTTATGCGCCGGCGCTACTCGCGCGACCTGGAGGGTGTCGATCTGGTGGTCAGCGGCGTGCCCTTCGACACCGCCACTACCAACAGGCCCGGCAGCCGCTTCGGCCCGCGGGCGATCCGCGCCGCCTCGGTGACCAGCGCCTGGGAACGCCACTACCCCTGGGAATTCGACCCCTTCGACCAGCTGGCGGTGATCGACTATGGCGATTGCAACTTCGATCACGCCCTGCCGCACAGGATTCCGGCGGCCATCGAGGCGCATGCCGAGCGGATCGTTGCCGCCGGTTGCGGCCTGCTGACCCTGGGCGGCGACCATTTCATCAGCTACCCGCTGCTCAAGGCCCATGCCAAGCGGCATGGCGCGCTGTCGCTGGTGCACTTCGATGCCCACAGCGACACCTGGCCGGATAGCGATGCCAGCGAACAGGGCGTCAGCCACGGCACCATGTTCTACCACGCCGCCCGCCAGGGCCTGGTGGACCCGGCGCGCTCGGTGCAGATCGGCCTGCGCACCACCAACGACGACACCCTGGGCTTCCAGGTGCTGGACGCGCCCGAGGTGCATCGCCGCGGCCCGCAGCAGATCGCCGAGCTGATCCGCGCCCGGGTCGGCGATAACCCGGTGTACCTGACCTTCGATATCGACTGCCTCGACCCGGCCTTCGCCCCCGGCACCGGCACCCCGGTGTGCGGCGGCCTGAGTACCCACCAGGCGCTGGAGATCCTGCGTGGCCTGCGCGGCATCCACCTGGTGGGCATGGACGTGGTGGAGGTCTCGCCGCCCTACGATCACGCCGAGATCACCGCCCTGGCCGGCGCCACGGTGGCCATGGAGATGGTCTGCCTGTATGCCGCGCGGCATAAGCTGGGGGAAAGGACGTAGTTGGCCGTAGGTTGAGGAGCAGCGCGACGAAGCCCAACGAGTCCCGTCTGCTGCCGTTGGGCTTCGCTGCGCTCAGCGCCAACCTACTTCGTCCAGCCGTTCGCCCAGGCCGATGGGCTCTGGGCGAAACAGCCGCGCGTCCATCAGCTTCGGCTCGCGCACGATGGGCGCGAAGTCCATGCGGGCGAGGATGTCGCGCTGGATATCTACCCCCGGCGCCACCTCGATCAGCTCCAGGCCGTCCAGGCTCAGGCGCAGCACGCAGCGCTCGGTGACGTAGAGCACCGGCTGGCCACGTTCGGCGGCCAGGCGGCCGGCGAAGGTGCGGTGCTCCACCTCGGCGACGAACTTGCGCAGCGCGCCGTCCTGGACGATGCGCAACTGGCCGCCTTCGATGCGGATGTCCTGGGCGCCGGCGCTGAAGGTGCCGACGAACACCACCTGCTTGGCGTTCTGGCTGATATTGATAAAACCGCCGGCGCCGGCCAGCCGACTGCCGAATTTCGACACATTGAGGTTGCCCGCGGCATCGGCCTGGGCCAGGCCGAGGAAGGCGATGTCCAGGCCGCCGCCGTCGTAGAAGTCGAACTGGTAGGGCTGATCGAGTAGCGCGCTGTGGTTGCTCGCCGCGCCGAAGTCCAGCCCCGAGGCCGGCACGCCGCCGATCACCCCGGGCTCGGCGGTCAGGGTCAGGCGCTCGATCACGCCTTCCTCGGCGGCCACCGCGGCGACACCCTCGGGCATGCCGATGCCGAGGTTGACCACCGCACCGCCCTTGAGCTCCAGCGCGGCGCGGCGGGCGATCAGCTTGCGCATGTCCAGCGGCAGCGGCGCCAGGCTGTCCACCGGCACCCGCGTCTCGGCGGCGAAGGCCGGGTTGTAGGCGGTGGCGAAGGTCTGCTGGTGGTTGGCCGGTTCGGCCTGCACCACGCAGTCCACGAGGATGCCGGGGATCCGTACCTCGCGCGCATTCAGCGAGCCGCGCTCGACCAGGCGCTCGACCTGGGCGATCACCAGGCCACCGGAATTGCGCGCGGCCATGGCGATGGCCAGGCTCTCGATGGTCAACGCCTCGCGCTCGAAGCTGAGGTTGCCGTCGGGGTCGCTGCTGGTGGCGCGCACCACTGCCACGTCGATGGGAAAGGTCGGGTAGAACAGGTAGTCCTGCCCGTCGATGGGCATCAGCCGCACCAGCTCGGCGGTGGTGCGCGCATTGAGCTTGCCGCCGCCGTGGCGCGGGTCGACGTAGGTGCCCAGGCCGACCCGCGACAGCTGCCCCGGCTTGCCGGCGGCGATATCGCGAAACAGCTGGGAGATCACCCCCTGCGGCAGGTTGTAGGCCTCGATGCGGTTGTCCACCGCCAGCTTCTGCAGCCCCGGCACCAGGCCCCAGTGGCCGCCGATCACCCGCCGTACCAGGCCCTCGTGGGCCAGGTGGTTGAGGCCGCGGCCCTTGCCGTCGCCCTGGCCGGCGGCGTACACCAGGGTCAGGTCGCGCGGCGCCCGTTCGGCGAGAAAACGCCGCTCCAGGGCGATGGCGATCTCCTCGGCGAAGCCGATGCCGACGAAGCCGCCGGTGGCCAGGTTGGCGTTGTCCGGGATGCGCGCCACGGCTTCGGCGGCGGTCATGATCTTGCTCATTGCGGGTACTCGTGGAGAACGGGGGCTGCAGGAGCGGCCGGGAGCCGCTCCTGCAGGGCCTGGTCAGAAACTGCCAAACAGCGTGCCCAGGGTGATGACGACAACCAGCGCCACCAGCGGGAAGGCCACGGTGTTGACGAAGATGAACTTGTACGACTCGCGGTGGGTGAGCTTGCAGATCGCCAGCAGCGAGATCACCGCGCCGTTGTGCGGCAATGTGTCCATGCAGCCCGAGGCCATGGCAGCGACGCGGTGCAGCAGCTCGGGGCTGATGCCGGCGGCGTTGGCCAGGGTCAGGTACTGCTCGCCCAGGGTCTTCAGTGCGATGGACATGCCGCCGGAGGCCGAGCCGGTGATGCCGGCGAGGATGTTCACCGCCACCGCCTCGGAGATCAGCGGGTTGCTCGATACGCCCAGTACCAGGTCGCGGATGATGACGAAGCCGGCCAGGGAGGCGATCACCGTGCCGTAACCCACCTCGGCTGCGGTGTTGAGGATCGGCAGCATGGAGCCGAAGGCGCCGTCGTTGACGCTCTGCTTCAGGTCCATCCAGCGCCGCCAGTGCAGGGCGATCAGCAGCAGGATGGCGGCGCCGAGGGCGACGATGATCGACCAGATGCCGATCAGCGACTTGGCATCCTGCAGGCCGCCGAATTCCGGCTTGGCCAGGTAGCTGGTGTCGAGGCTAGGCAGGATCTGCTTGGCCATCAGGAAGTTCAGCGCGATCACCACGAAGATCGGCAGCAGCGCCAGCCAGAAGCCGGGAATGTCGCGCTTGTCCTCGGCAACCGGGTCGTCGCGGTGTTCGCCGTAGCCTTCACCGGCGGCCATCAGCTTGCGCGACTGGGCGGTGAGCCACCAGGTGCCGAGACCGAACATGATCAGACCGGCGATGACGCCCAGGCCCGGCGCGGCGAAGGCGTCGGTGCCGAAGAAGGGGTTGGGGATGGCGTTCTGGATCGCCGGGGTGCCGGGCAGCGCGGTCATGGTGAAGGTGAACGAGCCGAGGGCGATGGCACCGGGGATCAGGCGCTTGGGAATGCCCGCCTCGCGAAACAGCGCGGCGCCGATCGGGTACACGGCGAAGGCCACCACGAACAGCGACACGCCGCCGTAAGTGAGGATGCCGCAGGCCAGCACGATGGCCAGGATGGCGCGCTCGCTGCCCACTTTCGCGACTATGCCGTGGGCGATGGCGCGGGCCGAGCCCGAGTCGTCCATCAACTTGCCGAACAGCGCGCCGAGCAGGAACAGCGGGAAGAACTGGATCACGTAGCCGCCCATGGCCTTCATGAACACCTGGGTGTAGGTGGGCAGCAGCAGGCCGATGTCGCCGGCGAACAGCAACGCCAGCAGGGCCAGCAGCGGAGCGAGGATCAGCACGTTGATGCCGCGGTAGGCGAGGTACATCAGCAGCGCGAGGGAAATCAGAATACCTAGGGTACCCATGGGTGGTTCCTTTTGTTGTTGTTCTAGCGGCTCTGGGCCGTTTATCGAGAAGACGCGCATGCGGCAGCGCGCCCTTGCCGGATATAGCCAGAGTCGTGCCAGAGGGCGTTACGACTTTGGTCGATAGGGCGGGAAGGCCTATGGCCAGGGGTTTTCAGGCTTTCAGACCGAGCGCGGGAAGGCAGGAGAGGTACGAGATGGCCTCCAGCTTTCTGGATTTAGTCCAGATTCATGGAATTGAAAGGTCGAAGGTTGTCCAGATATCTGGATTTCTGGGGCGTGTTGTAGGGGGGTAATCGCTGTGCATTTCCACCGTTGCGTTTCGTGGGGTAGCCAATGGTGGATCGATAAAGCGTGATCCACCCTACGCCCGAGTCGTAGCCCGGATGCAATCCGGGGCTTTGGGGGCGTCGATTCCCGGATTTCATCCGGGCTACCTAACTGCGGCCCACAACGCCTTCTGTAGGCGCGGCTTTAGCCGCGAAGCTTGGCGCAACGGCTTTCGCGGCTGAAGCGGAATGCCGCCCCAGCCGCCCCCGTAAATGAGCAGAATTAGCCTCGGCGCCCCAACCCATGCTGCGCCAGCTTGGCGTAGAAGCCGGCGCGGGAAATGCCCAGGCGTTCGGCCGCCTGCTGGCGGTTGCCGCCGGTGGCGTCCAGTGCCGCCTGCAGGGCCTGGCGCTCGGCCTGCGCCAGCTGCTCGGCCAGCGTCCGCGCGCCGGCCATCGCGACGGGGGCGACGGGAATCTGCGCACTCGGCGCCACCGGATCGACCAGCAGAGCGCGCAAGGCCGCGCCATCCAGTCGCCCGTCGACCGCCAGCTGCGCCCGTTCCAGCAGGTTGCGCAGCTCGCGCACGTTGCCGCGCCAGGGCTGGGCGCAGAGCAGGGCCAGGGCGTCGTCGCTCAGCTCCAGCGGCGCCAGGCCGGAGCGGTTGGCCAGGTCGTCGAGCAGGTGTTCGATCAGCGCGGGAATGTCGCCGGCGCGTTCGCGCAGCGGCGGCACGCGCAGGGCCAGGACGTTGAGGCGGTAGTAGAGGTCGTCGCGAAACTGCCCGGCGGCCACCTTGGCTTCCAGGTCGATATGGGTGGCGGCGATCACCCGCACGTTGAGCGGCTTGACCTGGTTGGAGCCGAGCGGCTCCACCTCCTGCTCCTGCAGCACCCGCAGCAGCTTGGCCTGCAGCGGCAGCGGCAGGTCGCCGATCTCGTCGAGAAACAGGGTGCCGCCGTTGGCCACCTCGAACTTGCCGATGCGCGCCTTGCGTTCGGCGCCGGTGAAGGCCCCCGGCGCGGTGCCGAACAGCTCGGCCTCGACCAGGGTTTCCGGGATCGCCGCGACGTTGACCGCGACGAAGGGGCCGTTGGCCCGCGGCGACAGGTTGTGGATGCCCTGGGCCAGCAGCTCCTTGCCGGTGCCGGTCTCGCCGCGCAGCAGCACCGTGGCGTCGAGCTGCGCGGCGCGGCGCGCCTGGCGCTTGACCTCGCTGGCCGCCGCGCTGGCGCCGATGAAGCCGGCGATGGTGTAGCGCGCGCGACGGGCCTTGGCCAGCTCGTGCTGGGTGGCGAGCAGCTGGCTCTGCAGCTGGTTGTACTTGGCCATCAGCGGTTTGAGATGGCGGGCGCGGTCGAACAGCACGAAGCCGAGGGCGCCGACCAGGGTGCCGTCCGCGTCGCGCAGGGGGATGCGGGTGACCACGAAGTGCTCGTCGCCGAAGGCCATCAGGTCGAGCATGCTCGGCTGACCGCTTTCCACCACCTCGCGCAGGCGGCTGGCCGGCAGCACCTCTTCGACCTCCTTGCCCAGCGCGCTGCGCGGGTCGCTGATGCCGACCTTCTGCGCGTACTTGTCGTTGATCCAGACGATGCGTGCCTGGCGGTTGACCGCGATGGTGCCCTCGCACTGGGCGTCGAGGTGGTCGAACAGCAGCGGCATGGCCACGGCGCGAAAGCGCTCGGGCGACACGCCGATGATCAGGCCGTGCTGGTCGAGGTCGTCGCGGGAAATGGCCATGGGCAAAGGTCCGAAATCAGGTGTCGGCGATTATGGGTGGGGCTCGTTCGGCCGGGCAACGTTAACAGACATCGGACAATGGCATTCGCCGCGCGCTTCTGGAATAGTTAGGCGGCTAAGCGTAACCCGCTGGCCCCTGCCGATCGCCCACAAGGCCTGCCCGGCAGTCGTGACACCTGCCGTGTCCCTCTCGCGTGCCGACCAGGCGCGCCAGGCGAGCCAACCGCTCACCGCTGGATCCGCACCGCATTGCGGTGCCACAACGACAACGACCAAGATCCATACAAGGACGCCCCCGATGAAACTCAAGCGACTCTTCTCCGCGCTGGCCGCCGGCGCCGCGCTGACCGCCCTGTGCGCCACAGCGCAGGCGCGCGAATACTCCGTCTCCACCGTGCTGTCCGACGCCTTCCCCTGGGGCCAGGCCGCGCAGAAGTGGGCCGACCTGGTCAACGAGCGCTCCGCAGGGCGCATCACCCTGCGTGTCTATCCCAACGCGCAGCTGGTGGCGGGCGACCAGACCAAGGAATTCTCCGCCATGCGCTCGGGCCTGATCGACATGGCCGTGGGCTCGACCATCAACTGGTCGCCGCAGGTGCCGGAGCTCAACCTGTTCTCCCTGCCATTTCTGATGCAGGGCGACGCCGACCTCGACGCCATCACCCAGGGCGAGGCCGGCAAGCTGGCCTTCGCCGCCATCGAGCAGCGCGGCATAGTGCCGCTGGCCTGGGGCGAGAACGGCTTCCGCCAGCTGTCCAACTCGGCCAAGCCGGTGCGCAGCCCGGCCGACCTGGCCGGCCTGAAGATCCGCGTGGTCGGCTCGCCGCTGTTCCAGGACACCTTCAACGCCCTCGGCGCCAACCCCACGCAGATGAGCTGGGCCGATGCCAAGCCGGCGCTGACCACCGGCGCGGTGGACGGCCAGGAGAACCCGCTGTCGGTGTTCGACGTGGCGCGCATCGACCAGGTCGGGCAGAAGTACCTGACCCTGTGGGACTACATGGCCGACCCGCTGATCTTCGCGGTCAACCAGCGCGTGTGGAAAGCCCTGCCCGAGGCCGATCGCGAGCTGCTCAGCCAGGCCGCCATCGACGCCGGCAAGTGGGAGATCGAGCTGTCGCGCAGCGCCCAGGCCCAGCGCCTGGCCGATATCCGCGAGCGCGGCGTGGAGGTGATCGAACTGAGCGAGGCCGAGCGTGCCGCCTTCGCCGCAGCCACCGCCAGCGTGCAAGAGAAGTGGGCGCCGCGTATCGGCGAGGCGCTGATGGACGCCGCCCGCCAGGCCGTGGCCCAGCCCTGATCCGTTTTATCTGACCGCAAGCCCCAGGGCTCTGGGGCGTGGTGCTGGAAGTCTGTGGCGCGACACCGGTCCGCTCCCCTCTCCCATTCATGGGCGAGGGGGAAGGGCGAACAGCCGCCGCTGAACCACGCCAACACGGTCATTCGAGGTTCCTATGAGCAAGCCAATCGACGCGCCGCTGGAGCGCGTGCTCGCCACCCTGGCCCTGGTGATCATCAGCCTGATCAGCCTGGCCAACGTGGTGGTGCGTTATTTCACCGATGCATCCTTCGCCTTCACCGAGGAAATCTCGGTGTTCCTGTTGGTCATCCTCACCTTCGCCGGTGCCTCGGTGGCCATGCGCAGCAACCGACACATTCGTATCGGCCTGCTCGAGCGCCTGTTCCCGCGCCTGCGCACGCCGCTGATCCTGTTGCAGTGGCTGGCCGGCGTGCTGGTACTGGCTCTGGTGTGCTGGTTCGGTGGCCAGTTCGCCTGGGAGGAATTCCAGTGGGATTCCGAGTCGCCCGGCCTCGGCCTGCCCAACTGGTGGTACGTGGTCTGGCTGCCGCTCCTGGCGCTGCTGCTGTTGGTGCGCCTGAGCCAGATGACCCTCGATCGCCTGCGCGGGAGGCTCGGTGATGAGCCCTGATCTCTGGTTGATCTTGAGTTTCGCCGTGCTGCTGGCACTCGGTGTGCCGGTGGCCTTCGCCCTCGGCCTGTCCGGCGCCATCGGCATCATCGCCGGGCTGTCGCCGGACATGCTCGCCACCCTCGGCACCAACACCTACAACGGCGTGGCCAAGTACCCGCTGATCGCCATTCCGCTGTTCATCCTCACCGGCCTGGTGTTCGAGAAGGCCGGGGTGGCGCTGCGCCTGGTGCGTTTCGCCCAGGCGCTGATCGGCCCGCGCCACGGCGGCCTGGCCCTGGTCGCGGTGCTGGTGTGCCTGATCATGGGCGGCATGAGCGGCTCCGGCCCGGCCGATGCCGCGGCGGTGGCCATGGTGATGCTGCCGAGCATGACCAAGGCGGGGTATCCCAAACCCTTCTCGGCCACGCTGATCGCCGCGTCCGCCTCCACCGCGATCCTGATTCCGCCGTCGATCGCGCTGATCCTCTACTCCATCGTGGTGCCGGGCGTGGACCTGCGCGCGCTGTTCGCCGCCGGCCTGTTCCCCGGCATCCTCGCTGGCCTGGTGCTGTTGCTGCCGGCCTGGCTGCTGTCGCGGCGCTACGGCTGGGAAGCACCGGAGGAGGGCGAGCGGCCGCCGCTGGGCGAGAGCTTCAAGCAGGCGCTGCCGGCGCTGTTCGCCCCGGTGCTGATCCTCGGCGGCCTGCGCAGCGGCCTGTTCACCCCCACCGAAGCGGCGGTGGCCGGGGTGGCCTACGGCGTGCTGGTCGGCCTGCTGCTCACCCGCGAACTCAACTGGCGCAGCCTGTGGAAGCTCTGCGGCGAGGCGGCGGTGATCTCCGGCGTGGTCATGCTGATCATCGCCCTGGCCGGCATCTTCGCCTGGGCCGGCACCATGCTCGGCACCTTCCGCCACCTGGCCGAATGGCTGATCTCGCTGTCGGACAACGGCTGGGTGCTGCTGGCGCTGGTGATGCTCGCCGTGCTGCTGGCCGGCATGCTGCTCGATGCCATCTCCATCTACCTGATCCTGATGCCGATCCTGATCCCGGTGATGCAGCACTTCGGCTGGAACCCGGTGTGGTTCGGCATCCTGCTGGCGATGAACATCGCCATCGGCCAGTTCACGCCGCCGGTGGCGATCAACCTGATGGTCACCGCCGAGGTGGCCAAGATCCGCCTGGAACAGACCGTAGGCTGGGCCTTGCTGTTCGTCCTGGTGATGTCCAGCGCCCTGCTGCTGGTGGCGATCTTCCCGGAAATCGCCCTGTGGCTGCCGCGTGTACTCGGCTACGCGGTGTAGCGCCGGCTGGGTACTGGCGGTTTGCCGTCTATAGTTGGGTGAAAGTGCGTGGCGGGGGGCCGCGCACCAACGACGGCGGCGGTGCTGGGCGGACTGATGGTCGATGGCAAGCGAGACGATGACAAGGACCTGACGACGGGGCACTGCGCGGGCCTGCGCGAAGCCGGCAAGCGCGCGCTGATGCGCACCATCCTGCTCGCCACCGGCCTGACCCTGGGCGGCTTCGCCATGCTGCAGACGCTGGCCGGCAACTACCCCTTCGCCATCCTCGAATTGCTCTGCACGGTGGTGCTGCTGTTCGGCGGCTGGCGCATCGAGCAGGCGCGCCATCTGGACCTGTGGGTGTACCTCTACCTGATCCCCACCTTCGCCTTCATTCTCTACATCATCGTCATGCCGGACGCCTCGTCCGCCGCCTTCGTCTGGGTCTACATGATCCCGCTGCTGGCCTACCTGCTGCTGGGCAAGAAGCGCGGCTTCGTGCTGACCGCGCCCTTCATGCTGGCGGCGCTGCTGCTGTACTTCGCCGACAACCACCTGCGGCTGGACGCCGCCGGCCTGATCGACCTGGGCAACGCCACGCTGTGCGGCGCGCTGATTCTGGTGTTCATCCACATCTACGACGGCCTGCGCATGCAGGCCTACGAGGAATTGGAACGCCAGGCGCAAACCGACTCGCTGACCGGCGTGGCCAGCCGCGGCAGCTTCCAGCACGCCCTGCAGCGCGCCGTCCAGGAGGCCGAGCGCAGTAACGGGCAACTGGTGCTGGTGCTGCTCGACGTCGACCACTTCAAACAGGTCAACGACCAGTGGGGCCACGAGGCCGGCGATATGGCCCTGCAGCATATCTGCGCCATCCTCCAGCAACGCCTGCGCGTCACCGACCTGCTCGGCCGCCTGGGCGGCGAGGAATTCGGCCTACTGCTGCGCCATACCGACTGCGCCGGCGCCGACCCGCTGGTGGAAACCCTGCGCCAGCAGATCGCCGAACAACCGCTGCAATACGACGGCCAGCCGATACCGCTGTCCGCCACCTTCGGCCTGGCCGCCTGGCCCAGGGACGGCCGCAGCGCCGCCGAACTCTACCGCAGCGCCGACCGCCGCCTGTACAGCGGCAAGGCGCGCGGGCGCAACCAGCTGGTCAGCGGCGATCTGCCGGGGGAGTTGCTGCTGGATAAGTTCGATCTGCGCTTGTGAGCTGAGCGCGCGCGGTGGATCGGGCATGCAGGGCGCAACTGGCTGGCATGGGGATATTTAATTTCGGCGTGTACCGGGCGGCGGCGATACTGCAGGCCTCGAATCTCAGCCAGGAGCGACTCCATGCAAGCGGTTCTCCCTCAGATTATCGGCCTGCTGGCCTGTGTGCTCATGGTCGGGCCTGTGGGCGCGACGCCGGAGGCCGAGCAGCGCCTGCGCGCGGCGGCGGCGGTGGGCGATCTGCCCGGCCTCGATGCCCTGTTGGCGCAGGGCGTGGTCATCGACGCCCAGGACGAGCAGGGCAACAGTGCATTGCTGCTGGCTACCGCGGGCAATCGCATCGAGGTCGCGCGGGTGCTGGTCGAGGCCGGAGCCGACGTCAACTTGCAGAACGCGCGCCAGGACAGCGCCTATTTGCTGGCCGGCGCCAGCGGGTACCTGCAGATCCTCGAGCTGACCCTGGCCCATGGGGCCGACCTGCGCAGCACCAACCGCTTTGGCGGTACCGCGCTGATCCCGGCCTGCGAGCGCGGCCATGTGGAAACCGTGCGACGGCTGATCGCGGCTGGCGTGGATGTCGATCACGTCAACCACCTGGGCTGGACCTGCCTGCTGGAGGCGGTGATTCTCGGTGACGGCGGCCCGGCCCATCAGCGCATCGTCGCGCTGCTGATCGAGGCCGGGGCCGACCTGCAACTGGCCGACCGTGACGGCGTTAGCGCACTGCGGCACGCCGAGCGGCGCGGCCAGACGCGGGTGGCCGAACTCCTAATCAATGCCGGAGCCCATTGAGCCATGCACGACGATCAGCATTACCTGCAACAGGCCGTGGCGCTGGCCCGGCAGAATGTCGAAAACGGTGGCCGCCCCTTTGGCGCGTTGCTGGTGCGTGATGGACAGGTGCTGGCGCGAGCGGTCAACGAGATCCACCTCAGCCAGGACCCGACCGCCCATGCCGAGCTGCAGGCCATCCGCAGCGCCAGCCGCCAGCTCGGCCCGCGTCTGGACGGCTGCGTGGTATACGCCAGCGGCCAACCCTGCCCGATGTGCCTGGCCGCCATGCACCAGTGCGGAGTCAGCCGGGTGGTGTTCGCCGCGAGCAACGCCGAGGGCGAACCCTTCGGCCTGTCGAGCGCTGCCGTCTACCAGCAGATGAGCCTGCCGCTTGCCGAACAGCGGCTGCCCATCGTCCATTGCCCGCAGCAGGAAATGGCCGATATCTACGCGCATTGGCAGGCTCGGCAGGTAGCGCTATAAGGACGTTTTTTTAGTTATCGGGCGAGAAGAGGGCTGGCGTATTTTCCAGCTCGATGGGGTGAGCCAGTAAATAAATCTGTCCCCTTTTGTCCTTAGAGTGTCGAGGACACGATTGATTTTTAAGTTCCCTGAAATCCGTGGTTTCCCCCCTATTATCTTCATTTGCTTTGATATCTCCATTTTTCTACTATCTGACCAATCTGCTCCAGGGTCAAAGCCTCATGCTGCCAACCTTTATCAAAATTGACATCATTTGAGCGTGGTAATTGTTCTAGTGAAAGACTTCGAATCAATATCCTAGAGGGTAAAGTTGCAGCTTGCCCAACAAAGATTGCTTCTTGGCGGCGTAATCCAGATAGCATTTTTGTTAGGCCTGACATCGAGTCAGGCAGTACGCTGCGGACATGCTCTCTATCCGAGTCGTTGGTTATACGTAAAACTATCCAGGAATTACATTGTGATAATACGGTTGCTTCTACTTCACTTGGCCTTTGTGACACAAGTAGCAAGCCAACTCCATATTTTCGACCCTCTTTTGCAATTCGGCGAATAGCAGCTTGAGCAGCTTCGTATTGAGCTTCGCCTCGATTGGGTACATACCGGTGCGCTTCTTCGCAGACCAATAGTACAGGGCTATTCTGACGCTCAGATTCTGCTTGCCATACTTTTAGTTGAAATATCATTCTTGCAATAGCGGCGCTTGCCACGCCTGCAACTTCATTGGGTACGCCGGATAAATCTACTATCTGGACAGTTGTCTTTTGAGTGAAAAATTGGTTGATAATGAATTTTAATGGGTCTTGATCGTTGTCCCAGTTTTCCATCATAAATTTAAGGCGGCCATCTTTAGATAGCGAGTCAATTTTTCTTATTACTTTGCTGTAGTCCTCATGTTTACTTTTATCTTTTCCTTCTGGCCGCTGCGCGTTGATAGCGCCTATTAGGCCTTCTAGGTAAAGAGCACCATCCTTTATGCCGAAATGGTCCATGCCATTGGCGTTCCCAAGTACATAGGGGATTGGTGAGTCGACTGTTAACTTATCCTTTTCAAGGCCTAATTTTATAGCGGCCTCTTCTCGAACAGACGTTAAGGCGTTTTTTACAATGTTTGACTGTGATGTTGCGGCGCGCTCTGTTTTTCCGATAAAAAGATTTAATGATTCTTCTAGATCCAGTAGCCAGTATGGTAGCTTTAGTGTCCCTTCATCAGTTGATAGTCGTTGATGCTTGGGGAAAGCTTTGCCATATTCGTTATGAGGGTCAAGGATAATGACCTGTGGGTGCCAATTTTTATGACCGGCTATCTCTCCGCGTTCTAAAATGCTGTGTATAACGGCGGCAACAGTTCCTGATTTTCCCGCGCCAGTTGAGCCAAGTATCGCAGTATGTTTGCCCAGCAGTTCGTTAAGTTCTGCATAACAAGGCGCGCCGCCAGAGCCAACGTGCTCGCCCAGTTGAATCACAGCACCTTTGGAGTTCCCATAGATAAATCTAAGTTCAGATTTTGGGGTTATGTAGATTGTTTGTTGTGGTAGAGGATATGTTGAAACGCCGCGTTCAAAGTCTAGGGAAAATATTCCTTCCCCGTCGTTTCGCCACTCACCTTCACCGAACAGATCCGCTTCAACTATGCGCTCATCAGAAGAGGCAACGGGTATCCCTTTTTCAAGTTGGTAATCTGCTTTCATTCTTAAGCGGCTTACCAAACCATAGATTGAACGACGACCAAAATGAACCTTAATAATTGAGCCAAATTGTCCAATTGGGTAGTTTTCACCGGCAAACACTCTAGATAAATCAGATATTTTCGGATCAAGCTCGGCAATAATGCGTGAGCCATCCACTTCGATGATTTTACCTATGGCAAGATTTTCTATAGGGCTGGCGTGTTTTTTGTCCATATCAAATCCCTCCCTCAAGAATCTGCGTTAGATTTTCAAATTTCCACCATTCGATACTCGTATCTGAGACTGCTTTCTGATTTGCGTGGAAAAAACCTCTGTCGGCAAAAATCAGTACCTGCTCGTTGATGTTTGGGTCTGTATGCCAATTCTGTAAAATGCCGGTAGGTTCTGCATCGCTAGTGAAGGCAATAACGGTTAAGTTGCCGTTTGATGACCTTAATCCGCGCTCTATCTCTAAGTTAATATGTGCATCTCCAAAACTATAACCAGTAATGAGTAGTACGCGCTGGCCACCATTTTGAGGGTTTAATACACTTCGCGCCCGATGCATTAGGTTTGCATAGGGGTCAAGCTGAGTCTCACGGTATTTTGTCGAAGCAGGCCATATCATGATTTTCGATGCGTGTTGCCGGCTGCGTTTTAGATGTGATGCGATGCGTAATGGTGTCGTAGACGTTGAGTGCTCTGCCCAATTAATTGAGCCATGCAGCTTGAATACGCGTGCTTCCAGATCTCTTTGTTCAAAGGTTGCAGGGTTCCACCAGCCAGACGCGCCACCTTCTAGGCCATCCGCATAGCGAAGTCTTGAGAGAGCGAGCGCATCCTCAATTAATGTGTCGTAGTTCATCACCAGGTAATCAACGCATCCCTCATGATTTTCTTTACCCGGTCGTATAGGGCGGTGTAATGCCTGAACGAATCGTTCGTGAATCTCAGAGTCGACTTCTATGTTTATGACGCCGAATATTGCTTGTTTGATTTCATTGATAGCAAGCAATAGCTGTTCGTTGCTGTAACTAGTGCCGCCGATAGACACAGTGCTTGCGGCGACGTTTCGACTGGTGCGGCGCGCGGTGATTGCAAGCCAATCTACCAGCTCGCTCAAATAGTCCTCAATATGAGAGGCCGGATTGGCACCTGCAAAAGAATCCTGGATGGCGTTCAATATTTGCTTTGAGTTGGCCGATAGCTTGGGGCTAGCCAGCGCCTTTTCTGTTAGTTGGTTGGTTAATGGCAGGCCTGCACAAAAGCTAGCGCCAGCTCCTAGTAAAACGGCTTTAGAGTGCGACAGCAGCTCTTCTAGTTTGTTAATTGCTTCTCTGAACGGTTTTTGTTCAAAAATATTTGTGTTGAATGTCATGCTTCCTCCCTACGGGAAAAGGGGACAGATTTATTTTCTGCAAGGGGAGTCCTTGTTCCTTTCACTGCCAGCCCTTCAATGGCTCTGCATGGTTTTGCATTTGGGGAAGGTTGAGCAGCCCCAGAACTGTTGGCCGACATTGGCCCCGGTTTTACGTGTGCGAATAACCAGCGCGCTGCCGCACTTCGGGCATTGCCGCTCGGCCGTCGGATCGCTGCGGCGCTTGAGGTTCTGCACATGCTCGCGATGGGTGGCGAGGGTCGGTGCGCGGCGGCCGCTTTGCAGGGCCTGCAGCATGGCGTCGACTTCGGCCGCGCTGAATACCGGCTGCGCGAATGACTTGATATAGCGGATAAAGCCGATGCCCTGGGTGACGTTGGCCGGCATCTCGGTTTTGAAGGTGCTGCCGCCGACGAAGGTGATGACCGAGTGCAGGTGCTCGGGGCTGACGCCCAGGGTGGCTTCCAGGGCCTTGAGGTGCTTGTAGTTCTGCCGCAGCGGGTTCTGGAACTTGAAGCTGCGCTTGCGAAACTTCTGCGTCCACTGCGCCTGCTTCTCGCTGCCGAAGATCCAGCCGCTCATGTTCTTCGTTTCCAGCACGAAGATGCCGTAGGGCGAGAGGAAGACGTGGTCGATCTGGGTGGTGCCGTCCGGGGTGTTCAGGGTGACGTTGTGCAGGCGGCGGTAGGTCTGCTGGTCCAGCTGCCAGTGGGCGAACAGCCGCACCAGCAGCTCGCCGATCTGGCCCTTGGCCCAGGGCGACTTGAGCAGGCCGATCAGCAGGGCCGCCGGGATGAACCAGCTCAGCATGCCCCAGACCTGGGCGACTATCGGGCTGTAATCCATTTTCTTCCTTGAGCAGAGCTGCTTGATGGCTGGGCGAGCAGGCGTGCCGAAATCCAGGCGTCTGGCACTGCCTCGGATAATGGCTAATTGATTTCAATGGCTCAAGGGGGGCGCGGCCATTGTCCTATGCCGCGATGACGCACCAGAGGCTGACTTGGTCGGCTTAGGTGCTCAGCGTGCTATCTGGTAACGGGTGCTGCGCCCGCCACCGGGCAGCCGCTCGATACAGCCTTTCTCCAGCAGATCGCTCAGATGGCGGGTCGCGGTGGCTTTGGATACCTTGGCCACGGCTTGGTACTGGGCTGCGCTGATACCGTCCTCGAACCCCCTTTCGCCGCCATCGAGCAGGCGGTTAAGCACTTTGACTTGCTCCGCCGATAGGGTTTGGCTGCGGTGTGCCTGCCAAAAGCGCGCCTTGACCAGCACGCGGTCGATACGAGCAAGGGCCTGCTCCAGGCTGTTGAGTAAGGTTGCGAGAAACCACTGCAGCCAGCTGGTGATATCCAGCCCACCTTTCTGACTGCCTTCGAGGATGCGGTAGTAACCGGCGCGGTCGTCGAGGATGCTCGCGGACATCGCGTAAAAGCGAATGGCTTGCTGTTCGCCCTGGGCCAATGCCAGATCGGTGATGGCGCGGGTGAGGCGACCGTTGCCGTCATCGAAGGGGTGCAGGGTTACGAACCAGAAATGTGCAATACCGGCGCGCAGAAACGGGTCGAGGCTGGCATCGTTGCGGCTGCTCTCGAACCAGGCGAGAAAGTCTGCCAGTTGCGCTTCCAACCCTGCGCGGGGAGGGGCTTCGAAATGTACGGTAGGGCGGTCTATCCGACCCGAAACTACCTGCATGGGCTCTTCGCCACGCAGCGCGCCGATATGCAGCGGTCGAGCCAGCAGTTGGTCATCGCTGGGGAATAACCAACTGTGCCAGGTGAAGAGTCGCTGTTTGTCTAGCGGCTCTTGGTGTGCGCGGGTGGCATCGAGCAGCAGTTCCGCCAGGCCTTCGGAGCGAGAGGTGGTTCGACCTTCTTCGTTCAGCCCCAGGCGCCGCGCCAGTGATGAACGTACCGAGCCGACATTCAGCTGCTCGCCTTCGATGGCTGAAGAGGTGACGATGTTTTGCAGCATGGCATCCAGGCTGCTCTGCACTTCGGTGTCACTGCCCACTGCACCGAGCATCCCGAGCAAGCGGCCCTGAGCCTGACCACAAGCGCGCAACAGCGGGGCGAGCGCTTCGGCTTGCCAACTGAACTGCGGCCAGTTGGGCTGCTGCCATATCCAGAGCGGGTCATTCATAAGGGGGGCATCTATGAGCCGATTAGCGAGCCTATTCGGCTCATTCAGTGAGCCGATAGTGCCGGCTATTCGGCTCACTGTCTAATCTCTCGTTAGGTTTCTGGTTCCGAGAGAGGTGGGTCAGGCGCCCTGTTTTCATAAGGCTATGCCTGCGTTAACTGTTGAACGCCCTGTAGGAACGAATTTATTCACGAAGTTCGCGGCACAATCGCGAATAAATTCGCTCCTACACAAGGCAAATCGGCGCATCGACAGTCAACTCCAACATTGCCTTTTCATAAGGCATTCCTGAGTTGACTGTTGTCCGCCCTGTAGGCGTGGCGGGCGGTGAAGCGATTTCGCGACCTAATCGCGAAGGAAGGCTGGCGCTACGGAAGCAGGATCGGCGCATCAACAGGCGAAAAGAGCCCAGAAACACGAAAGCCGCGCAATGCGCGGCTTTGAAGGTGGTGGGCCCAGCAGGACTTGAACCTGCGACCAATCGATTATGAGTCGAGTGCTCTAACCAACTGAGCTATAGGCCCCCAGAAGGCCGGCGGATTATACCGGCGCGTTCTCGCCAGTGCCAACCGCGTGACCGGGCGAGAGAAACTTGCGGGCGAAGGCGTCGGCTGGCAGGGGGTGGCTGACCACGTAGCCCTGGATCTGCAGGCAACCCTCGGCGGCCAGGCACAGTTCCTGGGCCTTGGTTTCCACCCCTTCGGCGATCACCGTCAGTTGCATGCTGTGGCCCAGGGCGATGATGGCGCGGGTGATCGCCAGGTCGTGCGGGTCGTCCGGCAGGCCGCGGACGAAGGACTGGTCGATCTTCAGCACGTCCAGCGGCAGGCGCTTGAGGTAGCTGAGCGAGGAGTAGCCGGTGCCGAAGTCGTCGATGGCCAGTTGCACGCCGAGCTGCTTGAGTTGGTGGAGGATGCCCAGCGCTTCCTCGGCCTGGGTCATGATGAAGTTTTCGGTGATCTCCAGCTGCAGCCGCTGCGGCGCCAGGCCGTGCTGTTGCAGCAGTTCGTCGATGCGTGTGAGCAGGTTGGCCTGGTGCAGTTGGGCGCCGGCCAGGTTGACCGACAGCGGTCCGAAGCTGCCGTGTGCCTCCTGCCAGTGCTGCAGCTGGCGGCAGGCCTGCTGCAGCACCCAGTCGCCCAGTGGCAGGATCAGCCCGCTTTCCTCGGCCACCGGGATGAAGCGATCTGGCGGGATGTCGCCGAACACCGGGTGCGGCCAGCGCACCAGGGCCTCGGCGCCGACCAGGCGTCTGCTGCGCAGGCAGAGTTTCGGCTGGTAATGGAGGCACAGCTCGTCGCGCTCCAGGGCGCGGCGCAGTTCCTGTTCCATGGCCATGCGCTCGTTGACCTGGAAGGTCAGCGAGCGGGTGTAGCGTTCGCTGCGGTTGCGCCCCTTGGCCTTGGATTGGTACATGGCCGCGTCGGCGTTCTTCACCAGGGTGGCGACGTCGGCGCCGTCCTTGGGGTAGAGGCTGATGCCGATGCTGGCGCTGATGAAGAACTCGTGGTTGTCGATCTGGAAGGGCGCGGCGAAGCACTCCAGCAGCTTCTGCGCGACCTGTTCGGCGTCCTGCGGCTGGTGCAGGCCGGGCAGCAGGATGATGAATTCGTCGCCGCCGAGGCGGGCTACGGTGTCGATGTCGCGCAGTTGCAGCTTGAGGCGCTCGGCGATGGCCTTGAGCAACAGGTCGCCGACCGGGTGGCCGAGGCTGTCGTTGATCTGCTTGAAGCGGTCGAGGTCGAGGAACAGTACGGCGCCCAACTGGTCGTCGGCGCGCGAACCCTCCAGGGCGCTGCGCAGGCGATTCTCGAACAGCAGGCGGTTGGGCAGGCCGGTCAGCGGGTCGTGGTGGGCCTGGTGGTCGAGGCGGGCCTGGGCGTGCTTGAGGCTGGAGATGTCGGCGAACACCCCGACGAAGTGGGTGATCCGATCGTCGGCGTTACGCACCGCGCTGATGGTCAGCCATTCGGGGTAGAGCTCGCCGTTCTTGCGCCGGTTCCAGATCTCGCCCTGCCAGTGGCCGTTGGCCGCCAGGCTGTGCCACATGGCGGCGTAGAAGGCGCTGTCGTGCTGGCCGGAGGCGAGCAGGCTGGGGCGCTGGCCGAGCGCCTCGGCCTCGGCGTAGCCGGTGATCTGGGTGAAGGCGCGGTTGACCGCGGTGATGCGCTGCTCCAGGTCGGTGATCATCACCCCTTCGGCGGTGCTCTCGAACACGGTGGCGGCCTGCTGCAGTTCCTCCTGCATCTGCTGGCGCTCGGTGATGTCGCGGGCGATGGTCAGCAGGCAGTCCTCGCCGCCGATCGGCAGGGGCTGCGCCGACAGCTCACACAGGCGCAGCTGGCCGTCCTTGGTGCGCACCGGGGCGATCATCTCGCGCACGCGGCCGTGCTGGCGGATGCCATCGATCAGCCGCCGGCGATCTTGCGGGTCGGCCCAGATACCCAGGCTCAGGGTGCTCTGCTCGGCGATCTCGTCCAGGCGGTAGCCGGTGATGCGGCTGAAGCCTTCGTTGGCCTCGACCAGCAGGCCGTCGCGCAGGCGGGTGATCAGCAGGCCGTCGGGCGAGGCGTGGAAGGCCTTGGCGAACTTCTCCTCGGATATCTGCAGCTGCTCCTGGGTGGCCTTGAGCTGGCTGATGTCGCGTACCACCACCACCAGAGCGGGGATATTGTCGAGCTGGAAGGTGCTGGCCGAGATCAGCCCGGTGAACAGGCTGCCGTCGGCGCGGCGAAAGGGCAGCTCGAGGTTGCGCAGGCTCTCGTTCTGCAGGCGCAGCAGCAAGCTCGGGCCGATGCCGGGCACCCCCCAGATGTCCAGTTCGGTGGCGGTCTTGCCGATCGCCCGTTCGACGCTGACGCCGGTCTGCTCGGTGAACGCGGTGTTGACTTCGAGCAGCACGCCGTCGCTGCGGCGGGCGATGACCAGGATGTCCGGGCATTGCTGGAACACCGAGGCGAATTTCTGTTCCGACAGGCGCAGGGCCTGCTCGGTCTGCTTGGTTTCGCTGATGTCGATCATCAGGCCGCGCACCAGCTGGCGTCCGTCGCGCTGCAGCAGGGTGACGATGTCGCGCACCCACACGCTGCGGCCGTCGGCGGCCTGCAGGCGGTATTCGAGCACATGATCCTGACCCGCGCTGCAGTGCTCCAGGCACTGGCGCAGGGTGTGCTGCTGGTCGTCCGGGTGCAGGTGCTGCTGCCAGAAGCCCGGCTGCAGCCAGTCGCCTTGCGGGTAGCCGAGCAGCTTTTCGGCATGCGGCGAGACGTAGGTGAAGCGCAGGTCGCCCGGCTCGGCCTCCCAGGCGATGGCCGAGAGGCTTTCCACCAGGTCGCGGAAGTGTTGCTCGCGGCTGCGCAGTTCCTGTTCCAGCTCGGCGCGGCGGCGCATTTCGCTGTGCAGGCGGCGGTTGATGCGCAGGATGATCGCGATCACCGCCAGCAGGCCGAGCAGCGCCGGCAGGCCGTAGAGCAGCATCTCGCGCCAGACGCTGCGACGATCCAGCACGCCGCCGACCCAGGGCGCCTGCAGCGCGGCGATCTCGCTGGGGCTGAGCTCGGCGAACAGCTTGTCGAGGATGCCGATCAGCATCGGCTGGTCGCGCGGGGCGGCCATGGCCAGCTGGTAGCGGTAGGGCGTCTCGCCACTGATGAACAGGCCGTCGAGCTTGAGCTGGCGCAGGCTCCAGACGCTGGAGGCGAGGTCGCCGACCAGGGCGTCGGCCTGGCCGGTGGCCAGCGCCTGCAGCGCCGCCGCGACGCTGGGCAGCGGTTGCAGGTTGAGGTCAGGGTGGCGTTGGCGCAGTAGCTCGTGCGGCGCGTAGTTGGCCACCACGGCGATCTTCAGCCCGTACAGATCGTCCATGCGCCGCGGTTGCGGGCCGCCGTTGCGGGCCAGGATGACGATGGGGAAGTCCAGGTAGGGGCGGGTGAAGGCCAGGTAGGTCTGGCGTTCCGGGGTCGACATGATGCCGGGCAGCAGGTCGATCTCGCCGCTGCGGGCTCGCGCCAGCACTTCGCCCCAGCTGCTCGGTTCGACCGGTTGCAGGCGCACGCCCAGGCGGCTTTCGATCAGTCGCACGTAATCGGCGGCCAGGCCCTGGTAGCGGCCCTGATCATCGCGGAATTCGAAGGGCGGCCAGGAGGCATCGACGCCCAGGCGCAACTCGGGATGGGCAGCCAGCCAGCTGCGTTCTTCCTCGCTGAGGGTCAGGGCCGAGGCCGGGGTCGTCCAATACGCCAGGCACAACAACAGAATGGCCGGCAAGCGTGGCATAGCAGCCTCGTTTCGGAACCAGTATCTGTCGCAGTGTAGACCGGCTGCCGAATAGATGGCAGTTTGCCTGCGCGCTAAAGCAAAACCCCCGGCCTGGGCCGGGGGTTCTGGTGTCACTCGTCGAGGAAGGAGCGCAGATGCTCGCTTCGCGTCGGGTGGCGCAGCTTGCGCAGCGCCTTGGCTTCGATCTGGCGGATACGCTCACGGGTGACATCGAACTGCTTGCCCACTTCCTCGAGGGTGTGGTCGGTGTTCATGTCGATACCGAAGCGCATGCGCAGGACCTTGGCTTCACGGGCAGTGAGGCCGGCCAGCACTTCGCGAGTGGCTTCCTTGAGGCTTTCGACCGTGGCTACGTCGATCGGGGACTGCATGGTGCTGTCCTCGATGAAGTCGCCCAGGTGCGAATCTTCGTCGTCGCCAATCGGGGTTTCCATGGAGATCGGCTCTTTGGCGATCTTCAAGACCTTGCGGATCTTGTCCTCGGGCATTTCCATGCGCTCGCCCAGCTCTTCCGGAGTGGGCTCGCGACCCATTTCCTGGAGCATCTGACGGGAGATGCGGTTGAGCTTGTTGATCGTCTCGATCATGTGCACCGGGATACGGATGGTGCGCGCCTGGTCGGCGATCGAGCGGGTGATCGCCTGGCGGATCCACCAGGTGGCGTAGGTCGAGAACTTGTAGCCGCGGCGGTATTCGAACTTGTCCACCGCCTTCATCAGGCCGATGTTGCCTTCCTGGATCAGGTCGAGGAACTGCAGGCCGCGGTTGGTGTACTTCTTGGCGATGGAGATGACCAGACGCAGGTTGGCCTCGACCATTTCCTTCTTGGCGCGGCGAGCCTTGGCTTCGCCGATGGACATGCGTCGGTTGATGTCCTTGATCTCGGCCAGGCTCAGGCTGCACTCGGCTTCCAGGTCGGCCAGCTTCTGCTGGCAGCGCTGGATGTCGGCCTGCAGGTTGCCCAGGGCTTCGGCGTACTTGGCCTTGCCCTTGGCCAGGTCGGCGGCCCAGTCCATGTCGACTTCGTTGCCCGGGAACAGGCGCAGGAAGTCGGCGCGCGGCATGCGCGCATCGCGGACGCACAGCTGCATGATGGCGCGTTCTTGCGCACGCAGGCGGTCGAGGGCGTCGCGCACCTGGCCGACCAGGGCGTCGTACTGCTTGGGCACCAGCTTGATCGGCATGAACAGCTCGGCCAATGCGGCCAGCTCTTCGGTGGCCTGCTTGCTGCCACGGCCATGCTTCTTCAGCGCCTTCTGGACCTTGTCCTGCTGCTCGGCCACGGCGTTGAAGCGGCGCGCCGCCTCTTCCGGGTCCGGACCGCCGTCGCCTTCTTCTTCCTCGTCGTCGCTGCTCTCTTCTTCCTCGTCGTCGTCGCTGTCTGCGGCGGCGGCGCCTTCCTTGACGGGGACGGGAGCGGCGGCTTCGTCGGGTACGCTGCCGTCATCCGGGTCGATATAGCCACTGAGGATTTCGGCCAGACGGCCGCCCTCGGTGGTGACGCGGGTGTACTCGGCGAGGATGCCGTCGACGGTGCCGGGGAAGTGGGCGATGGCGCTCATCACCTCGCGGATGCCTTCCTCGATGCGTTTGGCGATTTCGATCTCGCCTTCGCGGGTCAGCAGTTCCACGGTACCCATTTCGCGCATGTACATGCGCACCGGGTCGGTGGTGCGGCCGATATCGGTCTCAACGGCGGCGAGGGCGGCAGCGGCTTCTTCGGCCGCGGCTTCGTCGGTGTCGGCTTCGGCCAACAACAGGGCGTCCGCATCCGGAGCACTCTCGAATACGTTGATCCCCATGTCGTTGATCATGCGGATGATGTCTTCCACCTGTTCCGGATCGGAAATATCTTCCGGCAGGTGGTCATTGACCTCCGCGTACGTCAGGTAGCCCTGCTCGCGACCGCGGCTGATCAATTCTTTCAAACGAGATTGCTGTTGCGCTTTTACGGACATAACACCCTATCCACTGAAGGTCTTGGCGGGCTGAAAACAAGCCGCGGATTATACCTGATTAAGACCCTTACGCGCCAGTTGGGGAGGGGGAGACTGGTGATGCGTTACGGCTTAGCAGGGCGCGCAGCTGATCTTTTTCCTCTGCGCTCAACTCACTTAGACGGGCCTTGCGCAGCAGTTGTTCAAGGCTGCGCTCGCGTTGGCGGGCTGCAAGAGTAGTTATAGTGTCGAAAAACTGTTGTTCAAGGTTGTCCGCTGAAATCAGCCATTCCTTCTCCGCCAGGGCCCGCAGTAGACGGCCCTGTTCGGTGCCGTGCCAGCGCGCGATCAACTGCAGCGAACGCAGCCCGGGATTTTTCTGCAGGGCGCCGACCAGGGCCACCAGCAACTGGGCGTAGGTGTCGTCTTCGTCGGCGAAGTGGCTGACGTCCTCGACCTTCTGCGCCAGCTGCGGGTGGTGCAGCAGGGTGCGCAGGGCGCTGAGGTGCGGCGATTCGACGCTGACCGCGGTGCGCGGCGCGCGCGGGGCGAAGTCGCCCTGGCCCTTCTTGCTCCACTTGCCGCCGTCCTTCTTCCAGCCGCCCTTGCCCTTGCCGGCGCTGCGTTCGTAGCTCGGCGCGGACGCCGGCTGCTCGTAGCCGCCCAGATCCGGCGCGGCGTCGTAAAAGGCGCTGTCGGGGATGTCGGCGTAGTCCGGGTAGTCGCCGCCGGGCGCCGGGCTGGCGTGGCTCGGCTGGCTGCGCGGGGCGCTGGCGACCTGGCTGAGGGCTTCGCCGGAGAGGCCGGTGATCTCGCTCAGGCGCTGGCGCATCAGGGCACGCAGGTTGTTGCCGGGAATCTTGTCGATCAGCGGTGCGGCCAGGGTGATCAGGTGCGCCTTGCCTTCCAGCGAGCGCGGGTCGGCCTCTTCGGACAGCTGCTGGAAGAAGTAGTCGGCCAGCGGCTGGGCGTGCTGGTTGATCCGGGCGCGGAAGGCGTCGGTGCCCTCGGCGCGCACCAGGGTGTCCGGGTCTTCGCCTTCGGGCAGGAACAGAAAGCGCGCGCGGCGGCCGTCCTGCAGGCTCGGCAGGGTCGACTCCAGGGCGCGCCAGGCGGCGTTGCGCCCGGCGGCGTCGCCGTCGAAGCAGAACAGCACGCTGGGCACGATGCGGAACAGGCGCTTGAGATGCTCTTCGCTGGTGGCGGTACCCAGGGTGGCCACGGCATTGCGCAGGCCCTGCTGGGCCAGGGCGATGACGTCCATATAGCCCTCGACCACCATGATCTCGTCGAGGTCGCGGTTGTGCTTGCGCGCCTCGAACAGGCCGTAGAGCTCCTGGCCCTTGTGGAACACCGGGGTTTCCGGCGAGTTGAGGTACTTGGGCTTGTCGTCGCCCAGCACCCGGCCGCCGAAGGCGATCACCCGGCCGCGGCTGTCGCGGATGGGGAACATGATGCGGTCGCGGAAGCGGTCGTAGCGCCGGCCGTTCTCGGCGTTCTCGATCAGCAGGCCGGCGTCGATCATCGCCTTCTGCTGCAGGACGTCGCCGCCCAGTTGCTTGAGCAGGTTGTCCCAGCCGGGCGGGGCGAAGCCGAGGCCGAAGTCGCGGGCGATCTCGCCGGTCAGACCGCGGCCCTTGAGGTAGTCCACCGCGTACTTGCGCTGCGGGTGGCTCTTCAGTGCCTGGCGGTAGTGCTCGGCGGCGGCCTCCAGCAGCGGGTAGAGCGGCGAGTCCACCGGCTGGCGCGGCGTGCGCCCGCGCCCGCCTTCCTCGCGCGGCACGTCCATGCCGGCGCGCTTGGCCAGTTCCTCGATCGCCTGGGGAAACTCCAGCTGATCGTGGTCCATGACGAAGCCGAGGGCGTTTCCGCCGGCGCCGCAGCCGAAGCAGTAGTAGAACTGCTTGTCCGGGCTGACGGTGAAGGAGGGGGTCTTTTCCTTGTGGAAGGGGCAGCAGGCGCTGTAGTTCTTGCCGGTCTTCTTCAGCTGGATGCGCGAACTCACCACATCGACGATGTCGGTGCGGTTGAGCAGGTCATCGATGAAGGATTGCGGAATCAGGCCGGCCATAGGGTGCTCAGCATACTGTCGTGGCGCGGGGCTGGACAGTCTCGGGCAGAAAGCAGAAAACTCCGCTCATTCGCCGAACGGCGAGGCGGAGTTTCCTGAAATGCAATACCCGGCCTAGGCCGGGCATTCGGGCGTTGCGCGTACTGATTAGTACAGGCGGACGCTGCGACGCTGCTCGCGCTGCACTTTCTTGGCGTGACGCTTAACAGCGGCAGCAGCCTTGCGCTTACGCTCGGAGGTCGGCTTTTCGTAGAATTCGCGGCTACGAACTTCGGCCAGTACACCGGCCTTTTCGCAGGAGCGCTTGAAACGACGCAGGGCTACGTCGAAGGGTTCGTTCTCTTTAACTTTGACGGCTGGCATCCAGGTCGTACCTTCATTAATTACCGGGGTGAACGCGTTCCCGGCAAATTGGCTCGGGTTGCGTCGGTTTTTAAGGGTTGCGGATGTTACCGCCTCGCCGTGCGGAATGCAAAGGCCTTAGGTCGAAAAGCAGTAGCCGCTCCGCCGAGCGGCGCTTATCATGCGCGCCTTTGTTCCCCGCGGCAAATCAAGGCTCAAGCTCCATGCTCGTACTGGGATTGGAAACCTCCTGCGATGAAACCGGCGTCGCGCTCTATGACAGCGAGCGCGGCCTGCTGGCCGACGCGCTGTTCAGTCAGATCGACCTGCACCGCATCTATGGCGGCGTGGTGCCGGAACTGGCCTCGCGCGACCACGTCAAGCGCATGCTGCCGCTGATCCGCCAGGTGCTGGACGAGGCCGGGCGCGAGCCGGCCGATATCGATGCGCTGGCCTACACCGCCGGCCCCGGCCTGGTCGGCGCGCTGCTGGTGGGCGCCTCCTGTGCCCAGGCCCTGGCCTTTGCCTGGGGCGTGCCGGCCGTCGGCGTGCACCATATGGAAGGTCACCTGCTGGCGCCGATGCTCGAAGAGCAGCCGCCGGCCTTTCCCTTCGTCGCCCTGCTGGTTTCCGGCGGTCACACGCAGCTGGTGCGGGTCGACGGCATCGGCCAGTACCAGTTGCTCGGCGAGTCGCTGGACGATGCGGCCGGTGAGGCCTTCGACAAGACCGCCAAGCTGATGGGGCTGAATTATCCCGGTGGGCCGGAGATCGCCAAACTGGCCGAGCAGGGCACGCCGGGTCGCTTCGTCTTCCCGCGGCCGATGACCGACCGTCCGGGGCTGGATTTCAGCTTCAGCGGCCTCAAGACCTTCGCCCTGAACACCTGGCAGCAGTGCCGCGACGGCGATGACGACCTCGACCAAGCCCGCCGCGACATCGCCCTGGCCTTCCAGCAGGCGGTGGTCGAGACTCTCACCATCAAGTGCAAGCGTGCGCTCAAGCAGACCGGGCTGAACAGCCTGGTGATCGCCGGCGGGGTGAGTGCCAACAAGGCCCTGCGCGAGCATCTGGAGCGCATGCTGGGTGAGCTGAAGGGCAAGGTGTTCTACGCGCGGCCGCGTTTCTGCACCGACAACGGCGCGATGATCGCCTACGCCGGCTGCCAGCGGCTGCTGGCCGGGCAGCACGAGGATCTGGCGATCAAGGTGCAGGCGCGTTGGCCGATGGAGTCGTTGCCGGCGCTTTAAAAGCGGCGTTCGCGGCCGGCGAACAGATCGCGCAGGTTGCCGCGGTGGCGCCAGACGATCAGGCCGGTCAGTACGCAGACCGGCAGCAGCGCCGCCGGTTGCTGCCAGGCCAGCAGCGGCAGGGTCAGCGGCGTGGCGATCAGCGCGGCCAGCGAGCTGGTGCGGGTCAGCACGAACACCAGCAGCCAGGCGCCGATGGCCAGCAGCGCGGCCGGCGGGTAGAGGCCCAGCAGCATGCCGGCGGCGGTGGCCACGCCCTTGCCGCCGCGGAAGCGGAAGTACAGCGGGTAGAGATGGCCGAGCACCGCGGCCAGGCCGATCCAGGCCTGTTGCTGCAGGTCGAGGCCGAACAGTTTGGCGATCAGGATCGGCAGCAGACCCTTGAGCAGGTCGCCGAGCAGGGTCAGTACGGCGAGTTTCTTGCCGGCCACGCGCAACATGTTGGTGGCGCCGGGGTTGCCCGAGCCGCTGGCGCGTGGGTCCGGGCCGCCGGCCAGGCGGCTGAGCAGGATGGCGAAGGACAGCGAGCCGAGCAGGTAGGCGAGGATCGCCAGGAGCCAGAACATGGTGGCCATTCCAGGGCATGGGGTGGCCCGATTCTAACGAGGTGCGGCGCCCTTGTCGTGGCGCGGAGAGTGCGGGTGGACAGAGTATTTATCGAGGGACTGGAGGTCGATACGGTGATCGGCGCCTACGACTGGGAGCGCGAGATTCGCCAGTGCCTGCGTCTCGACCTGCAGATGGGCTGGGACAACCGTCCGGCCGCGGCCGGTGACGACCTCGCCCAGGCGCTCGACTACGCCAGCGTCGCCGCGCGGGTGCAGGCCTTCGCCGAGGCGTCGCAGTTCATCCTGGTGGAAACCTTCGCCGAGCGCCTGGTGCAGACCCTGATGGAGGAGTTCCACATCCCCTGGATGCGCCTCAAGCTGACCAAGCCCGGGGCAGTACCGGCCGCGCGCGGCGGCGTGGGCGTGGAGATCGAGCGCGGATGCCTCTGACTCGGGTCTACCTCGGCCTCGGCAGCAATATCGAGCGCGAGGCTCACCTTGGCGCCGGGCTCGATGCGCTGGCCGGCCTGCTCGGCGACATGCGCTGCTCGCCAGTATTCGAGAGCCATGCGGTAGGCATCAAGAGCGGCAACTTCTTCAATCTGGTGGTGACCGGGCAGACCGAGCTGCCACTGCTGGAGCTGGATCGCCGGCTCAAGTTCATCGAGGCCGACAATGGCCGCTACGCGCCGGAGCGCAAGGGCCTGCCGCTGGACATCGACGTGCTGCTGTACGGCGAACAGGTCGGCAACTTCAACGGGCTGGTGCTGCCGCGCGCGGAAATCCTCAAGAACGCCTTCGTGCTCTGGCCGCTGGCACTGTTGGCGCCGCAGTTGCAGCACCCGGTGGATGGACGTTCGTTCGCCGAGTTGTGGGCGTCGGCGCAAATCGATCAGCAGCTGTGGCCGGCTGCTTTCCAGTGGCGCGGCGTCGAGCTGACGCCCGCAGCGCTGTTGCGGACGCGCTCTTCGTAGCCCGGCTGCAATCTGGGACTCGACCCCGGAACCGCCCCGGATTGCATCCGGGCTACTGCGCCTGCTGATCCTTGTAGGCCTTGAGCGCCCGCAGGCGTTCGCGAGCCAGCGCCTCGCCCAGCTCCGCGCCCTTCAAACCCTTTTCCAGCAGCGGTTTGACCGCTACCTGGCGCGCCGTCTCGGCGGCGCCGAGCAGGTAGGCGGCCTGCGGGTATTCGCGTTGCTCCAGCCCCAGGCGGCCACGGGCGTCCATCTCGCAGGCGGCGACGAACTCGGCGAAACGCTGCGGACGGCGGAATACGTCGAAGCGTTGCAGCAGTTCCAGCAGGGTCGAGGGCTTGAGTTCCAGTGCGCGATGGCCGTGGGTGTGGAATTCGCCGACCAGCAGCGCCAGCTCGGCGCAGTCGCGCGGCGCCTTGCAGCGTTGGTTGATGGCCTCGATCAGGCGCAGGCCCTTGGGCTCGTGGGCGATATGCCGCGGCCACTCCGTTTCGGGTGTCAGCCCCTTGCCGACGTCGTGCAGCAGGCAGGCCCAGCGCACCGTCAGCGGCTGCTCGTGTTCGGCGCACTGGCGCAGCACGCTCAGCACATGCACGCCGGTGTCGATCTCCGGGTGATGAACGGCCGGCTGCGGCACGCCGAACAGCGCGTCGACCTCCGGCAGCAGGGCGGCCAGGGCGCCGCAGTCGCGCAGCACCTGGACGAACACGTCCGGGCGCGGCTCCATCAATGCACGGGAGATCTCCTTCCAGCTGCGCTCCGCGGTGAGGTGGGCCAGTTCGCCGGACTCGGCCAGTTGGCGCATCAGCGCCAGGGTTTCCGTCGCCACGCGGAAACCCAGCGGCGCATAGCGGGCAGCGAAGCGGGCGACGCGCAGCACCCGCAGCGGGTCTTCGGCGAAGGCCGGCGAAACGTGGCGCAGCACGCGCGCCTGCAGGTCGCGCTGGCCGCCATAGGGGTCGATCAGCCTGCCCTGGTCGTCTTCGGCCATGGCGTTGACGGTCAGGTCGCGGCGGATCAGGTCTTGCTCCAGGGTGACCTCGGGGCTGGCGTGGAAGACGAAGCCGCCGTAGCCGCGCCCGCTCTTGCGCTCGGTGCGGGCCAGGGCATATTCCTCGCCGCTGTCTGGATGCAGGAAGACCGGGAAGTCGGCGCCCACCGGGCGATAGCCCAGCTCGAGCATCTGTTCGGCGCTGGCGCCCACCACCACCCAGTCGATTTCCTCGACGGGGCGGCCGAGCAGGCGGTCGCGCACGGCGCCGCCGACTTTGTAGATCTGCATCGTTGTTCCTCCGCTGAGTGCGGAGGATAGCGGCTGGCCGGCTGTGCGGGGTAGCCCGGATGCACTCCGGGGATTACGCGGCCCGGATTGCCTCCGGGCTACGGCGTGGCCTGGGGAATCTGTTCGATCAGCGCCTGGGCGGCGCGTTCCAGCAGTTCGGCGCTGTCGCGTGCCGGGCTCAGGCCGGTGCTGATCAGCCCTTCCCACAGCACGCGCTGGTCCAGGTCGGTGAGGCGCAGGCGCAGCGTGCCGGTTTCGTCGCGCAGGCGATGGATCGCCTGGTAGGGGCCGAGGGCGTTGGGCGGCGGCACGTCGACCCTGAAGGTCAGCGGGCCGTCCTGCACGGCCAGCCAGTAGTACAGACGCAGTTGCGGCTGCTGGCTCTCGTGGTAGCCGCGGGACGACAGGCCATGGCGCAGCAGCTGCGGCAACTGGCGGTAGCGCTCGGGGAAGGGCGGCTCGCCGGCCAGGCTGTGCTGCGGGTCGATCAGCTCGAAGCTGTGGCGCCCGGCCAGCGCGGCGTCGGCGGGGCTGAGGATCTGCGCCTGGGGGATATGGCTGGCGCAGGTGGCCAGCCCCAGGCACAGCAGGAAAACCAGAAATACACGCATGCACGGCGTCTCGCGGAGTCTGCCGCCGATGCTGAGTGCGCGGCGCATGCCCGGCAACCGATCAAATGGGGGGAATGATCAGGTCGAGGCGCGGGTAGTCGCCGTCGCCCTCCGCCTCGCCGCGCGGCGGCACGTGCTGGGTGGTGATCAGCTGGTCGCCCTGGCACACCTCCAGGTGGATGTCGAAACCCCACAGGCGGTGCAGGTGCTTGAGCACTTCCTCGGTGGAGTCGCCCAGCGGCTTGCGGTCATGCTGCTGGTGGCGCAGGGTCAGCGAGCGGTCGCCGCGGCGGTCGATGCTCCAGATCTGCACGTTGGGCTCGCGGTTGCCCAGGTTGTACTGCGCCGCGAGCAGCTCGCGGATGGTGCGGTAGCCGGGCTCGTCGTGGATCGCCGGCACCAGCAGTTCGTCCTTCTGGTCGTCGTCGAGGATGCCGAACAGCTTGAAGTCGCGGATCACCTTGGGCGAGAGGAACTGCAGGATGAAGCTTTCGTCCTTGAAGCTGGCCATGGCGAACTTGAGGGTGGTCAGCCAGTCGCTGCCGGCGATGTCGGGGAACCAGTGCTTGTCCTCCTCGGTGGGCTCCTCGCAGATGCGGCGGATGTCGCGGTACATGGCAAAACCCAGGGCGTAGGGGTTGATACCGCTGTAGTAGGGGCTGTCGAACGGCGGCTGGTAGACCACGCTGGTGTGCGACTGGAGGAATTCCATCATGAAACCGTCGGTGACCAGGCCCTCGTCGTACAGGTCGTTCATCAGGGTGTAGTGCCAGAAGGTGGCCCAGCCCTCGTTCATCACCTGGGTCTGGCGTTGCGGATAGAAGTACTGGGCGATCTTGCGCACGATGCGGATCACCTCGCGCTGCCAGGGCTCCAGCAGCGGCGCGTGCTTTTCCAAGAAGTACAGGATGTTTTCCTGCGGCTCGGCGGGGAAGCGCTTGTTGTCCTGGTCGCTGTGCTTGCCGGCGCTCTTGGGGATGGTGCGCCAGAGGTCGTTGATCTGCTTCTGCAGGTGCTCCTCGCGGTCCTTCTGGCGCTTGCGCTCCTCCTCGGCGGAAATCGGGTAGGGCCGTTTGTAGCGGTCGACGCCGTAGTTCATCAGGGCGTGGCAGGAGTCGAGCAGCTCCTCCACCGCGTCGATGCCATGGCGCTCCTCGCACTGCATGATGTACTGCTTGGCGAACACCAGGTAGTCGATGATCGAACTGGCATCGGTCCAGGTGCGGAACAGGTAGTTGCCCTTGAAGAAGCTGTTGTGGCCGTAGCAGGCGTGGGCGATCACCAGGGCCTGCATGCAGATGGTGTTTTCCTCCATCAGGTAGGCGATGCAGGGGTCGGAGTTGATCACGATCTCGTAGGCCAGGCCCATCTGCCCGCGCTTGTAGCCCTTCTCGGTGGCCAGGAAGTGTTTGCCGTAGGACCAGTGGTGGTAGCCCAGCGGCATGCCCACCGAGGCATAGGCGTCCATCATCTGCTCGGCCGTGATCACCTCGATCTGGTTGGGATAGGTGTCCAGCGCGTAGCGTTCGGCGATGCGCGCGATTTCCTTGTCGTACTGACGGATCAGCTCGAAGGTCCATTCCGAGCCGGTGGAGATGGGCTTGCGTTCCTTCCTGCTGGCACTCATGTCACGCCTCCTTCAGGTCGCGAGCCGGCGCTGGAACAGCTCGCGGAACACCGGGTAGATGTCCGCCGCCGACACCAGTTGCTGCTGGGCGAAGGTGTCGGCGAATGCCTCGGCCACCTGCTCGTACTCGAACCACAGCGCCTGGTGTTCGCGCGGGGTGATCTCGACGTAGGTGAAGTACTGCACGAACGGCATGATCTGGTTGATCAATATATCCCGGCACACCGGCGAGTCGTCGTTCCAGTTGTCGCCGTCCGAGGCCTGGGCGGCGTAGATGTTCCACTCGTTGATCGGGTAGCGCGCGGCCATGGTCTCCTGCATCAGCTTGAGCGCACTGGAGACGATGGTGCCGCCGGTCTCGCGGGAGTAGAAGAACTCCTCCTCGTCCACCTCCTTGGCGCTGGTGTGGTGGCGGATAAACACCACCTCGATCTTGTCGTAGTTCCGCTTGAGGAACAGATACAGGAGGATGAAGAAGCGCTTGGCGATGTCCTTGGTGGCCTGGGTCATGGAGCCGGAGACGTCCATCAGGCAGAACATCACCGCCTTGGAGCTGGGGTTGGGCTGCTTGACCAGCAGGTTGTACTTGAGGTCGAAGGTGTCGAGGAAGGGCACGCGGTGGATGCGTGCGCTCAAGCGTTCGATTTCCGCCTCTATTTCCTGGATATCGCCGAAGTTATCCGGCTCTTCCCGGCGCAGACGCTCCAGTTCGGCCTTGGCCTCGCGCAGTTTGGCGCGGCTGGAGCCGGACAGGGCGATGCGCCGCGCATGGGCCGAGCGCAGGGTGCGGACGATATTGATGCGCGAGGGGTTGCCCTCGTTGCTGATGCCGGCGCGCACGGTCTTGAAGGTGTCGCTGCCGGTCAGGTGGCGTTTGACCAGGTTGGGCAGTTCCAGGTCCTCGAACATGAAGTCGAGGAATTCCTCCTGGGTGATCTGGAACACGAACTCGTCCATGCCCTCGCCGGAGTTGCTCGCCTTGCCGCTGCCACGCCCGCCGCCACCGCCCTGCGGACGGGGGATACGTTCGCCGGCGGTGAACTCCTTGTTGCCCGGGTGAACGATGGTCTGCTTGCCGCCGCGGCCGTGGTGCAGCACCGGCTCGTCGATGTCGCGGCCGGGAATGCTGATCTGCTCGCCGTGCTCCATGTCGGTGATGGAACGCCGGCTGACGGCCTCCTCGACCGCCTTCTTGATGTGCTCGCGGTAACGCCGCAGGAAACGCTGGCGGTTTACCGTGCTCTTGTTCTTGCCGTTCAGGCGCCGGTCGATCACGTAGCTCATGACGTCTCCCTAGCACGCCCGTGGCCACGGGCGTGCGGCGGATAGCCCGGCGCGCGGCGCGCGCCGGGTGCGGATCACTGCGACTTGCGTACCCGCAGATACCATTCCGACAGCAGGCGCACCTGCTTCTCGGTGTAGCCGCGCTCGACCATGCGTTTGACGAAGTCGTTGTGCTTCTGCTGTTCCTCCTTGCTGCCCTTGGCGTTGAAGCTGATGACCGGGAGCAGGTCCTCGGTGTTGGAGAACATCTTCTTTTCGATGACCACGCGCAGCTTCTCGTAGCTGAGCCAGGTGGGGTTCTTGCCGTTGTTGTTGGCGCGGGCGCGCAGCACGAAGTTGACGATCTCGTTGCGGAAGTCCTTCGGGTTGCTGATGCCGGCCGGTTTCTCGATCTTCTCCAGCTCCTCGTTGAGCGCCACGCGGTTGAGGATCTCGCCGGTTTCCGGGTCGCGGTATTCCTGGTCCTGGATCCAGAAGTCGGCGTACAGCACGTAGCGGTCGAAGATGTTCTGTCCGTACTCGCTGTAGGACTCGAGGTAGGCGGTCTGGATTTCCTTGCCGATGAACTCGATATAGCGCGGCGCCAGGTATTCCTTGATATAGCGCAGGTAGCGCTCGCGCACTTCGGCGGGGAACTGCTCCTGCTCGATCTGCTGTTCCAGCACGTAGAGCAGGTGCACCGGGTTGGCGGCGATCTCGTGCGGGTCGAAGTTGAACACCTTGGACAGGATCTTGAAGGCGAAGCGGGTCGACAGGCCGGTCATGCCCTCGTCGACGCCGGCGCTGTCGCGGTATTCCTGGATCGACTTGGCCTTGGGATCGGTGTCCTTGAGGTTCTCGCCGTCGTAGACGCGCATCTTCGAGTAGATGTTGGAGTTCTCCGGCTCCTTCAGGCGGCTCAGCACGCTGAACTGGGCGAGCATCTTCAGGGTGTCCGGGGCGCAGTGGGCCTTGGCCAGCGAGCTGTTGATCAGCAGCTTGTCGTAGATCTTCACCTCGTCGGTGACGCGCAGGCAGTAGGGCACCTTGACGATGTAGATGCGGTCGATGAAGGCCTCGTTGTTCTTGTTGTTGCGGAAGCTGTGCCACTCGGATTCGTTGGAGTGGGCCAGCAGGATGCCGCTGTAGGGAATCGCGCCGAGGCCTTCGGTGCTGTTGTAGTTGCCTTCCTGGGTGGCGGTCAGCAGCGGGTGCAGCACCTTGATCGGCGCCTTGAACATCTCGACGAATTCCATCAGGCCCTGGTTGGCCCGGCACAGCGCGCCCGAGTAGCTGTAGGCGTCGGCGTCGTTCTGCGGGAATTCCTCCAGCTTGCGAATATCCACCTTGCCGACCAGCGCGGAGATGTCCTGGTTGTTCTCGTCGCCCGGCTCGGTCTTGGCCACGGCGATCTGGTTGAGGATCGAGGGGTAGAGCTTGACCACGCGGAACTGGCTGATGTCGCCGCCGAATTCCTGCAGGCGCTTGGTGGCCCAGGGCGACATGATCGAATTGAGATAGCGGCGCGGGATGCCGTAGTCCTCCTCGAGGATGGCGCCATCCTCGGCGGCGTTGAACAGCCCCAGCGGCGACTCGAACACCGGCGAGTCCTTGATGGCGTAGAAGGGCACCTTCTCCATCAGTTGTTTGAGCTTCTCGGCCAGCGACGACTTGCCGCCGCCCACCGGACCGAGCAGGTAGAGGATCTGTTTCTTCTCTTCCAGGCCCTGCGCGGCATGGCGGAAGTAGGAGACGATCTGGTCGATGCACTCTTCCATGCCGTGGAAGTCGGCGAAGGCCGGGTAACGGCGGATCACCTTGTTGGAGAAGATGCGCGACAGACGCGAGTTGGTCGAGGTGTCGAGCAGCTCCGGCTCGCCGATGGCCATCAGCAGGCGCTCGGCCGCGGTGGCGTAGGCGCTGCGATCCTGTTTGCACAGTTCGAGGTACTCCTGCAGCGAGTACTCCTCCTGGCGGGTCGCTTCGAAACGTTGTTGGAAGTGGCTGAAAATACTCATGACTTCACCTCGCTCGATGCTGAAAGCCGGTTCGGGTTCGGTCGTGCGGGTGCTTGGTAGCCCCGGCCTGGGACTTGGCCGGGAAGAATCCCCCAGAACACCTAAAGGTCGTTACCGATGGCCCGATGCCGGTTGGCCGGCTCTACCTTGAGTTGGATGGCCTGAGCTACAGGATAGTTCTTTCTGGCGAGGGTCAAGGCGGGGACAAGGATAACCAGATGTTACCGTCCGTCGGGAATCCTCGGCAGGCCAGAGGAGGCGCGGCCTGCCGGCTCGGAAAAAAATGGCCGGGAGCCATTTTTAACGTCGCGCAGCGGCGGCCCGAAGGGTGGCCGCCAGGGACGGCAGGCCATCAAAAAATGGCCGGCAGGCATTTTTAACGTCGCGTAGCGGCGGCCCGGAAGGGTGGCCGCCAGGGATGGCAGGCCATAAAAATTATTCTGCGGGGCTTTGCGCGGTGTCGTCGGGGTAGGTGGCGCGCCACAGCTCGAAACCGCCGTCGAGGCTGTAGACCTGGCTGAAACCCTGGCCGACCAGGTAGGCGGCGGCGCCCTGGCTGGAGTTGCCGTGGTAGCAGGAGACGATCAGCGGCGCGTCGAGGTCGGCGTTGCGGATGAAGTCGTGCAGCGAGTGGTTGTCCAGGTGACGCGAGCCCTGGATATGCCCGGCGGCGAAGCTTTGCGGGTCGCGGATATCCACGACCACGGCGCCTTGCTGGCGCAGGGCCTGGGCCTGCTGGGGAGAGATACGCTGGAATTCGCTCATGGGTGCTCCTTGGGGCAGGTGCAGCGGTGGCGTTCGCCGCTGTCGACGTTGAGCAGGGTCATCGCGCCGCCCCACACGCAGCCGGTGTCCAGCGCATACAGGCCGGGCTCCTGGCAGTTGCCTTCGAGGGCGGCCCAGTGGCCGAAGATGATGGTTTCGCCGCGCATCTTGCGCTGCGGGTGGCTGAACCAGGGGGCGTAGCCGGGCGGGGCGCTGCCGACGCCTTCCTTGCTCTTCAGGTCCAGGGTGCCGTCGGCCTTGCAGAAGCGCATGCGGGTGAAATAGTTGGTGATCACCCGCAGGCGGGTGACGCCGTGCAGGTCCTTGTGCCATTTGGCCGGTTCGTTGCCGTACATGCCGTCGAGAAACAGTGGCAGGCGGGCGTCGTCGCGCAGCGCCTCCTCGACCTCGGCGGCGCGGCGCAGCGCCTTGGTCAGACTCCACTGCGGCGGGATGCCGGCATGCACCAGGGTCACCCGGCGCTCGGCATCGTGGTGCACCAGCTTCTGCAGGCGCAGCCAGTCGAGCAGGTCGGCGCGGTCCGGCGCGTCGAGGATCTCGCGCAGGGTGTCGCCCTTCTTCAGCCGCTCGATGTTGTGCGCCACGGCCAGCAGGTGCAGGTCGTGATTGCCCAGCACGCAGGTCACCGCCTGGCGGATGGAATAGAGAAAACGCAGGGTTTCCAGCGATTGCGGGCCGCGGTTGACCAGGTCGCCGACCAGCCACAGCTGGTCCTGCGCCGGGTCGAAGGCCACCCGCTCGAGCAGGCACTGCAGCGGTCGCAGGCAGCCCTGGATGTCGCCGACGGCATACAGCGCCATATCAGTGCAGGGCTCCGGGCACGGCCAGGCGGAACGGCGCGATGACGGCGTCGAAGCGTTTGCCGTCCTCGGCGAGCATCTGGTAGCTGCCCTGCATGGTGCCGACCTGGGTGGTCATCACCGTGCCGCTGCTGTAGGTGTGGCTGGCGCCCGGGGCGATCTGCGGCTGCTGGCCGACCACGCCGGCGCCGCGCACTTCCTGCACGCGGCCGTCGCCGTCGGTGATGATCCAGTGGCGCGACAGCAGCTTGGCCGGCAGCTGGCCCTGGTTGCGGATGGTCACCGTGTAGGAGAAGGCGTAGCGGCCCAGCTCCGGCTGCGACTGCGCGGCCAGGTAGCGGGTGGTGACGCTGACGTCGATCTGGTAGCGAGGGTCGGACATGCTGGTAACCCGTGTGGCGTATGGCAGTTTAGCCCTGGCTGGCGGCCAGGTGCGCTGCCAGTTGATCGGCCAGGCGAACGAAGGCGGCCAGGTCCAGCTGTTCCGGGCGCAGAGCGCCATCGACGCCGGCGGCTTCGATGGCTTCGGCCGGCAGCAGCTGTTTGAGGGTATTGCGCAGGGTCTTGCGTCGCTGGTTGAAGGCTTCGCGCACCACCCGCTCGAGCAGGCGATGGTCCTTGGCGGGATGCGGCAGCACCGCGTGCGGTACCAGGCGGACGATGGCCGAGTCGACCTTGGGCGGCGGGTTGAAGGCGCCGGGGCCGACGTTGAACAGGTGTTCGACCCGGCAGTGGTACTGCACCATGATCGACAGACGGCCCCAGTCGCCGCCGCCGGGGCCGGCGGCCAGACGCTCCACCACCTCCTTCTGCAGCATGAAATGCATGTCGCGGATCAGCGCCGCGTTGTCCAGCAGGTGGAAGATCAGCGGGGTGGAGATGTTGTACGGCAGGTTGCCGACCACCCGCAGGCTGCCGGGGGCGGCCTCGAGGCGGGCGAAGTCGAACTTCAGCGCATCGCCCTGGTTCAGGCGAAAGCGCGGGTTGGCGCCGAACTTGCTCTGCAGGATGGGGATCAGGTCGAGGTCCAGCTCGATCACGTCGAGTTGCGCGCCGCTGCCGAGCAGGCCCTCGGTCAGCGCGCCCTGGCCCGGGCCGATCTCCAGCAGGCGCTCGTCCTCCTTGGCGCGGATGGCGCGCAGGATGCGGTCGATGACGCCGGCATCGTGCAGGAAGTTCTGGCCGAAGCGCTTGCGCGCGCGGTGTTGGTATTCGGACATGGCAGGGCAGCTCCAGGCTTCAAGCTGCAAGCATCAAGCAAGAGCGCAAAGCGAAAAAACGAAGTCGGGTAGTTTAAGGCAAAAAGCGACAACACCCGTAGCCCGGATGCAATCCGGGCCGGGCTGTCGTCTACTTGCGGCTGGTAGCGGCGGCCATCTGGTAGGCGGTTTCCAGGGCCACCTGCAGGCTGCCGGTATCGATATTGCCGCTGCCGGCCAGGTCCAGCGCCGTGCCGTGATCCACCGAGGTGCGGATGATCGGCAGGCCCAGGGTGACGTTGAGCGCTGCGCCGAAGCCCTTGAACTTGAGCACCGGCAGGCCCTGGTCGTGGTACATGGCCAGCACCGCGTCGGCCTGCTCCAGGTACTTGGGCGTGAACAGGGTGTCGGCCGGCAGCGGGCCGATCAGGGTCATGCCTTCGCCGCGCAGGCGCTCCAGCGTCGGCTCGATGATCTCGATTTCCTCGCGACCGAGGTGGCCGCTTTCGCCGGCATGGGGGTTGAGTCCACAGACCAGGATGCGCGGTGCGGCGATGCCGAACTTGCTCTGCAGATCGGCATGCAGGATGCGCGCGACCCGCTCCAGGCGCTCGCTGGTGATGGCGGCGGCGACGTCCTTGAGCGGCAGGTGGGTGGTGACCAGGGCGACGCGCAGGCCGCGGGTGGCGAGCATCATCACCACCTGCTCCGTGTGGGTCAGCTCGGCGAGAAACTCGGTGTGGCCGGAGAAGGCGATACCGGCTTCGTTGATCACGCCCTTGTGCACCGGTGCGGTGATCATCGCGGCGAAGCTGCCGTCCAGGCAGCCCTGGCCGGCACGGCTGAGGGTTTCCAGCACGTAGCCGGCGTTGGCCGGATCGAGCCGGCCGGCTTGGCTCGGGGCGGCCAGCGGGGTGTCCCAGACATACAGGCTGCCGGCCGGCGCGGGGGCACTCGGCCAGCGGCCCGGGGCGACGTCCAGCAGCGCGATGTGCAGGCCGAGCTGGGCGGCGCGCTCGCCGAGCAGCTGGCGGCTGGCGATGGCCACCAGCGCCTCGGGTTGCGCCTGGCGGGCCAGCAGCAGGCAGAGGTCGGGGCCGATGCCGGCCGGTTCGCCGGGGGTCAGGGCAAAGACTCGGGGTGCGCTCATGGGCATTCTCGGTTGCGCCGCGGGGGCGCCAGTTTACGCTGCCTGGGCCGATAACGAAAAAGCCCGGCGCGGGGCCGGGCTCTTGCGGTTGAAACCGCCGTTACAGCTTGGTCTCGACGTAGGCTTCGTCGCGGATCTGACGCAACCAGGCCTGCAGTTCCTCGTCGTACTTGCGGTTGCGCAGCAGGTTGGCCGCCTGCTGCTCGCGGAACTGCGCGCTGCTGTCGGTGGCGCGGCGGCCCATGACCTGCAGCACGTGCCAGCCGAACTGGGTCTGGAACGGCTTGGACAGCTCGCCGCTGGAGGTCTCGCTCATCACCTGGCGGAACTCCGGCACCAGCGCGTTGGGGTCGATCCAGTTGAGGTCGCCGCCGTTGAGCGCCGAGCCCGGGTCTTCCGAGTAGCTCTTGGCCAGCTCGGCGAAGTCCTCGCCGGCGACGATGCGCTGGTACAGGCGTTCGACCAGGCGGCGGGTTTCCTCGGCGCTGCGAATCTCGCTGGGCTTGATCAGGATATGGCGCACGTGCACTTCGTCGCGCACCTGGGTGTCGCCGCCGCGCTTCTCCAGCAGCTTGAGGATGATGAAACCGCCCGGCGTGCGCAGCGGTTCGGTCACTTCGCCCGGGCTCAGCGCGCTGACCATCGAGTCGAACGGCGGCGGCAGCTGGCCGGCCTTGCGCCAGCCCATCTCGCCGCCTTCCAGGGCGGTTTCGCTGGCCGAGCGGGAAATCGCCAGCTGGGCGAAGTCGGCGCCCTGTTGCAATTGTTGGTACAGCTCGCGGGCCTGGCGGTCGGCTGCCTGGATCTCGCTGGAGGAGGCGCCTTCGGAGACCGGGATGAGGATGTTGGCCAGGCGGAACTCTTCCGACAGCTGCATCTTGCCCAGGTCGGAGGCGAGGAAGTTCTGCACTTCCTGGTCGGTGACCTGGATGCGCTCGGCGACCCGGCGCTGGCGCACGCGGCTGATGATCATCTCGCGGCGCACCTGGTCGCGGGCGTCGGCGTAGGACAGGCCGTCGCGCGCCAGAGCCTGACGGAACTGCTCCAGGCTCATGCCGTTACGCTGGGCGATGGTGCCCATGGCCTGGTTCAGCTCCTCGTCGGTGATGCGGATGCCGGAGCGGTCGCCGATCTGCAGCTGGATGTTCTCGATGATCAGGCGCTCGAGCACCTGCTGGCTGAGCACGTGCTCGGGCGGCAGGGCGCCGCCGCGTTTGCCGATGGTCTGCTGCACCTCGCGCAGGCGGGCGTCGAGCTGGCTCTGCATGACCACGTCGTTGTCGACGATGGCCGCCACGCGGTCCAGCGGGCGGACATCGGCCTGGGCCGTCGCCGCGAGCAGCGCTGCGCCCAACAGCAGGGGGCGCAGGCAATCAGAAAGCTTGGTCTTCACGTTCACGGTAACCTTGAATGCCTTGGTCGAGGAAAGTTTCCACCTTGTTGCCCACTACGCCGCCGAGGCCCTTGAGGACGATCTGCAGGAAGATGCCGCGGTCGGCCTCGTCGTTGAGCGACGGGTTGAGGCTGACTTCGTCGTAGTCGATCCAGTAGCGGTTGATCAGGCGCAGCTTCCAGCAGCAGCTGTCGTACTCGAAGCCGCCGAAGGCTTCCAGGGTACGGTTGCGGCCGTAGTCGTACTGCCAGCGCGAGATCAGGCTCCACTGTGGAACCAGCGGCCAGATGACGGAGAAGTCATGCTGGTCGATCTTGTAGTAGTTCTTGATGTAGTTCGGGTTCGGCGAACCGTCACCTAGGGTCGGGTTGCCGTAGTCCGGGTTGGTGGTCCAGGTGCCGCTGTCGCGGTCGTAGCGCACGGTGTCGTTGCGGTAGCGATAACCGAGGTTGACCACCTTGTTCGGGTTGTCTTCCGGCTGGTAGTGGAACATCGCGCTGCCCGAGCGGGTGCGGTGGGTATCCGGGTCCCAGTTGAAGGTCGACGACACGCGCCAGTCGCGGTTGAAGCGGTACAGGTACTCCAGCGCATAGGGCGAGACGTCGGCGGTGGCATCCGGACGGGTGCGGTAGTCGATACCGGCCAGCTGCACCTTGCGGTCCTCGAAGTAGAAGGCCTGGCCGATGCTGAAGCGCTGGCGCTCGAAGCCGTTGGGCTCGATCCAGCGGCTGGTCACGCCCAGCGACAGCTTGTTCTCGTCGCCGATGCGATCCTTGCCGGAGAAGCGATTCTCGCGCCACAGCGAGGCGTAGCTGAAGGTCGGCTCGCCGCTGTCGAACACCGGGATGTCGGTCTGGTCTTCTTCCGGCACGTAGAGGTAGAAGGCGCGCGGCTCCAGGGTCTGGCGGAAGTCCTTGCCGAACAGCTGGGTGTTGCGGTCGAAGTACAGGCCGCTGTCGACGCTGAACAGGCCGACGCCGCGGTTCTGCGTGCTGTCGAACTCCTGCTCGGCCAGCAGACTGTTCTTGCCCTGCTGATCCAGGCTGATGTCGTAGTGGGTCTGGCGGTACTTGATCTGCGGCTTGAGGAAGCCCCAGGTCCAGTCCAGCGGCAGGGCGACGCCCGGCTCCAGGTGCAGGCGCTCGCCGTTGGCGCGGGCCAGGCCGAGAATACGGGTGTCGTACCAGGTCTGTTCGGCCACGCCGTCTTCGTTGATGAAGTTGCCCGAGCGCAGGTCGCGGTCGAAGCGCACGTATTCGCTGCCGTAGGTGAAGTCCAGGCCGCCCGGATTGAACGGCAGCTTGCCGTCCAGGGTGAGCTGCGGCAGGCGGTCGTACGGCGTGACGTCGGTGATATTGGCCAGCTCGTAGGCGTGCAGGTTGAGCCGCGCGCGGTAGCTGTCGCCGCGGTAGGTCAGGCTGCCGCGCTGGTTGACGTAGGTGGGCGTGTCGATACCCAGGTCGGTATCCAGGTCCTGGAAGTAGTAGGGGTCGCTGATGTCGGTGTAGTCGACCTCGGCCAGCAGGCGCGAGTTCAGGCCCTGCTTGTGCTGCCAGCTGTACAGCCAGCGCTGGTCTTCGTACTCGGACTGCAGCTTGCGCTCGTCTTCGCTGTCGTCGAGGTAGGCGGCGCCGATCTGGCCTTCGCTGCTCTCGGTCAGGTAGCGGAACTCGCCCTCCATCAACAGGCCGCGGTTGGCCATGTAGGTCGGGTAGAGCGTGGCGTCGTAGTTCGGCGCCAGGTTGAAGTAGTAGGGCGTCTGCAGCGAGAAGCCGTTGTCGCTCGAGGTGCCCAGACTCGGCGGCAGGAAGCCGGACTGGCGACGGTCGTCGATCGGAAAATAGATGTAGGGGGTGTAGAACACCGGGATGTCCTTGACCCGCAGCGTCACGTTGGTCGCGGTGCCGAAGCCGGTGGCCGGGTTCAGGGTGACGTTGTTGCCCTTCAGGTGCCAGGCGTTGTCGCCCGGCTCGCAGCGGGTGTAGGTACCGTCCTTGAGGCGGATGATCGCGGTCTCTTCGCGCTTGGCATAGAGTGCGCTGCCGCGGACGTGGGCTTCGTGCATCACGTACTCGGCGTTGTCGATCTTGGCTTCGCCGTTGTCCAGTTGCAGCTCGGCGCGGTCGCCGACCACCAGCATGCCCTTGTCGCGCAGGCGCACGTTGCCGATCAGCTCGCCACGGTTCTCGGTCTGGTGCAGGCTGGCCTCGTCGGCCTCCACCTGCATGCCGGACTGGCGCAGGATCACGTCGCCGGCGAGGGTCGCCACCTGCTTTTCCTGCTCGTAACGCGAGGCCTTGGCCGAGACGAACATCGGCGCTTCGTCCAACGGCGTGTCGTCGTCCATGCCCGGGCGCAGCGGCTCGACATAGGCGCCGGCGCAGTAAGGGCCGGCTTCGGCCAGCTGGGCGGCGGTCAGCTTGTCGCGCGGCACCCAGTCGAGGTGGCTGTAGTCGGCGCTGCGCGAGGCCAGGGCGCGGCCCTTGCTCTCGGTGACCAGGGTGGTGGTTTCCTGCTTGGCGCTGGCTTTGCCGCTGGTGGCGTCGCTCGCGCTGACGGCGCTGGTGCTGTGCTGAGGACGGGGCGGCAGGCTGGCGGCAGGGGCCTTGGGCGCGCAGGCCCAACCGCCGCTGGGCGACACCTGGCAGTCGAACTGCTCGGCGGCGAAAACCTGTAGGCTGACGGCGGGTTGTAGGGCCAGAAGACTGCCGGTGACCAGCAGCGGGAATTTCTTGCGGAACGCGGGGTATTTTACTGCCATCTTGTTAGTCCGGGCTTCCTGCGCGCTATCGGCCCAGGGGCCGCACGCCTCTCGATGGGCTGAAAAAGATGCTGGATAATAAAGCATGACCCGCGCAACGGCTAGCGCCGTCGGAGACCCCCTGATGCCTGAATACGATGTACGTCTGCAACAGCTGCACACCTGGCTCGCTCAGCAATTACCCGCCCTGTTCGCCGCTCGCGGCTGGGGCCAGGTGCCGCCTGCGCAGCTGACCCCCGCCAGCAGCGACGCCAGTTTTCGCCGCTATTTCCGCTGGCAAGCGGGCGAGCGCAGCCTGATCCTGATGGACGCGCCGCCGCCGCAGGAGAACTGTGCGCCCTTCGTGCGCATTGCCGCGCTGTTGGCCCGTGCTGGCGTGCATGTGCCCGAAGTGCTGGCCGCCGATCTGGAGCAGGGCTTTCTGATCCTGGACGATCTCGGCCACCAGACCTATCTGGAGGTGATCGACGAGCACAACGCCGACACCCTGTTCGACGACGCTGTCGAAGCCTTGCTGCTGCAGCAGCGCCTGCCGCTGGATGGCGATCTGCCGCATTACGACGAGGCGCTGCTGCGCCGCGAGCTGCAGCTGTTTCCCGAGTGGTACGTGCAGCGCCATCTGGGCTACGAGTTCGACGCGAAGCAGCAGGCGGCCTGGCAGCGCATCTGCGCCCTGCTGATCGACAGCGCCCTGGCCCAGCCCAAGGTGCTGGTGCACCGCGACTTCATGCCGCGCAACCTGATGCAGAGCGCGCCCAATCCCGGCGTGCTGGATTTTCAGGACGCCGTCTACGGCCCGGTCACCTACGACATCACCTGCCTGTTCAAGGACGCCTTCCTCAGCTGGCCCGAGGCGCGCGTGCGGGGCTGGCTGCAGGGCTACTGGGAGCGGGCGCAGGCAGCCGGCATCCCGGTGCAGCCCGCGCTCGACGAGTTTCTGCGCGCCAGCGACCTGATGGGCGTGCAGCGCCATCTCAAGGTAATCGGCATCTTCGCGCGCATCTGCCACCGCGATGGCAAACCCAAGTACCTCGGCGACGTGCCGCGCTTCTTCGCCTATATCGAGGCGGTGCTGGCCCGCCGGCCGGAGCTGGCCGAACTGGGCGCGCTGCTCGCCAGCCTGGCGCAGGCCGAGGTCGCCCGCGCATGAAGGCCATGATTCTCGCCGCGGGCAAGGGCGAGCGCCTGCGCCCGCTGACCCTGCATACGCCCAAGCCGCTGGTGCGCGTCGCCGGCGTGCCGTTGATCGAATACCACCTGCGCGCCCTGGCCACCGCCGGCTTCGCCGAGCTGGTGATCAACCATGCCTGGCTCGGCCGGCAGATCGAGGAGCATGTCGGCGACGGCGCGCGCTTCGGCCTGCGCATCGCCTATTCCGCCGAGGGCGAGCCGCTGGAAACCGGTGGTGGCATCTTCCAGGCGCTGCCCTTGCTGGGCGATGAGCCCTTCGTGCTGGTCAACGGCGATATCTTCACCGACTACCCTTTCGCCGAGTTGCGCCGTCCGCTGCAGGGGCTGGCCCACCTGGTGCTGGTGGACAACCCGCCGCACCACGCCCAGGGCGATTTCCGCCTCGCCGACGGCCGGGTGGGCGAGCTCGACGGCGCGGGTGCGGGTCTGACCTACAGCGGTCTGGCCGTGCTGTCGCCGGCACTGTTCGCCGACTGCCAGCCGGGCGCCTTCAAGCTGGCGCCGCTGCTGCGCCGGGCCATGGCCGCGGGACTGGTGAGCGGCGAGCGCTACGCCGGACGCTGGGTGGATGTCGGCACCCACGAGCGCCTGGCCGAAGTCGAGCGCCTGCTGGCGCAGGGGCGCTGAGGTGCTCTGGCCGGTGACCCTGCTCGGCGCCGTGGCCGGTCTGGCGGTGGCCAGCATTCCCGGCGCCCTGCTCGGCGGCCTGCTCGGCCAGGTGCTCGACCGCCGCCTGCGTCTGCACGACTGGGCCAACCTGCGCGAACGCCTCGGCGGACGCCCGGCGCCGGCCGACGAGGAGCTGCTGTTTCTGATGCTCGGACGCCTGGCCAAGAGCGACGGCCGCGTGCTGCCGAGCCATATCCAGCAGGCGCGCTCGGAGATGCAGCGCCTGGGCCTGGACGAGTTCGCCCAGCGCCGCGCCATCGAGGCCTTCTCCCGCGGCAAGACCGCTCGCGACAACCTGCGTGCCCCGCTGCAGCGCCAGGCCGAGCGCGGCGAGGCCCTGTTGCGCGCCTGCTGGCGCATGGCCTGGGTCGACGGTCGGGTCGGCGCGGCGGAGCACGAGCTGATGCTGCTGTGGGGCAAATGGCTGGGCTGGAACGGTGCTCGCCTGGAGGCGCTGGGCGAGGAGTACGCGCCGCGCCGCAGTCAGCCGCCGGTGGCCACCGGCGGCAGCTACAAGGAGGCGTTGCGGTTGCTGGGGGTGGCGGCGGACAGCGAGCCCGAGCAGGTCAAGCGCGCCTATCGCCGTCTGCTCAGTCGACACCATCCGGACAAGCTGGCTGGTGCCGGGGCGTCGCCTGCGCGCCTGCGCGAAGCCACCGAAACCACCCGCCAGCTGCACCAGGCCTATGCGCTGATTCGCGAGCGGCGCGGCTGGCGTTAGCCGCCGCTCATCGCGCTCGGCGCCGCGGCGCGGATATTCAGGCTCAGCCAGCCGCGCAGGCGGCGATACAGTTGTTCCTGCTCGACGCCGCGATTGCCCGGCAGGGCCTTCATCGCCACCTGCACGTAGGTCGGGTGCTTGACCCTCTTGCTGGCCTGCAGGCGCCTGAGCGCGGCCTGGCGGTCGCCGGCCTGGTCCTTGTAATAGAAGTCGCCGGTGGCCAGTTCGAGTTGCGGCACCAGCTCGTCCAGCGGCGGGGAAAAGCCGGCCGGTACGGCGGCGGCCACCAGCAGCAGGTTGTGGATATCTTCCGGCTGGCGTTCGGCCAGGTACTGGGCGGCCCAGTAGGCGCCGCTGCCGTGGCCGAGCAGGACGATGCGGCTGGCCTGCTGCTGGCGGGCGAAGGCGATGCCGGCGTCGATGCGCGCCATCACCCGCTGTGCATGGGCGCTGCGGCGGGCGGCGTCGTTCGCCGCCGGATCGGGCGCGGCGCTGGGCGCCGCCTCGGCTTCGCCCGGGGCCTCGTCGTCGGCCGCAGCCTCTGCGGCTGCGCTGGTCGGCGGCTCAGGCAGGCGCAGCGGCGGCGCGTCGTGGTCCGGATCGGGCAGGGTCAGGCTCAGGCTGTGCCAGCCGCCATCGGGCAGCTTGCGCCGCAACGGGCCGACGGCGGTGGCGTCGTCGGCGTTTTCCGCATCGCCGGGCAAGAGGATCACCGCGCCACTGGGTTCGCCGACATTGGCCGGCAGCCAGAGGGCGAGGAAGCGCTCGTCGTCGGCCTGCAGCCACTGCTGTTCGCGCTGCTCCAGACGCTGTTCCAGCGCCTGGGCCTCGCTGACGCTGCGCTCGGGCAGTGGAGGGCGAGCCTCCTCTGCCGGCAGAGAGTTCTCGGCTGGGGAAGGTGTTTCTGCTGTGGCGGGGGGCTCTGCCCATGACTGCAGGGATACGAGCAGGCAAAGACCGGGCAGCAGGCGTGGCTTGCGAAGCATCTGGAACTCTCCGGAACGGTGCTGATTTGTAGCTGAGCCTAATCTGCACTCCGACGCTTGTCAGGCCACTCCGGCTTATCCGGGCAAATACCTGGGGGGTGTGGAATCCGCACGCATTGCCGCGGCACGCCAAACAACGTCCTGCCTCGTCTTGCCGTTAGGGCTATGCGAACGCAGAGGCGCGCGGCGAGGCCTTGCCGGGCAATGGGGCGGGAAGCGTTAAGATGGGGCGGCGTCCCACCCTGCCGAGGTACACGATGGAACTGGAAGCTCCCGCCTTCTGCGAGCTGATCAACGCGCTGCATGACGGCGTCTACATCACCGACGCTGCCGGCATAACCCTGATGGTCAACAGCGCCTATGAGCGCCTGACCGGGCTGCGTGGCGAGGATCTGGTCGGCCAGCACATGCAGGCGCTGGTGGAGCAGGGCGTGATCTCGCAGTCGGTGTCCTTGCGCGTGCTCAAGGAAGGCAAGGCACTGTCGCTGATGCAGAGCGTCAGCCAGGGCAAACGCCTGCTGGTCAGCGGCACGCCGATCTTCGCTGCCGATGGTCGGGTGCGCTACGTGGTCAGCACCGTGCGCGACATGACCGAGCTGCTGCGCATGAAGCACGAGCGCGACGAACTGCAGCAACTGAAGCAGTTGCGCAACAGCACGGCCAAGCTGCATGCCGGGCAGCGTGACGACCTGCTCGATGCCTCCCCGGTCGCCGACAAGCCCGCTTCGGGGCGAGTCTTCATGCAGGCGCGGCAGGTCGCGGCCAGCGACGTGAAGGTGCTGCTGCAGGGTGAGACCGGTGTCGGCAAGACCCTGGTCGCCCAATACATCCACAAGAGCAGCCCGCGCGCGGCGCAGCCGTTTCTGGCGCTGAACTGCGGTGCGCTGCCGGAGAACCTGATCGAGGCTGAGTTGTTTGGCTATGTGCCGGGCGCGTTCACCGGCGCCGGCAGCAAGGGCAAGCGCGGTCTGCTGGAGCTGGCGCACCAGGGTACGGTTTTTCTCGATGAGATCGGCGATCTGCCGCTGCTGCTGCAGGTCAAGCTGCTCAAGGTGATCGAGGAGAGCCGCTTCATTCCGGTCGGAGGCCTGGAGTTGAAGGAGGTGGACGTGCGCATCATCACCGCCACCCACCACGACCTGCGCACGATGGTCGCCGAGGGGCGTTTTCGCGCCGACCTCTACTACCGGCTTAACGTGGTGCCGATCCACATCCCGGCCTTGCGCGAGCGCCCCGAGGAAATTCAACCGCTGCTGGACTTTTATCTGAGCGAATTCAACCAGCGTTATGGCCGAGCGCTGAGCTGGGAGCTCGAGGCGCTCGATGCACTGACCGACTACGCCTGGCCCGGCAACATCCGCGAGCTGATCAATCTGGTCGAGCGCCTGGTGGTCACCTGCAGTGGCGAATGCATAGAGCTGTTCGATCTGCCGGAGGAGATGCGCACCGCCCCCAGCGACGCCAGCGAAGACGACCTGTTGCCATTGCGCAAGCAGGTGGAGAACCTCGAGCGGCGCCTCATCCGCCGTGCGCTGATGCAGCACAAGACCACCCGCGAAGCGGCCAAGGTGCTCGGTCTGAGCCAGGCGACGCTGGTGCAGAAGATGAAGCGCTGGGAACAGGGTTGATTGGAAAATGGATCGAAATAGGCTCTTCTGATTGGTTTTCTGATCAAGCGCAGCCCGCAGCGCGCTGTGACAAATCGACGCAAGCCCTCTGTCACGCCACTTTCAGTGAGCTGGCACAGGAATGGCTATGGCAAGCCCCGAACCCGTTCAGCACAACAACGCATAAAGGGCCTGCTGATGAATACTGCCGCATTCAAGATCGCCAACAAGCTGCTGACCGGCCAGGGTGCCGTGGAGCAACTGGCGGTCGAACTGCCTCGACTGAATATCACCAACCCGCTGATCGTTACCGACGCCATCCTGATCAAGTCCGGTACGGTCGAGCATGTCCTCAAGCAACTCGGCGAGCGCCGCTATGGCATCTATGACGGTGTCGAGCCGGAGCCGGAGATCGCCATCGTCGAAGCCTGCGCCAAGGTCTATCGCGACGGCGGTCACGATGGTCTGATCGGTGTCGGTGGCGGCAGCGCCATCGATATCGCCAAGGCGGTGGCCGGTTACGTCGGTCATGACGGTGCGCTGGAAGAGCTGTTCGGCGTCGATCAGATCAAGCGCAAGGGGCCGCCGCTGATTGCCATCCCGACCACCGCCGGCACCGGTTCGGAAGTGACCAACGTGTCGATCCTCTCCGACAAGCAGGCGCAACTGAAGAAGGGCATCGTCAGCGATTACCTGTTGCCCGACGTCGCCCTGGTCAGCCCGCTGATGACCCTGACCTGTCCGCGCGGCGTGACCGCTGCCAGTGGCGTCGATGCACTGGTACACGCGGTGGAGTCCTACCTGTCGGTCAACGCCTCGCCGATCACCGACGCCCTGGCCATTGGCGCGATCAAGCTGATCGCCAAGGCGCTGCCCAAGGCCTATGCCAACCCGGTGGATCTGGTCGCTCGCGAAGACATGGCTACAGCCAGCCTCATGGCCGGCATGGCCTTCGGCAATGCCGGCGTGGGCGCCGTGCATGCGCTGGCCTATCCGCTGGGCGGGCGCTTCAACATCGCTCATGGCGTCAGCAATGCCTTGCTGCTGCCCTACGTGATGGCCTGGAACAAGCTGGCCTGCGTCGAGCGCATGGCCGAGATCGCTGCTGCTCTCGGTGTGCAAACGCATGGCCTGAGCGACAAGGCTGCCGCCGACCTGGCCGTCGAGGCCATGGCCGAGCTGTGCGCCAGCGTCGACATTCCCAAGGGCATGCGTAGCTTCGGCGTGCCGGAAGACGCCATCCCGGCCATGGCCGAGGAAGCCAGCAAGATCGACCGCCTGATGCGCAACAATCCGCGGCGCCTGACGGCAGGCGACATCGAGCAGATCTACCGCGCTGCCTACTGATCCACGCAACAACCGATGAACAGCCCCGGCAATGTCGGGACTCGCTGCTTACAACTCTAATAAAGTTGGGTGACTCAAATGTCCGAACTGCATCAGCAAGACCTTGGTGTGGAAGCCCCCTACTGGCCGGTGGGGCCATTCAAGGTGCGTCTGCCTTTCATTCATTACCGCTTCGAAGTCTCCGACTACATGCAGGGCCTGCTCATGTGCGCGGTGGATCTGGCGGCGATTCCACTGATGACCGAATTCCTCGGCATGCCTTTCGAGGTGGCGCTGGCGGTGGTCATGCTCAATGGCCTGCTGTATCTGACCCACCACCTGCTGGGCGACCCCGTGGTTCCGGGCTGGATCACCCCGGCGATTCCTCTGTTGATGGCCTACTGCAGCCAGTTTCCGGAGGGCCCGGAGCGGGTGCATGCGCTGATTGCTTTCCAGTTGATGCTGGGCGCGTTCTCTATAGGGCTGGGCATGACGGGCATGGCGCGCAAGGTGGTGTCCCTGGTGCCCTCTGCGCTCAAGGCCGGCATCATCATGGGCGCCGGCCTCAGCGCGGTGGTGACGGTTTTCAAGGAGGGCGGTCGTTTCGACAGCTTCCCCTGGACCATTTCCATCGCCATCGGCATCGCCTTCTACCTGGTGTTCTCCATCCATTTCCAGGATCTGAAGAAGCGCAACCGCTTCTGGTGGAACTTCGCCAAGCTGGGCATCTTCCCGATCATCCTGCTGGCGGTGATCGTCGCGCCGATTTTCGGCGAGGCACCCTGGCCCAGCATCGAGTGGGGCATCAGCCAGCCGGACTTCGTCACCCTGTGGAACGAGTACACCGTATTCGGCCTCGGCATGCCGCCACTGATGATGTTCGTCACCGCCATTCCCACCGTGTTCGCCGCCTATCTGGTGGTCTTCGGCGACGTGCTCGGCGCCAAGGCGATCCTCGGCGAGGCCGACCATGTACGGCGTGACGAGAAGGTCGACTTCAACCCCAACCGCTCGCACCTGATCTTTGGTGGGCGCAATGCCTTCATGAGCATCTTCGGGCCGGACGTGGCCATGTGTGGCCCGCAATGGTCCGCCATGCAGGTGGTGATCACCGAACGCTTCAAGGGCGGCGCCAAGGCGATGAAGTCCATCTACGGCGGGGTTGGCTCGTTCCGCTGGGGCACCAACACCGGTCTGCTGCTTTTGCCGGTGGTGACGCTGGTGCAGCCGATTCTCGGCGTTGCGCTGGCGCTGACCCTGTTGATTCAGGGCTACGTCAGTGTGCGCCTGGGCATCATGGAAGCACGCAGCCAGCGTGACCTGGGCATCGCCGGGGTGATCGGTGCGGTGCTGGCGATCAAGGGCGCCGGCTGGGCTTTCGCCATCGGCGTCGGTCTGTGCGCGCTGATCTATGGGGCACGGATGTTCCGCGGCGAGAACGACCAGACCTTCACCAAGGACTTGCCGCCCGCCGAGTGAGGCCTTTGCAGTCCCTAATTCAGCCGAGGGGTGATCTCGGCAGCAGGAGAAAATCATGCAACTGAACGATCCCGATCTGCTGCGCCATCAGGCCTATATCGACGGCCAGTGGTGCGACGCCAGCAATGGCGATGTGACTGAAATCTTCAACCCCGCCAACGGCGAGTCGCTGGGCAGCGTGCCGAACATCGGCGGCGCGCAGACCCGCCAGGCCATCGAGGCGGCGCAGGCTGCCCAACCCGCCTGGCGTGCGTTGACGGCCAAGGAGCGGGCCGCGCGGCTGCGCACATGGTACGAGCTGATGCTGGCCAATCAGGAAGATCTGGCGCTGATCATGACGGCCGAGCAGGGCAAGCCCCTGACCGAGGCACGCGGTGAGGTGCTCTACGCCGCGTCGTTCATCGAATGGTTCGCCGAGGAAGCCAAGCGCGTCTACGGCGACACCATTCCCGGTCATCAGCCGGACAAGCGCTTGATCGTGACCAAGGAGCCCATTGGCGTGGCCGCGGCGATCACACCGTGGAACTTCCCGGCGGCGATGATCACCCGCAAGGCCGGTCCGGCCCTGGCTGCTGGCTGCGCCATGGTGCTCAAGCCGGCGCCGCAGACACCCTTCAGCGCCCTGGCGCTGGCGGTGCTGGCCGAGCGTGCGGGCATCCCGGCCGGGCTGTTCAGCGTGCTGCCGGCCGATGCCGAGCGTTCCCGCGAGGTGGGCTCTGAGCTGTGCGCCAACCCCATCGTGCGCAAGCTGTCGTTCACCGGCTCTACCGGCGTCGGCATCAAATTGATGGAGCAATGTGCGCCGACCCTGAAGAAGCTCTCGCTGGAGCTGGGCGGTAATGCGCCGTTCATCGTCTTCGAGGATGCCGATCTCGATGCTGCGGTCGAAGGCGCGCTGGTGGCCAAGTACCGCAATGCCGGGCAGACCTGCGTCTGCGCCAATCGCCTGTATGTGCACGAGGCCGTCTACGACGCCTTTGCCGAAAAACTGGCCGCTGCTGTGGCCAAACTGCGGGTTGGTCCGGGTGATGAAGCAGGCGTCGTCATTGGCCCGTTGATCGACGGCAATGCCGTGGCCAAGGTGCAGGCTCATCTGGCCGATGCGCTGGAGAAGGGCGCCACGGTGCTGCAGGGCGGCAAGGCACATGCGTTGGGCGGGCATTTCTTCGAGCCCACGGTTATCGCCGGTGTCACCGCAGATATGCGCGTGGCCCGCGAAGAGACCTTCGGCCCGCTGGCGCCACTGTTCCGTTTCAGTGACGAGGCCGAAGTGGTGCGTCAGGCCAACGACACCGAGTTCGGTCTGGCTGGCTACTTCTATACCCGCGATCTGGGGCGCACCTTCCGTGTGGCCGAAGCGCTGGAGTACGGCATGGTCGGTATCAATACCGGCTTGATCTCCAACGAAGTGGCGCCCTTCGGGGGTATGAAGGCTTCGGGGCTCGGCCGCGAAGGCTCCAAGTACGGCCTGGATGAGTATCTGGAGATCAAGTATCTCTGCCTGGGTATCTGAGTCACTTTGGCGCGCCACCGCCTGGTGGCGCTGCCAGCGGCCGTCTCAACCGTTACAATGCGCGCCACCGTGATTCAGCACTCAGAGGTGCGCCATGCAACCCTTCGCCATCGCCCCGTCGATCCTCTCCGCCGACTTCGCCCGCCTGGGCGAGGAAGTCGACAACGTGCTTGCCGCCGGGGCGGACATCGTTCACTTCGACGTGATGGACAACCACTACGTGCCCAACCTGACCATCGGCCCGATGGTCTGCGCGGCGCTGCGCAAGTACGGCATCACCGCGCCGATCGACGCGCACCTGATGGTCAAGCCGGTGGATCGCATCATCGGCGACTTCATCGAGGCCGGCGCCAGTTACATCACCTTCCACCCGGAAGCGTCCGAGCACATCGACCGCTCGCTGCAGCTGATCAAGGCCGGCGGCGCCAAGGCCGGTCTGGTATTCAACCCGGCCACCCCGCTGGACGTGCTCAAGTACGTGATGGACAAGGTCGACATGATCCTCTTGATGAGCGTCAACCCCGGCTTCGGCGGGCAGAAGTTCATCCCCGCCACCCTGGATAAACTCAAAGAGGCGCGCGCGCTGATCGATGCCAGCGGCCGCGAGATCCGCCTGGAGATCGACGGCGGGGTCAACGTGCAGAACATCCGCGAGATCGCTGCGGCGGGCGCCGACACCTTCGTCGCCGGCTCGGCGATCTTCAACCAGCCGGACTACAAGGCCGTGATCGACGCCATGCGCGCCGAACTGGCCCAGGTGCGCGGATGAAACCGTTGCGCGCGCTGTGCCGCGGCGAGCTGCCGCGCCTGGTGATGTTCGACCTGGACGGCACCCTGGTGGATTCGGTGCCGGACCTGGCCGCGGCGGTCGACCGCATGCTGCTGGAGCTGGGCCGCGAGCCGGCCGGCGTCGACCGCGTGCGCGACTGGGTCGGCAACGGCGCGCGGGTGCTGGTGCGCCGTGCCCTGGCCGGCGGCCTGGAGCATGCGGCGGTGAGCGAGGCCGAAGCGGACGCCGCGCTGGCGCGCTTTCTCGATATCTACACCGACTGCCACCAGCTGACCGCGCTCTATCCGGGCGTGCACGAGCTGCTCGAGGCGCTGAGCACGGCGGCGGTGGAGCTGGCGGTAGTGACCAACAAGCCGGAGCGCTTCGTTGCGCCGCTGCTGGAGCAGGTCGGCCTGGGCGGCTACTTTCGCTGGATAGTCGGCGGTGACACCCTGCCGCAGCAGAAGCCGGACCCGGCCGCGCTGTTGCAGGTGATGCGTCTGGCCGGCGTCAACGCGGCGCAGGCGCTGTTCGTCGGCGACTCGCGCAACGACGTGCTGGCGGCGCGCGCCGCCGGCGTGCCCTGCGTGGCGGTGAGCTACGGTTACAACCACGGTCGGCCGATTGCCGAGGAACAGCCGAGTCTGGTGGTCGATAGCCTGGCCGCGCTGCTCTGACGGTTGCTTAGGCCGAGCGGCTGCGCTACCGTGGCCGCTCTCCTTATTCCCCCGCCTGTCGAGATCGCACCGTGGTGGTCAGCTGCAAACTCTGGATGAAAGTGATCAAGGCCCTGGCCCGTTGGCGCTGGCGCGCCTGATTTCGTCCGGTCGCCGCGCGCGACCCGTTTGCACCCGACCGTTTTCCCCGAGCCATGAGGCTGATCATGACCCATGAAGAATTCCTGCGTTTAGCCGCCGAAGGCTACAACCGCATCCCCCTGGCCTGCGAAACCCTGGTGGATTTCGACACGCCGCTGTCGATCTACCTGAAACTGGCCGATGCGCCCAACTCCTACCTGCTGGAATCCGTGCAGGGCGGCGAGAAGTGGGGGCGTTACTCGATCATCGGCCTGCCGGCGCGCACCGTATTGCGCGTGCATGGCCACGACATCCTGGTCAGCACCGACGGCGTCGAGGTCGAGCGTCAGCAGAGTGCCGATCCGCTGGCCTTCGTCGAGCAGTTCAAGGCGCGCTACAAGGTGCCGACCATTGCCGGTCTGCCGCGTTTTAACGGCGGTCTGGTCGGCTACTTCGGCTACGACAGCGTGCGCTACGTCGAGCAGAAGCTGGCCAGTTGCCCCAACCCCGATCCGCTGGGCACGCCGGATATCCTGCTGATGGTCTCCGACGCCGTGGTGGTGTTCGACAACCTGGCCGGCAAGATGCACGCCATCGTCCTCGCCGATCCGGCTCAGCCTGACGCCTTCGCGCAGGGCCAGGCGCGCCTGGGCGAGATCCTGCGCCAGCTGCGCCAGCCGATCACCCCGCGTCTGGGCGTCGATCTCGGCGCACCGCCCGGCGCCGAGCCGGCGTTTCGTTCCAGTTACAGCCGTGACGACTACGAGGCGGCGGTCAGCGCGATCAAGGAATACATCCTCGCCGGCGACTGCATGCAGGTGGTGATCTCCCAGCGCATGTCGATCCCGTTCAAGGCCGCGCCCATCGACCTGTACCGCGCGCTGCGCTGCATCAACCCGACGCCCTACATGTACTTCTTCAACTTCGGCGACTTCCACGTGGTCGGCTCCTCGCCGGAGGTACTGGTGCGGGTCGAGGACGGCCTGGTCACCGTGCGCCCGATCGCCGGCACCCGCCCGCGCGGCGCCAATGAAGAAGCCGACCTGGCGCTGGAAGAGGACCTGCTGTCCGACGCCAAGGAGATCGCCGAGCACCTGATGCTGATCGACCTGGGCCGCAACGACACCGGCCGCGTGTCGCAGATCGGCTCGGTCAAGCTCACCGAGAAGATGGTCATCGAGCGCTATTCCAACGTCATGCATATCGTCTCCAACGTCACCGGCCAGCTCAAACCCGAGCTGTCGGCGATGGATGCGCTGCGCGCCATCCTGCCGGCCGGCACCCTGTCCGGGGCGCCGAAGATCCGCGCCATGCAGATCATCGACGAGCTGGAGCCGGTCAAGCGCGGCGTCTACGGCGGCGCGGTCGGCTACTACGCGTGGAACGGCAATATGGACACCGCCATCGCCATTCGCACCGCGGTGATCAAGGACGGCGAGCTGCACGTGCAGGCCGGTGCCGGCATCGTCGCCGACTCGGTGCCCGCCCTGGAGTGGGAAGAAACCCTGAACAAGCGCCGCGCCATGTTCCGCGCCGTCGCCCTTGCCGAACAGACCGCCGAATAAGGGGAGCGTGACATGCTGCTGATGATTGATAACTACGACTCCTTCACCTACAACGTGGTGCAGTACCTCGGCGAGCTGGGTGCCGAGGTGCACGTGATCCGCAACGACGAGCTGACCATTGCCGAGATCGAGGCGTTGCAGCCCGAGCGCATCGTGGTCTCGCCCGGTCCCTGTACGCCGACCGAGGCGGGTGTGTCCATCGAAGCCATCCTGCATTTCGCCGGCAAGCTGCCGATTCTCGGCGTCTGCCTCGGCCACCAGAGCATCGGCCAGGCCTACGGCGGCGACGTGGTGCGCGCGCGCCAGGTGATGCACGGCAAGACCAGCCCGGTGTTCCACCAGGACAAGGGCGTGTTCGCCGGCCTCAACAAGCCGCTCACCGTGACCCGCTATCATTCCTTGGTGGTCAAGCGCGAAACCCTGCCGGACTGCCTGGAAATCACCGCCTGGACCCAGCATGACGACGGCTCGGTCGACGAGATCATGGGCCTGCGCCACAAGACCCTGAACATCGAGGGCGTGCAGTTCCACCCCGAGTCCATCCTCACCGAGCAGGGCCACGAACTGTTCGCCAACTTCCTCAAGCAGACCGGAGGCGTGCGCGCATGAATATCAAGGAAGCCTTGGGCCGCATCGTCGCCCAGCTCGACCTGAGCACCGAGGAAATGCAGGACGTGATGCGCGAGATCATGACCGGGCAGTGCACCGACGCGCAGATCGGCGCCTTCCTCATGGGCATGCGCATGAAGAGCGAGACCATCGACGAGATCGTCGGCGCCGCCAGCGTCATGCGTGAGCTGGCCGCGCCGGTGGTGATCGACGCCGAACGCCTGGTCGACACCTGCGGCACCGGCGGCGACGGCATGAACATCTTCAACGTCTCCACCGCCGCGGCCTTCGTCGTCGCCGCGGCCGGCGGCAAGGTGGCCAAGCACGGCAATCGCGCGGTCTCCGGCAAGAGCGGCAGCGCCGATCTGCTGGAAGCCGCCGGCGTCTACCTGGGGCTCAAGCCGGAGCAGGTGGCGCGCTGTGTCGAAGGCGTGGGCGTCGGTTTCATGTTCGCCCCGTCCCATCACGGGGCGATGAAGCACGCCATCGGTCCGCGTCGCGAGCTGGGCCTGCGCACCCTGTTCAATATGCTCGGCCCGATGACCAACCCCGCGGGCGCCAGGCATCAGGTCATCGGCGTGTTCAGCCAGGCGCTGTGCCGGCCGATGGCCGAGGTGCTGCAGCGTCTGGGCAGCCAGCACGTGCTGGTGGTGCACGCGCAGGACGGCTTGGACGAGATCAGCCTGGCCGCGCCGACCTTCGTCGCCGAGCTCAAGGACGGCGTGGTCAGCGAGTACCGCATCCAGCCCGAGGACTTCGGCATCAAGAGCCAGAGCCTGATCGGTCTGACCGTGGAGGGCGCCGAGCAGTCGCTGGAGCTGATCCGCGATGCGCTGGGTCGGCGCAAGACCGGCAACGGCCAGAAGGCCGCCGACATGATAGTGCTCAACGCCGGCGCCGCGCTCTACGCCGCCGACCATGCCAGCAGCCTGCGCGAAGGTATGCAGCTGGCTCACGACGCCCTGCACACCGGGCTGGCGCGGGAGAAGCTGGAGGAGCTGGTGTCCTTTACCGCAGTATTCAAACAGGAGAACGAAGGGTGAGCGTGCCAACCGTACTGGAGAAGATCGTCGCCCGTAAGTTCGAGGAAGTGGCGGCGCGTCGCGCCCAGGTCAGTTTCGCCGAGATCGAGCGCGCCGCGCGTAGCGCCGATGCGCCGCGTGGCTTCGCTCGCGCGCTGCTCGAGCAGGCCGCGCGCAAGCAGCCGGCGGTGATCGCCGAGATCAAGAAGGCCTCGCCGAGCAAGGGCGTGTTGCGCGCCGACTTCGTGCCGGCCGATATCGCCCGCAGCTACGAGGCCGGCGGCGCCACCTGCCTGTCGGTGCTCACCGATATCGACTTCTTCCAGGGCGCCGATGCGTACCTGCAGCAGGCCCGCGCGGCCTGTGCGCTGCCGGTGATCCGCAAGGACTTTATGGTCGATCCCTACCAGATCGTCGAGGCCCGCGCCCTCGGCGCCGACTGCGTGCTGCTGATCGTCGCCTGCCTGGACGACGGACGCATGGCCGAGCTGGCCGCGGTGGCCAAGGACGTCGGCCTCGACGTGCTGGTCGAGGTGCATGACGGCGACGAGCTGGAACGCGCGCTGAAGACCCTGGACACGCCGCTGGTGGGCATCAACAACCGCAACCTGCATAGCTTCGAGGTGTCCCTGGAAACCACCCTGGACCTGCTGCCGCGCATTCCGCGCGAGCGCCTGGTGGTGACCGAGAGCGGCATTCTCAACCGCGCCGACGTCGAGCTGATGGAGATCAACGAGGTCTACGCCTTCCTGGTCGGTGAGGCCTTTATGCGCGCCGAGAGCCCGGGCGGCGAACTGCAGCGCCTGTTCTTTCCCGAACGCGGGCGGCCGGCGGTGATCGGCAAGGATCCCGATTGACACCCGCGCGTATAAAAAAGCCGGCATCCCTGCCGGCTTTTTTATACGCGCTGTTTATCAGCGGGTGCCGAAGACCACCATGGTCTTGCCCTTGACGTGAACCAGGCCCTGTTCCTCCAGGGCCTTGAGCACGCGGCCGACCATCTCGCGCGAACAGCCGACGATGCGGCCGATCTCCTGGCGGGTGATCTTGATCTGCATGCCGTCCGGGTGGGTCATGGCGTCGGGCTGCTTGCACAGGTCGAGCAGGGTGCGGGCGACGCGGCCGGTGACGTCGAGAAAGGCCAGGTCGCCGACCTTGCGCGTGGTGTTGCGCAGGCGTTCGGCCATCTGGCTGCCTAGGGCGTAGAGGATGTCCGGATCCTGCTGGGTCAGTTCGCGGAACTTGGCGTAGCTCAGCTCCGCCACTTCACATTCGGTCTTGGCGCGTACCCAGGCGCTGCGTTCCTTCTCCGCGCCGTCCTTCTCGAACAGGCCCATCTCGCCGAAGAAGTCGCCGGCGTTGAGGTAGGCGATGATCATTTCGCGGCCATCGTCGTCTTCGATCAGGATGGTGACCGAGCCCTTGACGATGAAGAACAGGGTTTCGCAGCGGTCGCCCGCATAGATGATGGTGCTTTTCGCCGTGTAGCGGCGGCGGTGACAGTGTGCGAGGAGCTTGTCGAGGTTCTTGATTTTAGGTGTAAGGGTAATAGCGACCATGCCCGAGTCCCGAATATAAAAAAGATAAGCCTTTGTCCAACAGGCAATTTCTTATTGGTTATCCGTACCAGTGTGCCAGCAATCCGGCGCCAGCTTAACAGACATACTATGACCAGGGCGTTTTTTGCGACCTGGCTAACATAACGCCGGGGAACTTTAGCGCACTGGTCGCCCATCGGTTCGCTCGGCGCCTGTGCTAACCTGCGAACCTTTGCAACCGAGGGAGTCTGGATCGATGAAAGCGCGTGTGCAGTGGGCCGGCGAAGCCCTATTTCTCGGCGAGTCCGGCAGCGGCCATGCCGTGGTGATGGACGGTCCGCCGGAAGCCGGTGGGCGCAATCTGGGCATTCGCCCGATGGAGATGCTGCTGGTCGGCCTCGGCGGTTGCAGCAACTTCGACGTGGTCAGCATCCTGCGCAAGTCGCGCCAGCCGGTGGAGAGCTGCGAGGTGTTCCTCGACGCCGAGCGCGCCGGCGAGGAGCCCAAGGTGTTCACCAAGATCCACCTGCATTTCGTGGTCAAGGGCCGCGGGTTGAAAGAGGCCCAGGTCAAGCGCGCGGTGGAGCTGTCGGCGGAGAAGTACTGCTCGGCCTCGATCATGCTCGGCCGTGCCGGGGTGGCTATCAGCCATGACTACGAAATCATCGAGCTGGGCTGAATCGCTTCGCTGCAAACGACAGGGGCGCCAATCGGCGCCCTTGTTCGTTCAGATGCGATAGGTGCTCTTGGTCATCACCTTGGACAGCAGGGTCATGCCCAGCTTGACCGGTGCGGGAAAACGCAGGCCGCCGGCATCCAGGGCGCTGTCGGCGTGCTGCTGCTCGTCGATGCGCATCTGCTGGAGAATCGCCCGCGACTTGGCGTCGCGCTCGGGAATCTGCTCCAGATGCTCGTCCAGGTGCTTGCACACCTGATCCTCGGTGGCGGCGACGAAGCCCAGGCTGACCTTGTCGCTGACCAGCCCGGCCACCGCGCCGACGCCGAACGACAGGCCGTAGAACAGCGGGTTGAGCAGGCTCGGCTGGCTGCCGAGCTCGCGGATACGCTGCTCGCACCAGGCCAGGTGATCGATCTCCTCATCGGCGGCCTGCTCCATAGCGCTGCGCACCTGCGGCAGCTTGGCGGTCAGCGCCTGACCCTGGTACAGCGCCTGGGCGCAGACCTCGCCGGTATGGTTGATGCGCATCAGCCCGGCGATATGGCGGGTTTCCTCGCTGGACAGCTCGGCCTCGTTCTCCACGATGGCCGGCGAGGGACGGCTCGAGGCGCCGCTGAACGGCAGCAGGGTGCGCAGGGCGGCATCGGCCTGCAGCAGCAGGCGGTCGACTGGGGAGTACTGGCGTTCGCTGGCCATGGGGCACCTCCGGGGAACACGAAGGCGCCAGTTTACTGCAAAGCGCGGCGGTGAGTGCGCCTCGCCGCCGCGACCGACTGGCGCATCAGCCCGGCGGCCAGTGCAGCTGGCGCTGGCCGAGCACGTGCATATGGATGTGGCCGACGGTCTGTCCGCCCAGCTCGTTGCAGTTCATCACCAGGCGAAAGCCCTTGGCGCAGCCCTGCTCGCTGGCCAGCTGCTGGGCGGTGTACAGCAGGTGGCCGGCCAGCGCCTTGTCGGATTCGGTGAGGTCGGTGAGGGTGGCGATGTGGCGCTTGGGGATCACCAGAAAATGCACCGGCGCCTGCGGGCCGATATCGTGGAAGGCGACGAGCTGATCGTCCTCGTAGAGCTTGCGCGCCGGAATCTCACCGGCGACGATCTTGCAGAACAGGCAGTCCATGGGCAGGCTCCCGAGCCATTGCTGGAAGCCCTGAGTTTAATCGCGTGCGCCAAGGCCGGCCAATCGGCGGCGCGCCCACAAGGAGCGGCGGTGAAGAACGATATCCACGATCTCGGCCTGGTGCTGGATTCCAAGGTCAAGCTGGTCGTCATCGAGTCCTGGGACGAGCTGCGCGTGCTGGAAACCCTGACCAGCCTGGCGGTCAAACGCGGCCTCGGCCTGCACACCTGGTCGGTGACCGAGGGCCTGCAGCGCCTGGGTTTCGGCGGCGCGCCGCTGGGCGAGGAGGCGAGCCTGGAGCCGGAGGCGGCGTTGAAGCTGATCAAGGCCGATCAGCAGCCGAACCTCTACGTGATGTGCGACCTGCATCCGTATCTGCAGGACAATCCCCGGCTGGTGCGCCTGCTCAAGGAGATCGCCATGAGCGAGGCGGCGCACAAGCCGACCCTGGTGCTGGTGTCCCACGCGCTCAGGCTGCCGGCCGAGGTGCAGCGCCATGCCGCGCGCTTCAGCCTGGCATTACCGTCGGAAGACGAGCTGCTGAGCATCGTCCGCGACGAGGCCACGCGCTGGAGCGAGCGCAACCGCGGCGCGCGGGTGCGCACCGACAACCGCACCCTGCAGCAGGTGGTGAAGAACCTGCGCGGCCTCAGCCACGCCGAGGCGCGGGCGCTGGCGCGCAACGTGATCTGTGACGACGGCGCGATCACCCAGGAAGACATCCCCGAACTGAACAAGACCAAGTTCCAGCTCCTGGATCTGGAGGGTGTGCTCAGTTTCGAGTACGACACCGCGCGCTTCGCCGACGTCGGCGGCCTGCTCAACCTCAAGCGCTGGCTGGCCGAGCGCCAGGTCGGCTTTCTCGAGGGTAAGGGTGTCGATGCGCCCAAGGGGGTGTTGCTGGTCGGCGTGCAGGGTGGCGGCAAGAGCCTGGCGGCCAAGGCGGTGGCCGGGCTCTGGGGCCTGCCGTTGCTGCGCCTGGATTTCGCCTGCCTGTACAACAAGTTCTTCGGCGAGACCGAGCGCAACCTGCGCGAGGCGCTGCGTCTGGCCGAGCAGATGGCGCCCTGCGTGCTGTGGATGGACGAGGTGGAGAAGGGCCTGGCCAGCGGCGACCACGACGGCGGCGTCAGCCAGCGCGTGCTCGGCACCCTGCTGACCTGGATGGCCGAGCGCAAGGCGCCGGTGTTCGTCGTCGCCACCGCCAACGCCATCGACCGCCTGCCGCCGGAGCTGGTGCGCAAGGGCCGCTTCGACGAGCTGTTCTTCGTCGACCTGCCCGCTGCCGAGGTGCGCGCGGAGATCTTCCGCATCCACCTGCAGCGCCGCGAGCTGGAGCCTGGCGCCTTCGACCTGGCGCAGCTGGCCGCGGCCAGCGCGGGCTTTTCCGGGGCGGAGATCGAGCAGGCGGTGGTCAGCGCCCTGTATGCCGCTCAGGCGCAGCAGCAGGCAGTGGATCAGGCGCTGCTGCTGCGCGCGCTGCAAGGCACGGCGCCGCTGTCGGTGGTGATGGCCGAGCAGCTCGCGGCGCTGCGCGGCTGGGCTGAGGGGCGCACGGTCAACGCCGGCTGAGAACCTGCTCACGATCTGCTGCGCGTCGGCTAAACGGCGTTGAAAACAGCCTCGGAATGCTCATTTACTTTCGTAAACTCCGCTTCCTCGGCCGCTTTCGCCGCGGTTTATCTCTAGCTCGCGAGATCGGGAGCAGGTTCTGGGGCTGCTCAACCGCGGGTGAAGGGCCGGGTCAGCCGCCCGCTGAGTTTGCGCACCAGCCAGCGCGGCGCCAGGCGTGGGCTCAGCGCCAGCAGCCGGTTGCGCCAGCCGGGGACGATGATGGCGCGGTTCTTCTCCAGCGCGCGCACCGCGAGCAGCGCCACTTCCTCGGCGCTCATCAGCAGCTTGCTGGCGTCCAGGCGGGCGGCGTTCATCTGCGCACTGCGGAAGAAGGCGCTGCGCGTCGGCCCCGGGCACAGCACGGAGACGCGCACGCCGTGCTCGCGCAGCTCTTCGCGCAGCGCCTCGGAGAAATGCAGCACATAGGCCTTGCTGGCGTAGTAGCTGCTCATCCAGGGGCCTGGCTGGAAGGCGGCGATCGAGGCGACGTTGAGGATCTGCCCTCCGCCCTGTTCGGCCATGCGCTGGCCGATGGCGTGGCACAGCCGGGTCAGGGCCAGTACGTTGACTTCCAGCTGTTCCAGCTCGCGGCCCCAGTCCTGTTCGAGGAAGGGCCCGGCGCAGCCGAGGCCGGCGTTGTTCACCAGCAGGTCGATGCGCCACTGGCCCTGTTCCAGTTCGAGCAGCAGGCCGGACAGTTGCAGCGGTTCGCTGAGGTCGCAGAGGCGAAACAGCACCTCGACGCCGAAGCGCTGGGCCAGCTCGCAGGCGATGCTTTCCAGGGCGTCGCGGCGCCGCGCCACCAGGATCAGGTTGCGCCCGCGGCGCGCCAGGGCTTCGGCCAGGGCCAGGCCGATGCCGCTGGAGGCGCCGGTGATCAGTGCATAACTGGGCATGGCGCGGGGTCACTGTCCCTGCATTTCGGCGGCGCGCTCGACGTAGCTCTGGTACTGCGGAATGGCGATGGCGGCGAGGATGCCGCTAATCGGCACCAGCAGGCACAACCAGGCCAGCAGCTTGACCGCCGTGCTGTTGGGCGGCGGCGGCGGGCCGAAGCGGTTGACTCCCTGGTTGCCGGGAACGATGAACATCAGCAGGGCGAACACGCCGCCGACCAGAGGGATGAAGTTGATCAGCCACAGCCAGCCGGACCAGCCGATATCGTGCAGGCGCTGCACGCCGAAGCAGATACTCAGCACCATCATGGCCAGGCCGGCGGCCACCAGCAGCACCATGCCCAGGGCATCGGACAGCGCGGCGGCGCCCATGCCCAGCAGCAGCACCGGCAGCGCGCAGAGGAACATGGCCATGCTCCAGCCCAGGTAGCGCACGCGGCCGATCCGGCCGTTGACGCCGAATGCCTTGAGCTCGCCGAATTGCGGCAGTTGCTCGGCGACGTCGGCCTGCGGGGGCGCGTAGGGCGAGGCGCTGGCGGGGGCCGGCGTCGGCTGGCTCATGGCGCTCAGCTGCGCCTGACGGGCGAGGAACTTCTCGACGATGATGCCGCAGGCCGCGCACTCGTCCGCCTGGGGTTGTTGATGGCCGCACTTGGGACAGCTCATGCCGGCGGCGGTATCGGCTGGTGCGGCATCCGTCTCGGCGTGGTCGTCGGTCGGCACCAGGCTCATGCTGGCGGCCTGGTCCAGCTCCTTGCGCACCTTGGCGCCGGCCTTGTGCAGGGCGCTGAGGTACTGGTTGGCCTCGTTTTCCCCGAGGTCGCGCTTGAGGGCCACCTGGGCGCCGCTGAACAGGGCGTTGATGCGCGCCATATCGCTCTTGAACAGGCGAGCGAGGTTGTCCTTCACCGACTCCAGCGTCATCTCGGGCATCAGTTCGCCGTCGAACACTATCTTGTAGCGCGGTTGATTCATGCGAGCTTCCTTGTCTGCGGGAAGTGGAGGTGAGCTAAGCCTAGAGTGCCGACAGGCCAATGCACAAGCGGCCTGCGCCGCAGTTCGCGCCGGTCTTTCAGCCGCCGGGCAGGGCGGCCCAGCGTCCGACCAGGCGGCCGCCGCGCAGCAGCTGCAGTTCGCCGAAGTCGCCGAGCAGGCCCTCGCTGACCGCCGGGCGCAGAAAGACCCAGTCGTCTGCGCTCAGGCCGCTGGCGGCACTGCCGATCAGGCGTTCCTGGTTGGCGCTGCGGCCGTACAGCGAGTCGTAGGCGAGGCCGGGCGGCGATACCGGCGTCGCCGGCCAGCGGCCGCCTTGGAGGTAGTAGGCGCGCTGGCGATTGCGGTTCCAGGCGGCGAGCAGCGGTTGCGCCGCGTGCAGGAAGGGCAGGGCGCCGTCGACCGCCTTGAGCACCGGGCTGGCGATCCACAGTGCCGCTTGGTGCTGCTCCAGCAGCGGCGTATCGAAGTCGCCCGGCTTGAGCAGGGCCGAGCCGAGGGCGACTTCGCCGAGCGGGCTGTCCAGTCGGCTGTGCAGGGCGTAGGTCAGGCTGCCGCCGCCGTTGAGTAGCGGCTGCGCCGGCCACAGCTCGGTAAAGCCTCGCGCCACTGCGAGGAACTCGCGATAGCGCGCGTTGGCCTGGGCGAACGCACGCTCCTGGCTCAGCCAGGGCGGGGCGTGGGCGACCTGGGCGTCGTAGCCCATCAACCCCTGCAGCCGGAGCTGCCCCGGTTGCCGGCGCAGCCGCTGCAGGGCCTGGCCCAACGCCTGGGGATCGGCGAAGCCGCCGCGGGCCAGGCCGATATCGATTTCCAGGGCGATGCGCAGCGGTTGCCCCAGCGCCTTGGCCAGCTCGGCGTACTGGCTCAGGCGCGCCTCGCTGTCGATCAGCCAGGTCAGCTGGCGCGCGGGGTCGAAGCCCAGCTGCTGCGGCAGCTGGCGATAGAAGTTCAGCGCCGCCTGTGCCGGCAGCGGCTTGCCCAGCAGCAGGTCGGCCTGCGGAAAGCTGCGCGCCAGCTGGTTCAGCTGCGGCTGGTGGAACGCCATGAAGCGTTGGGTGCGCAGGCGCTTGGCCAGGTAGTCGAGCAGCCCGGCGCTGGCCAGCGACTTGGCCACCAGACGCAGCGCCAAGCGCTCGGGCAGTTGCTGGGCGAGCAGTTCGGCGTTGGCGTCGAGGCGATCCAGATCGAGCAGCAGCGACGCAATGCCGTTGCCTTCGGCGTGCATGAGGCGGTTGAGGCCGGCGAAATAGGCGTCGTGCACCTGGCCGCGGTCGCGCGGCCGCAGCGCCCAGGCCCCGAGCAGGCCGAGGGCGGCGAGGCCGAGCAGCTGGCGGCGCTTCATCGCGGCCAGCGTTGCCCCAGTTTGCCGGCCTGCTGCAGGGCGGCGCGGTACTCGCCGTCCAGGCGCGCCACCAGTTCGCCGACCGCGGGCAGGTCGTCGATGCCGCCGACGCCCTGGCCGGCCGACCACACGGTCTTCCAGGCCTTGGCCTCGTCGTCCACCGGCTTGAGCTTCTCGCCGTAGTTGATGTCGGCCTTGTTCTGCAGCTGCTTCAGGTCGTAGCCGGCCTGCTCCAGGCTCTGGCGCATGAAGCTGGCCGGCACCCCGGAGACCGCCGGGGTGTGGACGATATCTGCGGCGTGGGCGGCGAGGATCATGCGCTTGTAATCGTCGGAGGCGTTGCTCTCCTGGCTGGCGATAAAGCGCGTGCCCATGTAGCCCAGGTCGGCGCCGAGCAGTTGCGCGGCGAGCAGCTCATGGCCGTGGTTGAGGCAGCCGGACAGCAGCAGGGTCTTGTCGAAGAACTGGCGGATCTCGGCGAGCAGGGCGAAGGGACTCCAGGTGCCGGCATGGCCGCCGGCGCCGGCGGCGACCGCGATCAGGCCGTCCACGCCGGCTTCGGCGGCCTTTTCCGCATGACGGCGGGTGGTCACGTCGTGAAACACCAGGCCGCCGTAGCCGTGCACCGCATCCACCACTTCCTTCACCGCGCCGAGGCTGGTGATGACGATGGGCACGCGGCGCTCGACGCAGATCGCCAGGTCCGCCTGCAACCGCGGGTTGCTGTGATGGACGATCAGGTTGACGGCGTAGGGCGCGGCGTCGGCGCTCAGGCTGGCCTGGATTTCGTCGAGCCAGGCGCGAAAGCCGGCGCTTTCCCGTTGATTGAGCGCGGGAAAGCTGCCGACTATGCCGGCGTTGCAGCAGGCGCCGACCAGCGCCGGGTTGGACACCAGAAACATCGGCGCGGCGATCAGCGGCAGGCGCAGGCGTTGTTCGAGCAGGGCGGGCAGGGACATGACGGATTCCTCAGAAGGGGCGGACGACGACCAGAACGACGATACCCAGCAGCGCCAGCACCGGCGCCTCGTTGAACCAGCGGTAGAACACGTGGCCGCGGGTGTTCTCGCCGCGGGCGAAACGCTTGAGCTGGGCGCCGCACAGGTGCTGATAGACCACCAGCGCGATCACCAGGGTGAGCTTGGCGTGCATCCAGCCCTGGGCGAAGTAGTAGCCGGGGTTGAGGCTCAGCAGCCAGATGCCGAGGCCCAGGGTGGCGACCATCGAGGGCATCATGATGCCGCGATAGAGCTTGCGCTCCATGGTGCAGAAACGCTCGTGGCTGGCGGCGTCCGTGCTCATGGCGTGGTAGACGAACAGCCGCGGCAGATAGAACAGGCCGGCGAACCAGCAGACCATGGCGACGATGTGCAGGGCCTTGAGCCACAGATAGAGCATTGCCGATCCTCGGGCAGAAAATGTCCTCGATAGTAGAGGCAGGCGACGGCCTGCGTCACCTGCGCGGTTGGAGCTTGGCCGATGCGGCTTTATCATCGGCACCTTTCCAATGGCTTTTGCAAAGGGGCATGTGATGATCAAGGTCGGTATCGTCGGCGGCACGGGCTACACCGGTGTCGAACTGCTGCGTCTGCTGGCGCAGCACCCGCAGGCGGAGGTGGCGGTGATCACTTCGCGCTCCGAAGCCGGCCTGCGCGTCGACGAGATGTACCCCAACCTGCGCGGGCACTACCCGGAGCTGGCCTTCAGCGTGCCCGACGTCGCCACCCTGGGCGCCTGCGACGTGGTGTTCTTCGCCACCCCGCACGGCGTCGCCCATGCCCTGGCCGGCGAACTGCTGGTCGCCGGCACGCGGGTGATCGACCTGTCCGCCGACTTCCGCCTGCAGGACGCCGAGGAGTGGGCCAAGTGGTACGGCCAGCCGCACGGTGCCCCGGAGCTGCTGGCCGAGGCGGTGTACGGCCTGCCCGAGGTCAACCGCGAGGCGATCAAGGGCGCGCGCCTGATCGCCGTGCCCGGCTGCTACCCGACCGCCACCCAGCTCGGCCTGATCCCGCTGCTGGAAGCCGGCCTGGCCGACAGCGCCAGCCTGATCGCCGACTGCAAGAGCGGCGTCAGCGGTGCCGGGCGTGGCGCCAGCGTCGGCTCGCTGTTCTGCGAAGCCGGCGAAAGCATGAAGGCCTACTCGGTCAAGGGCCACCGCCACCTGCCGGAGATCCGCCAGGGTCTGCGCCTGGCCGCCGGCGGCGAGGTCGGCCTGACCTTCGTGCCGCACCTGACTCCGATGATCCGCGGCATCCACGCCACCCTCTATGCGCGCGTGGCCGACACCACGGTCGACCTGCAGGCGCTGTTCGAGCAGCGTTACGCCAATGAGCCCTTCGTCGACGTGATGCCGGCCGGCAGCCATCCGGAGACCCGCAGCGTGCGCGGCGGCAACGTTTGCCGCATCGCCGTGCACCGGCCGCAGGGCGGCGAGCTGGTGGTGGTGCTGTCGGTGATCGACAACCTGGTCAAGGGCGCCTCCGGTCAGGCGGTGCAGAACATGAACATCCTCTTCGGTCTCGACGAGCGCCTCGGCCTGTCGCACGCGGCCCTGCTGCCGTGACACCGGGCTGGGAGGTCCGCGTCAGCGACCCGCGCCGCGAACGCCGGCGCCGCGCCCTGCTGCTCCTGTTGCTGCTGAGCGTGCCGCTGGCCTTTGTCCTCGGCCTGTGGTGGGGCGAGCGGCAGACACAGGCCGAGCAGGCCGAGGTCCAGGCCCAGCTCACCCGCCTGGCCGAACAGGAGCAGGAGCTGGAGTTGCTGCGCCAGCGCCTGGCGGTGGTCGACAGCAGCGAGAAGGTCACCCAGCAGGCCATGGAGCAGAACCGCCGTACCATCAAGCTGCTTGAGGAGCAGATCTTCAAGCAGCAACAGGACCTGGCCTTCTACAAGGGCGTGCTGGCGCCTGCCAGTCGTCGCGAAGGCCTGCGCATTCGCGCCTTTGAGCTGCAGGCCACGGACGCCCCGCGGCGTTTCCGCTACAAATTGCTGCTGAGTCGGGTCGGCACGGGCGACGAGCCGCTGCAGGGGCAGCTGCGCGTCACCATCGAGGGGCGACAGGGCGGCAAGGACGTCAGTCTGGAACTGTCGGCGCTGTCCGACGAAGTGGGCGAGGCGGCGATTCCCTTCTCCTTCAAACACTTCCAGTCCTTCCCCGAAGCCGGACGCTTCGCCGAACTGGAGCTGCCGGAAGGCTTCGAGCCGCGTCAGGTCAAGGTTCGCGCCGAGGTCAAGGGCGACAAGCCGCTGGACCGTACATTCGAATGGATTGATGAGGAGTGACATCCGCCAATGTGGAATAAAGACAAGGCCAAGCCCGACTTGCAGCGTTTTAGCGGCAAGACCAGCCTGATCGCCGCCGGTGCCGAACTGGTGGGCGATATGCGTTTTCAGGGGGCGGTACAGGTGGATGGTCGGGTCACCGGCAATCTGCTGGCCAGCGAGGGGCTGGTGCGGGTGAGCGTCGGCGGCCTGGTTGAAGGCGAGGTGCGCGCCCCCCATATAGTGATCGACGGCGAGGTGAGCGGCGATGTGTTCGCCAGTGGCCATCTGGAGCTGGGCGCGCGCTCGCGGGTGCGCGGCAATCTGCATTACAGCCTGATGGAAATGGCCATGGGCGCGCAGATCGAAGGCCGGCTGTGCCATGTGAAGGACGGCGTGCGGCCGTTGGAGCTGCCCGAAACGCTGGACACCGAGCAATAGTTGACCGATTTTCTAGGGCAAGCGGATAATGCACGCCCAACGCAGTATGGCGCATGGCGCCGGGAGTCACAGCATGAGCGTCGAAACCTTCACCCCCGCCCCTTTGCACTTCACCCAGGGTGCGGCCAGCAAGGTGAAGACCCTGGTCGATGAAGAGGGCAATCCGCGTCTGAAACTGCGCGTGTTCGTCACGGGCGGCGGCTGCTCGGGCTTCCAGTACGGCTTTACCTTCGACGAGGACGTGGCCGAGGACGACACCATAGTCGAGCGCGAAGGCGTCAGCCTGGTGGTCGATGCCATGAGCTTCCAGTACCTGGCCGGTTCCGAAGTCGACTATCAGGAAGGTCTGGAAGGTTCGCGCTTCGTGATCAAGAACCCCAACGCCACCACCACCTGCGGCTGCGGTTCGTCGTTCTCGATCTGAGCCTGTCGCTGATAACCAACGCCGCGCCCTGTGCGCGGCGTTTTCGTTGATGGGCTACGCCCACCCTGCGGGCCACTCGGCTGGGCTAGGTTTCTACGCTGGATAGATGGCGCCGAGGATGCGCAATCCTTTCGCGCCGGTAACGCTCGGGCGGTTGCCTGGAATGCCTTCCAGCGCGCAGTGGGCCAGCCAGGCGAAGGCCATGGCTTCGACCCAGTCCGGATCGACGCCCTGAGCGGCGGTGCTGCTCACTTCGGTGTCCGCCAGCAGCTCGCTCAAGCGCTGCATCAGGCAGGCGTTGTGCGCGCCGCCACCGCATACCAGCAGAGCGTCGGTACGGCCCTGCGCGCTGCGCAGGGCGCCGACTATGCTGCGCGCGGTCAGCTCGACCAGGGTCGCCTGCACGTCCTCGGCGGCCAGCGGCGGCAGTGCTTGCAGATGGCCAAGCAGCCAGGCGAGGTTGAACAGCTCGCGGCCGGTGCTCTTGGGACCTTGTGTCGCGAAGAAGGGATCGCTCAGTAGCCGGCTCAGCAACTCGGGATGCACGCTGCCGCTGGCCGCCCAGGCGCCATCGCGGTCATAGGCGAGGCCCTGGCAGTGCTGAATCCAGGCGTCGAGCAGGACGTTGCCCGGGCCGCTGTCGAAGCCCAGCACGTCCTGCCCGGGCGAGAGCAGGCTGAGGTTGCTGAAGCCGCCGACATTGAGCACCGCGATATGCCGTGCGCTATCGCCGAACAGTGCCTGGTGGAAGGCCGGTACCAGGGGGGCGCCCTGGCCGCCGGCGGCAACGTCGCGACGACGGAAGTCGGCGACCACGCCGATAGCGGTCAGCTCGGCGAGCAGGGCGGGGTTGCCGATCTGGATGGTGAAACCGCGTGCCGGCTCATGGCGCACGGTCTGGCCGTGGCTGCCGATGGCGCGAATCTGTTGCGGAGTCAGGTTCTGCTGCTGCAGAAGCTCATTGATGGCGGCGGCGGCCAGTTCGACCCACTGCTGTTCGGCCATCGCCGCGCGTGCCAGCTCGTCGGCGCCCGAGGCGCACAATGCCAGCAGTTCGCTGCGTAGCCGATCCGGCATGGGCCGGTAGAGGGTGGCGAGCAGGCGCGTGTGCTGCTCTTGCTCGATCAGCGCGATGTCCAGTCCGTCCAGGCTGGTGCCGGACATCACGCCGAGATAGAGAGGCATGGCTTAGCGCTGGTTGGCGGCCAGCATGGTGGCCTTTTCCTGGTCCATGCGCGCCATCAGCGGTTTGCTCAGTTGCATGAAGCGTTGCTTCTCGCTGGCGGCGATGGGGTCGGCCATCGGCAGCTTCTGGCTCAGCGGGTCGACGTGCACACCGTTGACCTGGAACTCGTAGTGCAGGTGCGGGCCGGTGGACAGGCCAGTGGTGCCGATATAGCCGATGATCTGCCCCTGCTTGACGGTGCTGCCATTGCGGATGCCCTTGGCGAAGCCCTGCATGTGGGCGTAGAGGGTGCGGTAGCGCTGGCCGTGCTGGATGATCACGGTGTTGCCGTAGCCGCCGTGACGGCCGGCCAGGCTGACGCGACCGTCGCCGGCTGCCTTGATCGGCGTGCCGCGCGGCGCCGCGTAGTCCACGCCCTTGTGCGCGCGAATCTTGTTCAGGATCGGGTGCTTGCGGCCGGTGGAGAAGCGCGAGCTGATTCGGGCGAAGTCCACCGGGGTGCGGATAAACGCCTTGCGCATGCTTTCGCCGTTGGCGTTGTAGTAGCTGGTGGTGCCCTGCTTGCTGGTGTAGCGCACCGCGGTGTAGGTCTTGCCGCGATTGGTGAAGCGCGCCGAGAGGATGTTGCCGGTGCCGACGCGCTTGCCGTTGACCACCTTCTCTTCGTAGATCAGCTCGAACTCGTCGCCCTCGCGGATATCCATGGCGAAGTCGATGTCGTAGCCGAACACGTTGGCCAGCTCCATGGTCAGGCCGTGGGAGAGGCCGGCGCGCTTGGCGGAGAGGAACAGCGAACTGTTGATCACGCCATGGCTGTAGGTGGTGACCACTTCCGGCTTGACCAGATCGCGCTGGAAGTCGAAGCCCTTGTCGCTGCGACTCAGGCGGATGGTTTCCAGGTCGTTCAGCTTGCTTTGCAAGTGCTTCAGCTTGCCGGCTTCGTCCAGTTCGAACGCCAGCACCTGGCCGACCTTGAGGCGGCTGAACCGCTTGGCTTCCTTGCTGCTGTTGAGCGCTTCGTGCAGGTCGTTGGCGCTCAGGCCTACCTTGGCGAACAGGGTCGACAGCGTATCGCCGTTGCTGACGGTGACGTTGTGTTGGCTGGGATCGGTGGGGGGGGAGTCGGCTGTTTCGAGATTCTTATCATCAGCGTCATGTCCGGCGCTGTGTTCGGCGTTCTCCGCACTCTGCTCGATCTTGGCGAAAGGCGAGGCGGCGCCGGTGGCGGGCTGTCCCGCTCGGAGGTCGTCCTTTTCCTGCAGTACCAGTTCGGCATCGTTGCCGAGATCCAGGTCGAGGAAGGTCTTCTGCGCTTCGACTTCGCGCGAAGGAAACACCAGCAGAGCCAGGCTCAGCAGCGCAGCTACACCGCTAGCGGCCAGGATATGGCTCTTCGGGTAGGGCGGGGCTTTGGGAGTATTTTGCGTCATGGCGTGAGGCGTTTTCTTGGAATATGCATTAACTGTATAAAATATAACCAAAATCGGCGTGGGGCAACCCTTGACATGCCGAGCGGAGACGTACGGGCGCTTGCCCGGGGCAAAACTTGTAATTAGTTCGCGATCTTGTATGGTTGGTTCCCTTTCATTTTCGAGTGGTCGCGAGTCCTGTCATGAAGTCGGTCGAAGAGCAGCTGGCGCTGATCAAGCGCGGTGCGGAAGAGGTTCTGGTTGAAGCGGAGCTGGTCGAGAAGCTCAAGCGGGGTCAGCCGCTGCGGATCAAGGCCGGTTTCGATCCGACCGCGCCGGATCTGCACCTCGGCCATACCGTGCTTATTAATAAGCTGCGTCAGTTCCAGGAGCTGGGACATCAGGTGATCTTCCTGATCGGCGACTTCACCGGCATGATCGGCGACCCCAGCGGCAAGAGCGCCACCCGCCCGCCGCTGACCCGCGAGCAGGTGCTGGATAACGCCGAGACCTATAAGCAGCAGGTGTTCAAGATCCTCGATCCGGCCAGGACCGAGGTCGCATTCAACTCCACTTGGATGGATGCGCTGAAGCCGGCCGACTTCATTCGTCTGGCCTCGCAGTACACCGTGGCGCGCATGCTCGAGCGCGACGATTTCGACAAGCGCTACACCAGCAACCAGCCCATTGCCATTCACGAGTTCCTCTATCCGCTGGTGCAGGGCTACGACTCGGTGGCGCTGAAAGCCGACGTCGAGCTTGGCGGCACCGACCAGAAGTTCAACCTGCTGATGGGGCGCGAGCTGCAGCGCGCCTATGGGCAGGAGTCGCAGTGCATCGTCACCATGCCGCTGCTGGAAGGGCTGGACGGCGTGAAGAAGATGTCCAAATCCCTGGGTAACTATGTGGGCATCCAGGAAGCGCCAGGGGTGATGTACAACAAGTTGGTGTCCATGCCGGATGCGCTGATGTGGCGTTACTTCGAGCTGCTCAGCTTCCGCTCTATGGAAGAGATCGAGCAGTTCAAGCGCGACGTCGAGCAGGGCGCCAATCCGCGCGACATCAAGATCAAGCTGGCCGAAGAAATCGTCGCCCGCTTCCATGGTGAAGAGGCGGCGGCCACTGCGCATCGTTCTGCCGGCAACCGCATGAAAGAAGGCGAGCTGCCCGAGGATCTGCCCGAGGTGGAGCTGGCCTCGGCCGAGGATATGCCGATTTCCTCCGTCCTTAATAAGGCAGGGTTGGTGAAGAACGCCGCCGTTGCGCGCGATCTGCTGGGCTCTGGCGGTGTGCGCGTGGATGGCGAAGTGGTCGATCGGGCCTTCCTGTTCAAGGTGGGTGCGGCCCACGTTTGCCAGGCCGGCAAGAAGGCCTTTGCGCGCATCACGCTCAAGGCTGAGTAATAAAACTGCAATTTATGCTTGACGCGCGTTCTCCTGGCGGTAGAATGCGCGCCACTTCAGCGCTGAATCTCTTCTAAAACTTCTTGTTAATCAACGAGTTAAGTTTAAAAGAGGGGTTGCAAAGCTAGGTCTGGTGTGTAGAATGTGCGCTGGTCGACAGGGTGGTGGTTGGGTCCTGTCGGTGCATCGGTCGAGTGGATCGAAGGCGGAAACGAGGTGGTTGACAGCGGTTTTGAACGCTGTAGAATGCGCCTCCCGCTGACGAGAAGATGTTCGGATCGAAGGCGCAAGCGGTTGAGTAGAAAAGAGTTTCTCTGGAAACAAATTCGAAAAACAGCTTGACGGAAAGATGGGGTGCTGTAGAATGCGCGCCTCGGTTGAGACGAAAGACTTGACCAACTGTTCTTTAACAACTGAATCAAGCAATTCGTGTGGGTGCTTGTGGGGTAAGACTGGTAGTCGACTGATTATCAGCATCACAAGTAACACTCGTGAATTCGAGAGTTTTTTGCGATTGCTGAGCCAAGTTTAGGGTTTTCTCAAAACCCAAGCAGTATTGAACTGAAGAGTTTGATCATGGCTCAGATTGAACGCTGGCGGCAGGCCTAACACATGCAAGTCGAGCGGATGAGAGGAGCTTGCTCCTTGATTTAGCGGCGGACGGGTGAGTAATGCCTAGGAATCTGCCTAGTGGTGGGGGATAACGTTCCGAAAGGAACGCTAATACCGCATACGTCCTACGGGAGAAAGCGGGGGATCTTCGGACCTCGCGCCATTAGATGAGCCTAGGTCGGATTAGCTAGTTGGTGAGGTAACGGCTCACCAAGGCGACGATCCGTAACTGGTCTGAGAGGATGATCAGTCACACTGGAACTGAGACACGGTCCAGACTCCTACGGGAGGCAGCAGTGGGGAATATTGGACAATGGGCGAAAGCCTGATCCAGCCATGCCGCGTGTGTGAAGAAGGTCTTCGGATTGTAAAGCACTTTAAGTTGGGAGGAAGGGTATTCACCTAATACGTGAGTATTTTGACGTTACCGACAGAATAAGCACCGGCTAACTTCGTGCCAGCAGCCGCGGTAATACGAAGGGTGCAAGCGTTAATCGGAATTACTGGGCGTAAAGCGCGCGTAGGTGGTTCGTTAAGTTGGATGTGAAAGCCCCGGGCTCAACCTGGGAACTGCATCCAAAACTGGCGAGCTAGAGTACGGTAGAGGGTGGTGGAATTTCCTGTGTAGCGGTGAAATGCGTAGATATAGGAAGGAACACCAGTGGCGAAGGCGACCACCTGGACTGATACTGACACTGAGGTGCGAAAGCGTGGGGAGCAAACAGGATTAGATACCCTGGTAGTCCACGCCGTAAACGATGTCAACTAGCCGTTGGAATCCTTGAGATTTTAGTGGCGCAGCTAACGCATTAAGTTGACCGCCTGGGGAGTACGGCCGCAAGGTTAAAACTCAAATGAATTGACGGGGGCCCGCACAAGCGGTGGAGCATGTGGTTTAATTCGAAGCAACGCGAAGAACCTTACCTGGCCTTGACATGCTGAGAACTTTCCAGAGATGGATTGGTGCCTTCGGGAACTCAGACACAGGTGCTGCATGGCTGTCGTCAGCTCGTGTCGTGAGATGTTGGGTTAAGTCCCGTAACGAGCGCAACCCTTGTCCTTAGTTACCAGCACGTTATGGTGGGCACTCTAAGGAGACTGCCGGTGACAAACCGGAGGAAGGTGGGGATGACGTCAAGTCATCATGGCCCTTACGGCCAGGGCTACACACGTGCTACAATGGTCGGTACAAAGGGTTGCCAAGCCGCGAGGTGGAGCTAATCCCATAAAACCGATCGTAGTCCGGATCGCAGTCTGCAACTCGACTGCGTGAAGTCGGAATCGCTAGTAATCGTGAATCAGAATGTCACGGTGAATACGTTCCCGGGCCTTGTACACACCGCCCGTCACACCATGGGAGTGGGTTGCTCCAGAAGTAGCTAGTCTAACCTTCGGGGGGACGGTTACCACGGAGTGATTCATGACTGGGGTGAAGTCGTAACAAGGTAGCCGTAGGGGAACCTGCGGCTGGATCACCTCCTTAATCGAAGACACCGGCTTTCTCATAAGCTCCCACACGAATTGCTTGATTCATAGTCGAAGACGATGCTGTAACGCGACCCTGTTATAGGTCTGTAGCTCAGTTGGTTAGAGCGCACCCCTGATAAGGGTGAGGTCGGCAGTTCAAATCTGCCCAGACCTACCAATTGCTTGGTGCAGATGATTACGGGGCCATAGCTCAGCTGGGAGAGCGCCTGCTTTGCACGCAGGAGGTCAGCGGTTCGATCCCGCTTGGCTCCACCACTCTCGCGCGTTGCGGTAGCAGAGAAAGAGTTCAGAAATGAGCGCTTCAGGGTAGACCTGGTGAGTGCTGATTTCTGGTCTTTTGACCGGTACGAAAATCGTTCTTTAAAAATTTGGGTATGTGATAGAAGTGACTGATTAATTGCTTTCACTGGCAATTGATCTGGTCAAGGTAAAATTTGTAGTTCTCAAGACGCAAATTTTCGGCGAATGTCGTCTTCACGATTGAGATCGTAACCAGATTGCTTGGGGTTATATGGTCAAGTGAAGAAGCGCATACGGTGGATGCCTTGGCAGTCAGAGGCGATGAAAGACGTGGTAGCCTGCGAAAAGCTTCGGGGAGTCGGCAAACAGACTTTGATCCGGAGATCTCTGAATGGGGGAACCCACCCAGCATAAGCTGGGTATCACACACTGAATACATAGGTGTGTGAGGCGAACCAGGGGAACTGAAACATCTAAGTACCCTGAGGAAAAGAAATCAACCGAGATTCCCTAAGTAGTGGCGAGCGAACGGGGACTAGCCCTTAAGTTGATTTGAGAGTAGCGGAACGCTCTGGAAAGTGCGGCCATAGTGGGTGATAGCCCTGTACGCGAAACTCTCTTGTCAATGAAATCGAGTAGGACGGGGCACGAGAAACCTTGTCTGAATATGGGGGGACCATCCTCCAAGGCTAAATACTACTGACTGACCGATAGTGAACCAGTACCGTGAGGGAAAGGCGAAAAGAACCCCGGAGAGGGGAGTGAAATAGAACCTGAAACCGTATGCGTACAAGCAGTGGGAGCCCACTTTGTTGGGTGACTGCGTACCTTTTGTATAATGGGTCAGCGACTTATATTCAGTGGCGAGCTTAACCGAATAGGGGAGGCGTAGCGAAAGCGAGTCTTAATAGGGCGCTTTAGTCGCTGGGTATAGACCCGAAACCGGGCGATCTATCCATGGGCAGGTTGAAGGTTAGGTAACACTGACTGGAGGACCGAACCGACTACCGTTGAAAAGTTAGCGGATGACCTGTGGATCGGAGTGAAAGGCTAATCAAGCTCGGAGATAGCTGGTTCTCCTCGAAAGCTATTTAGGTAGCGCCTCGTGTATCACTGCTGGGGGTAGAGCACTGTTTCGGCTAGGGGGTCATCCCGACTTACCAAACCGATGCAAACTCCGAATACCGGCAAGTGTCAGCACGGGAGACACACGGCGGGTGCTAACGTCCGTCGTGAAAAGGGAAACAACCCAGACCGTCAGCTAAGGTCCCAAAGTTATGGTTAAGTGGGAAACGATGTGGGAAGGCTTAGACAGCTAGGAGGTTGGCTTAGAAGCAGCCACCCTTTAAAGAAAGCGTAATAGCTCACTAGTCGAGTCGGCCTGCGCGGAAGATGTAACGGGGCTCAAACCATACACCGAAGCTACGGGTTCATCTTAGGATGAGCGGTAGAGGAGCGTTCTGTAAGCCTGTGAAGGTGAGTTGAGAAGCTTGCTGGAGGTATCAGAAGTGCGAATGCTGACATGAGTAACGACAATGCGAGTGAAAAACTCGCACGCCGAAAGACCAAGGTTTCCTGCGCAACGTTAATCGACGCAGGGTTAGTCGGCCCCTAAGGCGAGGCAGAAATGCGTAGTCGATGGGAAACGGGTTAATATTCCCGTACTTCTAGTTACTGCGATGGAGGGACGGAGAAGGCTAGGCCAGCACGGCGTTGGTTGTCCGTGTTTAAGGTGGTAGGCTGGTTTCTTAGGTAAATCCGGGAGATCAAGGCCGAGAGCTGATGACGAGCGTTCTTTTAGAATGCGAAGTGGTTGATGCCATGCTTCCAGGAAAAGCTTCTAAGCTTCAGGTAACTAGGAACCGTACCCCAAACCGACACAGGTGGTTAGGTAGAGAATACCAAGGCGCTTGAGAGAACTCGGGTGAAGGAACTAGGCAAAATGGCACCGTAACTTCGGGAGAAGGTGCGCCGGTGAGGGTGAAGCATTTACTGCGTAAGCCCATGCCGGTCGAAGATACCAGGCCGCTGCGACTGTTTATTAAAAACACAGCACTCTGCAAACACGAAAGTGGACGTATAGGGTGTGACGCCTGCCCGGTGCCGGAAGGTTAATTGATGGGGTTAGCGCAAGCGAAGCTCTTGATCGAAGCCCCGGTAAACGGCGGCCGTAACTATAACGGTCCTAAGGTAGCGAAATTCCTTGTCGGGTAAGTTCCGACCTGCACGAATGGCGTAACGATGGCGGCGCTGTCTCCACCCGAGACTCAGTGAAATTGAAATCGCTGTGAAGATGCAGTGTATCCGCGGCTAGACGGAAAGACCCCGTGAACCTTTACTATAGCTTTGCACTGGACTTTGAGCTTGCTTGTGTAGGATAGGTGGGAGGCTTTGAAGTGGGGACGCCAGTTCTCATGGAGCCATCCTTGAAATACCACCCTGGCAACCTTGAGGTTCTAACTCTGGTCCGTTATCCGGATCGAGGACAGTGTATGGTGGGTAGTTTGACTGGGGCGGTCTCCTCCCAAAGAGTAACGGAGGAGTACGAAGGTGCGCTCAGACCGGTCGGAAATCGGTCGTAGAGTATAAAGGCAAAAGCGCGCTTGACTGCGAGACAGACACGTCGAGCAGGTACGAAAGTAGGTCTTAGTGATCCGGTGGTTCTGTATGGAAGGGCCATCGCTCAACGGATAAAAGGTACTCCGGGGATAACAGGCTGATACCGCCCAAGAGTTCATATCGACGGCGGTGTTTGGCACCTCGATGTCGGCTCATCACATCCTGGGGCTGAAGCCGGTCCCAAGGGTATGGCTGTTCGCCATTTAAAGTGGTACGCGAGCTGGGTTTAGAACGTCGTGAGACAGTTCGGTCCCTATCTGCCGTGGACGTTTGAGATTTGAGAGGGGCTGACCTTAGTACGAGAGGACCGGGTTGGACGAACCTCTGGTGTTCCGGTTGTCACGCCAGTGGCATTGCCGGGTAGCTATGTTCGGAAAAGATAACCGCTGAAAGCATCTAAGCGGGAAACTTGCCTCAAGATGAGATCTCACTGGAGCCTTGAGCTCCCTGAAGGGCCGTCGAAGACTACGACGTTGATAGGTGGGGTGTGTAAGCGCTGTGAGGCGTTGAGCTAACCCATACTAATTGCCCGTGAGGCTTGACCATATAACACCCAAACAATCTGCAAGGGCATGAGCCTGCGACAGAGGGTGTCGATGGTGAAGTCGACTGAATGCCGAAGATTTGCACGAGAGCTACAGGCCCAAGGGCCAAGCCAAACGACTGTCACATACCCAATTCGCTGTAACGGCTAACCCCGCGACAGCAACAAATTGCTTGACGACCATAGAGCGTTGGAACCACCTGATCCCATCCCGAACTCAGCAGTGAAACGACGCATCGCCGATGGTAGTGTGGGGCTTCCCCATGTGAGAGTAGGTCATCGTCAAGCTCCTATACGAAACCCCAGATCGCCAACGCGGTCTGGGGTTTCTTCTTTGTGCCGGGAAAACCTGGAACAGCGCTGGCGCAGCTAACGGCCCGGTGCGTGCGGGGCATCCTAAGGCTATTGGGCTTTGCAGCGGGGTGCGCTGTTCGCGCGCTCCCGCAGTCTTCTGCTTTCTATGCAAGCCGTGGGCTCGTCGTTATCATGCCAGCCTTGTTCGTGGCGGGGCCTGGCATGCTGGCATTGTTGAAACTTCTACAGGATGGGCGCTTTCATTCTGGCGAGGCCTTGGGGGCAGCGCTGGGTGTCAGTCGCAGCGCCATCTGGAAACAGTTGCAGAGCCTGGAGTCCGAGCTTGGGATCGAGGTATTCAAGGTTCCTGGGCGTGGCTATCGCTTGGCTGCGCCGATGACCTTGTTGGATGCCGCTCTGATCGAGCGCCAGGTCGCGACCTTGGCGTGGCCGGTATCCGTGCTGGCCAGTCTCGACTCGACCAATGCCGAGGTAATGCGCCGACTCGAGGGGGGGCAAAGCGCGCCTTTTGTCGTGCTCGCCGAGCGGCAAACGGCCGGGCGTGGGCGGCGCGGGCGTGCCTGGGCGAGTCCCTTTGCGGAAAACCTCTACTGCAGCCTGGCATTGCGCGTCGACGGCGGGATGGGCCAGGTCGAGGCGTTGAGCCTGACCGTGGGGCTGGCGGTGGCTCGTACCCTGCAGGTTTGTGGCCTGAATGCCGCCGGGCTCAAGTGGCCGAACGATGTCCTGGTGGATGGGCGCAAGATTGCCGGCATCTTGCTGGAGCTTTCCGGCGACCCGGCGGATGTCTGCCATGTGGTGATCGGTATTGGTATCAATGCGAACATGGCGCTCGACTCGTCGGCGGCCATCGATCAGCCCTGGACCTCCATGCGTCAGTGTCTCGGTGGCATGATCGATCGCAATCTGCTGGCAGGCGAGCTGCTACGCCAACTGGCCGAGCATCTGTCTCGCCACTGGCGACAGGGTTTTGCCGGCTTGCGCGAGGAGTGGGAGGCGCTGCATCTGTGGCGCGGGCGTTCGGTTGCATTGCTTGCGGGTGATCATGCAACCCTTGGCGTGGTGCTCGGAGTGGACGAGCGCGGTGCCATCCGCTTGAGTGTGGAGGGCGTCGAGCGTTCTTTCAGTGGCGGAGAGTTGAGCCTGAGGTTGCAGCATGATTCTTGAGCTCGACTGCGGTAACAGCTTCATCAAGTGGCGTGTGATCACGGCGCAGGGGGGCGAGCGGGTCTGCTCGGGAGTGGTCGACTCCGATGCCGGGTTGTTTGCCGAATTGGCGGAGTTTCCGGGGTTGAGCATTCGCTACTGTCGCCTGGTCAGCGTGCGCAGTGATGCGGAGACCACTCGGTTGGTGGAGGAGTTGCGTGCGGCCTTCGTCGTCGAGGTTTGCTGCGCTCAGCCGGCCCAAGAAGCCGGGGGGGTGCGCAACGGCTACGACGATTACCAGCGCCTTGGCCTGGATCGCTGGCTGGCGGTGCTGGGGGCCTACCACCTGGGCCAGCGCGCCTGCCTGGTGGTGGACCTCGGTACGGCGGTCACCGCCGATCTGGTGGCGGCCGATGGCGCGCATCTCGGTGGTTTTATCTGCCCTGGCCTGCCCTTGATGCGTGATCAGCTGAGCACGCATACCCGGCGCATTCGCTACGACCGGCAGTCGGCATTGGCGGCGTTGCAGGAGCTGGAGCCCGGGCGCTCCACGGCGGAGGCGGTAGAGCGCGGTTGCGTGCTGATGCTGAGGGGCTTTGTCGCGGTGCAGCTAGAGCAGGCGCGGTTGTGCTTTCCGGAAGGTTTCGAGGTTTTCCTGACTGGCGGGGATGCTGACCTGGTGCGCGATGTCGTGCCGGGCGCGCAAGTCGTGGCCGATCTGGTCTTTGTCGGGCTGGCCATCGCCTGTCCGCTGAATTGAGGCAAGGCATGCGTTGGATCTTACTGTTGCTCGTTCTGCTCAATGTCTTCTATTACGTCTGGCACCAGCAGCAGGCGCCACTGCGCGCCAAGGAAGTCGCGCCGACGAGCAGTTACCAGGGCGCGCGCAAGGATATCCGCCTGCTGAGCGAGACCACTGCGCCGCGCGCGCGTGTCAGTGAGCCGGCGGAAGAGGAGTCGCCGGCCTCGGCGGCGGTCTGTCTGTTTCTCGGTAGCTTCGAGGAAGAGACGCGGGCGAAGGTGGTGGAGCAGCGCTTGCTCAGCCTGGATATTCAGGCCCAGGTGCGTAGCGTCGATGCGGCAGCCGGGGTTGAATACTGGGTTTATCTGCCGCCGCTGGCTTCGCGACAGGCGTCGTTGCGGCAGCTGCGCGAGCTGCAGGCACGGCGTATCGATAGCTACATCATTACCCAAGGCGATCTGGCCAACGGCATCTCCCTGGGTATTTTCCCGCGCAGCGACTCGGCCGATAGCGTCATGCAGCGCCTGCGCGAAGTGGGTTACGAGCCGCAAATGCGCGAGTTGTCGCGCGCGCACCGCAGTTTCTGGGTGCGTGTCGCGCCGGAAAGCAGACGCCTGGCTGATGAGTTTTTGCTCGGGCGATTGGCCGGCGATTTCGCCGGTTTGCAGCATCAACTAATGCCCTGCGAAGGCGTTGCATTGCTCCAGTAGTTTGCATAGAATGGCGCCCGCTTCGCAGGGTGGTCAAAGTTGGTTCCCGACGAAGATGTTGTCAAAGTAGCTAACCTCACGATTTTAAATGAGAAAATGCTTGACAGCAGGGTGGCAGATCTAGAAAATGCCGCCTCACTTTGGAGGGGTTCCCGAGCGGCCAAAGGGATCAGACTGTAAATCTGACGTCATCGACTTCGAAGGTTCGAATCCTTCCCCCTCCACCAGATTCAGCGTGAGCTGCAAGCTCCGCGGGTATAGTTCAGTGGTAGAACCTCAGCCTTCCAAGCTGATGATGCGGGTTCGATTCCCGCTACCCGCTCCAGTTTGTGGTTGGCGCAATAGAGTTTGGCTCATGTAGCTCAGCTGGTAGAGCACACCCTTGGTAAGGGTGAGGTCAGCGGTTCAAATCCGCTCATGAGCTCCATCTAATGAAGGCAGATATGAAAGTATCTGCCTTTGTTTTAATGGCGGCATGGCTTGCTCAATTCTTCGCTAGGAGACGGTCAAGATGGCTAAAGAGAAATTTGAACGTAACAAACCGCACGTCAACGTCGGCACCATCGGTCACGTTGACCACGGTAAAACCACTCTGACCGCTGCTCTGACCCGTGTGTGCTCCGAGGTTTTCGGTTCCGCTCGCGTTGATTTCGACAAGATCGACAGCGCTCCGGAAGAAAAGGCTCGTGGTATCACCATCAACACTGCGCACGTCGAGTACGACTCCAACATTCGTCACTACGCGCACGTTGACTGCCCGGGCCACGCCGACTACGTGAAGAACATGATCACCGGTGCTGCCCAGATGGACGGCGCGATCCTGGTCTGCTCGGCTGCCGACGGCCCCATGCCGCAAACCCGCGAGCACATCCTGCTGTCCCGTCAGGTTGGCGTACCCTACATCGTCGTGTTCCTGAACAAGGCCGACATGGTCGACGACGCCGAGCTGCTGGAGCTGGTGGAAATGGAAGTGCGCGACCTGCTCAGCACTTACGATTTCCCGGGCGACGACACCCCGATCATCATCGGTTCCGCGCTGATGGCGCTGAACGGTCAGGACGACAACGAGCTGGGCACCACTGCCGTCAAGAAGCTGGTTGAGACTCTGGATACCTACATCCCCGAGCCGGTGCGTGCCATCGACCGTCCGTTCCTGATGCCGATCGAGGACGTGTTCTCGATCTCCGGCCGCGGCACCGTGGTAACCGGTCGTGTCGAGCGCGGTATCGTCAAGATCCAGGAAGAAATCGAAATCGTCGGTCTGCGTCCGACCACCAAGACCACCTGCACCGGCGTGGAAATGTTCCGCAAGCTGCTGGACGAAGGTCGTGCTGGCGAGAACTGCGGCGTGCTGCTGCGCGGCACCAAGCGTGATGAAGTCGAGCGTGGTCAGGTTCTGGCCAAGCCGGGCACCATCAAGCCGCACACCAAGTTCGAAGCTGAAGTGTACGTGCTGTCCAAGGAAGAAGGTGGTCGTCACACCCCGTTCTTCAAGGGCTACCGTCCGCAGTTCTACTTCCGTACCACCGACGTGACCGGTTCGTGCGAACTGCCGGAAGGCGTTGAGATGGTAATGCCGGGCGACAACATCAAGATGGTTGTTACCCTGATCAAGCCGATCGCAATGGAAGACGGCCTGCGCTTCGCGATCCGCGAAGGCGGTCGTACCGTCGGCGCCGGTGTGGTTGCCAAGATCGTCGAGTAATCGGTTGATCTGTCCCTCTCAGGCCGGCATAATGGTCGGCCTGATTTTGCTTTAGGTCAGTAGCTCAATTGGCAGAGCGGCGGTCTCCAAAACCGCAGGTTGGGGGTTCGATTCCCTCCTGACCTGCCATTTTCTAACGAATCTGGCGTGTCTTTCACAGGATCCTCTCGAATGAATGTTAAGGCTGAAGCCAAAGACTCTCGCTTTGATCTGGTCAAGTGGCTGATTGTCGCTGCCCTGGTTGTAGTGGGTGTGGTCGGTAATCAGTACTTTTCTGCGGAGCCGATCCTGTATCGCGTTCTCGGTCTGCTGGTGCTGGCGGTCGTGGCGGGTGTGGTTGCCCTGCAGACTGCTCGTGGTCAGGCCTTCGCGGTGCTGTTGAAAGAGGCGCGCGTCGAGATTCGCAAGGTTGTTTGGCCGACCCGCCAGGAAACCACGCAGACCACCCTGATTGTCGTGGCTGTAGTGTTGGTAATGGCGCTGCTGTTGTGGGGGCTCGATTCCCTGCTCGGTTGGCTTGTTTCCCTGATTGTTGGTTAAGGGTGTCCCGTGGCTAAGCGTTGGTACGTTGTGCATGCTTACTCGGGTTACGAGAAGCATGTCATGCGCTCGCTGATCGAGCGCGTCAAGCTGGCTGGCATGGAAGACGACTTCGGCGAGATTCTCGTGCCCACTGAAGAAGTGGTCGAGATGCGCAACGGTCAGAAGCGCAAGAGCGAGCGAAAGTTCTTCCCCGGCTATGTCCTGGTGCAGATGGAGATGAACGAGGCGACTTGGCACTTGATCAAGGATACGCCGCGCGTCATGGGTTTCATTGGTGGTACTGCCGACAAGCCGGCGCCGATCACCGAGAAAGAAGCCGAAGCCATTCTGCGTCGTGTTGCCGATAGTGGCGACAAGCCCAAGCCGAAGACTCTGTTCGAGCCGGGCGAGATGGTGCGGGTGGTCGATGGTCCGTTCGCCGATTTCGGCGGCGTGGTCGAAGAAGTGAATTACGAAAAGAGCCGTATCCAGGTTGCGGTGACCATCTTCGGTCGCTCCACCCCGGTCGAGCTGGAGTTCAGTCAGGTCGAGAAGGCATAACTGACATAAGCATCCCTCACCCCGCAGCCTTAGGCTGCGGGGTTTTGTCGTCACTGGGATAAATGCGTAAGTAACCCGGGGAGCCGTCAGGCGTTCGAACCCGAAATTGGAGTAGCTAATGGCTAAGAAAATTCAGGCTTATATCAAGCTGCAGGTTAAAGCCGCTCAGGCAAACCCGTCGCCGCCCGTGGGTCCGGCTCTGGGTCAGCACGGCGTGAACATCATGGAATTCTGCAAGGCGTTCAACGCCAAGACTCAGGGCATGGAACCTGGTCTGCCGACTCCTGTGATCATCACCGTTTACAGCGACCGCAGCTTCACCTTTGAAACCAAGAGCACCCCGGCGTCGGTGCTGCTGAAGAAGGCCGCCGGCCTGACCAGCGGTTCCGCTCGTCCGAACACCGTCAAAGTAGGCACCGTTACCCGTGCTCAGCTGGAAGAGATCGCCAAGACCAAGCAGGCCGATCTGACTGCCGCTGACCTGGATGCGGCCGTGCGCACCATCGCCGGCTCCGCTCGTAGCATGGGCCTGAACGTGGAGGGTGTGTAATGGCTAAGTTGACCAAGCGCCAAAAGGCCATCGCGGCCAAGGTTGAAGCCGGCAAGGCCTACACCTTCGAAGAAGCGGCCGGCCTGCTGGCCGAGCTGTCTGCCGTCAAGTTCACCGAGTCCTTCGACGTCGCCGTGAACCTGGGTGTAGACCCGCGTAAATCCGACCAGGTCGTACGTGGCGCCACCGTACTGCCGAACGGCACTGGCAAGACCGTACGCGTTGCCGTGTTCACCCAGGGTCCGGGCGCTGAAGCTGCCCTGGCTGCCGGTGCCGACAAGGTCGGTATGGACGATCTGGCTGCCGAAATGAAGGCCGGCGATCTGAACTACGACGTGGTCATCGCTTCCCCGGACGCCATGCGCGTCGTTGGCCAGCTGGGCCAGGTACTGGGTCCGCGCGGCCTGATGCCGAACCCGAAAGTCGGCACCGTGACTCCGGACGTCGCCACCGCCGTGAAGAACGCCAAGGCTGGTCAGGTACGTTTCCGTACCGACAAGAACGGCATCATCCACACCTCCGTTGGCAAGGTCGGCTTCGAGGCCGCCGCGCTGAAGCAGAACGTGGAAGCCCTGCTGGCTGACCTGAAGCGTCTGAAGCCGTCCACTTCCAAAGGTATCTACGTCAAGCGCGTGACCCTGAGCACCACCATGGGTCCCGGTCTGATCATCGATCAGGCTTCGCTCGACGCGTAAGTGATTGGGCCGGCGGCGTGCGCGTCGCCGGCCTTGAAAAATTGGGGTCCCTGCCTGGCGGGGGCTATCCAAGACCGTAGGTGGCGCAAGCCTTAAACCCGTGGAGCGATCCGCGGTCGCCTACGCAGATGGTGCTCCCGATTCTTACCGAATCAGACACCAAAACGCCGTCCGGCTCGTGCTGGACGAAACGGTAACATCCAGGAGTAAACCCGTGGCAATTAAACTCGAAGACAAGAAGGCCATCGTCGCTGAAGTCAACGAGGCTGCCAAAGCCGGTCTGTCCGCTGTCGTGGCTGATGCCCGTGGCGTGACCGTCGGCGCAATGACCGGACTCCGTAAAGAGGCCCGTGCGGCTGGTGTGTACGTGAAAGTCGTACGTAACACCCTGCTGCGCCGCGCCGTTGAAGGCACTCAGTTTGACGTGCTCAACGACGTGTTCAAAGGCCCGACCCTGATCGCGTTCTCCAACGAACATCCGGGCGCTGCTGCCCGTATCTTCAAGGAGTTCGCCAAGGGTCAGGACAAGTTCGAGATCAAGGCAGCTGCGTTCGAGGGCCAGTTCCTCGCAGCCAATCAGATCGACGTGCTGGCTACCCTGCCGACCTACAACGAAGCTATTGCCCAGCTGATGAGCGTGATGCAAGGCGCCACCAGCAAGTTCGTTCGTACTCTGGCAGCTGTTCGCGACCAGAAAGAAGGCGCTGCCGCCTGATCCAGGCGCATCACCCTTTCTACGTTATTTGTTTAATTCGATGGCCGCGAAGGCTGTCACCCCAATACAGGAATTAGAGTCATGGCTCTGACCAACGAAGACATCATCAACGCCGTTTCCGAAATGTCCGTGATGCAGGTTGTTGAACTGATCAAGGCAATGGAAGAGAAGTTCGGCGTTACCGCCGCTGCCGCTGTTGCTGCCGGCCCGGCCGCTGCTGCCGCTGCTGTTGAAGAACAAACCGAGTTCAACGTCGTTCTGGCCGAAGCCGGCGAGAAGAAAGTGAACGTGATCAAGGCTGTTCGCGAGCTGACCGGTCTGGGTCTGAAGGAAGCCAAGGAGAAGGTCGACACCGCTCCTCAGGTTATCGCTGAAGGCCTGAGCAAAGAAGCTGCCGAAGACGCCAAGAAGAAGCTGGAAGAAGCTGGCGCCAAGGTCGAACTCAAGTAAGTTCGCACCTTGCGTCTACAGCCCGAGCGACTCGCACAAGGCTGATGGCTGGTGGCTTTTGCCACCGGCCTTTTTCCGTTCTAGGTCGGCTGTTCGTCAGTCGGCCTGGAGCCGGAAAGATCCCGCCCCTCGAGGCGGCCGCAAACCGAGGGTTTGCACGATTTTCTGGTCATCGCCGCCGGCGCTGGCCAAATAAGCAGGTGACCAAGCTGGGGAACGCTGATGGCTTACTCATACACTGAGAAAAAACGTATCCGCAAGGACTTTAGCAAGTTGCCGGATGTCATGGATGTGCCTTACCTCCTGGCCATCCAGCTGGATTCGTACCGCGAATTCCTGCAGCAAGGAGTGAGCAAGGAACAGTTCCGCGACATCGGCCTGCACGCGGCCTTCAAATCCGTATTCCCGATCATCAGCTATTCCGGCAACGCCGCTCTGGAATACGTCGGCTATCGCCTGGGCGAGCCGGCGTTCGACGTCAAGGAGTGCGTCCTGCGTGGCGTGACCTTCGCCGTGCCGCTGCGCGTGAAAGTGCGCCTGATCATTTTCGACAAAGAATCGTCGAACAAAGCGATCAAGGACATCAAAGAGCAGGAAGTGTACATGGGCGAGATTCCGCTCATGACCGAGAACGGTACCTTCGTCATCAACGGTACCGAGCGCGTGATCGTTTCCCAGCTGCACCGCTCCCCGGGCGTGTTCTTCGACCACGACCGTGGCAAGACCCACAGCTCCGGTAAGCTGCTGTACTCCGCTCGCATCATTCCTTACCGCGGTTCCTGGCTGGACTTCGAGTTCGACCCGAAGGACGCGGTGTTCGTGCGTATCGACCGTCGCCGCAAGCTACCGGCGTCCGTCCTGCTGCGCGCGCTCGGCTACAGCACCGAAGAGGTGCTGGATGCCTTCTACGACACCAACGTGTTCCACGTTAAGGGCGAGAACCTGAGCCTGGAGCTGGTGCCGCAGCGTCTGCGCGGTGAAGTCGCGGTCCTCGATATCAAGGACGGCAGCGGCAAGGTGATCGTGGAGCAGGGCCGTCGTATCACTGCCCGCCACATCAACCAGCTGGACAAGGCTGGCATCAAAGAGCTGGAAGTTCCGCTCGATTACGTCATTGGCCGCACCACCGCCAAGGCCATCGTGCACCCGGCTACCGGCGAGATCATCGCCGAGTGCAACACTGAGCTGACCGCCGACCTGCTGGTTAAGATGGCCAAGGCGCAGGTGGTGCGTTTCGAGACCCTGTACACCAACGACATCGATTGCGGTCCGTTCATCAGCGACACGCTGAAGATCGACAGCACCACCAATCAGTTGGAAGCGCTGGTCGAGATCTATCGCATGATGCGTCCCGGCGAGCCGCCGACCAAGGACGCTGCCGAGACCCTGTTCAACAACCTGTTCTTTAGCGCCGAGCGTTACGACCTGTCCGCCGTCGGCCGCATGAAGTTCAACCGTCGTATCGGGCGTACCGAGATCGAAGGTTCGGGCGTGCTGAGCAAGGAAGACATCGTTGCCGTACTGAAGACCCTGGTCGACATCCGTAATGGCAAGGGTATCGTCGACGACATCGACCACCTGGGTAACCGTCGCGTGCGTTGCGTCGGTGAGATGGCCGAGAACCAGTTCCGCGTTGGCCTGGTGCGCGTCGAGCGCGCGGTCAAGGAACGCCTGTCGATGGCCGAAAGCGAAGGCCTGATGCCGCAGGACCTGATCAACGCCAAGCCGGTCGCGGCGGCGGTGAAGGAGTTCTTCGGTTCCAGCCAGCTCTCGCAGTTCATGGACCAGAACAACCCGCTCTCCGAGATCACCCACAAGCGCCGCGTCTCCGCACTCGGCCCGGGCGGTCTGACCCGCGAGCGCGCCGGCTTCGAAGTGCGCGACGTACACCCGACCCACTACGGTCGCGTGTGCCCGATCGAAACCCCTGAAGGTCCGAACATCGGTCTGATCAACTCGCTGGCCGCCTACGCCCGCACCAACCAGTACGGCTTCCTCGAGAGTCCGTACCGCGTGGTCAAGGCCGGTCTGGTCACCGACGAGATCGTGTTCCTGTCCGCCATCGAAGAGGCCGATCACGTGATCGCCCAGGCCTCGGCGACCATGAACGACAAGGGCGTGCTGGTCGACGAGCTGGTGGCCGTGCGTCACCTCAACGAGTTCACCGTCAAGGCGCCGGAAGACGTCACCCTGATGGACGTGTCGCCGAAGCAGGTCGTTTCCGTCGCTGCCTCGCTGATTCCGTTCCTCGAGCACGACGACGCCAACCGTGCACTGATGGGCTCGAACATGCAGCGTCAGGCCGTGCCGACCCTGCGTGCCGACAAGCCGCTGGTCGGTACCGGCATGGAGCGCAACGTCGCCCGTGACTCCGGCGTCTGCGTCGTGGCCCGTCGTGGCGGGGTGATCGACTCGGTCGATGCCAGCCGTATCGTGGTGCGGGTCAACGATGACGAAGTCGAAACCGGTGAAGCCGGTGTCGACATCTACAACCTGACCAAGTACACCCGCTCCAACCAGAACACCTGCATCAACCAGCGTCCGCTGGTGAGCAAGGGTGACAAGGTGGCGCGCAGCGACATCATGGCCGACGGCCCGTCCACCGACATGGGTGAACTGGCGCTGGGTCAGAACATGCGCGTGGCGTTCATGCCGTGGAACGGCTTCAACTTCGAAGACTCCATCTGCCTGTCCGAGCGTGTGGTCCAGGAAGACCGCTTCACCACCATCCACATCCAGGAACTGACCTGTGTGGCGCGCGACACCAAGCTCGGCCCAGAGGAAATCTCCTCGGACATCCCGAACGTCGGTGAAGCTGCACTGAACAAGCTGGACGAGGCCGGTATCGTCTACGTCGGTGCCGAAGTCGGCCCGGGCGACATCCTGGTCGGTAAGGTCACCCCGAAAGGCGAGACCCAGCTGACGCCGGAAGAGAAGCTGCTGCGCGCGATCTTCGGTGAGAAGGCCAGCGACGTGAAGGACACCTCCCTGCGTGTGCCGACCGGCACCAAGGGCACCGTCATCGACGTGCAGGTCTTCACCCGCGACGGCGTGGAGCGCGACTCGCGCGCCCTGTCGATCGAGAAGATGCAGCTCGACGAGATCCGCAAGGACCTCAACGAAGAGTTCCGCATCGTCGAAGGCGCCACCTTCGAGCGTCTGCGCTCCGCCCTGGTCGGCGCCATCGCCGAAGGCGGCGCCGGCCTGAAGAAGGGCACCGCGATCACCGACGAGTTCCTCGACGGCCTCGAGCGTGGCCAGTGGTTCAAGCTGCGCATGGCTGACGACGCCCTGAACGAGCAGTTGGAGAAGGCCCAGGCCTACATCTCCGACCGCCGTCAGCTGCTCGACGACAAGTTCGAAGACAAGAAGCGCAAGCTGCAGCAGGGCGACGACCTGGCGCCGGGCGTGCTGAAGATCGTCAAGGTCTACCTGGCCATCCGCCGCCGCATCCAGCCGGGCGACAAGATGGCCGGTCGTCACGGTAACAAGGGTGTGGTCTCGGTGATCATGCCGGTCGAAGACATGCCGCACGACGCCAATGGCACCCCGGTCGACATCGTCCTCAACCCGCTGGGCGTACCTTCGCGTATGAACGTCGGTCAGATCCTCGAAACCCACCTGGGCCTCGCGGCCAAGGGCCTGGGTGAGAAGATCAACCGCATGCTCGAAGAGCAGCGCAAGATCGCCGAACTGCGCAAGTTCCTGCAGGAGATCTACAACGAGATCGGCGGTCGTCAGGAAAACCTCGACGAGCTGTCCGATAGCGAAATCCTCGAGCTGGCGAAGAACCTCAAAGGCGGTGTGCCGATGGCCACCCCGGTGTTCGACGGCGCCAAGGAAAGCGAGATCAAGGCCATGCTGAAGCTGGCCGACCTGCCGGAAAGCGGCCAGATGCGCCTGTTCGACGGTCGCACCGGCAACCAGTTCGAGCGCCCGACCACCGTCGGCTACATGTACATGCTCAAACTGAACCACCTGGTGGACGACAAGATGCACGCCCGTTCCACTGGTTCCTACAGCCTGGTTACCCAGCAGCCGCTGGGTGGTAAGGCGCAGTTCGGTGGTCAGCGCTTCGGGGAGATGGAGGTCTGGGCGCTGGAAGCCTACGGCGCCGCCTACACCCTGCAGGAAATGCTGACCGTGAAGTCGGACGACGTGAACGGCCGTACCAAGATGTACAAGAACATCGTGGATGGCGATCACCGTATGGAGCCGGGCATGCCCGAGTCCTTCAACGTGCTGATCAAAGAGATCCGTTCGCTCGGCATCGACATCGATCTGGAAACCGAATAACACGTGACGCGACGGGAGTGGGGCGGTTAGCCCACTCCCTGCTCCGCCAGGAGGAAAGGCCTTGAAAGACCTACTGAATCTGCTGAAAAACCAGGGTCAGATCGAAGAGTTCGACGCCATCCGTATCGGATTGGCCTCGCCCGAGATGATCCGTTCGTGGTCGTTCGGTGAAGTAAAAAAACCGGAAACCATCAACTACCGTACGTTCAAGCCTGAGCGTGACGGCCTGTTCTGCGCCAAGATCTTTGGCCCGGTCAAGGATTACGAGTGCCTGTGCGGCAAGTACAAGCGCTTGAAGCATCGCGGCGTGATCTGCGAGAAGTGCGGCGTGGAAGTGGCCCTGGCCAAGGTTCGTCGTGAGCGCATGGCGCACATCGAACTGGCCTCGCCGGTCGCCCACATCTGGTTCCTCAAGTCGCTGCCGAGCCGTATCGGCCTGCTGATGGACATGACCCTGCGTGACATCGAGCGCGTGCTCTATTTCGAGAGCTACGTGGTGATCGATCCGGGCATGACCACCCTCGAGAAGGGCCAGCTGCTGAACGACGAGCAGTACTTCGAAGCCCTCGAAGAGTTCGGTGACGACTTCGACGCGCGTATGGGCGCCGAGGCCGTGCGCGAGCTGCTGCACGCCATCGACCTGGATCACGAGATCGGCCGCCTGCGCGAAGAGATTCCGCAGACCAACTCCGAGACCAAGATCAAGAAGCTGTCCAAGCGCTTGAAGCTGATGGAAGCCTTCAAGGACTCCGGCAACCTGCCGGAGTGGATGGTGCTGACCGTTCTGCCGGTGCTGCCGCCGGATCTGCGCCCGCTGGTACCGCTGGACGGTGGCCGCTTCGCGACCTCCGACCTGAACGACCTGTACCGCCGCGTGATCAACCGTAACAACCGTCTCAAGCGCCTGCTCGACCTGTCGGCGCCAGACATCATCGTGCGCAACGAAAAGCGCATGCTGCAGGAAGCGGTCGACGCCCTGCTCGACAACGGCCGTCGCGGTCGCGCCATCACTGGCTCGAACAAGCGTCCGCTGAAGTCGCTGGCCGACATGATCAAAGGTAAGCAAGGTCGCTTCCGTCAGAACCTGCTCGGTAAGCGCGTGGACTACTCCGGTCGTTCGGTTATTACCGTCGGCCCGACCCTGCGTCTGCACCAGTGCGGTCTGCCGAAGAAGATGGCCCTGGAACTGTTCAAGCCGTTCATTTTCGGCAAGCTGGAAATGCGTGGTCTGGCGACCACCATCAAGGCGGCCAAGAAGATGGTCGAGCGCGAGCTGCCGGAAGTGTGGGACGTGCTCGCTGAAGTGATCCGCGAACACCCCGTCCTGCTCAACCGTGCCCCGACCCTGCACCGTCTGGGTATCCAGGCGTTCGAGCCGGTCCTGATCGAAGGTAAAGCCATCCAGCTGCACCCGCTGGTCTGCGCCGCGTACAACGCCGACTTCGACGGTGACCAGATGGCCGTTCACGTGCCGCTGACCCTGGAAGCCCAGCTCGAAGCACGCGCGCTGATGATGTCGACCAACAACATCCTCTCGCCCGCCAACGGCGAGCCGATCATCGTGCCGTCGCAGGACGTGGTACTGGGTCTGTACTACATGACCCGTGAGGCGGTGAACGCCAAGGGCGAGGGTCGCGTGTTCGCCGACCTGCAGGAAGTCGACCGCGTGTTCCGCGCCGGCGAAGCGTCCCTGCACGCCCGCGTGAAAGTGCGCATCAACGAGACCATCAAGGAAAAGGACGGCTCGATCACCAAGAACACCCGCATCGTCGACACCACCGTCGGCCGCGCGCTGCTGTTCCAAATCGTCCCGGCCGGCCTGTCCTATGACGTGGTCAACCAGTCGATGAAGAAGAAGGCGATCTCCAAGCTGATCAACCAGTGCTATCGCACCGTGGGTCTGAAGGACACCGTGATCTTCGCCGACCAGCTGATGTACACCGGTTTCGCCTACTCGACCATCTCCGGTGTGTCGATCGGCGTGAACGACTTCGTCATCCCGGACGAGAAGGCGCGCATCATCGACGCCGCCACCGAGGAAGTGAAGGAAATCGAGTCGCAGTACGCCTCCGGCCTGGTCACCCAGGGCGAGAAGTACAACAAGGTGATCGACCTCTGGTCGAAGGCCAACGACGAAGTCTCCAAGGCGATGATGGCCAACCTCTCGAAAGAGCCGGTGGTCGATCGCGAAGGCAAGACCGTCGAGCAGGAGTCGTTCAACTCCATGTACATGATGGCGGACTCCGGTGCGCGTGGTAGCGCCGCCCAGATCCGTCAGCTGGCCGGTATGCGTGGCCTGATGGCCAAGCCGGACGGCTCCATCATCGAAACGCCGATCACCGCGAACTTCCGCGAAGGTCTGTCGGTTCTGCAGTACTTCATCTCCACCCACGGTGCGCGTAAGGGTCTGGCGGATACCGCACTGAAGACCGCGAACTCCGGTTACCTGACCCGTCGTCTGGTCGACGTGGCCCAGGACCTGGTGGTGACCGAGATCGATTGCGGCACCGAACACGGCCTGCTGATGACCCCGCACATCGAAGGCGGCGACGTGGTCGAGCCGCTGGGCGAGCGCGTACTGGGTCGAGTGATCGCCAAGGACGTGTTCAAGCCGGGCACCGAGGACGTCATCGTGCCGGCCGGCACCCTGATCGACGAGCAGTGGGTCGAGTTCATCGAGCTCAACAGCGTCGACGAAGTGGTGGTGCGTTCGCCGATCACCTGCGAAACCCGCTACGGCATCTGCGCCAAGTGCTACGGTCGCGACCTGGCTCGCGGTCACCAGGTCAACATCGGTGAAGCGGTCGGCGTGATCGCCGCCCAGTCCATCGGTGAGCCGGGTACCCAGCTGACCATGCGTACCTTCCACATCGGTGGTGCGGCCAGCCGGACTTCGGCGGCCGACAGCGTCCAGGTGAAGAACGGCGGTGCGATTCGTCTGCACAACCTCAAGCACGTCGAGCGTCTCGACGGTAACCTGGTCGCGGTGTCGCGTTCCGGCGAGCTGGCGATTGCCGACGAGTTCGGTCGCGAGCGCGAGCGCTACAAGCTGCCCTACGGTGCGGTGATTTCGGTGAAGGAAGGCGACAAGGTCGACGCTGGCGCCATCGTCGCCAAGTGGGACCCGCACACCCACCCGATCGTGACCGAAATGAAGGGTACCGTGACCTTCGTCGGCATGGAGGAGGGCATCACCATCAAGCGCCAGACCGACGAACTGACCGGTCTGACCAACATCGAAGTGCTCGATCCGAAGGATCGTCCGGCCGCCGGCAAGGACATTCGTCCGGCCATCAAGCTGGTCGACGCCAATGGCAAGGAGCTGCTGCTGCCGGGTACCGACGTTCCCGCCCAGTACTTCCTGCCGGCCAACGCCCTGGTCGGCGTGGCCGACGGTGCGCAGATCGCGGTCGGTGACGTTATCGCCCGTATCCCGCAGGAAACCTCGAAGACCCGCGACATCACCGGTGGTCTGCCGCGCGTTGCCGACCTGTTCGAGGCGCGTCGTCCGAAGGAAGCTTCGATCCTGGCGGAAATCAGCGGCACCATCAGCTTCGGCAAGGAGACCAAGGGCAAGCGCCGTCTGGTCATCACCCCGACCGATGGCAGCGATCCGTACGAGGAGCTGATTCCGAAGTGGCGTCACCTGAACGTGTTCGAAGGCGAACAGGTGAACAAGGGCGAAGTGATCTCCGACGGTCCGAGCGATCCGCACGACATCCTGCGTCTGCTGGGCGTCAGCGCGCTGGCCAAGTACATCGTCAACGAGATCCAGGACGTGTACCGCCTGCAGGGCGTGAAGATCAACGACAAGCACATCGAGACCATCCTGCGCCAGATGCTGCGCAAGGTCGAAGTGAGCGAGTCGGGCGATTCCAGCTTCATCAAGGGCGACCAGATGGAACTGACCGCGGTGCTGGGCGAGAACGAGCGCCTGGCCGAAGAGGACAAGTTCGTCGCCAAGTACACCCGCGTGCTGCTGGGTATCACCAAGGCGTCGCTGTCCACCGAGTCGTTCATCTCGGCGGCATCGTTCCAGGAAACCACCCGCGTCCTCACCGAAGCGGCGGTTACCGGCAAGCGCGACTACCTGCGCGGCCTGAAGGAAAACGTGGTCGTGGGTCGTCTGATCCCGGCCGGTACCGGTCTGGCCTATCACAGCGAGCGCAAGCGCAAGCGTGAAGCCGACAAGCCGGTACGGGTCAGCGCCAGTGAGGTGGAAGCCGCACTGACCGAAGCGCTGAACTCCAGCGGAAATTGAGTCGAGGCCCCGCCGGTTCGCCGGCGGGGCTTTGCCTTGACTGGGGCGTTGAGTCTCTTTAGACTCATGCACCCCTAAATTTGGCAGGGCGCTTGGCTCTGCCATCTTTATTTGTGTGTAGCTAAATAGCGTCGAAAGACAACAGTGGAGCTAGTAGATGGCAACTATCAACCAGCTGGTACGTCAGCCGCGTAAGCGCATCGTCGAGAAATCCGACGTGCCTGCGCTGCAGAACTGCCCGCAACGTCGTGGCGTGTGCACCCGCGTGTACACCACCACGCCGAAAAAACCTAACTCGGCACTGCGTAAAGTATGCCGCGTGCGTCTGACCAACGGTTTCGAGGTTTCCTCGTACATCGGCGGTGAAGGCCACAACCTGCAAGAGCACAGCGTAGTGCTGATCCGTGGCGGTCGTGTAAAGGACCTTCCGGGTGTGCGTTACCACACCGTGCGCGGTTCGCTGGATACCTCCGGCGTCAAAGACCGTAAGCAGGGTCGTTCCAAGTACGGTACCAAGCGTCCGAAATAAGGCCGCCTGATCTTTTTATTTAGTTGAGTCGATAAGAGTAAGGTCGGGCGCGGCGAATGCCGTCAGTCCCGGGCTAACCTGAAGACCGTTTGAGGGCTTATCAATGCCAAGACGTCGTGTAGCAGCAAAGCGTGAGATCCTGGACGATCCGAAATACGGAAGCCAGATCCTCGCTAAATTCATGAACCACGTGATGGAAAGCGGCAAGAAGGCCGTGGCCGAGCGCATCGTTTACGGTGCCCTGGACACTGTCAAAGCGCGCAAGAACACCGATCCCCTGGAGATCTTCGAGAAAGCTCTCGACGCCATCGCTCCGCTGGTCGAAGTCAAGTCCCGCCGTGTCGGCGGTGCTACCTACCAGGTTCCGGTCGAAGTTCGCCCGTCCCGTCGTAACGCCCTGGCTATGCGCTGGCTGGTGGACTACGCGCGCAAGCGCGGTGAGAAGTCCATGGCTCTGCGTCTGGCTGGCGAGCTGCTGGATGCTGCTGAAGGCAAAGGCGCTGCTGTCAAGAAGCGTGAAGACGTGCACCGTATGGCCGAGGCCAACAAGGCTTTCTCGCACTACCGCTTCTAATTCCGGCTCCACTAACTTTGCGAGGGCTTTATGGCTCGTAATACAGCAATTAACCGCTACCGTAACATCGGTATCTGTGCCCACGTTGACGCGGGCAAGACCACCACTACCGAGCGGATCCTGTTCTACACGGGTCTGAGCCACAAGATGGGCGAAGTGCATGACGGCGCTGCGACCACCGACTGGATGGTGCAGGAGCAGGAGCGCGGTATCACCATTACCTCCGCTGCCGTGACCACCTTCTGGCAGGGCTCCAAGGGCCAGTACGACAAGTACCGCGTCAACGTGATCGATACCCCCGGCCACGTCGACTTCACCATCGAAGTAGAGCGTTCGCTGCGCGTGCTCGACGGTGCGGTCGTGGTGTTCTGTGGTACCTCCGGCGTTGAGCCGCAGTCCGAGACCGTATGGCGTCAGGCCAACAAGTACGGCGTTCCGCGTGTGGTTTACGTGAACAAGATGGACCGTGCCGGCGCCAACTTCCTGCGCGTCATCGGTCAGATCAAGAACCGCCTGGGTCACACCCCGGTTCCGGTCCAGCTGGCCATCGGTGCGGAAGACAACTTCGAAGGTCAGGTCGACCTGATCAAGATGAAGGCGATCTACTGGAACGAAGAAGACAAGGGTACTTCCTATCGCGAGGAAGAGATCCCGGCCGAGCTCCAGGATCTGGCTGAAGAGTGGCGTTCGAACATGATCGAAGCCGCCGCCGAAGCCAACGAAGAGCTGATGAACAAGTACCTGGAAGGCGGCGAGTTGAGCGCCGAGGAAATCAAGGCCGGTCTGCGTGCGCGCACCCTGGCTGGCGAGATCGTTCCGGCCGTTTGCGGTTCTTCCTTCAAGAACAAGGGCGTGCCCCTGGTTCTCGACGCCGTCATCGACTACCTGCCTGCTCCGACCGAAATTCCGGCAATCAAGGGCATCCACCCGGATGTCATCGACAAGCCGAAGGACGAGCTGACCGACGCCGATTACGACGAGCGTCATGCCGACGATGCCGAGCCGTTCTCGGCGCTGGCGTTCAAGATCGCCACTGACCCGTTCGTCGGTACCCTGACCTTCGTTCGCGTCTACTCGGGCGTTCTGACCTCCGGCGACTCCGTGATCAACTCGGTCAAGGGCAAGAAAGAGCGCGTTGGTCGTATGGTGCAGATGCACGCCAACCAGCGTGACGAGATCAAGGAAGTGCGCGCTGGCGACATCGCGGCCCTGATCGGCATGAAGGACGTCACCACCGGTGACACCCTGTGCGACCTCGACAAGCAGATCATCCTCGAGCGTATGGACTTCCCGGAGCCGGTAATCTCGGTTGCCGTAGAGCCGAAGACCAAGGCTGACCAGGAGAAGATGGGTATCGCACTGGGCAAGCTGGCCCAGGAAGACCCGTCGTTCCGCGTCAAGACCGACGAAGAAACCGGCCAGACCATCATCTCTGGCATGGGCGAGCTGCACCTGGACATCCTCGTCGACCGTATGCGTCGCGAGTTCAACGTCGAGGCGAACATCGGCAAGCCGCAGGTTTCCTACCGCGAAAAAATCACCAAGAGCTGCGAGATCGAAGGCAAGTTCGTTCGCCAGTCCGGTGGTCGTGGCCAGTTCGGCCACTGCTGGATCCGCTTTGCCCCGGCTGACGAGGGTCAAGAGGGTCTGGAGTTCCACAACGAAGTTGTGGGTGGTGTGGTTCCGAAGGAATACATCCCGGCGATCCAGAAGGGTATCGAAGAGCAGATGAAGAACGGCGTCGTCGCCGGCTATCCGCTGATCGGCCTGAAGGCGACCGTATTCGATGGTTCCTACCACGACGTCGACTCCAACGAGATGGCGTTCAAGGTGGCGGCTTCCATGGCGACCAAGCAGCTCGCTCAGAAGGGCGGCGGTGTTGTGCTTGAGCCGATCATGAAGGTTGAAGTTGTAACGCCTGAGGACTACATGGGTGACGTGATGGGTGACCTGAACCGTCGTCGTGGTCTGATCCAGGGTATGGAAGATTCGGTATCGGGCAAAGTGATCCGTGCCGAGGTTCCGCTGGGCGAGATGTTCGGTTATGCGACCGACGTCCGTTCCATGTCCCAGGGTCGCGCGAGCTACTCCATGGAATTCTCCAAGTACTCCGAAGCTCCGGCGAACATCGTCGAAGCACTGGTTAAAAAACAAGGCTAATCCAGCCCTTTAGGCAAGAGGTTCACTGTCGTGGCTAAAGAAAAATTTGAACGTAACAAACCGCACGTCAACGTCGGCACCATCGGTCACGTTGACCACGGTAAAACCACTCTGACCGCTGCTCTGACCCGTGTGTGCTCCGAGGTTTTCGGTTCCGCTCGCGTTGATTTCGACAAGATCGACAGCGCCCCGGAAGAAAAGGCTCGTGGTATCACCATCAACACTGCGCACGTCGAGTACGACTCCAACATTCGTCACTATGCGCACGTTGACTGCCCGGGCCACGCCGACTACGTGAAGAACATGATCACCGGTGCTGCCCAGATGGACGGCGCGATCCTGGTCTGCTCGGCTGCCGACGGCCCCATGCCGCAAACCCGCGAGCACATCCTGCTGTCCCGTCAGGTTGGCGTACCCTACATCGTCGTGTTCCTGAACAAGGCGGACATGGTCGACGACGCCGAGCTGCTGGAGCTGGTGGAAATGGAAGTGCGCGACCTGCTCAGCACTTACGATTTCCCGGGCGACGACACCCCGATCATCATCGGTTCCGCGCTGATGGCGCTGAACGGTCAGGACGACAACGAGCTGGGCACCACTGCCGTCAAGAAGCTGGTTGAGACTCTGGATACCTACATCCCTGAGCCGGTGCGTGCCATCGACCGTCCGTTCCTGATGCCGATCGAAGACGTGTTCTCGATCTCCGGCCGCGGTACCGTGGTAACCGGTCGTGTCGAGCGCGGTATCGTCAAGATCCAGGAAGAAATCGAAATCGTCGGTCTGCGTCCGACCACCAAGACCACCTGCACCGGCGTGGAAATGTTCCGCAAGCTGCTGGACGAAGGTCGTGCTGGCGAGAACTGCGGCGTGCTGCTGCGCGGCACCAAGCGTGATGAAGTCGAGCGTGGCCAGGTTCTGGCCAAGCCGGGCACCATCAAGCCGCACACCAAGTTCGAAGCTGAAGTGTACGTGCTGTCCAAGGAAGAAGGTGGTCGTCACACCCCGTTCTTCAAGGGCTACCGTCCGCAGTTCTACTTCCGTACCACCGACGTGACCGGTTCGTGCGAACTGCCGGAAGGCGTTGAGATGGTAATGCCGGGCGACAACATCAAGATGGTTGTCACCCTGATCAAGCCGATCGCCATGGAAGACGGCCTGCGCTTCGCGATCCGCGAAGGCGGTCGTACCGTCGGCGCCGGCGTGGTTGCCAAGATCGTCGAGTAATCGACTGATCCGTTAAAGAGAAAAGGGCCCTTCGGGGCCCTTTTCTTTTGAACTGGTTAAAAGTTGACACCCCCTAGGGCCATCCGTACAATTGCGCCTCCTTTCGGCGGGCGTAGTCCGTCCGCAGGGATTAGCAGCTTGGAATCTGAGGTCAAAATGCAAAACCAACAAATCCGTATTCGGTTGAAGGCTTTTGACCATCGCCTGATCGATCAATCTACCCAGGAAATCGTGGAAACCGCGAAACGTACTGGTGCTCAGGTGCGTGGTCCGATTCCTCTGCCTACTCGTAAGGAGCGGTACACCGTTCTGATTTCTCCGCACGTCAACAAAGACGCGCGCGATCAGTACGAAATCCGCACTCATAAGCGTGTGCTGGACATCGTTCAGCCGACGGACAAAACCGTCGACGCGCTGATGAAGCTCGACCTTGCGGCAGGCGTGGAAGTGCAGATCAGCCTCGGCTAAAACCTGGCGGTTTTAGTCGTGTAACGCTCTGAAATGGGCGGCCATAGCGGGTGAAAGCCCCGTACACTCATGAGGTTTACAACATGACTATTGGTGTAGTCGGTCGTAAGTGCGGCATGACCCGCATTTTCACCGAAGAAGGTGTCTCCATTCCGGTCACGGTCATCGAGATCGAGCCGAATCGCGTCACCCAGTTCAAAAACGAGGAGTCCGATGGCTACCGTGCAGTGCAGGTCACTGTCGGTGAGCGTCGCGCCTCGCGCGTCAGCAAGGCTCAGGCCGGTCACTTCGCCAAGGCGAACGTCGCGGCAGGTCGTACCGTTCTGGAGTTCCGTCTTGAAGAAGGCGACTACCAGGCCGGCGATCTGATCAACGCTGAAATTTTCCAAGCTGGTCAACTGGTGGATGTCACCGGTCAGTCCAAAGGTAAAGGCTTCGCCGGTACCATCAAGCGTTGGAACTTCCGCGGCCAGGACAACACTCACGGTAACTCCGTTTCTCACCGTGTGCCGGGTTCCATCGGCCAGTGCCAGACCCCGGGTCGTGTATTCAAGGGCAAAAAGATGTCCGGTCATATGGGCGCTGAGCGCGTGACCGTGCAGTCCCTGGAAGTCATTCGCGTAGACGCCGAGCGTAACTTGCTGCTGGTCAAGGGTGCCGTTCCGGGCGCTACTGGCGGCGACGTTATCGTTCGTCCGGCTGTCAAGGCGTAAGGGGAGAATCTGAGATGCAATTGAATGTAAATGGCGCTCAGGCGATCGAAGTGTCCGATGCGACCTTCGGTGGCGAGTTCAACGAGACCCTGGTTCACCAAGCAGTCGTGGCCTACATGGCCGGCGGCCGTCAGGGCACCAAAGGCCAGAAGTCCCGTTCCGACGTTTCCGGTGGCGGCAAGCGCCCGTGGCGTCAGAAGGGCACCGGTCGTGCCCGTGCCGGTACCACCCGTGGTCCGATCTGGCGTGGCGGTGGTGTGACCTTCGCAGCGTCCACTCGCAACCATGAGCAAAAGCTGAACAAGAAGATGTACCGCGCAGCTCTGCGCTCCATCCTTGCTGAGCTGGTGCGTACCGACCGTCTGGTCGTGGTCGAAGACTTCGCCGTTGATGCGCCGAAGACCAAGACCTTGTTGGCCAAGCTGAACGGCATGGGTCTGAACGATGTTCTGATCGTGTCCGATGCTGTTGATCAGAATCTGTACCTGGCTGCCCGCAACCTGCCGCACGTCGACGTTCGCGACGTTCAGGGTTCCGATCCGGTCAGCCTGATCGCGTACGAAAAGGTGCTGGTCACCGTTTCGGCCGTGAAGAAATTCGAGGAGCTGCTGGGATGAACCAGGAACGCGTATTCAAAGTGCTGCTTGGCCCGCACATCTCCGAGAAGGCCACGGTTCTGGCTGACAAGCAAGGTCAGTTCGTTTTCAAGGTCGCTACCGATGCGACCAAGCTGGAAATCAAGAAGGCCGTCGAAAGCCTGTTCAGCGTGAAGGTTGAGCGCGTCACTACCCAGAACGTTCTGGGCAAGAGCAAGCGCACCGCTCGCGGTCTGGGCAAGCGTAACGACTGGAAGAAGGCAGTTATCTCCCTTCAGCCGGGCCAAGATCTCGATTTCACCAGCAGTGCTGAGTAAGGAAGGGGTGCATCATGGCAATCGTTAAGTGCAAACCGACTTCCGCTGGCCGCCGTTTTGTGGTCAAGGTGGTCAACCAGGAGCTGCACAAAGGCGCTCCGTACGCTCCGCTGCTCGAGAAGAAGTCGAAGTCCGGCGGTCGTAACAACAACGGCCGTATCACCACGCGTCACGTTGGTGGTGGTCACAAGCAGCATTACCGTCTGGTCGACTTCCGTCGCAACGACAAGGATGGCATTCCGGCCACCGTCGAGCGCGTGGAATACGATCCGAACCGTACTGCTCACATCGCTCTGCTGAAGTATGCCGACGGTGAGCGTCGCTACATCATCGCGCCGAAGGGCGTGAGCGCTGGCGACCAGCTGGTAGCCGGCAACATGGCGCCGATCAAGCCGGGCAACAGCCTGCAGCTGCGCAACATTCCGGTGGGTTCGACCGTTCACGGTATCGAGCTGAAGCCGGGCAAAGGCGCACAGATCGCGCGTTCCGCTGGCGCTTCCGCGCAGCTGATCGCCCGTGAAGGTGCCTATGTGACTCTGCGTCTGCGCTCCGGCGAAATGCGCAAAGTCCTGGCCGAGTGCCGTGCGACCCTGGGCGAAGTCTCGAACTCCGAGCACAGCCTGCGTTCGCTGGGTAAGGCCGGTGCCAAGCGCTGGCGCGGTGTTCGTCCGACCGTTCGTGGTGTTGCCATGAACCCGGTTGATCACCCGCACGGTGGTGGTGAGGGTCGTACCTCCGGTGGTCGTCATCCGGTGTCGCCATGGGGCTTCCCGACCAAGGGCGCGAAGACCCGTGCTAACAAGCGCACCGACAACATGATCGTCCGTCGTCGCAAGTAAATAGAGGGATACGACAGTGCCACGTTCTCTGAAAAAAGGTCCTTTTATCGATCTTCACCTACTGAAGAAGGTCGAAGCGGCGGTGGAAAAGAACGATCGCAAGCCGGTTAAAACCTGGTCGCGCCGTTCCATGATCCTGCCGCAGATGGTCGGTCTGACCATCGCTGTGCATAACGGTCGTCAACATGTCCCGGTCCTCGTGAACGAAGACATGGTCGGCCACAAACTGGGCGAATTTGCCGGCACCCGTACCTATCGTGGTCACGTGGCCGACAAGAAAGCCAAGCGTTAAGGGGTAAGGAAATGGAAGTAGCCGCTAAGTTGTCGGGCGCTCGCATCTCCGCCCAGAAAGCCCGCTTGGTCGCCGACCAGATCCGCGGGAAGAAGGTGGGCGAAGCGCTCAACCTCCTGGCTTTCAGCAGCAAGAAAGCCGCCGAGATCATGAAGAAAGTGCTGGAGTCGGCCGTTGCCAACGCCGAGCACAACGAAGGCGCAGACGTCGATGACCTGAAGGTCAGCACCGTTTTCGTCAACGAAGGGCGTTCGCTTAAGCGCATCATGCCGCGTGCCAAAGGCCGTGCTGATCGCATCGTCAAGCGGTCTTGCCATATCACTGTCAAGGTTGCGGACAAGTAACGGAGTCGATCAGATGGGTCAGAAAGTACATCCCGTTGGCATCCGCCTGGGAATCGTCAAGGATCACACCTCGGTCTGGTACGCAGATGGTCGCAATTACGCCGACTACCTGAACGCCGACCTGAAGGTTCGTGCATACCTGCAAGACAAACTAAAAAGCGCGTCCGTAAGCCGTATCGACATCGCTCGTCCGGCACAAACCGCACGCATCACCATCCACACCGCTCGCCCCGGCATCGTGATCGGCAAGAAAGGTGAAGATGTTGAGAAGCTGCGTCAGGACCTGACCAAGCAAATGGGTGTGCCGGTGCACATCAACATCGAAGAGATCCGCAAGCCGGAGCTCGACGGTATGCTGGTTGCGCAGAGCGTAGCTCAGCAGCTGGAGCGTCGCGTTATGTTCCGTCGCGCCATGAAGCGCGCTGTACAGAACGCCATGCGCATTGGTGCCAAGGGCATCAAAATCCAGGTGAGTGGTCGTCTCGGCGGCGCTGAAATCGCCCGTACCGAGTGGTATCGCGAAGGTCGTGTGCCGCTGCACACCCTGCGTGCCGATATCGATTACGCCACCTACGAAGCGCACACCACCTACGGTGTGATTGGTGTCAAGGTTTGGATCTTCAAAGGCGAAGTGATTGGTGGTCGCCAGGAAGAGCTGAAGCCGCAAGCACCCGCTCCTCGTAAAAAAGCTGCTAAGTAAGGGGTACGCAAAATGTTGCAACCAAAGCGTACGAAGTTCCGCAAGCAGATGACCGGCCACAACCGTGGTCTGGCTCAGCGCGGTAGCAAGGTCAGCTTCGGCGAGTTCGCGCTGAAGTCTGTCGCCCGCGGTCGTCTCACCGCCCGTCAGATCGAGTCCGCTCGTCGTGCTCTGACTCGTCACGTCAAGCGTGGCGGCAAGATCTGGATTCGCGTGTTCCCGGACAAGCCGGTTACCAAGAAGCCTCTCGAAGTGCGGATGGGTAAAGGTAAGGGTGGCGTCGAATACTGGGTAGCCCAGATCCAGCCAGGCAAGGTCCTGTACGAGATCGAAGGCGTTTCCGAAGAGCTGGCGCGTGAGGCTTTCGCCCTGGCTGCTGCAAAGCTGCCGCTCGCCACCACCTTTGTTAAGCGGACGGTGATGTGATGAAAGCGACCGAACTTCGTGAAAAAACCGCACAGCAGCTGAACGAGCAACTGCTCGGCCTGCTGCGCGACCAGTTCAATCTGCGTATGCAGAAGGCAACTGGCCAGTTGGGGCAGTCTCACCTGCTCTCGCAAGTTAAGCGCGACATCGCTCGTGTGAAAACTGTGCTCAACCAGCAGGCAGGTAAGTGATCATGGCTGAAGCCGAAAAAACAGTCCGTACGCTGACCGGCCGTGTTGTCAGCGACAAGATGGACAAGACCATCACCGTTCTGATCGAGCGTCGCGTCAAGCACCCGATCTACGGTAAATACGTCAAGCGTTCGACCAAGCTGCACGCGCACGACGAGAACAACCAGTGCCACATCGGCGACAAGGTTTCCATCCGTGAAACCCGTCCGCTGGCCAAGACCAAGTCTTGGGCCCTGGTTGAAGTCCTCGAACGCGCAGTCGAAGTCTAAGGGCTAGGGGTCGGAGAAATTTTATGATTCAGACTCAATCCATGCTCGATGTGGCTGACAACAGCGGTGCACGTCGCGTCATGTGCATCAAGGTGCTGGGCGGCTCTCATCGTCGCTACGCCGGCATCGGCGACATCATCAAGGTCACCGTCAAGGAAGCAATTCCGCGCGGCAAAGTGAAGAAAGGTCAGGTCATGACCGCAGTGGTCGTTCGTACCCGTCACGGCGTTCGCCGTGCCGATGGCTCGATCATCCGCTTCGACGGCAACGCTGCTGTTCTGCTGAACAACAAGCAGGAGCCGATCGGTACCCGTATCTTCGGGCCAGTGACCCGTGAACTGCGTTCCGAGAAGTTCATGAAGATCGTCTCGCTCGCCCCTGAAGTGCTTTAAGGAGATCCGACATGCAAAAGATTCGTCGTGACGACGAGATCATCGTGATCGCCGGCAAAGACAAAGGTAAGCGTGGCAAGGTGCTCAAGGTTCTCGCTGACGACCGTCTGGTCGTTGGCGGCATCAACCTGGTGAAGCGCCATACCAAGCCGAACCCGATGTCGGGCGTTCAAGGCGGTATCGTCGAGAAAGAAGCGCCGCTGCACGCTTCCAACGTTGCCATCTTCAACTCTGAGACCAACAAGGCTGACCGCGTTGGCTTCAAGATCGAAGACGGCAAGAAAATTCGTGTCTTCAAGTCCACCCAGAAGCCGGTTGGCGCTTGAGAATCATAGGTAAAACACCATGGCACGACTGAAAGAGATTTACCGGAAGGAAATCGCGCCCAAGCTGAAGGAAGAACTGAAGCTGGCGAACGTGATGGAAGTTCCGCGCATCACCAAGATCACCCTGAACATGGGCCTGGGCGAAGCGATCGGTGACAAGAAAGTCATCGAGAACGCGGTTGCCGACCTCGAGAAGATCACCGGTCAGAAAGTCGTCGTGACTCATGCCCGCAAATCGATCGCCGGTTTCAAGGTTCGTGAAGGTTGGCCGATTGGCGTCAAGGTCACTCTGCGTCGCGAGCGTATGTACGAGTTCCTGGATCGTCTGCTGTCCATCTCCCTGCCGCGCGTGCGTGACTTCCGCGGCCTGAATGCCAAGTCCTTCGACGGCCGCGGCAACTACAGCATGGGCGTGAAAGAGCAGATCATCTTCCCGGAAATCGATTACGACAAAATCGATGCGCTGCGTGGTCTGGACATCACCCTGACTACCACTGCCCGTAACGATGATGAAGGCCGCGCCCTGCTGCGTGCTTTCAACTTCCCGTTCCGCAACTGATCGGAGTCTGGAACATGGCCAAGACAAGCATGAAGAACCGCGAGCTGAAGCGTCAGCAAACGGTTGCCAAGTACGCCAAGAAGCGTGCCGAGCTGAAAGCCACCATCGCCAATCCGAACACCAGTCCGGAAGCGCGTTGGGAAGCCCAGGTCGCTCTGCAGAAGCAGCCGCGTGACGCCAGCGCCTCGCGCCTGCGTAACCGCTGCCGCATCACCGGCCGTCCGCACGGCGTTTACCGCAAGTTCGGTCTGTCGCGTAACAAGCTGCGTGAAGCCGCCATGCGCGGCGACGTACCGGGTCTGGTGAAAGCCAGCTGGTAAGTCGAAACGGAGCCGGCCTCGCGCCGGCTTTGTTTTATCCGAATCAAGCCCCTTTTGGGGCTTGATTCATTTTTGATCGGTCTCTAGAATGTCCGGCTCTCCTGAGCCTGGCATTTTGCATGCCGAGCTTTTGGATGATCCCACAGCCTTCGGGCTGTTCTTTTTGTATCAGGAGCGTCTAGCCCATGAGTATGCAGGACCCGTTAGCGGACATGCTAACTCGTATCCGTAATGCCCAGATGGCTGAAAAGTCCGTCGTAAGCATGCCGTCTTCCACGCTGAAGGTGGCTGTAGCCAAAGTTCTGAAGGACGAAGGTTATATTGCGGGTTATCAGATCAGCGGCGAAGCCAAGCCGCAGCTGTCCATCGAGCTGAAGTACTTCGAAGGCCGTCCGGTCATCGAGGAAGTCAAGCGCGTGAGCCGTCCCGGCCTTCGCCAGTACAAATCCGTCGACGATCTGCCGAAAGTTCGCGGCGGTCTCGGTGTCTCCATCGTCTCCACCAACAAGGGTGTGATGACGGACCGCGCTGCGCGCGCTGCCGGTGTCGGCGGCGAAGTGCTCTGCACCGTGTTCTAAGGGGGGATAAGCATGTCTCGTGTTGCTAAGAACCCCGTAGTGCTGCCTGCCGGTGTCGAGGTCAAACTCGCCGGTCAGCAGCTCTCGGTGAAGGGCGCCAAGGGCGCTCTCGAACTGAACGTACACTCGTCCGTGGAAGTGATCCAGGAAGGCAGCGAGCTGCGTTTCGCCGCTCGTAATGGCGATCAGCAGAACCGCGCCATGGCCGGCACCACTCGTGCTCTGGTCAACAACATGGTCATCGGCGTCAGCCAAGGCTTCGAGCGCAAGCTGCAGCTGGTCGGCGTGGGCTACAAAGCTCAAGCCAAAGGCCAGGTGCTGAACCTCGCGCTGGGCTTCTCCCACCCGATCGACTACGAACTGCCGGCAGGCGTCGTGGCCGAAACCCCGAACCAGACCGAAATCCTGATCAAGGGTATCGACAAGCAACTGGTGGGTCAGGTGGCTGCGGAGATCCGTGACTTCCGTCGTCCTGAGCCTTACAAGGGCAAAGGCGTTCGTTACGCGGATGAAGTCGTCCGTCGTAAAGAAGCCAAGAAGAAGTAAGGGGCTGAGATATGACCGACAAAAAAGTTACTCGTCTGCGTCGCGCTCGCAAAGCACGCCTGAAAATGCACGAGCTCGAAGCCGTGCGTCTGTGCGTGTACCGCTCTTCGCAACACATCTACGCCCAGGTCATTTCGGCCGACGGCAGCAAGGTTCTGGCCAGTGCCTCGACCTTGGACAAAGCACTGCGTGATGGCGCCACTGGCAACGTCGACGCCGCCAAGAAAGTAGGTCAACTGGTTGCCGAGCGCGCGAAAGCCGCTGGTGTGACTCAGGTTGCATTCGACCGTTCTGGCTTCAAGTACCACGGTCGCGTCAAGGCGCTGGCCGATGCTGCTCGTGAAGGCGGGCTGGAGTTCTAAGTTATGGCAAATAACGACCAAAAGCGCGACGAAGGCTATATCGAGAAGCTGGTCCAGGTTAACCGCGTTGCCAAGACCGTAAAGGGTGGCCGTATCTTCACCTTCACCGCGCTGACCGTGGTGGGTGATGGCAAGGGTCGCGTCGGTTTCGGCCGTGGCAAGTCCCGCGAAGTGCCGGCCGCCATCCAGAAGGCGATGGAAGCTGCGCGTCGCAACATGATCCAGGTGGATCTGAACGGCACCACTCTGCAGTACCCGATCAAGTCCGCTCATGGCGCCTCCAAGGTGTACATGCAGCCGGCTTCGGAAGGTACCGGCATCATCGCCGGCGGCGCCATGCGTGCCGTGCTGGAAGTGGCGGGTGTGCAGAACGTTCTGGCCAAGTGCTACGGCTCGACCAACCCGGTGAACGTGGTTCACGCCACCTTCAAGGGTCTGAAGACCATGCAGTCTCCGGAATCCGTTGCAGCCAAGCGTGGCAAGAGCGTCGAGGAGATTCTCTAACCATGGCTAATACCGTCAAAGTGACTCTGATCAAGAGCACCAATGGCCGCCTGGCCAATCACAAAGCTTGCGTCAAGGGCCTCGGCCTGCGTCGTATCGGTCACACCGTAGAGGTTCTGGATACTCCGGAAAACCGCGGCATGATCAACAAGGCTTACTACCTGCTGAAGGTGGAGGGTTAATCATGCAACTGAACGATCTGCGTTCCGCGCCGGGTGCCCGTCGCGAGAAGCACCGTCCGGGCCGTGGTATCGGCAGCGGTCTGGGCAAGACCGGTGGCCGCGGCCACAAGGGTCAGACCTCCCGCTCCGGTGGCACCATCGCTCCGGGCTTCGAGGGTGGTCAGCAGCCGCTGCACCGCCGTCTGCCGAAGTTCGGCTTCGTCTCCCTGAAGGCTATGGATCGCGCCGAAGTGCGTACCTCCGAGCTGAACAAGGTGGAAGGCGTCGTCACTCTGCAGGCGCTGAAGGATGCCAACCTGGTCGGCCAACACGTACAGCGCGTAAAAGTCATGCTGTCCGGTGAGGTCACCCGTGCGGTCACCCTGAAAGGTATCGCCGCCACCAAGGGTGCGCGCGCGGCTATCGAAGCAGCTGGCGGTAAGTTCGAGGACTAAATGGCTAAGCAAGGTGCTCTCTCAGCGCTGGCAGGTGGCGGGTTGTCCGAACTCTGGGCTCGTCTGCGTTTCCTGTTCATGGCGATCATCGTCTACCGGATAGGTGCGCACATCCCGGTTCCTGGCATCAACCCAGACCGACTGGCGGATCTGTTCCGGCAGAATGAGGGGACCATTCTTAGCTTGTTCAACATGTTTTCCGGCGGCGCGCTGGAGCGGATGAGCATCTTTGCACTGGGGATCATGCCGTACATCTCGGCCTCGATCATCATGCAGCTGATGACCGCCGTCAGCCCGCAGCTGGAGCAGTTGAAGAAGGAAGGTGAAGCTGGCCGTCGCAAGATCAGCCAGTACACCCGCTACGGCACTCTCGTCCTGGCGTTCGTCCAGGCCATCGGCATGTCCGTTGGTCTGGCCAGTCAGGGCGTGGCGTTCTCGGTCGATTTCGGCTTCCACTTCGTTGCGGTCACCACTTTCGTGGCGGGCGCGATGTTCATGATGTGGTTGGGCGAGCAGATCACCGAGCGCGGTGTCGGCAACGGTATCTCGATGCTGATTTTTGCAGGCATCGTAGCCGGTCTGCCGTCGGCAATCGGGCAGTCTTTCGAGTCTGCGCGCCAGGGCGATATCAACATCTTCGCCCTGATTGCCATCGGCCTGCTGGCAGTAGCGATCATCGGTTTCGTGGTGTTCATCGAGCGTGGTCAGCGTCGCATTGCGGTGCACTACGCCAAGCGTCAGCAGGGCCGTAAGGTCTTCGCCGCGCAGACCAGCCACCTGCCGCTGAAGGTGAACATGGCGGGGGTCATCCCGGCCATTTTCGCCAGCAGCCTTCTGCTGTTCCCGGCCTCGCTGGGTGCCTGGTTCGGTCAGTCCGAGGGTCTGGGCTGGCTGCAGGACATTTCGCAGGCGATCGCTCCTGGTCAGCCGTTGAACATTCTGCTGTTTAGTGCAGGGATCATTTTCTTCTGCTTCTTCTACACGGCGCTGATGTTCAACCCGAAAGACGTAGCGGAAAACCTGAAGAAGTCCGGTGCCTTTATTCCGGGCATCCGTCCGGGCGAGCAGTCGGCGCGCTATATCGATGGCGTTCTGACCCGCTTGACCATGTTCGGTGCTCTGTACATGACGGCCGTGTGCCTGCTGCCCCAGTTCCTGGTGGTGGCGGCCAACGTTCCGTTCTACCTTGGCGGGACCTCGTTGCTGATCGTGGTCGTGGTTGTCATGGACTTCATGTCCCAAGTGCAATCGCACCTCGTGTCTCACCAGTACGATTCCCTGATGAAGAAAGCCAACCTGAAGGGCTATGGCAGCGGCATGCTCCGCTGATCCACCCGTAAGGTTCGAGGAGTTGGTAATGAAAGTTCGTGCATCGGTGAAAAAGCTGTGCCGTAACTGCAAAATTATCCGTCGCGAAGGTGTCGTGCGGGTGATCTGCAGCGCAGAGCCGCGTCACAAGCAGCGCCAAGGCTGAGTGTGAACCACGCGTGATAAGCCCGGCAGCTAGTGCGCTGCCGGGTTGATTAATCGTTTCTACAGCGTTAATATCTCGCGCCCTATTTCTTGGCTTCCGGGGCGTAGGTAGCTGTCAATTGGAGTTCCACTGAATGGCCCGTATTGCAGGCGTTAACATTCCGGATAACAAGCACACTGTTATCTCGCTGACCTACATCTATGGTGTCGGTCGCACCACCGCACAGCAAATCTGTGCCGCTACCGGTGTAAACCCGGCTGCGAAAATCAAGGATCTGACTGACGAGCAGATCGAACAGCTGCGTGGCGAAGTAGCCAAGGTGAATACCGAAGGCGACCTGCGTCGTGAAGTGAATATGAAGATCAAGCGCTTGATGGATCTGGGTTGCTACCGTGGCCTGCGCCACCGTAAAGGCCTGCCGGTTCGCGGTCAGCGTACCAAGACCAACGCTCGCACCCGCAAGGGCCCGCGTAAGCCGATCCGCAAGTAATCGCATTCGCGAATCGACAGGAATTTAGTCATGGCAAAACCTGCTGCTCGTACTCGTAAGAAAGTCAAAAAGACGGTGGTCGATGGCATCGCCCACATCCACGCGTCTTTCAACAACACCATCGTGACCATCACCGACCGTCAGGGCAACGCCCTGTCCTGGGCTACCTCGGGTGGTTCGGGTTTCCGCGGCTCGCGTAAGTCCACTCCGTTCGCTGCCCAGATCGCCGCCGAGCGCGCTGGTCAGGCTGCACTGGAGTACGGCCTGAAGAACCTCGACGTGAACGTCAAGGGCCCGGGTCCGGGTCGCGAATCCGCTGTGCGTGCTCTGAACGCCTGCGGCTACAAAATCGCCAGCATCACCGACGTGACGCCTATCCCGCACAACGGGTGCCGTCCGCCGAAGAAGCGTCGCGTGTAAACAGGAGACAGTGAGAAATGGCTCGTTACATTGGTCCCAAGTGCAAACTGTCTCGCCGTGAAGGCACCGATCTCTTCCTGAAGAGCGGTGTTCGCGCGCTTGAATCTAAGTGCAACATCGAAGCAGCTCCCGGTATTCACGGTCAGCGTCGCGGTCGCCAGTCCGACTACGGCACCCAGCTGCGTGAGAAGCAGAAAGTCCGTCGTATCTACGGCGTGCTGGAGCGTCAGTTCAGCGGTTACTACAAGCAAGCTGCCAGCCAGAAGGGCGCCACCGGCGAAAACCTGCTGCAGCTGCTGGAATGCCGTCTGGATAACGTGGTTTACCGTATGGGCTTTGGCGCTACCCGTGCCGAATCCCGTCAGCTGGTTTCGCACAAAGCAATCAGCGTCAACGGTCAGACCGTAAACGTACCGTCCTATCAGGTTAAAGCTGGCGACGTCGTTGCTGTTCGCGAGAAATCGAAGAACCAGCTGCGCATCGTTCAGGCTCTTGAGCTCTGCGCCCAGCGTGGCCGCGTTGAGTGGGTCGAAGTAGACGCCGAGAAGAAGTCTGGTGTGTTCAAGAACGTACCGGCTCGTGGCGATCTGTCCGCTGACATCAACGAGAGCCTGATTGTCGAGCTCTACTCCAAGTAAGGGCTAGAAAATAGGTGCATCCATGCAGATTTCGGTAAATGAGTTCCTGACCCCCCGCCACATCGATGTGCAGGAGGTCAGTTCGACCCGCGCCAAGATCACCCTCGAGCCTCTCGAGCGTGGTTTCGGCCATACCCTGGGCAATGCGCTGCGTCGCATCCTGTTGTCCTCCATGCCTGGCTGTGCAGTAGTCGAGGCCGAGATCGACGGTGTACTCCACGAGTACTCCGCGATCGAAGGTGTGCAGGAAGATGTCATCGAGATCCTGCTCAACCTGAAAGGTCTGGCTATCAAGCTGCACGGCCGTGACGAAGTGACCCTGACTCTGGCTAAGAAGGGCCCGGGCGTCGTTACCGCTGCCGATATTCAGCTGGATCACGATGTCGAAATCGTCAATGGCGACCACGTCATCGCTAACCTGGCCGCCAATGGCGCGCTGAACATGAAGCTCACCGTAGCTCGTGGTCGCGGCTATGAGCCGGCTGACGCGCGTCAGAGCGACGAGGACGAAAGCCGCAGCATCGGTCGCTTGCAGCTGGATGCTTCGTTCAGCCCTGTGCGTCGGGTTGCTTACGTGGTGGAAAACGCCCGTGTCGAGCAGCGCACCAACCTGGACAAACTGGTCATCGACCTGGAAACCAACGGTACCCTGGACCCCGAAGAGGCCATCCGTCGTGCCGCGACCATCCTGCAGCAGCAGCTGGCCGCGTTCGTCGACCTCAAGGGTGACAGCGAGCCGGTGGTGGTCGAGCAGGAAGACGAGATCGATCCGATCCTGCTGCGTCCCGTCGACGACCTGGAACTGACCGTACGTTCGGCCAACTGCCTGAAGGCAGAGAACATCTATTACATCGGCGACCTGATTCAGCGCACCGAAGTAGAGCTGCTCAAAACCCCGAACCTGGGCAAGAAATCCCTGACCGAAATCAAGGATGTTCTGGCCTCTCGCGGTCTGTCCCTCGGTATGCGCCTCGACAATTGGCCGCCGGCAAGTCTGAAGAAAGACGATAAGGCCACTGCCTGATCGTCATCATCACCGAACGAACAAGTTTGGTAAGGAATTGAACCATGCGTCATCGTAAAAGTGGCCGTCACCTCAGCCGCACCAGCGCTCACCGCAAGGCCATGTTCCAGAACATGGCGGTCTCGCTGTTCGAGCACGAGCTGATCAAAACTACCCTGCCGAAAGCCAAGGAACTGCGTCGCGTTGCCGAGCCGCTGATCACCCTGGCCAAGGAAGACAGCGTTGCCAACCGTCGTCTGGCCTTCGACCGTACCCGTTCGAAAGCCATCGTCGGCAAGCTGTTCAACGACCTGGGCAAGCGCTACGCCACCCGTAACGGCGGCTACCTGCGCATCCTCAAGTGCGGCTTCCGCGCTGGCGACAACGCTCCGATGGCCTACGTTGAACTGGTCGACCGTCCGGTCGGTGGTTCGGTAGAAGCTGCCGAGTAAGTTGCTGGTTGTACGAAAAACCGGGCCTTGCGCCCGGTTTTTTGTTGCCCGTGATTCGTCGAGTCGGAAATCAGCGCCCTGGGGGTGTGAATATTTTTCCGCACGTCGTGTTTGATATTGTGTACGAGATTGGGCTCGGGTAAGGTTCGGCGGTCTTTGATTCGCCGGCTCGCCGGCCCCAATAAGAACAACTGCCGATCATGTCCGAACCTACCGCTCTGAGTCTTATCCCTCCTGCCGTCGTCCTGACCCTGGCCATCTGGCTGCGTCGTCCCATCCTCGCCTTGCTGATCGGTGCTTGCAGCGGCCTGCTGTTGCTGTCGCCGCAAGACGCCATGGGCAGCTTCGCCGAGATTTCGCTGAAGGTGATGCAGGACGAAACCATTGGCTGGCTGATCCTGGTGTGCGGCAGCTTCGGCGCGCTGATCGCCCTGCTGGTGCGTACCGGCGGCGCCCTGGCGTTCGGTCGTGCCGCGCTGAAGCTGGCCAAGGGCCGGCGTTCCTCGCTGCTGATGACCTTCGTCCTGGGCGTGGTGATCTTCGTCGACGATTACCTCAATGCCCTGACCGTGGGCGAGACCATGAAGCGCGTCACCGACCGCTTCAAGGTTTCCCGCGAGAAGCTGGCCTACGTGGTGGACTCCACCGCCGCGCCGATCTGCGTGCTGGTGCCGCTGTCGACCTGGGCGGTGTTCTTCGGCGGCCTGTTGGAGAACAACGGCATCGCCGAGACCGGGCAGGGCATCGGCGTGTACGTCCAGGCCATTCCCTACATGCTCTACGCCTGGGCCGCGGTGCTCCTGGTGCTGCTGGTGGCCGCCGGCCTGTTCCCCGATATCGGCCCGATGCGCAGGGTCGAGATGCAGGCGCGCCACGGTTCGGCCGGGGCCATGCACGTGGGCGAGTTGAGCGCCGAGCACAACTACGCGATGAAGTCGCTGGAGGAGGAGTTCGAAGGCGCCGACAAGGAGGGCGGCAAGCTGCACAACTTCCTGGTGCCGTTGGCCATGCTGGTGGGCTTCACCGTCTACTTCGACATCGACGTGTGGATGGGCATGATCGCCACCATGCTGCTGACCCTGCCGTTCTACCTGCTGCAGCGCCTGATGCCGCTGACGGAGATGCTCGATCAGATGGTCGACGGCTTCAAGACCATGCTGCCGGCCATCGGCATCTGCATCGCCGCCTTCATCTTCAAGGACGTCTGCGACCAGCTGATGCTGCCGCAGTACGTGGTCGAGAGCCTCAAGCCCTACATGACCCCGCAGATGCTGCCGGCCATGGTGTTCCTGTGCATGGCGGTACTGAGCTTCGCCACCGGCTCGTCCTGGGGCATCTTCGCCGTGACCATCCCCATCGTCATGCCGCTGGCCTATGCGCTGGGCGCGGACATCCCGCTGGTGATCGGCGCGCTGATGTCGGCCTCGGCCTTCGGCAGCCAGGCCTGCTTCTACAGCGATTCCACGGTGCTGGCGGCGCAGGGTTCCGGCTGCGATCTGATCAGCCATGCCGTCACCCAGCTGCCCTATACCCTGATCGCGGCCGGCGTGGCGTTCGTCGGCTTCATCCTCGTGGCCTGAGCCTGCTGCAGGTATGGAAGAACGGGCCCCAGCGGCCCGTTTTTTATGCGGCTCTTGAAAGAAAATAACTATCGAGTCGTTACGCTCCATGCATTGGTTCGCCTGGCGAAGCGGGTCTAGGCTTGTTCCATCGTCGGCCGCAGTCGATGGGACCGACCCGATGAGAAAAAGGAGAGAAGCATGTCGAACCAAGGTAAATGCCCGTTCAACCACGTCGCTGGCGGCGGCACGACCAACCGGGATTGGTGGCCGAACCAGTTGCGTGTGGATCTGCTCAATCAACATTCGGAAAAGTCCAACCCGCTGGGCGCGAAGTTCAACTACGCCGAAGAATTCAAGAAGCTCGACTACAAGGCGCTGAAGGCCGACCTGGTCAAGCTGATGACCGACAGCCAGGACTGGTGGCCGGCCGACTTCGGCCACTACGGCCCGCAAATGATCCGCATGGCCTGGCACGCCACTGGCACCTATCGCATCACCGACGGCCGCGGCGGCGGCGGTCGTGGTCAGCAGCGCTTCGCCCCGCTGAACTCCTGGCCGGACAACGTCAACATCGACAAGACCCGCCGCCTGTTGTGGCCGATCAAGCAGAAGTACGGCCAGCAGATCTCCTGGGCCGACCTGCTGGTGCTCGCCGGTAACGTGGCGCTGGAGTCCATGGGCTTTCGCACCTTCGGTTTCGGCGCCGGCCGCGAGGACGTGTGGGAACCGGATCTGGACGTCAACTGGGGCGCCGAGATCGCCTGGCTGGGCGTCGACCCGGAGCGGGTCACGGATGATCGCGAGCTGGCGGCGCCGTTCGGCGCCACCCACATGGGCCTGATCTACGTCAACCCGGAAGGGCCGAACGCCAGCGGCGACTACATGCTGGCGGCCAAGGACATTCGCGCCACCTTCAACCGCATGGCCATGGACGACGAGGAAATCGTCGCCCTGATCGCCGGCGGCCACACCTTCGGCAAGGCCCACGGCGCCGCGCCGGAATCGCACAAGGGGCCGGAGCCGGAGGCGGCGCCGATCGAGGCGCAGGGCCTGGGCTGGATGAGCGATTTCGGCAGCGGTCACGGCAAGGACACCATCTCCAGCGGCATCGAGGTCACCTGGACCAAGACTCCGGCGCTGTGGAGCAACAACTTCTTCGAGAACCTGTTCAAGTACGAGTGGGAACTGACCAAGTCGCCGGCCGGCGCCAAGCAGTGGGTGGCCAAGGACGCCCCGGACATCATTCCGGACGCCCATGTGCCGGGCAAATTCCACAAGCCGACCATGCTCACCACCGACCTGACCCTGCGTTTCGACCCGGAGTTCGGCAAGATTTCCCAGCGTTTCCTCAATGACCCGCAAGCCTTCGCCGAGGCCTTCGCCCGCGCCTGGTACAAGCTGACTCACCGCGACATGGGGCCGAAGGCCCGCTACCTCGGCCCGGAAGTGCCGAAAGAGGACATGATCTGGCAGGACCCGCTGCCGGCCGCCACGCACAACCCCAGCGCCGCCGACATCGCCGATCTCAAGGCGAAGATCGCCGCCTCCGGGCTGTCGGTGGGCGATCTGGTGTCGGTGGCCTGGGCCTCGGCCTCGACCTTCCGCGGCGGCGACAAGCGCGGCGGTGCCAACGGTGCGCGTCTGGCCCTGGCGCCGCAGAAGGATTGGCCGGTCAACCAGCGCGCGATCAAGGCGCTGGCCAAGCTGGTGGAAATCCAGAAAGCCTCGGGCAAGGCCTCGCTGGCCGATGTCATAGTGCTGGCCGGTAACGTCGGCGTGGAGCAGGGCGCCAAGGCGGCCGGGGTGGCGGTCGACGTGCCCTTCGCCCCCGGACGGGTCGATGCGCGCCAGGATCAGACCGACATCGAGTCCTTCGCGGTGCTCGAGCCCGTCGCCGACGGTTTCCGCAACTACAGCCAGGGCAAGCTGGGCGTGCCGACCGAGGCCATGCTGATCGACAAGGCGCAGCTGCTGACCCTGAGCGCGCCGGAGCTGACCGCGCTGGTCGGCGGCCTGCGCGTGCTCGGCGCCAACCACGACGGCGGTGCCCACGGCGTGTTCACCGACCAGGTCGGCGTGCTGTCCAACGACTTCTTCGTCAACCTGCTGGACATGGGCATCGAGTGGAAACCGGTGGATGGCGGCGCGGAGGTGTTCGAGGGCAAGTGCAGCAAGAGCGGTCAGGTGAAATACACCGGCACCCGCAACGACCTGATCTTCGGCTCCAACTCGGTGCTGCGCGCCTATGCCGAGGTCTATGCCAGCGCCGACGGCAAGGCGAAGCTGGTCAAGGACTTCGTCGCCGCCTGGACCAAGGTGATGAACCTGGATCGTTTCGATCTGGCCTGAACCGTTGCCGGTGGCGCGCCATCCGGCGCTTCACCGGCACCATCCGATCCACCTGGCGGCGCCTCCCTCGTGGAGGCGCCGTGCGTTTCGCTTGACCGCGACAGGCGGCCGGCGGAGCATTCGCCCATTTCACGGCTGCAACAAGGACCACCGGCATGAAGGGCCATATCGAAGTCATCGATTACCTCAAGCAACTGCTCAAGGGCGAGCTGGCCGCGCGCGACCAGTACTTCATCCACTCGCGCCTGTACGAGGACTGGGGCTTCGCCAAGCTCTACGAGCGCATCAACCACGAGATGGAGGAGGAGACCCAGCACGCCGATGCGCTGCTCAAGCGCATCATCTTCCTCGAAGGCGTGCCGGACATGGCGCCGAATGCCTTCACCTACGGGCAGACCGTGCCCGAGGCGCTGAAGCTGGACCTGGCCCTGGAGTACGAGGTGCGCGCGGCCCTGAGCAAGGGCATCGCGCTGTGCGAGAAGCATCAGGACTACCAGAGCCGCGACATCCTCCTGACCCAGCTCAAGGACACCGAGGAAGACCACGCCTACTGGCTGGAGATCCAGCTGCAGCTGATCGACAGGCTGGGGCTGGAGAAGTACCTGCAGAGCCAGATGTAAGCTGTGCCCATTAACCCAAGAGCCCCGCATGTGCGGGGCTCTTGGGTTTCAGGCGCGCTCGCGTTCCAGCAGCGGCCCCAGGAAGTGCCCGGTGTGCGACGCCGGGTTGGCCGCCACCTCTTCCGGGGTGCCGGTGGCGATGATCATGCCGCCCTTGGAGCCGCCCTCGGGGCCGAGGTCCACCAGCCAGTCGGCGGTCTTGATCACGTCCAGGTTGTGCTCGATCACCACCACGGTGTTGCCGTGGTCGCGCAGGCGGTGCAGCACGTCGAGCAGCTGCTGGATATCGGCGAAGTGCAGGCCGGTGGTCGGCTCGTCGAGGATGTACAGGGTCTTGCCGGTGTCGCGCTTGCTCAGCTCGCGACTCAGCTTGACCCGCTGCGCCTCGCCGCCGGACAGGGTGGTCGCGCTCTGCCCCAGCTTGATATAGGACAGGCCGACGTCCATCAGCGTCTGCAGCTTGCGGGCGATGGCCGGCACGGCGTCGAAGAAGGCGCGCGCCTCCTCGATGGTCATGTCGAGCACCTCGGTGATGCTCTTGCCCTTGTACTTCACTTCCAGGGTTTCGCGGTTGTAGCGCTTGCCCTTGCACACGTCGCAGGGCACGTAGATGTCCGGCAGAAAGTGCATCTCCACCTTGATCACGCCGTCGCCCTGGCAGGCCTCGCAGCGTCCGCCCTTGACGTTGAAGCTGAAGCGCCCCGGGCCGTAGCCGCGCGAGCGCGATTCCGGCACGCCGGCGAACAGTTCGCGGATCGGGGTGAACAGCCCGGTGTAGGTCGCCGGGTTGGAGCGCGGTGTGCGGCCGATCGGGCTCTGGTCGATGTCGACCACCTTGTCGAGGTGCTGCAGGCCGTCGAACGAGTCGTGGGCCGCGGCTTCCAGGGTGGTGGCGCCGTTCAGCGCGGTGGCGGTGAGCGGGAACAGGGTGTTGTTGATCAGGGTCGACTTGCCCGAGCCGGACACCCCGGTGACGCAGGTGAGCAGGCCGACCGGGATCTCCAGATCGACATTGCGCAGGTTGTTGCCGCGCGCGCCCTTGAGCTTGAGCTGCTTCTTCTTGTCGCGCGGGGTGCGCGTGGCCGGGTAGCGGATCCTCTCGCGGCCGGACAGGTACTTGCCGGTCAGCGAATCGGCATGCGCCATGACCTCGTCCGGAGTGCCCTCGGCGACGATGCGCCCGCCGTGCACGCCTGCGCCGGGGCCGATGTCCACCACGTAGTCGGCCAGGCGGATGGCGTCCTCGTCGTGCTCGACGACGATCACCGTGTTGCCCAGGTTGCGCAGGTGGGTGAGGGTGCCCAGCAGGCGCTCGTTGTCGCGCTGGTGCAAGCCGATGCTGGGCTCGTCGAGAATGTACATCACCCCCACCAGGCCGGCGCCGATCTGGCTGGCCAGGCGGATGCGCTGCGCCTCGCCGCCGGACAGGGTGTCGGCGCTGCGGTCCAGGGTCAGGTAGTCGAGGCCGACGTTGACCAGGAACTGCAGGCGCTCGCGGATTTCCTTGAGGATCTTCTCGGCGATCTCGCCGCGCCGGCCGGTCAGGTGCAGGCTGCCGAAGTAGTCGCAGGCGTCGCCCACCGGCAGGCCGCTGACCGCCGGCAGGGTCTTCTCGCCGACCCAGACATGCCGCGCCTCGCGGCGCAGGCGGGTGCCGCGGCAGTCCGGGCAGGGCTGGGTGCTGAGGAACTTGGCCAGCTCCTCGCGCACGCTGGCCGACTCGGTCTCGCGGTAGCGTCGCTCGAGGTTGGGGATGATGCCCTCGAAGGGGTGCGAGCGTTTGACGATGTCGCCGCGGTCGTTGAGGTACTTGAAGTCGACGTTTTGCGTACCGCTGCCGAACAGGATGACCTTCTGATGCTCGGCGGCCAGGTCGTCGAACGGCTGCTCCAGGCTGAAGCCATAGTGCGCAGCCAGCGAGCCGAGCATCTGGAAGTAGTAGACGTTGCGCCGGTCCCAGCCGCGGATCGCGCCCTCGGCCAGGGTCAGCTCGCCATTGACCAGGCGCTTGGCGTCGAAGAACTGCTTCACCCCCAGGCCGTCGCAGGTCGGGCAGGCGCCGGCCGGGTTGTTGAAGGAGAACAGCTTGGGTTCCAGCTCGCTGATCGAGTGACCGCAGTGCGGGCAGGCGAAGCGTGCGGAGAAGATGATCTCGTCGCCTTCTTCGTCGTCCATCGGCGCGATCAGGGCGATGCCGTCGGCCAGGCCGAGGGCGGTCTCGAAGGACTCGGCCAGGCGCTGCTGCAGGTCTTGGCGCACCTTGAAGCGGTCCACCACCACGTCGATGGAATGCTTCTTCTGCTTGTCCAGCTTGGGCAGCTCGTCCAGCTCATGCAGCTTGCCGTTGACCCGGGCGCGGACGAAGCCCTGCGCGCGCAGCTCCTCGAACACCGACAGGTGCTCGCCCTTGCGCTCGCGCACCACCGGCGCCAGCAGCATCAGCTTGTGTCCTTCCGGCAGGGCCAGCACCTGGTCGACCATCTGGCTGACGGTCTGCGCCTCCAGCGGCACGTCGTGGTCCGGACAGCGCGGGATGCCGACGCGGGCGTAGAGCAGGCGCAGGTAGTCGTAGATCTCGGTGATGGTGCCGACGGTCGAGCGCGGGTTGTGCGAAGTGGACTTCTGCTCGATGGAGATGGCCGGGGAGAGGCCCTCGATGGTGTCGACGTCGGGCTTCTCCATCATCGACAGGAACTGCCGGGCGTAGGCCGACAACGACTCCACGTAGCGGCGTTGGCCCTCGGCGTAGAGGGTGTCGAAGGCCAGCGACGACTTGCCCGAGCCGGACAGGCCGGTGATCACGATCAGCTTGTCGCGCGGCAGGGTCAGGTCGATGTTCTTCAGGTTGTGGGTGCGCGCACCCCGGATCAGAATCTTGTCCACTTACAGCGGCCTCGCGTGGCGGGCAGAAACCGGCGAGTATAGGGCCTGTTGCGGTCTGGCCGCGACCTGCATCGCCGCTTGCCGAACGACCTGCGCGTGCATCCCGGCTGCGCCCTGCGGCAATTCGCGTGCCTGTGCCGCCTGCGCCTTCGCTGCTAGAATCGCCGGCTGATTTTCACGGGACTTTTTCCATGCACGATCCGCACAGCGAGCGCATGAGTGGCGGCGAAGCCCGCGCGGCCGGTGGCCTGGCGCTGGTGTTCGCGTTCCGCATGCTGGGCATGTTCATGGTCCTGCCGGTGCTGGCCACCTACGGCATGGACCTGGCCGGCAGTACCCCGGCGCTGATCGGCCTGGCCATCGGCGCCTACGGCCTGACCCAGGCGCTGCTGCAGATTCCCTTCGGCATGCTCAGCGACCGCATCGGCCGCCGCCCGGTGATCTATGCCGGGCTGCTGATCTTCGCCGCCGGCAGCATGCTGGCGGCCAATGCCGATTCCATCTGGGGCGTGATCGCCGGCCGCGTGCTGCAGGGCGCCGGGGCCATCTCGGCGGCGGTGATGGCGCTGCTCTCGGACCTGACCCGCGAGCAGCACCGGACCAAGGCCATGGCCATGATCGGCATGAGCATCGGCCTGTCGTTCGCCGTGGCCATGGTGCTCGGCCCGCTGCTGACCCGCGCCTTCGGCCTGGCCGGGCTGTTCTGGGCCACCGCGGCGATGGCGCTGCTGGGCATCCTGATCGTCGCCGGCCTGGTGCCGAGGAACGCCGGGCCGCTGCAGCACCGCGAATCCGGGGTGGCGACGCAGGCGCTGTGGCCGACCCTCAAGCACGCCGACCTGCTGCGCCTGGACTTCGCCATCCTGGCCCTACACGCGGTGCTGATGGCCAGCTTCGTCGCCCTGCCGCTGGCGCTGGTGGAGCAGGGCGGACTGGCCAAGGAAGAACACTGGTGGGTCTACCTCACCGCGCTGCTGATCGGCTTCTTCGGCATGGTGCCGTTCATCATCTATGCCGAGAAGAAGCGCCAGATGAAGCGCGTGCTGCTCGGTGCGGTGGCGGTGCTGCTGCTCTGCGAGCTGTATTTCGCCCTGTTCGGCAGCAGCCTGCGCGCGCTGGTGCTGGGCACCGTGCTGTTCTTCACCGCGTTCAACCTGCTGGAGGCCTCGCTGCCGTCGCTGGTGAGCAAGGTGGCGCCGGCCGGCGGCAAGGGCACGGCGATGGGCGTGTACTCCACCAGCCAGTTCCTCGGCGCCGCGCTGGGCGGCATTCTCGGCGGCTGGCTGTACCAGCAGCATGGCCTGGAGGGCGTGTTCATCGGCTGTGCGGCGCTCTGTGCAATTTGGCTGGCCATTGCTGTTACTATGCGCGAACCGCCGTATGTGACCAGCCTGCGCCTGCCGCTCGACGCCGCGGCACTGGCCGATGTCGGACTGGTCGAACGCCTGAAGGCTACGCCGGGAGTGGCGGATGCCGTGGTGGTGGTCGACGAAGCGGCCATCTATATCAAAGTGGACACCCAACAAGTGGATCGCACGTCCCTGGAACGCCTGATTGCAGCGGCGCCAGCGGCGTGCTGAGCCTAGGAGAACGTTATGGCCCGTGGGGTTAACAAAGTCATTCTGGTCGGCACCTGCGGCCAGGACCCGGAAACGCGCTACCTGCCCAGCGGCAACGCGGTCACCAACCTGAGCCTGGCCACCAGCGAGCAGTGGACCGACAAGCAGACCGGGCAGAAGGTCGAGAAGACCGAGTGGCACCGCGTCGCCCTGTTCGGCAAGGTCGCCGAGATCGCCGGCGAGTACCTGCGCAAGGGTTCGCAGGTGTACATCGAAGGCAAGCTGCAGACCCGCGAGTGGGAAAAGGACGGCATCAAGCGCTACACCACCGAGATCATCGTCGACATGCAGGGCACCATGCAGCTGCTCGGCGGCCGCCCGAGCGGTGACGAAGGCGGTGCGCCGCGCCAGTCGCGCCCGGCCCCGCAGCGCGAGCCGCAGCAGGCGCCGCGTCAGGAGCGTGCCGCGCCGCAACAGCAGGCCCAGCCAGCGCCGGACTACGACAGCTTCGACGACGACATCCCGTTCTAAGCGGAGCGGGCTCTAGCCTATGCGAATGCGCCTGATGCTGCTGGGCGGTGGTAGTGCCCTGGGGCAAGCGCTGATCCGTCTCGGCGCCGAGGAAGACATCGGCTTCCTGGCGCCCAGACCGCCGGAATCGGGCTGGGATGCCGCCAGCCTGACCCAGTTGCTCGATGACACCCGCCCGGATGCCCTGGTCAATCTGGCCTACTACTTCGACTGGTTTCAGGCCGAAGCGGTGGCCGAGGCGCGCCTGGCCACCCAGGAGCGCGCGGTCGAGCGGCTCGCCGAACTCTGTCAGCATCACGCCATCGTCCTGCTGCAACCTTCCAGCTACCGGGTGTTCGACGGCTCGCGGGCTACGGCCTACAGCGAGAAGGAGGAACCGATTCCGCTGGGGTTGCGCGGCCAGGCGCTGTGGCGGCTGGAGCAGAGCGTGCGGGCGATCTGTCCGCGGCATGTGCTGCTGCGCTTCGGCTGGCTGCTCGACGACAGCCGCGAAGGCCTGCTCGGGCGCTTTCTGCAGCGCGCCGAGCGCGACGACGCGCTGTATTTGGCCGACGACCGGCGTGGCAACCCGACGCCGGTGGACGATGCCGCGCGGGTGATCCTCGCCGTGCTCAAGCAGCTCGACTGCGAATCGCCCTTGTGGGGCACCTACCACTACGGCGGCCACGAGGCGAGCACCTCGCTGAGCCTGGGCCAGGCGGTGCTGAGCGAGGCGCGCCATTACCGCGGCAACCTGGTCGAGGACATCGCGCCGCAGGCCCACGCCGCCCGCCCGGACGCCGCCGACGAGCCGCAGCACGCAGTGCTGGCCTGCAAGAAAATCCTTCACACCTTCGGCATCAAGCCGCGCGCCTGGCGTGCCGGTCTGCCGAGCCTGCTGGACCGCTATTACCGTCATGGCTGAAATTCTCGTAACCGGCGGTGCCGGCTTTATCGGCTCGCACCTGGTCGATGCCCTGCTGGCTGCCGGTCACGGCGTGCGCGTGCTGGACAACCTGTCCATGGGCAAGCGCAGCAACCTGCCGCTGGACAATCCGCGCCTGCGCCTGATCGAGGGCGATGTCGCCGATGCCGAGGTCGTTGCCCAGGCGGTGGCCGGGTGCGCGGCAGTGGCGCACCTGGCCGCGGTGGCCTCGGTGCAGGCCTCGGTGGACGACCCGGTGGCCACCCACCAGAGCAACTTCGTCGGCACCCTCAACGTCTGCGAGGCCATGCGCCGGCACGGCGTGCGGCGCGTGCTCTATGCCTCCAGCGCGGCGGTCTACGGCAACAACGGCGAAGGCCAGGCCATCGACGAGGACACCGCCAAGGCGCCGCTGACCCCCTACGCGGTGGACAAGCTGGCCAGCGAGCAGTACCTGGATTTCTACCGCCGCCAGCATGGTCTGGAACCGGCGATCTTCCGCTTCTTCAATATCTACGGTCCGCGCCAGGATCCGTCCTCGCCCTATTCCGGGGTGATCAGCATCTTCACCCAGCGCGTGCAGCAGGGCCTGCCGATCAGCGTGTTCGGCGACGGCGAGCAGACCCGCGACTTCTTCTACGTCGGCGATCTGATCGAGCTGCTGGTCCAGGGCCTGACCGGCGCGCAGGTCGACGCGCAGCCGGCCAACGTCGGCTGGAACCAAGCGGTCAGCCTCAACCAGTTGCTGGCGGAGATCGGTGCGCTCTGTGGCGGCCTGCCGCCGGTGAGCCATCTGCCGGCGCGCGCCGGCGATATCCGTCATTCCCGTGCCGACAACCGCCGCCTGCAGGCGCAGTACCGCCTGCCGCCGCCGACGCCGCTGCGCGAGGGGCTCAGGCGTCTGCTCGCCTTGTAGCCCCTGGAATGAAAGAAGCCGGCTGATGCCGGCTTTTTTCGTTGCAGGACGGCTTAGAACTTGTAGCCCAGGCCGACCATGTACACGAAGGGGTCGACATCCACGTCGACCTTGACCTTGTCGCCGGCCAGGTGGGTGGTGCCGGTGGTGTCGATGTCGATGTAGCGCACCTGGGCGTTGAGCATCAGCTGGTCGCTCAGCATGTAGTCCATGCCCACCTGGCCGGACAGGCCCCAGGAGTCCTTCAGGTCCAGGCCGCTGAAGCCCTTGGCTTCGGCCTCGCTGCTCAGCTCGGTGTCGAAGAACCAGGTGTAGTTGATGCCCAGGCCGACGTAGGGCTGGAAGGTCGAGGCCTTGTCCAGCGGGTAGTAGACGGCGCTGAGGGTCGGCGGCAGGTGCTTGAGGCTGCCCAGCTTGCCGTTCAGCCCGGCGAAGGCGCCCGGCATGCCCTTGACCCCGACGTCGTGGCTGAACGGGGTGGCCGCCAGCAGTTCGATGCCCAGGTGGTCGGTGAGCATATAGGCGAAGTTCAGGCCCAGCTGGGTGTCGCTGTCGAGGGTGGCGCCGCTGCCGGGGACCTTGCCCAGCACGGCGTGATCGATGTTGCCGCTGTCTTCGCGCGGATCGACGGTGGCGGCGCCGGCGCGCACGATGATGTCGCCGGCCTGGTGGGCCTGCGCCAGGGGCGCGGCGATGGCCAGGGCCAGCAGGGAGGCGGTGAACAGCGACTTGTGCATAGTGAACTCCAATCGAGTCGGCGGATGTCTGGGTTGGAATAAATGCTAAGCCATGCATCGATTGGCTCTTTGATCCAGCTCAATGGATGAGCGGGTTCTGCGCGCGGCGATTTGTCCATTGCTTCGATTGTACTTTGCAGATGATAATGTTTCTCTTTTTGCAGCAAGCCCGTCTGTCGAGGACCTTCTCCGCATGAATCGCTTCCCCCTTCGCTCCCTGGCCGTCGCCCTGATGCTGGCCAGCGGTTCGCTGGCTGCCGCGCCGCTGGATGCCGCACTGGACGAGAGCCAGCGCCTGGCCGCCGAGGCCAAGGCCTCCCAGGGCCGCGTCGAGCAGCTGGACGATGCCAGCCGCGAAATGCTCACCGAGTACCGCAATGCCTTGCAGCAGGCTGAGGCATTGAAAGGTTATAACAGTCAGCTGCGTGACCTGGTCGAAGCGCAGCGCCAGGAACTGGCCAGCTACCAGCAGCAGCTGGACGGCATCGAACGCACCCAGGAGGCGGTCAGCCCGCAGATGGTCAAGATGGTCGAGGTGCTCGGCCAGTTCATCGCCGCCGACCTGCCGTTCCTCCCCGAAGAGCGCGAGGATCGTCTGGCCCAGCTGCAGGATCTGCTGCCGCGCGCCGACGTCAGCCTGGCCGACAAGTACCGGCGCATCCTCGAGGCCTACCAGATCGAGAGCGACTACGGCCGCACCTTGGAGGCCTGGCGCGGCGAGCTGAGCCAGGCCGACGGCGACTCGCGCAGCGTCGAATTCCTCCGCCTGGGCCGCAGCATGCTCTATTACCAGACCCTCGACGCCCACGAGAGCGGCTGGTGGAACCCGCAGGCTCAGGCCTGGGAAGTGCTCGACGGCGGCGCGCGGCGTCCGCTGACCCAGGCTATCGCCATTGCCCGCCAGCAGCAGGCGCCCGCCGTGCTGTCCCTGCCGATCAAGACCCTGGCCGAGGAGGCCGCCCAATGAGTCGTCGTGTTGTAGCCGTACTGGCGCTCAGCCTGTTGCCGGCGCTGGCCGCCGTAGCCGAAACCCTCAGCCCCGATCAACTGTTGCAGCGCATCCGCAGCGAGCGCGCCGCCGAAGTCAGCGCTATGCAGGAGCGCGAGCAGGCCTTCCTCGCCAAGCGCGGCGAGCAGGCGCAACTGCTCGCCGCCGCCCGCTCTGCACTGAACCTGCAGAAGGCCGAGGCCGAGCGGCTGAAGGCCGAGTTCGACCGTCAGGAGGCCGAGCTGGCCGAACAGGAAAAACTGCTGGCGCAGCGCGTCGGCCACCTTGGTGAACTGTTCGGTGTGGTCCGTCAGAGCGCCGGCGACGTTGCCGGGCAGTGGCAGGACAGCCTGCTCAACGCCCAGTACCCCGAGCGCCTGAAGCGTCTCAAGGCACTGGCCGAGAGCCGCTCGCTGCCGTCTGCCGAAGACCTCGACGGCTACTGGATGCTGCTGCTCGAAGACCTGGCCGCCAGCGGCCGCATCGAGCGCCTGCAGCTGCCGGTGGTCGCTGCCGATGGCTCGCGCAGCGAGCAGCAGGTGCTGCGCGTCGGCGCCTTCGCGGTCTACGGCGAGGACGCCTTCCTGCGTTACGACGCCGACGCCGGCGAGCTGGTGGCGCCGCCGCGGCAACCCTCCGGCCTGGGCCAGGTCGAAGACTACCTGGACAGCCGCGACGCCCTCGCCACGCTGCCCATCGACCCCAGCCGCGGCAGCCTGCTGGCGCAGCTGCAGCAGCAGCCGACGCTGTGGGATCGCCTGCAGCAGGGCGGCCTGGTCGGTTGGGTGATCGTCGTGCTCGGCGCGCTCGGCCTGCTCCTGGCGGCCTGGCGCATGGTCTACCTGGGCCGCGTCGGCAGCGGCGTCAAGGCGCAGATGCACGACCTCAGCGCACCGCGGGGCGACAACCCGCTGGGCCGGGTGATCGGCGTGCTGGGGCCGAAGCCGCAGCTGGCCGATCTGGAAACCCTGGAGCTGAAGCTGGACGAGGCGATCCTGCAGGAGACCCCGCCGCTGGAGAAGGGCCAGGGCCTGCTCAAGCTGCTCGCCGCGGTGGCGCCGCTGCTCGGCCTGCTCGGCACCGTGACCGGCATGATCGTCACCTTCCAGGCCATCACCCAGAGCGGTGGCGGCGACTCGCGGCTGATGGCCGACGGCATCTCCCAGGCGCTGGTGACCACCGTGCTGGGTCTGGTGGTGGCCATCCCGCTGCTGTTCCTGCACAGCCTGCTGGCCAGCCGCAGCAAGGGCCTGATCCAGATTCTGGAGCAGCAGAGCGCCGGCCTGATCGCCCTGCACCTGTCGGGAGCGCCGCGCCGTGACTGAGCTGTTCGCCTTCTGGCTGCACCTGGTCGACAGCGCCCATGCGCTGCGCGACTTCATGGGCGCCGGCGGCGTGGTGATGTGGGCGCTGGCCGCGCTCTGTGTGGTGTTCTGGACCCTGGTGTTCGAGCGCTTCTGGTACATGCGCCGGGTCTTCCCGCGCTGGGTGCAGGAGCGCCGCGAGGCCTGGCAGCAGGTGCTGGCCGACGACACCGGCAACTGGCAGCGCGCGGTGCGCGCCGCCTGGCTGGCCCAGGCCCGCCAGCAGCTGGCCGCGCCGCTGCGCCTGAGTAAGACCCTGGTGGCGCTCTATCCGCTGCTCGGCCTGCTCGGCACCGTGGTCGGCATGATCGCGGTGTTCGACGTGCTCGCCCTCAACGGCACCGGTAACCCGCGCGGCATGGCCGCCGGCGTCTGGCAGGCGACCCTGCCGACCATGGCCGGCATGGTCCTGGCCATTCCCGGATTGTTCAGCCTGGCGCGCCTCGAGCGCGAAGCCAGCCAGGCCATCGAGCGGCTGGCCGACCAGCTGCGTCACGACTGAGATCGCCCAACATGAGAATGCGTCGTCACCACCAGCAGGACGAAGACACCGGCATCGACCTCACGCCGATGCTCGACGTGGTCTTCATCATGCTGATCTTCTTCATCGTCACCAGCTCCTTTATCCGCGAGTCCGGCGTCGAAGTGCAGCGCCCGCAGGCGGAAACCGCCAACCCGCAGGACAAGGGCAATATCCTCATCGCCGTCACCGCCGACGGCCAGGTGTGGATGGACAAGCAGCCGGTGGACATCCGCAGCGTGCGCGCCCACGTCGAGCGCATGCGCGTCGACCAGCCGGAGGGCGCGGTGGTGGTGCAGGCCGACCAGGACGCACGCACCGGCCTGGTGGTGCAGGTCATGGACCAGGCGCGCCTCGCCGGCGTGCAGGACGTGGCGCTGGCCGCCGGTAGCGGAGTCAACTGATGCGCCTGCCGCTGTCCTTTCTCGGCGCCTGCCTGATGGCCCTGGGCCTGTTCGCCCTGATGCTCTATATGGTCGCCCCGCCCCGCGCCAAGCCGAGCGAAGAGCCGATCAGCGTGGCCAACTTCGTGCGCATGGACGGCAACGCCAGCGAGACGGCCAGCCGCACCCGCCAGCAGGCGCCGCAACCGCCGCAGCCGCAGACCCCGCAACCGCCGACGCCGCCCACTCCGCAGACGGCCACGCCGAGTGCCAAGCTGCCAGCCCTGGATATCCAGCTGCCCAGCCTGGCCAGCGGCATTGCCGTCAACAGTGCGCCGGCGCCGAGCCTGTCCGGCCTGGCCCCGGGCGCGCCGGCGCCGACGCCGCCGAGCACCGCGGCCGAGTCCGGCGGGCAGATGGGCGGCATGGAAAGCGAAGTGATGCCGCTCAACGACGTGCGCCCGGACTACCCGCGCTACGCCCTGCAGCGCGGCATCGAAGGCTTCGTCAAGCTGGCCTTCACCATCAACCGCTCCGGCAACGTGGAGAACATCCGCGTGCTGGAAGCCAACCCGCGCAACGTGTTCGAACGCGAGGCGCGCCGCGCCGCCGCGCGCTGGCGCTTCGCGCCGCGCACCGAGGGCGGCCTGGCGGTGGATCGCGAGGCGGTGAAAACCCTCTACTTCCGTCTGCAAAGGAGCTGACCATGTACCGTTGGTTGTTGCTCGTGATGCTCAGCGCTGCGGCCGTGCCCGGCATGGCCCAGCAAACCATCGACCCGGCCGTGTTCCGCGCCCTCAACGCCGCGCAGACGGCGCAGCAGAAGGGCGATCACGGCGCGGCGCGCAAGGCGCTGGAGGCTGCCGAGGCCAAGAGCGGCAGCCTCGAAGAGGCGCTGATCTGGCGCAGTCAGGCCTATGTGGCCTGGTCGGCCGGCCACAACGGCCAGGCCATCGACTGGCTGGACAAGGCCGTGCGCAGCGGCAAGCTGGACGAGCAGATGCTCGCCGGCGAACGCCTCAACCTGGCCAAGCTCAACCTCGGCGAGCGCCGTTTCGCCAAGGTGGTGGAGTTGCTGGCGCCGGAGCAGGGCAAGGCCTCCGAAGAAGTGCTGCAGCTGCTGGTGCAGGCCTATCAGGGCCTGAACCAGCCGGCCAAGGCCTTGCCACTGGCCGAGCGTTACGTACAGGCCAACCCCAAGGCCGGCGATATCTGGCTGCAGTTTTTGGTCGGCGCCAACGCCGACCTCAAGCGCTATGCCCAGGCCGAGCGCTGGCAGCGCCAGCTGCTGGCGCGTAAGCCGGACGACGCCAAGGGCTGGCGCCAGTTGGCCGGGCTGCAGCAGATGGCCGGCAGCCAGGACAAGGCGCTGGCCACCCTGCGTGCGGCGCACAGCAAGGGCCTGCGTTTCAGCGAGTCCGAGCTGGACAACCTGGTGCTGCTCGCCGGCGCAGCGGATCAACCCTGGCAGGGCGCCAAACTGCTTGCCGGCATGCTCGACAGCGGCCTGCTGGCCAACACCGCGGCGCGCCAGGAGCGTCTGGGCCTGTTCTGGTGGCAGGCACGCGATCGCGCTGCGGCGGTGCGCGTGCTGCGCCCGCTGGCCGAGCGCAGCGGCAACGGCAAGCACTGGCTGTACGTCGCCCAGCTGGAGCTGGAGCAGGCGCGCTGGCAGGCCGGCCTGGAGGCGCTGGCGCGTGCCGAGCGCAGCGGCGCCGAACGCAGCAAGGTGCGCTCCTGGCGCCAGTGGGCGGAAAGCGAGCTGCGTTTCGAGCAGGAAAACCGGGTCGCCAGTCGCAGCTAGGCCACCGACCCTTGGGGGCTCCGTGCGCAGCGCGGCGAGGGTTTCGCGGCTAGAGCCGCTCCTACACCGGCGCTAGCGCAGCCTTTGCCAACGAAAAAGCCAGACCCTGGGGTCTGGCTTTTTCGTTTTTGTGTCGCGGGCGGCGTTCAGCTATCGGGCAGCTCGTAAGCATAAATCTTGTCCGCCGCCATCTGGTAGCCGACCTCGGCCAGCTCGCTGCTGACGTGCTCGACCTTCAGCGGTCCCTCGACCCAGAACGGCTGGTACAGCGCATCGAGCAGCACGCCCAGCTCGCTGGTGACGTGGACTATCTGGTTCGACGGCGGCGGCGGCACGTGGATGCAGGCGCCGAAGTAGGGCACCAGGAGGAACTCGATCACCCGGCCTTCGTCGGTCACATCCAGCGGCACTATATAGCCGGGCAGCTTGATGGCCTGGCCGTCCAGTTCCTTCACCACCGGTGCGGCCGGCGATTGCTGCATGGCCGCCGGGCCGGACTCGGCCAGGGCGTCGGCCAGCTGCGAGAGGTCGTGGATAGGGGCGGCGTCCATCTGCTGCGGCGGCGCATCGGCCGGCACCAGTTCGGACCAGGTGAGTTCGCGCACCTCGGCGGCGGCCAGCGGCAGGGCCAGCGAGAGCAGCAGGGTGGCGAGCAGGGGGCGGGACATGGAAAACCTCGTTATAGGAGCGCCCGCGCAGTGTACGCCAGGCGCGGCCCACTTTGCCTCAGAGCCTTGTTCACGATCTTGCGAGCTAGAGCGATACAAGGCAAAAACAAGGGAGGAAGCGGAGTGTACTTTTTGTACATGAGCATTACTCGCTCCGCTCGCCCCTTCGGGGCCGCACTGAAGTGCGTTAGCCGCAAGCGGCTTTCCGAGCTTGTTTTTAACGCAGTAGCGCCGACGCGCAGCAGATCATGAACAGGCTCTCAGAGCCTGATCGACAGGCCATCGGCCAGCGACTGGCGGTAGGCACGCCAGGCCGGCACGCTGCCCATCAGCAGGGCGGCGGCGAGGATGGCGCCAAGCAGCTTCCATTCGTAACCCGACGGCGCATTGAACGCCAGGTACAGGCCGTAGTTGGCCTGCACATAGCCCTGGCTGGCGGCGATGCCCAGGTACAGCAGCAGCAGGCCGAGCAGCACGCCGGCCAGGGCCAGGGCGAAGGCCTCCAGCACCAGCAAGCTGGCGATATGCCAGGGCCGCGCGCCCACCGAGCGCAGGATCGCCATCTCGCGGCGGCGTTCGTTAAGGCTGGTGAGGATCGCCGTGAGCATGCCGATCAGGCCGGTCAGCACGACGAACAGCGAGACCACGAACAGCGCCTGCTCGGCCGTGCCCATCAGGCTCCACAGCTCCTGCAGGGCCACCCCGGGGAGGATCGCCAGCAAGGGTTCGCCGCGGAACTCGTTGATCTCGCGCTGCAGGCTGAAGGTGGCGATCTTGCTGTTCAGGCCCAGCAGCATCGCGGTGATCTGCTTGGGTTGCAGGTCCATGGCGCGCGCCTGCTCGGCACTGACCTGCGCCGCGCCGCGCGCCGGCATGCCGTTCTGCCAGTCGACGTGCAGCGCCTCCATGCCGGCCAGGGAGATATGCAGGGTGCGGTCCACCGGGGTGCCGGTGCGGGCGAGGATGCCGACCACGGTGAACGGCTTGTCGTCGTGCTTGACCAGGCTGATGCGGGCCACGCCATGGGCCAGGACGATCTGCTCGCCGAGGTCGTAGCCCAGGGACTGGGCCACTTCGGCGCCGAGCACCACCTCGAAGGGATCCTCGGCGAAGGCGCGACCCTGGGCCAGCTGCAGCTCTTGGCTGCGGGCGTAGCGGTAGTGCTCGAAGTAGGCGGCGCTGGTGCCCATCACCCGGTAGCCGCGGTGCGAGTCGCCGAGGGAGATGGGGATGGCCCATTTGACCTGGCGGTGCTGGGCGAAGCGCTCGAAGCTGTCCCAGCGGATATTGTTGGTGGCGTTGCCGATGCGGAACACCGAATACAGCAGCAGATTGACGCTGCCCGAGCGCGCGCCGACGATCAGGTCGGTGCCGCTGATGGTGTTGGCGAAGCTGGCGCGCGCCTCGGTGCGCACCCGTTCCACCGCCAGCAGCAGGCACACCGACAGGGCGATGGCGAACACCGTGAGCAGGGCGGTGAAACGGCGGTTGGCCAGGCTGGCCAGGGCGATGCGGATCAGATGCATCTCAGGCCTCCTGCGGGCGCGTGGCGCGGTTGAGTTCGGCCAGCGACAGGCTGCGGTCGAACAGCGGCGCCAGGCTCTGGTCGTGGCTGACGAACAGCAGGCTGGCGCCGGCCGCGCGGCATTCGGCGAACAACAGCTGGAGGAAGGCCTCACGGGCATCGAAGTCCAGCGCCGAGGTGGGTTCGTCGGCGATCACCAGTTCCGGCTGGCCGATCAGCGCGCGGGCGGCGGCGACGCGCTGCTGCTGGCCGATCGACAGTTCGTCGGCGCGCCGCCCGAGCAGGTCGGCGCGCAGGCCGAGGTGGTCGAGCAGGGCGGCGGCGGCAGCATCGACGCTGCCATGGCGCTGGCGCGCACGCTCGGCGCGCAGGCGCGAGAAGCGGCAGGGCAGTTCGACGTTGTCGCGCACCGAGAGAAAGGGCAGCAGGTTGAACTGCTGGAAGATGTAGCCGGTGTGATCGACGCGAAAATGGTCGCGGGCGCCGGCCGAGAGCTGGCCGAGGTCCTGGCCGAGCAGGCGGATATGCCCGCGCTGGGCCTTCTGCACGCCGCCGAGCAGGCCGAGCAAGGTGGTCTTGCCGCTGCCGCTGGGGCCCTTGAGGAACAGGGTCTCGCCGCGCTCGAGGGTGAAGCGGGGGATGTCCAGCAAGGGCGCCTGGCCGGGCCAGGCGAAGCCGAGGTCGGCGAGGTCGATCAGGGATTGGGTCATGGTCCGGCTATCGGGTGGTTTATGGGCCTGCGTGTAGGGTGGATGACGCTTCACCCATCCACCATGGCGCTCCCACGGTGGATGAGAAGAGCCTCATCCACCCTACGGCTTCAGAAATTCAGGCGCGGCTGGGCGGGAGTCAGTTCCACGCCCTGCTGGCCGCTCGGGCCGATCAGTTGTACCTGAATCTTCTCGGTGGCGGGGAAGCGTTTGAACAGCTCGGCCAGGTCCAACTGTTTCAAGTCGTTGGCGCGGGCGCAGTCGAAACGGTAGTGGGCGTGGATCTCGCTGTGCTCGCTCTGATGCTCATGATGGTCGTGGTCATGGTGACCTGCGTCGCCGAACAGCGGGCTCTGCAGTTCCACCTGGGTCGCCTTGCAGTCGCCGGCGGCCAGGGCGAACAGGCTCAGCGGCTGTTCCAGTTCGGCCTTGGCGGTGGCCACCTTGGCCTTGTCGGCGTCGCTCTTGGCGGCGTGCTCGAAACCCACCAGGTTCATCGCCGGGCTTTCCAGCTGCAGCTCCAGGGTCTGGCCGTCGAGCGCCACGTTGAGGCTGGCGACGCCGTGCTCGTGAGCGCCGAGGCTGTCGTGTGCGTGGTCATGATGATCGTGGTCGTGTTTGTGTTCATGCGCCTGGGCGACGGCCAGGGGCAACAGGGCGAAGGGCAGGGCGAGCAGCAGTCGGCGCATGGGGCGTCTCCGGTACGGGTTTTAATCGTTACGTTATAACAACTTTTGTGCCGGCCTGGCCAGCGCACAGGCGTCATGGGAGCATGGGCGCTGGGAATGGGAGAACGATCATGCTGCGCATACGCGGACGCATCGGCGACTGGCCGGTGGACCTGACTGTGGAACTGGAGGCCGAGGATTGGGCGCGCCTGACGGCAGGCCTGAGTGTCGTGCCAGCGACCGAGGTGCCAGCGCCGGCCGTCTCGGCCGGCAGCAATGACGCGCTCTGGCAGACCGCCCTGCAACTGGTGCGCGACGCCGGGCAGGTGGAGGGGCCGCAGCTGCTCGGCCAACTGGCCGCGCTGGCCGGCGGCGAGGCGGCCGGCAAGCGCCTGCTGGTGCGCCTGCGCCACTGCGCGCAGATCCGTATGGAAACCGGCGCCGATGCGCCGATCTATCGCTGGGTGGGCGAGCCAGCCTAGGTCGTTGCTGAGCCTGCGAAGCCCAACAAAGCGTTCTGCCGCTGTCTCTGGGGCGCGGTGTGGGGCTTCGCGGCGCTCAGCCCAACCTACCGTCCGGGTTCCGGCCTGAGTCAGTAGATCGCCTGATACAGCTTGCGGCGGTAGGCGGTGACCAGCGGGTGGTCGCCGCCGAGCAGGTCGAACACCTGCAGCAGGGTCTTGTGCGGCAGGCCGTCCTGGTAGCCGCGGTTTCGCACGAACAGCTTGAGCAGGGCATCCAGCGCCGGTTCGTACTGCTGGCGGGCCAGCTGCTGTACGGCCAACTGATAGGCCGCCTCGTCGTCGCCGGCGTCCTGCGCCAGACGGCTCTTCAGGGTGGCCACTTCCGGCAGGTCGGCGGCCTGACGGAGGAAGGTCAACTGCGCCTTGGCGCCGGCCAGGGCCTGCTTGTGTTCGTCGCCTTTCACCGCATTCAGCACCGCCTCGGCTTCGCCCAGTTCGCCGCGCTCGGCCAGGCAGCGGGCGTAGAGAATCAGCGCCGCGGCGTGCTCGTTGTTCTCCGTCAGCAGCTGCTTGAGCAGCGCTTCTGCGTCGGCGAAGCGGCCGTCGGCAAACAGCGCCTGGGCGGCTTCCAGCGGGTCGGCCGCGGCCGGCGCCGGCTCGGCGACATGGGGGGCGAGCATCTGGCGAATCGCCGCTTCCGGCTGGGCGCCGGCGAAGCCGTCCACCGGCTGGCCGTCCTTGAACAGCACCACGGTGGGCAGGCTGCGGATGCCGAAGCGCTGGACGATGTCCTGCTCGACATCGCAGTCGACCTTGGCCAGCAGCAGTTCGCCGGCGTATTGCTCGGTGATCTTCGCCATCAGCGGCATCAGCGCCTTGCACGGCGCACACCATTCGGCCCAGAAGTCCACCAGTACCGGCTTGTGGAAGGAGTTCTCGATCACCAGCTGTTCGAAGCTGGCGGCGCCGGATACGTCGAAGATATAGGGGGAATCGCTCATGGTCGGTCTCGAAGGGCAGGGCAATGGTCTATTAATGCGGGCAGGCGACCCGCGAAACAAGGGGGGCGCTGCTGCCTGTTCCCCGGACTGCATCCGGGCTACCTCGGTCGTAGCGCATGATACAGGCTGACCTCGCGGAATTCGGCCGGCTCGGCCAGATCCGGCCAGGTACAGCCGTCGAGCAGCGCCAGGCGGCGGTACAGCGGGTGCTGGAAGTCCTTGACTCGCGAGTCGGCCACCAGCGCCTGGCGACCGCGGCTGAGGAAATGATCGAGCAGCGGCAGGTTGGCGCGGTCGTAGAGCACGTCGGCCACCAGAATCAGGTCGTAGCGGTCGGCCTCGGCGAAGAAATCTTCCGAGTAGTCCAGCGTCACGCCATTGAGCGCGGCATTGGCGCGGCAGGCGGCCAGCGCCAGCGGGTCGAGGTCGCAGGCCACCACCTCGGCGGCGCCGGCCTTGGCTGCGGCGATGGCGGCTACGCCACTGCCTGCGCCGAAATCCAGCACGCGCTTGCCGCGCACCCACTCGGGGCGCTCGGCCAGCCAGCGCGCCAGCACCAGGCCGCTGGCCCAGCAGAAGCACCAGTAGGGCGGTTCTTCTAGGATGCGCCGGGTTTCCTCGGGACTGAAGGCGCGGTCCATATTGCCGGCGTCGATCAGCCACAGGGCGATGTCGCTGCCGGGCAGCGTTTCGGCCACCAGGCGGGCATCGCCGAGCAGTTCGCTTAGCGCGCCTTGCAGGGATGCCGGGGCGCTCATGGCGCCGGCACCAGGCGCAGCGGACCGAGGTCGCGGCTCTGCGGGGCGGCGATGGTTTGCGCTGGCAGGCGCTGCACCAGGCGTCCGGACTGGGTGACGCGGCCGCGCAGCTCAACGCGCTGGTCGCCGGGAAAACTGGCCGGCTCGAAGTGCAGGGCGAAGGGCAGTGGGTTGCCGTCGCTGCGCAGCAGCAGGTGGCCGAGCAGGGTAGCGGGGCGCCCGCGCGCGTCGACCGCCAGCAGCGCCAGGTCCACCTCGGCGCCGGCGGCCACGCCGAGCAGCTGACCGCGCAGGCTGGGCAGCAGGTTGCGCGGCTCGACCGCGGGTGCCGCGCTCGGCGGGCTCGGCGGCGGCGCGGGCGGCGTGGCGGGCTCGCTGGCGCAGGCGCCGAGCAGGCCGGTGAGGATCAGGGCAAGCAGCGGCAGGTATAGGTTCATGGCGTCTTCTGCTGTTCGGGCGGGCGTCTGTATAGCCTAAAGCACCTGGCTTGTCTTGCCGCTTCGATGCGCTACCATGGCGCCTTTGCCGCCACCTGCCAGCGCCTGCCATGCATTGTCCATTCTGCGCCGCCAACGACACCAAGGTCATCGATTCGCGTCTGGTCGCCGAGGGCGATCAGGTGCGCCGTCGCCGCGAATGCGTGGCCTGCGGCGAACGCTTCACCACCTTCGAGACCGCCGAACTGGTGATGCCGCGCCTGATCAAGCAGGACGGCAGCCGCCAGCCGTTCGACGAGGACAAGCTGCGTGCCGGCATGCAGCGCGCGCTGGAGAAGCGCCCGGTGAGCGTCGAGCGCCTCGAGGAAGCCATCGCCCGCATCAAGCAGCAATTGCGCGCCACCGGCGAACGCGAGGTGAAGTCCCTGGTGCTCGGCGAGCTGGTGATGGGCGAGCTGCGCAAGCTCGACGAGGTCGCCTACATCCGTTTCGCCTCGGTGTACCGGCGTTTCCAGGATCTCAACGAGTTCCGCGAAGAGATCGAGCGCCTCTCTCGCGAGCCGTCGAAAGCCCGATGAGCGCACACGACCACGCCTTCATGGCGCGCGCCCTGCAGCTGGCGCGCAAGGGCCTGTACTCCACCCATCCCAATCCGCGGGTCGGTTGCGTCATCGTGCGTGACGGGCGCATCGTCGGCGAAGGCTGGCATGCCCGTGCCGGCGAGCCGCACGCCGAGGTGCACGCCCTGCGCCAGGCCGGCGAGCTGGCGCGCGGCGCCACCGCCTACGTCACCCTGGAACCCTGCAGCCATTTCGGCCGCACCCCGCCCTGCGCCGACGGCCTGATCGCCGCCGGAGTGGCGCTGGTGGTGGCGGCCATGCAGGACCCCAATCCGCAGGTCGCCGGCAAGGGTCTCAAGCGCCTGGCCGAGGCCGGGATCGAGGTGCGCAGCGGCGTGCTGGAAAGCGAGGCGCGAGCGCTCAATGCCGGCTTTGTCAAACGCATGGAGAGCGGCCTGCCGCTGGTGCGAGTCAAGCTGGCGATGAGCCTGGACGGGCGCACCGCCATGGCCAGCGGCGAGAGCCAGTGGATCACCGGCCCGGCGGCGCGTGCCGAGGTGCAGCGCCTGCGCGCCCAGGCCAGCGTGGTGCTGAGCGGCGCCGATACCGTGCTGAGCGACGACGCGCGGCTGACCGTGCGCCCCGACGAACTGGGCCTGGGCGCCGAGTTGACCGCCCTGGCGCAGCGCCGTCCGCCGTTGCGCGTGCTGGTCGACGGACGCCTGCGGGTGCCGTTGGACAAGGCCTTCTTCCAGGCCGGGCCGGCGCTGGTGGCGACCTGCGCCGCCGCGCTGGCGCGCGAGCGTTACCAGCAGGAGGGCCATGAGCTGCTTGCCGTGCCCGGCAGCAACGGTCACGTCAACTTGCGCAAGCTGCTCGAAGAACTGGCCGCGCGCGGTGCCAACGAGGTGCTGGTGGAGGCCGGGCCGCGCCTGGCCGGCGCCTTCGCCCGCGCCGGGCTGGTGGACGAATACCGCATCTTCATGGCGGCCAAGCTGCTCGGCTCCAGTGCCCGGCCGCTGCTCGACCTGCCGCTCAACCGCATGGCCGAGGCGCCCGAGCTGCAGATCGTGGATATCCGCGCCATCGGCGACGACTGGCAGATCACCGCGCGGCCGTAGGTTGGCGCTGAGCGCAGCGAAGCCCAACAGGGAGCGCGTCGCGCTCCGCCCGGCGATCTTGGCATTCTCCACGATCCCGGCGATCCCCACGCCCATGTTGGGCTTGGTCGCAGGCTCCTCAGCCCAACCTGCCGACGGCAGGTCGCCACGGCGTCCCCCTGGGGTCATGCGGTGCGGCGATAAATATGGTAAAACGCCACTCGGCCGGGCGACTGGCCGCAACGTTCTCAGGGCGGGGTGGAATTCCCCACCGGCGGTAATGGCGGATTCTGCCTAGCCCGCGAGCGCTCGTTTCGGCGAGGTCAGCAGACCCGGTGCGATTCCGGGGCCGACGGTATAGTCCGGATAAAGAGAGAGCGGGATTCCCTCCTCGGGCGCCGCGTGCGCGTCCGCGAAATCCCTATCGATCGGCATTGCCCTGTTTCTGACCCAAACAGGAGTTCGTCCATGCTGTTTCGCATCATCTTCAGTGAGAAACCGGAGGGCGCATGTTCACCGGCATAATCGAAGCCATCGGCAGCATCCGTGCCATGACCCCCAAGGGCGGTGATGTGCGCGTCTATGTCGCCACCGGCAAGCTCGACCTGGGCGACGTCAAGCTCGGCGACAGCATCGCCGTCAACGGCGTGTGCCTGACCGCAGTGGAGCTGCCCGGCGACGGCTTCTGGGCCGACGTCAGCCGCGAGACCCTGGCGCGCACCGCCTTCGTCGATCTCAAGCCCGGCAGTGCGGTCAACCTGGAGAAGGCCCTGACCCCCACCAGCCGCCTCGGCGGGCATCTGGTCAGCGGCCACGTCGACGGCGTCGGCGAGATCGTCTCGCGTGCCGATAACGCCCGCGCCGTGCAATTCCGGGTGCGCGCGCCGCGCGAGCTGGCCAGGTACATCGCGCACAAGGGCTCGATCACCGTCGACGGCACCAGCCTGACCGTCAACGCGGTCGATGGCGCCGAGTTCGAACTGACCATAGTGCCGCACACCCTGGCCGAGACCATCATGGTCGACTACCAGGCCGGGCGTAAGGTCAACCTCGAAGTGGACCTGCTGGCGCGCTACCTGGAGCGCCTGCTGCTCGGCGACAAGGCCGCCGAACCCAAGGCCTCGGGCCTGACCGAAAGCTTTCTCGCCGAACACGGCTACCTGAAGAATTGAGGAGACGCCCCGATGGCGCTCAACACCGCTGAAGAACTGATCGAAGACATCCGCGCCGGCAAGATGGTCATCCTCATGGATGACGAGGACCGCGAGAACGAGGGCGACATCATCATCGCTTCGGAATGCGTCACGGCCGAACATATCAACTTTATGGCCCGCTTCGCCCGCGGGTTGATCTGCATGCCGATGACCCGCGAGCGCTGCGAGCTGCTCAAGCTGCCGCTGATGGCGCCGCGCAACGGTTCCGGCTTCGGCACCAAGTTCACCGTCTCCATCGAGGCCGCCGAAGGCGTCACCACCGGCATCTCCGCCGCCGACCGGGCGCGCACCGTGCAGGCCGCGGTGGCGCGCAATGCGGTGGCCGACGATATCGTCAGCCCCGGTCATATCTTCCCGCTGATGGCCCAACCCGGCGGCGTACTGGCGCGCGCCGGCCACACCGAAGCGGCCTGCGACCTGGCGCGCATGGGCGGCTTCGAGCCGAGCGGGGTGATCTGCGAGATCATGAACGACGACGGCACCATGGCCCGTCGCCCGGAGCTGGAGGCCTTCGCCGAGCAGCACGGTCTGAAGATCGGCACCATCGCCGACCTGATCCACTACCGCCTGATCCACGAGCGCACCGTCGAACGCATCAGCGAGCAGCCGCTGGACACCGAGCTGGGCCAGTTCAACCTGGTCACCTACCGCGACGCGGTGGAAGACACCGCGCACATGGCGCTGACCCTGGGCAAGCTGTGCGCCGAGGAGCCGACCCTGGTGCGGGTGCACAACATGGACCCGCTGCGCGACCTGTTCCTGGTCAACCAGCCGGGGCGCTGGAGCCTGCGCGCGGCCATGGCCGAGGTGGCCAAGGCCGGCAGCGGCGTGGTGCTGCTGCTGGGCAACCCGCTGACCGGCCCGGAGCTGCTGGCCCACCTCGGCCGCCAGCAGCCGGCGACTCCGGCCACCTACAGCACGGTGGGCGCCGGCTCGCAGATCCTGCGCGACCTCGGCGTGCGCAAGATGCGCCTGCTGAGCTCGCCGATGAAGTTCAACGCGATATCCGGCTTCGATCTCGAGGTTGTAGAATACCTGCCGGCTGACTGACCGCGGCCCGAAGGGCCAAAGCTGATGACCCTCTCCCATTTATGGGAGAGGGGAGCAAAGCCAGCTCCCCAGGGAGCACGAATTTTATTTTTCGGAGCGCACCGCCGCTCCGGCTCTTTAACCCTAGTGAGACCCGTCATGACCCTGAAGACCATCGAAGGTACCTTCATCGCCCCGAAGGGCAAATACGCCCTGGTGGTAGGCCGTTTCAACAGCTTCGTCGTCGAGAGCCTGGTCAGTGGCGCCATCGACGCCCTGGTTCGCCACGGCGTGAGCGAGAGCGACATCACCATCATCCGCGCGCCGGGCGCCTTCGAGATTCCGCTGGTCACCCAGAAGGTCGCTCAGCGCGGCGAGTACGCGGCGATCATCGCCCTTGGCGCGGTCATCCGTGGCGGCACTCCGCACTTCGAATACGTCGCCGGCGAGTGCACCAAGGGTCTGGCTCAGGTGTCCATGGAGTACGGCGTACCGGTCGCCTTCGGCGTGCTGACCGTCGACTCCATCGAACAAGCCATCGAACGTTCCGGCACCAAGGCGGGTAACAAGGGTGCCGAAGCTGCGCTGTCTGCCCTGGAAATGGTCAGCCTGCTGGCGCAGTTGGAGGCCAAGTGAGCAACTCCGGTAACGGCCAGCCGGCCAAGAAGGGCCCCAGCGGCAAGATTCTCGCCCGCCGCGAGGCCCGTACCCTGGCGATGCAGGCCCTGTACTCCTGGCACATCGCCGGCCAGCCGCTGAACGAGATCGAAGCGCAGTTCCGCGTCGACAACGATTTCAGCAAGGTCGACGGCGCCTACTTCCACGAGATACTGCACGGCGTGCCGCGGCAGAAGGCCGAGCTGGACGAGGCCTTCACGCCGCTGCTCGATCGCCCGCTGGCAGAGATCGATCCGGTCGAGCTGGCCATCCTGCGCCTGTCCACCTACGAGCTGAAGAACCGCGTCGACGTGCCCTACAAGGTGGTGATCAACGAGGGCATCGAGCTGGCCAAGGTGTTCGGCGCCACCGACGGGCACAAGTTCGTCAACGGCATCCTCGACAAGCTGGCGCCCAAGCTGCGTGCCGCCGAAGTGGGCGCCAACAAGCGTTGAGCATGGATCGCGTTGTCCGAGCACCCTCACCCCCAACCCCTCTCCCAGAGGGAGAGGGGAGGCTCCATGGGTGAGTTCGAGCTGATCCGTCATTACTTCGCCGCCGCCCCCTGCGCCCAGGGCGGCGACGGCGTGGTTCGCGGCATCGGCGACGATTGCGCGCTGCTGGCGCTGCCAGCCGGCGAGCAGCTGGCGGTGTCCACCGACACCCTGGTCGCCGGGGTGCATTTTCCCGAATCCTGCGATGCCTTCCTGCTCGGCCAGCGCGCGCTGGCGGTATCGGCCAGCGACCTGGCCGCCATGGGCGCCACGCCCCTGGCCTTTACCCTGGCCCTGACCCTGCCCGCCGCCGAGGACATCTGGCTGGCCGAGTTCGCTCGCGGCCTGCAGCTGATGGCGCAGAACTGTTCGCTGGCGCTGGTCGGCGGCGACACCACGCGCGGCCCGCTGAGCCTGACCCTGACCGTGTTCGGCCGGGTGCCGGCTGGCCAGGCGCTGACTCGCTGCGGCGCGCAAGTGGGCGATCTGCTTTGCGTCGGCGGCAGTCTCGGCGACGGCGCCGGCGCGTTGCCGCTGGTGCTGGGGCAGCGGACGGCCGCGGCCGAACTCGCCGAGCCCCTGCTGGCGCGCTACTGGTCGCCGCAGCCGCAGCTGGCGCTGGGCCAGGCCCTGCGTGGGCGGGCCACGGCGGCGCTGGATATCTCCGACGGTCTGCTCGCCGACTGCGGGCATATCGCCAAGGCCTCGGGTGTCGCCCTGCAGGTCGAGCAGGCGCGGCTGCCGCTGTCGCCGGCATTGCTGGCGTTCGCCGGCGAGCGGCAGGCGCTGGCCTGTGCGCTGAGCGGTGGCGACGACTACCGACTGGCCTTTACCCTACCGCCAGCCTTGCTCGCCGACCTGCAGGCCGATTGGCCCGAGGTGCGCGCCATCGGCCGGGTGCTGGCCGGCAGCGGCGTGCAGCTGCTGGATGGTACGGGGCGGCTCGTCGCGCCGCCGCACAGCGGTTACCAACATTTCTGACAGGATGAATGCCGCGTGACCGATCACCCCAACCAGGTTCCCGCCGAGTACGTCCCGCCTTCGGTGTGGCGCAATCCCTGGCACTTCATCGCCTTCGGCTTCGGCTCCGGCACCCTGCCCAAGGCGCCGGGCACCTGGGGCTCGCTGGTGGCGCTGCCGTTCGTGCCGCTGTGGCAGATGCTGCCGGACTGGGGCTACTGGCTGATGCTGGGGGTGACCATGCTGTTCGGCTTCTGGCTGTGCGGCAAGGTCGCCGATGACTTGCGGGTGCACGACCACGAAGGCATCGTCTGGGACGAGATGGTCGGCATGTGGATCACCCTGTGGCTGGTGCCCGAGGGCTGGGTCTGGCTGCTGCTAGGCTTTCTCATGTTCCGCCTGTTCGACATCGTCAAGCCCTGGCCGATCCGCTGGATCGACCGCCATGTGCACGGCGGCGTCGGCATCATGCTCGACGACGTGATCGCCGGGGTGTTCGCCTGGCTGGCCATGCAGGGCCTGGTCTGGGGTTGGGACAGCTACGCGGCATCGTTGGGCTTCTAGAGGGCAAGGGCATGGCGCTGACGGGCTGGCTGCTGGCCGGCGTGTTGCTGCTGATCGGGGCGAGCGGGGCGCAGGCGCAGGACGCCCCGCCCGGCGAGATCCGCCTGGCCAGCGAGGTGTGGAACGGGCACACCCATGCCGATGGCACCGGGCTGGCCTGGGACGTGCTGCGCCGGGTGTTCGAGCCGGCCGGCGTCGCCTTGCGCATTCATAGCGTGCCCTATACCCGTTCCATCGGCCTGGTGCAGCGTGGCGAGGCCGATGCCTGGGTCGGCTCCTACCGCGACGAGGTCAGCGAGGGCGTGTTCTACCCGCGCTGGCACTACGACGCCGACCAGATCGCCGCGCTCGGCCTGCGCGACAAGCCGCAACTGACCCTGGACAACCTCGCCGACTACCGCCTGGCCTGGATGCGCGGCTACGGCTACCAGGCCTATCTGCCGAATGTGCGCGACTACCGGGAAATTCACCGGCGCAGCGGTATCCTCGGCATGCTCGAGCTGGGCCACGCGGATTTCTATATCGACGCCCGCACCGAGGTGGACGAGGTGCTGAGCGAGGCGCCGGACGCCGGGCGTTACCGCATCAGCGAACTGACCCGCCTGCCGCTGTACCTCGGCTTCGCCGACACCCCGCGCGGCCGCAGCCTGGCCGGGGTCTACGACCGACGCCTGGGCGAACTGGTGGCCAGCGGCGAGCTGCGCCCGCTGTTCCAGCACTGGCAGCAACCCTATCCCTTCGACTGAGCCGGGAGGCCGTCCCCATGCATTTGCGCCACTGCCTCGTTGTCCTCGCCCTGCTGTTCGGCCCGCTGTGCTGGGCCGCCTCGCAGGTGCAGGTGGTCGGCCTGTTCCCCGGCGCGGCGGTGCTCAACGTCGACGGCCAGCGCAAGCTGGTGCGGGTCGGCCAGAGCGGGCCGGGCGGGGTGCAGGTGGTCAGCGTCGACAAGCAGGGTGCGGTGCTGCGCGTCGACGGCGTCGAGCGCAGCTATCCGCTGAGCCGCGAATACAGCACCGGCTTCGCCGAACCGGTGAAGAAGCGCCTGAGCATCGCCAAGGGCATCGGCGGCCACTACTGGGTGGCCGGCTCGGTCAACGGCCAGACCGTGCAGTTCCTGGTGGACACCGGTGCCACCTCGGTGGCGCTCAACGACGCCCATGCCAAGCGCCTGGGTATCGATTACCGGGTCAGCGGCCGGCCGCTGCAGGTCAACACCGCCAGCGGCGTCACCCGCGGCTGGCGGGTGATGCTCGACCGGGTGAAGATCGGCGATCTGGAGGTGCTCGGCGTCGAGGCCGTGGTGCTGGAGGGTGGCGCGCCGCACGAGGCGCTGCTGGGCATGAGCTTCCTCGGCCGGGTCGGCTGGCGCGAGGAGCAGGGCATGCTGGTGCTCGAATCCAAGCTATGAGCGCGGCATTGAGCGTTTCGATACTGATGATCGGCAATTCTGACTGACCCGGCGGCGGGGCCTGCTGATACAATGCCGCCCCTGTTTCGTACTCATTGCTAGGAGTATCCGGTGTCCGTCGTGTTCGTCGCCGCCTCCCAACTGCCCACGCCCTTCGGCGTGTTCACCATGCACGGCTTCCTCGACCAGGCCACCGGCAAGGAGCACGTCGCCCTGACCTTCGGCGCTGTGGCCGACGGCGCGCCGGTGCTGGGCCGCCTGCACTCCGAGTGCCTGACCGGCGACGCCCTGTTCAGCCTGCGCTGCGACTGCGGCGCGCAGCTGCAGGCGGCGTTGCAGGCGATCGCCAACGAAGGCCGTGGCGTGCTGCTGTACCTGCGCCAGGAAGGCCGCGGCATCGGCCTGCTGAACAAGATCCGCGCCTACGAGCTGCAGGACGGCGGCGCCGACACCGTCGAGGCCAACGAGCGCCTGGGCTTCGGCGCCGACCAGCGCGACTACGCGATCTGCCAGCCGATGCTCGCCCACCTGGGCATCAAGAGCCTCAAGCTGATGACCAACAACCCGCGCAAGGTCAAGGCGCTGGGTGACATGGGCATCGCCGTGGATCACCGCGTGCCGCTGCAGATCGAGCACAACCCCTACAACAAGCGCTACCTCGCCACCAAGGCCGGCAAGCTCGGCCATATGCTGGGCAACCAGCACCAGGGCGAGGCCGAGGACAGCCTATGACCCGCGGCCAGGTCAAGCGCCGTCTGGCGCTCGCCTGGTGGCGCCAGCTGGGCGTGGCGCTGGCACCCTTGTTCGTCTTCAACCTGCTGTTCGGCGGCGGCGCCACCACGGTGCTGAGCCTGCCGCTGTTCGTCGCCGGGCTGGCCTCGATGTTCGTCAGCCTGCCGCTGTTCGCCGCCTACAAGCGTGCGCTGATCGCCACCGACAAAGCCCTGGACAGCGACGCCGAGCGGGCCGCCTGGCTGGAGCTGGATCGTGTGCGTTTGCGTGCACTGCTCGGCGCGGCGCTGCCGGCCTGGATCGCCGCCCTGGCGGTGCTGGCCGGGCTGGAGGCGATACCCCTGGTGCTGCTGGCGCTGTCGAGCATCGTCCTGCACTGCCTCTACCGCATTCCCCGCCAACTCGGCTGATGCGCGCACTGCTGCTGGCCCTGTGTCTGCTGGCCCTGCCGCTGGCGGCCGCACCACGGGTGGTCAGCCTGGCGCCGTCGCTCAGCGAGATCATGCTCGAGCTGGATGCCGCCGACCTGCTGGTCGGCGTGCTGGCAGGCGACGAGCATCCCGCCGCGCTGGCCCAGCTGCCCACCGTCGGCCGCTACGGCCAGCTGGAGTTCGAGCGCCTGCTGCAGCTGGCGCCCGACTTGATCCTGATCGCTCCAGGCAGCGTGCCGGCGGCGCAGCAGGCGCAGTTGCAGCGTTTCGGCATTCCCCTGCTGGTGGTCGAGCCGGCGCGCCTCGACCAGTTGGCCGAGGCCTTTATCCTTATCGCCGAGCGTATCGGTCGCGCCGAACGGGGCGAGCGGCTGGCGGCGGAGTTTCGCGCCGAGCTGGCCGGGTTGCGCCAGCGTTACCGGCGCGAGCGGCCGTTGGCGGTGTTCTATCAGGTCTGGCACCAGCCGCTCTATACCATCGGCGGCGAGCAGCTGATCGGCGATGCGCTGGCGGTGTGCGGCGCGCGCAACCTGTTCGCCGACCTGAGCCAGCCGGCGCCCCAGGTCGGCATCGAGGCGGTGCTGGCGCGCGACCCCGAGGTGATTCTCGGCGGCAGCAATGCCGAACTGTCGAGCTGGCAGGCCTGGCCGCAGCTGCGCGCGGTGCGCCGCGGCCAGGTCTGGGCGGTGCCGGACAGGGGCCTGGAGCGGCCCAGCCGGCAGATGCTCGGCGCCATCGAGCGGCTGTGCGAGCGGCTGGCCACGGCGCGTTAGCCTGGAGCGGCTTGGTGCACCGTGAGCACCGGGATCAGAGTTGCGGCGTCCAGGTCAGCGAGAGCAGGGCGCTGCGGCCTTCCTCGCGGTAGCCGTAGTAACTCACGCTACCGAAGAAGGGGTCGTTCGGTCGGCTGTACAGCGCCTGGGAATAGTCCTTGTCCAGCAGGTTGTCGACCTTGACCTGCCACAGCAGCTCCTCGTTCATCCGCCAGCTGGCCCGCGCGCCCAGCAGGCCGTAGCCGGCGATCTCGCGGGTGTTGGCGGCATCGTCGTAGCGCCCGGAGACGGCCTGCCAGGTGAGGCCGGCGGCGAAGGCGCCGAACTGACGGTCCAGATCCAGGCTCAGGCTGCGTTTGGCGCGGCGCGGCAGGGTGTGGCCGCTGTCGCGATCACGTGGGTCGAGCAGGCTGGCGCCGAGAGCGGCCTGCCAGCCCAGCACCTCGCGTTCCAGGCTCAGTTCCAGGCCTTGCAGGCGTGCCTGGTTGACGTTCATCGGGGTGCTGAAGAAGGTCAGCGGATCGCTGACTACGGTGATCAGGTCTTCGACCTCGGTGCGGTAGGCCGACAGGCTCCAGCGGCTGTCCAGGTGCTCGCCGCGCAGTTGCACCTCGTAGGTCTTCGAGCGCTCGGGGGCCAGGTTCGGGTTGCCGCCATAGAACGAGCTGGTGGGGAAATACAGGTCGTTGAAGGTCGGCGCGTGGAAGCCCTCGCCGTAGCTCAGCAGCAGCTCGAGACGCTCGCTCAGGTCCAGGCTCAGTGCCGCGTTCCAGGTGTTCTCGCTGCCGAACTGCTGGTTGTCGTCGTGGCGCAGGCCCAGCTCGGTGGCGAAGCCCTCGCCACGGAAGCGGTGCTGGACGAAGGCGGCCCGGTTCCAGCGCTCGGTCTGGCTGAACTCGCTGTCGCTGCCCAGGCGGTCCTCGTACCAGTCGAGACCGAGCAGCAGCTGCTGGGCGTCGCTCAGTTGCAGGGTGTTGAGCCAGCCCGCGCTGTCGCGGTAGGTGTTGTACTGATAGTTGTTGCTGGCGTTCAGCGGGTCGCGGTTGTCGCTCTTGTCCTCGCCGTGGCCGAGCTCCAGGCGACTGCTCCAGCGCTCGGCGAGCTGCGCCTCGAGATGGGCCGCGGCAGTGGAAACGCTGAAGCGCTCGCTGGGGTTGCCCGGCACGAAGCTGAACAGGTCGTCGTACTCGCTCTCGCCATGCTGTTCGAGCAGGCTCAGACCGCCTTCGAGGCGTTCGTTGAAGCGGTGCTGCAGGCTCAGGTTGAAGGCCTTGCGGCGCAGGCCGTCGTGGTCGCCGTCATAGCCGCGAGCGTCTGCTGAGCGGTCGAAGCCGGCGCGCTCGACCAGGCTGGCGCCGAGGTCGAAACGCGTGCGCTGGTCGCCGCCGGACAGTCCCAGGCTGCGTTCGAAGGTCTGCTGGCTACCGGCGGCCAGGCGCAGGCGCGGTTGCAGGCCGGCCTCGCCCTGGCGGGTGAAAATCTGGATCACCCCGCCGATGGCGTCGGCGCCATACAGCGCCGAACGTGGGCCGCGCACCACCTCGATGCGCTCGATCTGCTCGGGGCTGAGGAATTCCAGGCGGGCCAGGCCGCTGGCGGCGGCATTCAGACGCACGCCGTCGACCAGCACCAGAGTCTGGTTGGCGTTGGCGCCACGCAGAAACAGGCTGGTCAGGCTGCCGCGGCCGCCGTTCTGCACGATGGATACGCCAGGGACGCGGCTGAGCAGATCGGGCACGCTGCTGACCTGCAAACGCTCGATATCCGCCCGCTCGAACACCGTGGTGGCGGCGGTGGCCTGGGCTTGCGGTTCGGCCAGGCGCCCGGAGGTGATCACCAGCGGCTCGGCGGCGTAGGGTTCGGCGGCCAGGGCGAGGCCGGGCAGAACGGCGATGGCCAGGGCCAGGGGGGACAGTTTCATCAGGGATATTCCTCAAAGGTCGGCAGACGTTCGAGGAGGGCAGGGGCAAGCGCGCGCAGGGCGGCGCTTGACGGTGCGGCCCTCCGCAACACCAGTCGCACCGCCGGGGCCGGTCTCCGGGCTCACGACCCCGGTCCGCCTTCCCGGGAATACCCAGTGGCCGTGGACAAGGTGCAGGCTTGCGGCCTGCCGTCGATTACCGTTGCGGGGGCAGCGTCGGGATTGCCCGGATGGGCGCACCGACTTCCCGTTTCACGCCGTGTTAGCGGCGCACCCTGGCGGAACATGCAATGCCGCGCACCCTAGTGCGCGGCGGGATGAATGACAAGCAAGGTCCGCTCATTCAGCGATGAGCGGGTCTCATGTTCAGGCGGGCAACTGGGCCAGGCGCGCGCGCACCGCGGCTTCGATGCCGGCCTGGTCGAGGCCGCATTCTTTGAGCATCTGCGCCGGCTTGGCGTGTTCGACGTAGTAGTCGGGCAGGCCCAGCTGCAGCAGCGGCTTGACGATGTTCTCGGCGGCGAGGAACTCGCCGACCGCGCTGCCGGCGCCGCCCATCACCGCGTTTTCCTCGATGCTCACCAGCAGCTCGTGGCTGGCCGCCAGTTCGCGCAGCAGGGCGGCGTCCAGCGGTTTGACGAAACGCATGTCGACCACCGTGGCGTCCAGCGTCTCGCCGACCTGCAGCGCCTCGGCCAGTTGCACGCCGAAGGCCAGCAGGGCGACGCGGCGGCCCTGGCGACGGATCAGGCCCTTGCCGATTTCCAGCGGCGCCAGGCCTGGGTCGATGGTGGCGTTGGGGCCGCTGCCGCGCGGGTAGCGCACCGCCGCCGGGCCGTCGAACAGGTAGCCGGTGGTGAGCATGCGGCGCAGCTCGTTCTCGTCGCTGGGGGTCATCACCAGCATGCCGGGGATGCAGCGCAGGTAGGAGATATCGAAGCTGCCGGCGTGGGTCGGGCCGTCCTCGCCGACCAGGCCGGCGCGGTCGATGGCGAACAGCACGTCGAGGTTCTGCACCGCCACGTCGTGGATCAGCTGGTCGTAGCCGCGCTGGAGGAAGGTCGAGTAGATCGCCACCACCGGCTTGACCCCGTCGCAGGCCATGCCGGCGGCCAGGGTGACGGCGTGCTGCTCGGCGATGGCGACATCGAAGTAGCGCGCCGGGAAGCGTTCGGCGAAGGCCACCAGGTCCGAGCCTTCCTTCATCGCCGGGGTGATGCCGACCAGGCGCGAGTCTGCTGCGGCCATGTCGCACAGCCACTGGCCGAACACGTTGGAGTATTTCGGGCCGGCCGGCCGTTTCTGGCTGGAGAGCGGCGCGGCATCGGGCTTGACCGGCTCCAGCTTGGTAATGGCGTGGTAGCCGATCGGGTCGGCCTCGGCCGGGGCGAAGCCCTTGCCCTTCTTGGTCACCACATGGAGGAACTGCGGGCCGTCCAGGTCGCGCATATTGCGCAGGGTGGCGAGCAGGGTGGGCAGGTCGTGGCCGTCGATGGGGCCGATATAGTTCCAGCCCAGTTCCTCGAACAGGGTGCCGGGTACCAGCATGCCCTTGGCGTGTTCCTCGGTCTTGCGCGCGATCTCCCAGGCGCCAGGCAGGCGCGAGAGGATCTTCTTGCTGCCCTCGCGCATGCTGGCGTAGGTGCGGCTGGAGAGGATCTTGGCCAGGTAGTTGGACAGCCCGCCGACATTCTTGGAGATCGACATGTCGTTGTCGTTGAGCACCACCAGCATGTTGGCGCCGACCTCGCTGGCGTGGTTGAGCGCCTCGAAGGCCATGCCGGCGGTCAGCGCGCCGTCGCCGATCACCGCCACGCTCTTGCGCCGCTCGCCCTGCAGGCGGGCGGCGATGGCCATGCCCAGTGCGGCGCTGATGCTGGTGCTGGAGTGGCCGACGCCGAAGGTGTCGTACTCGCTCTCGCTGCGGCGCGGGAAGGCGGCCAGGCCGTCCTTCTGGCGCAGCGTGGCCATGCGCTCGCGGCGGCCGGTGAGGATCTTGTGCGGGTAGGCCTGGTGGCCGACGTCCCACACCAGGCGGTCGTCGGGGGTGTCGAAGACGTAATGCAGGGCGATGGTCAGCTCGATCACGCCGAGGCCGGCGCCGAAATGGCCACCGCTCTGGCCGACGCTGTACAGCAGGTACTGGCGCAGTTCGTCGGCGAGGGTTTCCAGGTCCGCTTCGGCCAGCCGGCGCAGCTCGTCCGGCGTGTTGGCGCGGTCCAGCAGGGGCGTCAGCGGGCGCTCGCGGGGGATCTCGTGGAAAGTGGTCGGCATCAGGCGAATCGTTATAGGCGTAAAAAGATGCGCAGTTTACCCGAAAACCACCGCCGCAAGCTTCAAGCCCTGCGCGACAGGCCGGCGCCCCTGCGCCAGGCCTCTACCAGGTATCGACGAACGGCCGCTTGCGCCCCTCGCACCGCGCCGGTCGGGGCGTGGCGGCCAGCCCGCGGAGCAGCCAGGCGCGGCTGTCGGCCGGGTCGATCACCGCATCGATTTCCAGGTAGCTGGCCATGTTCAGCGCCTTGCCGTTTTCGTAGGCCTTGGCCACCAGCTTGTCGAACAGCGCCTGGCGCGCGGGGTCGTCCGCCTGGGCCGCCAGCTCCTTGGCGAAACCCAGGCGCACCGCGCCCTCCAGGCCCATGGCGCCGAACTCGGCGCTGGGCCAGGCGGCGGTGAACAAGGGCGCGTGGAAACTGCCGGCGGCCATGGCCTGGGCGCCGAGGCCGTAGCCCTTGCGCAGCACCAGGGTGAAGAAGGGCACCGTCAGGCTGGCGGCGGTGACGAACAGGCGCGAGACGTGGCGCACCGTGGCCTGTTTCTCCGCCTCCGGGCCGACCATGAAACCGGGGGTGTCGCACAGCGAGACGATGGGCAGGTCATGCGCCTCGCACAGTTGCAGGAAGCGCGAGGCCTTGTCGCCGGCCACGGCATCGATGGCGCCGCCCAGATGCGCGGGGTTGTTGGCGAGCAGGCCGAAGGGCTTGCCCTCGATGCGCACCAGCGCGGTGATCAGGCCGGGGGCGAACTGGCGGCGCAGCTCCAGCACGCTGCCCTCGTCGGCCAGCAGTTCGATCACCTTGCGGATGTCGTACACGCGCAGGCGGTTTTCCGGAATGACGTGGCGCAGCTCACGAGGATCGCTGCATTGCCAGTCGCTCACTGGGCCCTGGAAATACCCCAGGTACTGCTTGGCCACGGCGACCGCTGCGGCTTCGTCCTCCACCAGCACGTCGATCACCCCGTTGGGGCCCTGCACGCTGGTCGGGCCGACCTGTTCGGGGGTGAAACTGCCCAGGCCGCCGCCTTCGATCATCGCCGGGCCGGCCATGCCGATGGTCGCATTCTGCGTGGCGATGATCGCATCGCAGCAGCCGAGCAAGGCGGCGTTGCCGGCGAAGCAGCGGCCGGAGACCACGCCCACCGTCGGCACCAGGCCGGAGAGCCTGGCCATGGCGGCGAAGGTGTGGCAGTCCAGCCCGGCCACACCGACGAAATCGGTATCGCCCGGCCGCCCACCGCCGCCTTCGGCGAACAGCACCACCGGCAGGCGCCACTGCGCCGCGAGGCCGAGCAGGCGGTCGGTCTTCTTGTGGTTCATCACGCCCTGGGTGCCGGCGAATACCGTGTAGTCGTAGGCGATGGCCATGCAGCGCGCCGCCTCCGCGCCGAACTGCGCGGCGCCGACCGTGCCGGTGCCGCCGATCAGGCCGTCGGCCGGGCTCAGCTCCAGCAGTTCTTCGGCCGAACGCCGGCGGCGCTGGGCGGCCAGGGCCAGGGCGCCGTACTCGTTGAAGCTGCCCTCGTCGAGCAGGTCGGCGAGGTTCTCGCGCGCGGTGCGCTGGCCGCTCTTGCGCCGCTTGGCCACGGCCTCGGGGCGGCGCGCATCGGTCAGGCGCGCATGGCGTTCCAGCACTTCGGCCAGGTCGGCGCGGATATGCGCCAGGTCGACGGCCTGCTCGCCGTGGGCGTCGAGGCTGTCCACCTCGGCCGGCTGCAGAAACGCCAGCGCCTGGCCCTCGCCGATGGCGTCCCCGGGTGCAACGGCCAGCGCGCGGACGATACCGCTGTGCTCGGCCTTGACCTCGAACTCCATCTTCATCGCCTCCAGCACGGCGATGCGCTGACCGGCGGCCACGGCGTCGCCTTCGGCCACCGCCAGGCTGACCAGCACGCCGGCGCTGGGCGCGCTGAGGGCCAGGGTGCCGGGCGGGGCGTCGAGGCTGGATCTGGCGCTTTGCGCAGATGCGTCGCCGGCAAAGTAACGGTGCGGGTGGGCCTGCTCGCGGGCGGCCAGCAGCTCGCTCAGGTGACGCTCGACGTAGGTGGTGTCGACCCGATGGGCGATCACCTCGTCGCGCTGCAGCAGGTTCTGCAGCAGGTGCAGGTTGCTCGCCACGCCTTCGAGGCGAAACTCGCACAGCCCCCGGTAGGCGCGGCGCAGGGCCCCGGTGTAGTCGCTGGCGCTGGCGATCAGCTTGGCGATCAGCGAGTCATAGGCCGGGCTGACGGCGTAGCCGGCATAGCCGCAGCCATCCACGCGCAGGCCCGGGCCGCTGGGCGGCTGGTAGGCGCCGAGCACGCCGGCGGCCGGGCGCGTCGTGCCATCGGTGAGCAGGGTTTCCAGATTCAGACGCAGCTGTACGGCATAGCCCTTTGTCGCGGGAGGTGTGAGCAGATTCAGCTCGGCCAGGCTGCTGCCGGCGGCCAGGTGCAGTTGCGTATGCAGCAGATCGATGCCGGTGACCTGCTCGGTGACGGTGTGCTCCACCTGCACGCGCGGGTTGGCTTCCATGAAGTAGAAGCGCCCGGGCTGGTCGAGGTCGAGGAGGAATTCGAAGGTGCCGATGCCGCGATACTGCAACTCGGCCGCCAGGCGCAGGGCGCTGGCGATGATGGCCTCGCGGGTGGCGGCGTCCAGGTCGGGACTGGGGGCGATTTCCACCAGCTTCTGGTGGCGGCGCTGCAGGCTGCAGTCGCGCTCCCACAGATGGCTGACTGCGCCGCTGCCGTCGCCGAGCACCTGCACTTCGATATGCCGGGCGCGGCGCACGCGCTTCTCCACGTACAGCGCGCCGCTACCGAAGGCGCCCTGGGCCTCCGAGGCGCAGCGGGCGAAGGCCTCGGCCAGCTGCGCGGCATCCTCCACTGCACGCATGCCCCGTCCACCGCCGCCGGCCAGGGCCTTGAGCATCACGCTGCCGTGTTCGGCGAGAAAGTCCGCGGCCTGCTCCGGCGTCACCGCCTGGTTGATCCCCGGTACCAGCGGCACTGCGCAGCGTTCGGCCAGGGCGCGGGCGGCGGCCTTGTCGCCGAACAGTCGCAGGGTTTCCGGCGTCGGACCGACGAAGGTCAGCCCGCCATCCTGGCAGCGGCGGGCGAATTCGGCGTTCTCGGCGAGAAAACCGTAGCCGGGGTGGATGGCGCTGCAGCCGTGCTCGCGGGCGACGGCAATGAGCTGATCCATGTCCAGATAGGCCGCCGGGCCGCGTCCAGCCAGTGGCACGGCCAGGTCGGCCTTGCGTATGTGCAGGCAGGCGCTGTCGTCCTCGGCGTACACCGCCACGCTGCGGATACCGAGGTCGGCGCAGGCCTGGGCGATGCGGATGGCGATCTCGCCGCGGTTGGCGATCAGCAGGGCGGAAAAGGGCATGGCGGCTCCGGACGTCTTGTCGTTATGGAGCCATCTTAGGAGGCTGGTCGCGGGGGTAAAGCAAGCCTTATGCGGCGATCATGCTGGTATAGATGGTGATGATGACGTTGGCCGCAGGGCGCGCCACCGCCTATCGGCTAGCTGCGCCGTTCGACGATATAGCGCGCCAGCTCGCGCAGCGGCTCAGCCTGGCTGCCGAAGGGGCGCAGCAGGTGCAGGGCCTGGTCGCGCAGTTCCAGGGCGTAGGCCTTGGCGGCGTCGAGGCCGAGCAGGGCGGGGTAGGTGGGTTTGTGGTTGGCCTCATCCTTGCCTTGGGTCTTGCCCAGGGTGGCGGTGTCGCTCTCCACGTCGAGGATGTCGTCCTGCACCTGGAAGGCCAGGCCGATGGCGCGGGCGTACTGCTGCAGCGCCTTGAGACCGAGCTCGTCGGCGTTGCCGCTGGCCAGGGCGCCGAGCTGCACGCTGGCCTCGATCAGCGCGCCGGTCTTGTGCCGGTGCATGGTTTCCAGGGCGCTCTGGTCGAGCGGCAGGCCCACCGCGCCGAGGTCGATGGCCTGGCCGCCGACCATGCCGGCCGGGCCGGCGGCGGCGCTCAGGGCCGCGATCATCTGCAGGCGGGTCTCGGCGTCCTGCGGGTTGCGCCGGCGGTCGGCGAGCACCTCGAAGGCCAGGCTCTGCAGGCCATCGCCGGCGAGGATGGCACTGGCCTCGTCGAAGGCCTTGTGGGTGGTCGGCTGGCCGCGGCGCAGGTCGTCGTCGTCCATCGCCGGCAGGTCGTCGTGCACCAGGGAATAGGCGTGGATCAGCTCCACCGCACAGGCGGCGCCATCGGCGCGGTCCAGCTTGCCGCCCAATGCCTCGCAGGCGGCGTAGACCAGCAGCGGGCGCACGCGCTTGCCGCCGTTCATCACGCTGTAGCGCATGGCCTGGTAGAGGCGTTCGAGCTCCGCACGCGGGGCCTGGAACAGCGGCTCGAGGGCGGCGTCGACGCGGGCCTGGCAGCTCGCCTGGTAAGCCTTGATCATGCCGCCGGGTCCGCGTCGAAGGGCGCCGGCTCCAGCTCGCCGTCGCGCTCCAGGAGGATCTGCACCTTCTGCTCGGCCTGGGCCAGGGCGGCCTGGCACTCGCGGGTCAGGCCGATGCCCTGCTCGAAGGCGGTCAGCGAGTCTTCCAGCGACAGCTCGCCGCTCTCCAGGCGCTCGACCAGCGCCTGCAGCTCGGCGAGGGAATGTTCGAAGTCGGGGGCGGCTTTCTTGCGGGCCATGGCGGCGGGTCTCGGGCAGCGTAGAAACGGGCGCGACACTAGCAGAGCCGCGCCCCTCGGGCAAATCAGCGGGGCCCCTGGCCAGGTCGGTGCGTAGGTTGGCGCTGAGCGCAGCGAAGCCCAACGCCTGGCGCCTAGCGCCTAACGCAAATAGGTGCTCCAGAAGTAGTACAGCGTCATCCCGCTGCCCACCAGAATGACCAAGGCGCGCAGCAGCGCCGGCGGCAGTTTTTCGCCCAGTGCGCCGCCGGCGTAGCCGCCAAGGGTGGCGCCGGTGAGCAGGATGGCCAGCTCGTACCAGCTGACCCGCCCGGCGATGACGAAGGTCAGGGTGGCGATGCTGTAGATCACTGCCGAGATCAGGTTCTTCAGCGCGTTGGCGCGGGCCAGGGCGTGGCCCTCGATGGAGAAGGCGGCCAGCTGCAGGATGCCCATGCCGGCGCCGAAGTAGCCGCCGTAGATCGATACGCCGATATGCGCGCCCAGCGACAGCGGCGTATGCGGCGGGTGCTCGGCGGCCTTGCGCCGCGCCGCCAGCCAGCGCCCCAGCCAGGGGCTGGCGGCGAACAGCGCGGTGGCCGCCAACAGCAGCCAGGGGATCAGCACGCGGAATACATCGTCGCCGCCGGCCAGCAGCAACAGGCCGCCGAGCAGGCCGCCGGCCAGGCCGGCCAGCAGCAGCGGGATCAGGTAACGACCCAGCGGCCGCAACGAGGCGCGCGCGGCCCAGGCGCCGGCCAGGCTGGCCGGCCATAGCGCCACAGCATTGGTGGCATTGGCCGTCACCGGCGGCAGACCGGCGGCGAGCAGCGCCGGGAAGGAGAAGAAGGTGCCGCCGCCGGCCAGGGCATTCATGCCGCCAGCGGCGAAACCGGCGAGGACCAACAGCAGCAGATCGGGCAGGGACATGGCGCAGGCTCGCACGAAAAGAGTGCAGCATAGGGCTGACCATTCGGTCAGCCAAGTGCGACCAAAGTGCCAGGCGCCGTCGCGTCAGTCGCGGTTGATCTGCGGCTGCAGAATCCACTCGGCGCTGTCGTTCCAAACATCCATGCGGGTGATCAGGCCGTCGCGCACCTCGAAGCGGTCGAGGTAGCGATTGCCGGAGAAGCTGCGGCCGTCCGGCCACTGGCCGTAGAGGGTGCCGTTGGAATACACCACGCAGTGGTCGGCATGCTCGGTCCAGTCGAACTGGCCCATGGCTTTCTTCACCCAGTTGTAGCGACTGCCGTTGAAGGCGGTGATGGCCTGGGCATCGGGCATGGCGCGGCCGCCGGTGAAGGTGATGCGCACGTCGGCGGCCATGTAGCGGGCGGCGCCCTGCGGATCGGGGATCATCGACAGTTCGAGGAACTGGCGAACCAGGGTGACGGCGGGGTGTTCGCTGGGCATGGGTTCTCCTTGGGCCTGGCTGCATCCTGCTGGTGCGTCGTGCCAGGCAATGGGGCGGTTTCGGAAGTGGCGCCATGGACAAGGCCCGTATTTGCGGGCTTTGCCGGGGTGGCACCTGTTTTGCTAGCAATGTTTGTGCAAAAGCTAGCAATTAGGAGAGTGCCATGTCCACGCTATTGTCGTTTCCGCGTCGTCTGAAGCCGTGCCTGGCTGCGGCGTTCGCGTTGAGTTGTTGGTTTTCCCTGTCCGCACAGGCGTCCGAGCCGATCAAGGTCGGCCTGGTGGCGGCGCTGTCCGGGCAGTCGGCGAAGTCCGGCGAGGCGCTGACCCGCGGCCTGACCATCGCCATCGACGAGGTCAACGCCCAGGGCGGTGTGCTCGGGCGTCCGCTGCAATTGGTGCGCCGCGATGACGAAAGCAACCCGTCCAAGGGGCTGCTGGCGGCGCGCGAGCTGATCCAGCGGGAGAAGGTCGCGGTGCTCTTCGGCGGGCTGGATACGCCGGTGTCGCTGGCCATAGTGCCGCTGGCCAATCAGATGAAGATGCCGTTCATGGGGGTATGGGCGGCCGGCACGCCGATCACCCGCAACGGCGCCGCCGACAACTACGTGTTCCGCGTGTCGGCGGTGGACGAGCTGGTGGACGAGGCGCTGGTCAGCTATGCGCAGAAGCACTTCGCCACCCAGAAGCCGGGGATGATCCTGATCAACAACCCCTGGGGCGAATCCAACGAGCAGGGTTTCCGCAAGGCGCTGGCGGCGCGCGGCATGCCGGTGGCCGGGGTGGAGCGCATCGAGGGCAGCGATCTCGATGTGGTGCCGCAGCTCAGTCGGCTCAAGCAGGCCGGCGCCGATACCCTGCTGCTGGTGGCCAACGTCGCGCCGTCGGCGCAGGTGGTCAAGTCGCTCGATCGCATGGGCTGGGACGTGCCGGTGGTGTCGCACTGGGGGCCGGCTGGCGGACGTTTCGGTGAGCTGGCCGGGCCCAATGCCGGGCGCGTGCACTTCATCCAGACCTACACCTTCAGCCAGGAGGGCGACGCCAGGGGCGAGGCGATCTTCGCCGCGCTGCAAAAGCGCTATCCGGAGATCAAGAGCCTGGCCGACGTCACCCCGGCGGTGGGCATCGCCAACGCCTACGACGCCCTGCACCTGACCGCGCAGGCCATCGCCGCCGCGGGCAGCACCGAGGGGCCGGCGATCCGCGACGGCTACTACGGCATCCAGCGCTACGAAGGCCTGATCAAGACCTACGAGAAACCGTTCAGCGCCGAGCAGCACGATGCCCTGGGCGTGGACGACTACGTGTTCACCCGCTTCGAGGGTGACGAAATCGTGCCGATCCAGCACTGAACCAGCCAGTCCGGCCGCGGCAGCGGCCGGTGGAGGATTTGCCATGCTTACCGCCGCAATCATCAGCGGGCTCGGCCTGGGCAGCATGTATGCGCTGCTCGCCCTGGGCTTTCACATCACCTACGTGGTGTCGCGTACCGTCAACTTCGCCCAGGGCAGCGCCATGATGATCGGCGCGGTGCTCGGCTACAGCCTCTGCGTCACCGCCGGCCTGCCCTGGTGGCTGGCGGCTGTCTTGAGCCTGGCGCTGTGCGCGCTGTACGGCCTGGCCATCGAACTGTTCCTGGTGCGGCCCTTCCATAGCCGCGGCTCTGAAGCCTGGCTGATGGCCACGGTGGCGGGCGGCATCCTGGTGGACAACCTGGTGCTGTTCAGCTTCGGCAAGGAGCCGCGTCAGTTCGACGTGGCCCTGCTGCATCAGCACCTGCAGGTGCTGGGCAGCAACGTCCAGGCGCTGCAGCTGCTGATCCCCCTGGCCGGTGCCGGCATCGCCCTGGCGCTGTACCTGGTGCGCCGCTACACGCGCCTGGGCAAGGTGCTCGAGGCCTGCGTGCAGAATCCGCGTGCGGCGCAGCTGATGGGGATTCGGGTCAACCGCGTGGTGGCCTGCGCCTTCGCCGTGTCGACGGTGTTCGCCGGCATCGCCGGACTGTTGATCGCGCCGCTGTACAACGTGCATGCCGACATGGGCACGCTGTTCGGCCTCAAGGCGTTCGCCGTGGCCATTCTCGGCGGTATCGCCAGCGCCAACGGGGTGTTCCTCGCCGGCCTGCTGTTCGGCCTGACCGAGGCGCTGATCACCCTGCAGTTCGGCTCGGCCTTCACCCAGATCTTTACCTTCGGCCTGGTCATCATCGCCCTGGCGCTGCGTCCCAACGGCCTGTTCGGCAAACAGACACTGGTGAAAGTATGAACCTGAGCAACCGCTACCTGGCGCCAAGCGGCCTGGCCGCGCTGGCGCTGCTGGGCAGCAGCCTGGCCTTCGTGCTGGACAGTTATTCGCTGCTGGTCTTCACCTTCTGTGCGCTGGTGGCCGTGGTCGGTGTCGGCCTGAACATCCTCATGGGCCTGTCCGGGCAGATTTCCTTCGGCCATATCGCCTTCTACGCCATCGGCGCCTACATCTCGGCGCTGCTGCTGATGGCCGGCTTGCCGCTGGGCCTGGCGCTGATCATCGCCGGCCTCGGCAGCGGCCTGGTCGGTGCCCTGCTGGCGCTACCGGCGCTGCGTGTCACCGGGCCCTATCTGGCGATGGTGACCATCGCCTTCGCCTTCATGGTGCACCACGGGCTGATCGAGTGGCAGTCGCTGACTGGCGGTGCCAACGGCCTGATCGGCATTCCCATGCCCGCGTTTGGCGGGCTGGACGGCAATACCGGCCTGGCCCTGCTGGCCACCGCGCTGATGGTGGCGGCACTGGCCTTCTACCGGCGTCTGCAGGGCAGCGGCTGGGGGCGGGCGATGCGCGCGGTGAAGTCGACGGAAATCGCCGCGCGTTCGCTGGGCTTCAACCCGATGCAGACCAAGACCCTGGCCTTCGCCCTGTCGGCCACCCTGACCGGTATGGCCGGCGGTCTGGTGGCGCCGCTGATGATGTTCATCAGCCCGGACTCCTTCCCCTTCTCGCAGTCGATCCTGTTCGTCCTGGCGGTGATAGTCGGCGGCAGCGGCACGCTGTTCGGCCCGGTGCTCGGGGCGCTGCTGATCGTGCTGCTGCCGGAGATGCTCTCGGGCCTGGCCGAATACCGCCTACTGATCTTCTCCATGCTCCTGCTCGCGGTGCTCTGGCTGGCGCCGCGCGGTGTGCTCGGCGCTTTGCAGCAGCGCTGGTGGCAGGCGCCGCCGGCCTACGCGCCGAAGAGTGCCAACCGTCATCTGCTGGCGCGCTGGTTCGAGCGCAGCGGTGGTGAGGCGCAAGGACTGCAGGTGCGCGACGTCGGCATCCGCTTCGGCGGCGTGCAGGCGGCCAGCGCGATCAGCTTCAGTGCCGAGCAGGGCAGCATCACCTCGGTGATCGGCCCCAATGGCGCCGGCAAGACCACGCTGCTAAATCTGATCAGCGGCTTCTACGCCCCCGATTCCGGGCAGATCGAACTGGAGCAGCAACTGGCTGGCCTGCCGGCCTGGAAGATCGCCCGCGCCGGTATCGCCCGCACCTACCAGACCACCCAGTTGTTCGGTGAGATGAGCGTGCTGGAGAACCTGCTGGCGGCCATGCAGCAGGGCCAGCTTGGCCTGCCGCTGGCGCGCCCGCCGGCCGAGCAGGAAGAGCTGGCGCTGAACCTGTTGGCGCTGGTGGGCTATCGCGGCTCGGTGACCTGCGCGGCGGACGATCTGCCACATGTCGACCGGCGTCTGGTGGAAATCGCCCGCGCCCTGGCTAGTCGGCCGCGGGTGCTGCTGCTCGACGAGCCGGCCGCTGGCCTCAGCCGTAGTGATACCGACCGCCTGGCCGGGCTGTTCAAGACCCTGGCCGGCTTCGGCATCGCGGTGATCCTGGTGGAGCACGACATGCCACTGGTGATGGCGGTGTCACAACGCATCCTGGTGCTCGATGCCGGCCGTCCGATTGCCTGGGGCACCCCGGACGAGGTGCGACAGGACCCGCGGGTGGTCGCCGCCTACCTGGGCAGCACCGACTACCAGGCGCAGCCGCGCGGCGCGGCCTGGGACGGCAGCCGCGACGCCATCCTGTTCGTCAAGGACCTGGTGGTCGACTACGGCGCAGCGCCGGTGGTGCAAGGCGTGGATCTGCTGGTCAATCCCGGCGAGCTGGTGGCGATTCTCGGCGCCAATGGCGCCGGCAAGTCGAGCATCCTGCAGTGCCTGGCAGGGCTCAAGCGGCCGTCTTCGGGCCTCGTGGTGCTGGACGACGTCAATATCGAGAAGGCCGAGGCCAGCGCCATCGCCGCGCGCGGCCTGGCCCTGGTGCCGGAAGGCCGGCAACTGTTCCCCCAGCTCAGCGTGCGCGACAACCTGCTGCTGGGCGCCTACACCCGTACCGACCAGGTGGATGCCGAGGTCGAGATCGAGGCCATCCTGCGCCGCTTCCCGCGCTTGCGCGAGCGCCTGGACAGCCCGGCCGGGCTGCTTTCCGGCGGCGAGCAGCAGATGGTCGCGGTGGGCCGCGGGCTGATGGCCAAACCGCGCATCCTGCTGCTCGACGAGCCCTCGCTGGGCCTGGCGCCGGCGATGATCGCCGAGCTCTACGATGCCCTGGCGAGCCTGCGCGACGAGGGCGTGACCCTGCTGCTGGTGGACCAGATGGCCAACCTCGCACTGCAGGTGGCCGACCGTGCCTACGTGCTGGAGACCGGGCGCATCGTCAAATCCGGCAGCGCTGCCGAGCTGCGCAACGACCCCGAGCTGGAAGCCGCCTACCTGGGGGAGAGCGCCGCATGAGTGCGTGGTATCTGCACAACCTGCGTTTGCCGGACGCGCCCACCCGCCTCGCCGAGCTGCGGGTGGAACGGGGCCGCTTCGTCGATGCCTTCAGCGCCGACGCCTGCCCGCGCGAGCTGGACCTGGGCGGCGGCCTGGTGCTGCCGGGGCTGATCGAAACCCATATCCACCTGGACAAGGCCTGCATCCTCGAACGCTGCAACCTGCGCGCCGGTACCCTGGCCGAGGCCATCGCCGAGACCTCGGCGGCCAAGGCCGGCTTCACCGAGGCGGATGTCTACCAGCGCGGCGCACGAGTGCTGGAGCTGGCCATCGCCCAGGGCACCATGCATATGCGCACCCACGTCGAGATCGACCCGCAGATCGGCCTGACCGGTTTCAACGCGGTGCGCCGGCTGCAGGCCGACTACGCCTGGGCGCTGGACCTGCAGCTCTGCGTGTTCCCCCAGGAGGGCCTGCTCAACAATCCGGGCACCGAGGCGTTGCTGTGTCAGGCGTTGGCGCAGGGCGCCGAGGTGCTCGGCGGCTGCCCCTATACCGACAGCGATCCGCATGGGCAGATTCGCCGCTTGTTCGAGCTGGCGGTGGCGCACGATTGCGATCTGGACTTCCACCTGGACTTCGACCTCGACCCCGCGGGCATGACCCTGCCCGAGGTGCTGCGCTGTACCGAGCGGCACGGCTGGGGCGGCCGGGTTACCGTCGGTCATGCGACCAAGCTGTCGATGCTGGCGGCCGAGCCGCTGCAGGCGATCACCGCGCAACTGGCCGCGGCCGGGGTGCAGGTGACCTGCCTGCCGAGCACCGACCTCTACCTCGGCGGCCGCCAGTGCAGCCATGGCAAACCGCGCGGCCTGGCGCCGCTGGAGCGCTTGCACGCCGGCGGGGTGACCTGTTCGCTGTCGACCAACAACCTGGGCAACCCCTTCACCCCCTACGGCGACGCCTCGCTGATCCGCCAGGCCAACCTCTACGCCAACGTCGCCCAGCTCGGCACCCACGCCGAGCTGCAGACCTGCCTGGGCTGGATCTCCAGTGATTCGGCGCGCCTGCTGCGCCTGCGCGACTACGGCCTGGCACCGGGTTGCCGGGCGGACTTCATCGTCCTCGATGCGCCGCACCCGGCCGCGGTGATCGGCGAACTCAGCCCGCCGCTGCTGGGCTTCAAGAACGGTCGGCAGACCTTCGTACGGGAACGGCCACGGCTGCTGCGCCCGAGTGATTAGAGCTCGGCGAGCGCCTCGCGCAGGTTGACCTCGGCGTTCTGCTCCTGATGCAGGGCCAGCTGGCCTTCCAGTTCGTCGAGGTGTTCGATCATCAGCGCCACGGCCTGCTCGCGCTGGCCGGCGGCGAGGGCGTCGAGCACCTGCTGGTGCTCGTCCGAGGCGCAAGAGGGCACGTCGTTGCGCTGGTACAGGGCGACGATCAGCGAGCTGCGCACCATCAGGTTGTCGAGGATGTCGCGCAGCACCGCGTTGCCGCAGATCTCGCCGAGCATGCGGTGGAACTCGCTGAGCTCGCGGACGATGGCGCGGCGGTCGCTGCTGCTGGTGGCGGCGCGTTCCTTGGCCATCTGCGCGGCGATGCGCTCGGCATGCTGCTGCATGATCGCCGGGGTGATCGCCTCGACTATGGCGCGCTCCACCGCGCGGCGGGCGGCGAACACATCGCGCGCCTCCTGGGCGCTGGGTTGCGCGACCAGGGCGCCGCGGTTGGGCTCGATGGTGACGATCTTCTGCATCGCCAGGCGTTGCAGGGCCACCTGCACATGGTTGCGGTTGGCCTGCAGCGACTCGACGATCTGCGCCTCGATCAGGCGCATGCCGGGCGGCAGGCGATGCTGGGCAATGGCCTTGGCCAGCGCATCGACGATGCGCTGCACCTCCTGCTGTTTGGCGGTCACGGTCTTCTCGGCCATCGAATCAACGCTCTTGCGGGCAATGGCGGCCATTATCGCCAGTGCCGCCGGCTCCGGTAAATCCGTGGCGTCGCCGGCGCCGCTCAAGCGCGCTGGCCCAGCGCATCGCCCTGGCCGCGCGGGTCGTGCATCGCCTGGCGCCTGCCGTCGCGGCCGATGGCGATGATGCCGGCCTGGCCGGTGTAGGGGCTGAGGGCCGGGATGCGCTCGACCTGGTGTCCCAGGCGCTCAAGTTCAGCCATCACCGCCTCGCCCGCCGGCGCCTCCAGCTTGAGGTTGTCGGTGCTGTCGAAGAAGCTGCGCCCGAGCAGAAAGCGCGGCATGTGCAAGGCCTGGTCGATGGGTTGCTGGAAATCGATCAACTGGCTGGCCAGCACCATCTGCGTCTGCGGCTGGCCATCGCCGCCCTGGGTACCGAAGAACCAGCGGCGGCCGTCGTCGGCCAGGTAGCAGGACGGGTTGAGGGTGTGCGCGGGGCGCTTGCCCGGCGCCCAGGCGTTGGCATGCTGCGGGTTGGCATTGAAGCCGGCGGCGCGGTTCTGCCAGAGCACACCGGTGTCGCCCAGCACGCAGCCGGAGCCGAAGTCGTGGAACAGGCTCTGGATCAGGCAGGCGCTGCGCCCTTCGGCATCGCAGGCGGCCATCCAGATGGTGTCGGCCGGGCGACCGGGTTCGGCCCAGGGCTGGGCGCGCTGGTCGTCGATGGCGGCGGCGTAGCGCGCGGCCATGGCGTCGTCGAGGCTGGCGGCCCAGGACCAGTCGCGGTGGCGCGGGTCGCACAGTTCGGCGTTGCGGCGCAGCAGGCCCTGTTTGATCGCCTCCACCAGCCAGTGGTAATAGCGCGCGCTGCCGTTGCCGCAGTCGCCCAGCGCACGGCTGCGCAGCGCCAGCATGGCCTGCAGGGTATACAGGCCCTGGCAGGGCGGGGCGACGTTGTAGAGGGTGCCCTGGCGGTAGCGGATGCTGATCGGCGCGGCCAGTTCGGCGCGGGTGGCGGCCAGGTCCTCGCCGCTCAGGCCGCAGTCATGCGCCTGGAAGGCTTCGCTGAAGGCCTGCGCCAGCTCGCCGCGGTAGAACTCGTCGAGCCCCTTGCGCGCCAGGTGGCGCAGGCTGTCGGCCAGGCGCGGCTGGCGCAGGGTGTCGCCGGGGGCGAGCCAGCGGCCTTCGGCGGTCTTGCACAGCGGGTGGAGGTCCGGCAGCTGGTCGATCAGCTCGCAGCGATAGTCCTGCCAGAACAGTTGCGAGTCGGAGACCGGGTGGCCGTGCTCGGCATGATGGATGGCTTGCTCGAACAGATCCGCCCAGCCCAGACGCGAACCCCATTGCTGGCGACTGATATCGGCGGCCAGTTGCCAGCTGGCGATGGCGCCGGCGGTGGTGGCCAGGGCGCTGGGGCCGCGCAGGCCGATGCTGCCGCCTGCCGGCAGACGCTGGCCGGCCTGGCCGATCCCCACAATGGTGCGCACTTCGCGGTCATGGAGCAGCCACAGGGCATCGCCGCCGATGCCGGTCATGTGCGGGTAGACGGCGGCCAGGGTGGCGCTGGCGGCGAGCATGGCGTCGATGGCGCTGCCACCGGCATCGAGCATGGCCAGGCCGCTGCGGGTGGCGGCGGGGTGGGGGGTGCAGATCACGCCGCGGGTGGATTCGGCCAACATGGGAGGCTCCTGGCTAGCGAACAATGAAATATTGCTAGCAATTTATGCAGGAGCCATGCCGCCTCGTTTCCCGCAGCGCTTGGGCGGCGGCGGCGCTTTGCGGCATGATCGGCCCATTCCCATTCGGTGCCCGCGATGAACATCGACACCCGCATCAAATTCCGCCACCTGCTTTGCTTTCTCGAGATCGCCCGTCAGCGCAGCTTCGCCAAGGCCGCCGATGCCCTGGCGGTGAGCCAGCCGGCGATTTCCAAGACGCTCAAGGAGCTGGAGGAGATCCTCGCCGCCAGCCTGTTCGAGCGCGGCAAGAGTGGTGTCAGCCTGACCCCGGCCGGGGTGGCCTTCATGCGCTACGCCGGGCCCTGCGTGCAGGCGCTGCGCGACGGGGTCAACAGCCTGCGCGGCGGCGAGCACGAGGCCGGCCAGGTGCGCGTCGGCGTGCTGTCCACCGTCGAGAGCCTGCTGATTCCCGAGGTGGTGCGGCGCCTGCACGAGCGCCAGGCGGCGCTGGTGGTCAGCGTCGCCACCGGGCCGGGCGCCTACCTGCTCGGTCAGTTGCGCGTCGGCGAGCTGGACCTGGTGGTCGGCCGCATGACCGACAGCCCGGACATCCAGGGCCTGACCTTCGAGCACCTGTACAGCGAATCCATGACCCTGGTGGTGCGCCCCGGTCACCCGTTGCTGGCTGCCGGCGCCGCCGCGCTGGGACAGCTTGGCGATTACCCGCTGGTGCTGCCGACGGCGGGCACCACCATCCGCAAGCATGCCGACAGCCTGTTCGTGCAGTGCGGAGTGACGCCGTCGCGGCAACGCCTGGAGACCCTGTCGCCGGCGCTGAGTCGGCGCTACGTGCTGTCCGGCGATGCGCTGTGGGTGGCGCCGCAGGACGCGGTGTGCCTGGACGTGCAGCGTGGCGAGCTGGTCGAGCTGCAGCTGGGCGTGCAGGAACCGGGCGGTTCGGTGGGCATCTGCCGCAACGGCGCGCTGGCCTTGCCGCTGGCCGCCGAGCAGTTCTGCGCGGCGCTGCGTGAGGTGGCCGAGGCCTACTGCGAGGGGCTGTTTTCATAACCATTTGGTTATGCATTGGCGGCGTCTTTTCAATGTTCCCCGCGTGCGCTTTGCCGGACACTGTGGCCACTGACTCCACAATAGCCACAACAGGAGCGCACCATGCCTGCCGAGGACAATCGCCGTTTCGTCATTCGTGACCGCAACTGGCACCCCAAAGCCCTGACGCCCGATTACAAGACCTCCATCGCCCGTTCGCCGCGCCAGGCGCTGGTGAGCATCCCGCAGTCGATCTCCGAAACCACCGGCCCGGACTTCTCGCACCTGGAGTTCGGCGAGCACGACAACGACCTGCTGCTCAACTTCAACAACGGTGGCCTGCCCATCGGCGAGCGCATCATCGTTTCCGGGCGGGTGATGGATCAGTACGGCAAGCCGATCCCGCACACCCTGGTAGAAATGTGGCAGGCCAACGCCGGTGGCCGCTACCGGCACAAGAACGACCGCTACCTGGCGCCGCTCGACCCCAACTTCGGCGGTGTCGGCCGTGCCCTGACCGACAGCGAAGGGCGCTATATCTTCCGCACCATCAAGCCCGGCCCCTACCCCTGGCGCAATGGCCCCAACGACTGGCGCCCGGCGCATATCCACTTCTCGCTCAACGGCCCGTCGATTGCCACGCGGCTGATCACCCAGCTGTATTTCGAGGGCGATCCGCTGATCCCGCTGTGCCCGATCGTCAAGTCCATCGCCAACCCGGACGCGGTGCAGACGCTGATTGCCAAGCTCGACATGAGCACGGCCAATCCAATGGATTGCCTGGCGTACCGTTTCGACATTGTCTTGCGCGGCCAGCGCCAAACCCATTTCGAGAACAAGTGAGGAGGATGACCATGCCTGTTGAATTGCTGCCGGAAACCCCTTCTCAAACCGCCGGCCCCTACGTGCACATCGGCCTGGCCCTGGCCGCGGCCGGCAACCCGACCCGCGAACAGGAAATCTGGAACCAGATGGCGGGGCCCGACGCGCCCGGCGAGCACATCCTGCTGGTCGGTCACGTCTACGACGGCAACGGCCATCTGGTGCGCGACGCCTTCCTCGAGCTGTGGCAGGCCGACCACCAGGGCCGGTACGACGAGGCTTACGACCAGAACAAGGCGTTCAACGGTTTCGGTCGTACCGCCACCACCTTCGATGCCGGTAGCGAGTGGACCGCCTATACGATCAAGCCGGGCGTGGTGCGCAACGCCGCCGGCGTGGCGATGGCGCCGCATGTCAACGTCGCGCTATTCGCTCGCGGCATCAATATCCACCTCAACACCCGGCTGTACTTCGAAGACGAGGCCGAGGCCAACGCCAAGGACCCGGTGCTCAACCTGATCGAACAGCCGCAGCGCCGCGAGACGCTGATCGCCAAACGCTGCGAGGTGGACGGCAAGCCGGCCTACCGCTTCGACATCCGCATCCAGGGCGAAGGCGAGACCGTGTTCTTTGACTTCTGAGCTGGCCGCGCAGGCCGTTCGCCTGATCGAGGCGCGCGGCCTGCAACTGGACGAGGCCCAGACGCGCATGCTGGCGCGCCTGGGCGACTGGCTGCAGGCGCGCCTGCGGCCGTCTGCCTGGCTGCGCCGGCCCGCCGCCGGTGCCTACCTGTGGGGCGGCGTCGGGCGCGGCAAGAGCCTGCTGCTCGATGCCCTGTTCCAGGCCGCGCCGGTCGCAGCCAAGCGGCGCCTGCATGTGCACGCGTTGCTGCAGGAGGTGCAGCGACGTGCGCTGACCCACGGCGGGCAGGCCGATCCGCTGGCACGGGTGGCCGCGGCGCTGGCGAGCGAGACGCAGCTGTTCTACCTCGACGAGTTCCACGTGCACGACATCGGCGATGCGATCCTCCTCGGGCGCCTGCTGCAGCACCTGCTGAGCCTGGACTGCATCCTGCTGCTGAGTTCCAACTACGCGCCCGCCGGACTCTGCCCCAATCCGCTCTACCACAGCCGTTTCAAGCCCTTCGCCGAGCTGCTGCAGCGCCATTGCCTGGTGCTGCGCCTGGACGACGGCCCCGATTACCGCCCGCTGAGCACGCGGCATTGGGGGCGTTACCTGCAGGGCTCGGGCGCTCTGTTCGGCGCGTGCCTGGGCTGGCGCGCGGCGGCGCAGCAGGTGGCGCTGGGGCGGCGTAGCCTGACGGCCTGGGCGGCGGACGAGCGCGGCCTGTGGCTGGACTTCGCCGCGCTGTGCCGCCAGCCGTTGGCCAGCGCCGACTACCTGGAGCTGTGCCGGCGTTTCGCCCGTATCGCCGTCGGCGAATTGCCGCCGCTCGGGCGCTGCTCGGCGGACGAGCAGCAGCGCCTGGTCAACTTCGTCGATATCGCCTACGACGCCGGCATCGAGCTCTGGCTGCAGGGCGAGGCCAGCCTGGCGACGCTGTGCGCCGGCGTCGGCCACCTCGACTTCGCCCGCACCCGCTCGCGCCTGGCGCAGCTGCGCGTGGAACGCCCGGAGCGCCTGGCATGCTGACGGTGCTGGGGATCACCGCGCCGATCTTCATCCTTATCGGCCTGGGGTTTCTCTCGGTGCGCGGCGGCCTGCTCAGTCGCGAGCAGATGCGCGGCCTCGGCGTCTTGGTGATCAACTTCGCCCTGCCGGCGCTGCTGCTCAAGGCGCTGACCGAGCGGCGCCTCGACGAGGTGCTCAACTGGCCCTATCTGGCCGCCTACGCGCTGGCCTCGCTGAGCCTGTTCGCCGCCGGTTTCGCCGTGGCGCGCTGGTGGCGCGGGCAGGGCCAGTCGGCCAGCGCCATCCTGGCCATGGGCATGTCGGTGTCCAACAGCGGTTTTATCGGCTACCCCATCGCCGTCATGGTGCTTGGCCAGACCGCGGCGGTAGCCATGGCCCTCGGCATGCTGGTGGAGAATCTGCTGCTGATCCCGCTGGCCCTGGCCCTGGCCGAAGCCGGCGCGCAGCGCGGCAACGGCGGCTGGGCGCTGGTGCGCGAAACCGGCCTGCGCCTGGCGCGCAACCCGCTGATCCTGGCCATCGGCCTCGGCCTGCTGCTGTCGTTGCTGCAGATCCGCCTGCCGGCCGTGCCGTTCAAGGTGGTGGACATGCTCGCCAGCGCCTCGGCGCCGGTGGCGCTGTTCGTCATCGGCGGCAGCCTGTACGGCCTGAAGACCCGCGGCATGGCGGCGGACGTGACCCAGGCCGCGCTGGGCAAGCTGATCCTGCATCCGCTGGCGCTGCTGGTGGCCTTCCTCCTGCTGCCGGGGGTGGAGCCGCAGCTGATGGTGGCCGGGCTGCTGTTCGCCAGTGCGCCGATGATGAGCATCTACCCCATCCTCGGCCAGCGCTTCGGCCTCGAGGAGCGCTGCGCCGCGGCCCTGGTGGCGGCCACCGTGCTGGCCTTCTTCAGCATCAGCGGCCTGCTGGCGCTGCTGACGCTGGTAGGTTGGCGCTGAGCGCAGCGAAGCCCGACGGGGCGCGCAGGGTGCGCCGCCCGCTGCGCGGCTGTCGGCTAACTGCCGGGCGGCGATCAAGCTTGGCGCGGCGTTGCCGATACGCCGGTCAGCGGTCATGGATTTACAAATTGTGAACAATTCTGTATCCAGTCGCTCGTCCTGATTCCAACAATAAGCGGGAGACTCCCCATGCGCCTCTGGCAACGCAGCATTCAGTGGCAGTTGATCCTCAGCATGGGCGCCGCCCTGCTGGCCAGCATCCTCATCGTGGTCGGCATCTACTCGGCGGTGGTCGATCGCCTGACCGAACGCTACCTGGTGGAGGAGGCTTTACCGGCGCGGGTGTTGGCGATCCGCAACGACCTCGAGCGGGTGCTCACCGCGCCGATCACCGCCAACGCCTCGATCGCCGAGAACAGCCTGGTGCAGGACTGGCTGGCGGCCGGCGAGGACGAGGCGCGGCGCGACGAGTTCGCCCGCTACCTGGAGGGCGTGCGCGCCCAGCAGAACGCCATGACCACCTCCATCGTCGGCCTGGCCAGCGGCAACTACACCACCGGCGAGGGGCTGATGCGCACCCTCGACCGCAACCAGGCGGAGAACCAGTGGTTCTATCGCCTGGTCGACGGCGATCGCGACCGGGTGCTGGAAATCGACATCGACAAGGGTACGCGTCAGCCGACCCTGTTCATCAACCAGCGCATCAAGCAGGGCGGCAAGACCCTCGGCGTGTCCGGCCTGGGCTACGACCTGGCGGACATGTCGAAGATGATCAGCGAGTTCCGCTTCGGCGAGCGCGGCCAGGTGTTCCTGGTCGACGGCCAGGGCGGGGTCAAGGTGCATCCGCGCTCCGAGCTCAGCGGCAGCGGCCAACTGGAGCAGCTGTTCGGTGCCGAGGCGGCGCGCCAGGTGCTGCTCGGCGACGGCCGTGCGGTGCGTTTCGAGCGCGACGGCGAGGCCTTCCTGGCGGTGGCGCAGAAGTTCGCCAGCCTCGACTGGCTGCTGGTCAGCGAGGTGCCGGAGGCGGAAATCTACGCCGAGGCGCGTCAGGCGCTGCTGCTGACCAGCCTGATCGGCGTCGCCGTGGCGCTGCTGTTCCTCGGCCTGGTGGTGCTGCTGGCGCGCGGCCTGGTGCGGCCGATCCGCCAGGTGACCCAGGCGCTGGTGGAAATCGGTGGCGGCGGCGGCGACCTGACCCGGCGTCTCGACGAGTCGCGTGGCGACGAGCTGGGCGACCTGGCGCGTGGCTTCAACCGCTTCCTGGCCAGCCAGCGCGAGCTGATCGGCGAGGTGCTGGCCACCAGCGAGCGCCTGCGCGGCGCGGTCGGCCAGGTCGCCCAGGTGGTGGAGAACACCGCCGGGCGTGCCGGCCAGCAGCAGGAAATGACCGATATGGTGGCCACCGCGGTGCACGAGATGGGCCTGACCGTGCAGGAGATCGCGCGCAACGCCAGCAGCGCCGCGCAGTCCTCGCACAGCGCCCGCGACGAGGCGCAGCAGGCGCGCCAGGTGGTGCGCCAGTCCATCGGCCATATCGAGCAGATGTCCGCCGATATCGGCACCGCCGCCGGCGCGGTGGCCGAGCTGGCCGAGCAGGTGGCGTCCATCGACCAGGTGCTGGCGGTGATCCGCGGCATCTCCGAGCAGACCAACCTGCTGGCGCTGAACGCCGCCATCGAGGCGGCGCGCGCCGGCGAGATGGGCCGCGGCTTCGCCGTGGTGGCCGACGAGGTGCGCACCCTGGCCAGCCGCACCCAGGCCTCCACCGACGAGATCCAGCAGATGATCCAGCGCCTCAAGCACGGCGCCGAGGCCGCGGTCAGCTCGATGCACGCCGGCCAGGCAGCCACCGGCACCGGGGTCGAGGCCAGCCAGCGCACCGGTCAGTCGCTCGGCGCCATCACCGCGCAGGTGGAGGCGATCAGCGACATGAACACCCAGGTGGCGGCGGCCACCGAGGAGCAGAGTTCGGTGACCGAGGAGATCAACCGCAACGTGCAGGGCATCGCCGACCTGGCCCACGCCACCGCCGGCGAGGTGCGCGCCTGCCGCGAGGACTGCCAGACCCTCAGCCGCCTGGCCGACGACCTGGCCGGGCAGATGGGCAAGTTCCGCCTGTAGCGGCCTCTCTAGTAGCTGTAGCGCAGCACGGCGGCGGACAGGTGCCAGGTGGCCATGCCGCCGAGCAGCGCCAGGCAGGCCGGCAGCAGCAGCCACCAGAGCCGCGCCGGTAGCGCCGTCAGCGTCTGCCGGCGCTGGCTGGCGGCCAGGCTCAGGCCGCACACGGCGCAGGCCAGCAGGGCGCCGGCGATGATGTCGCTGGGCCAGTGCACGCCGAGGTAGACCCGCGACAGGGCGATGGCCAGCGCCGGCAGGCTGGCCAGCAGCAGCCAGGCCAGGCGCAGCCGTGCGCCCTGGCCGCGGCCGGCCAGCACGCCGAGCACCAGGAAGAAGGCGAAGGCCGCCGAGCTGTGCCCGCTGGGGAAACTGAAGCTGGTCAGCGGTTCGCTGAGGATGCCCGGCCGGGCGCGGGCGAAGCCGTTCTTCAGCGCGCCGTTGGCCAGCGCGGTGCACAGCAGGGTGGCGCCGGCGAACAGTGCCGGCCGCCACTGCCGGGCGAGCAGCAGCAGGCCGCACAGCAGGATGGCGGCGGCCAGCTGGGTGCGCAGGTCGCCGAGCCGGGTGAGCAGCACCATGGTCGCGTCCAGATGGGCCTGGCGCTGCTCCTGCACCAGGGTCATCAGGCCCTGGTCGAGGGCGTCCAGGTGCGGCCAGCCGAGCATCAGGGCCAGCAGCAGGAGCAGGCTCAGGCCGCCGCCGAGCAGGCAGGCGTAGCGCTTCTCGGCCAGGCTGGCCTGCACCGTCAGCAGCAGGATCAGGCCGATGCCGGCCAGCAGAATCGCCGCCTCGCTCCAGAAACCCTCGGCCATCGGCAGGCGCAGCGCGGCGCCGGTGGCCCAGCCGGGCAGCAGGTAGGCCACCGCCCAGCCGGCGGCGGCCAGCAGGCTGATGGCGATAAAGCGCGGCAGCGGCATGCCGAGCATGCCGGCGGCCAGCGGCAGCATCGGGCGCAACGGGCCGATAAAGCGCCCCACCAGCAGGCTGGCCATGCCGTAGCGCTGGAAATACAGCTCGGCGCGCAGCACCCACTCCGGGTGGCGGCGCAGCAGCGGCAGGCGCGGGATGTCCTCTTTGAAGCGGCGGCCGAGGCTGTACGACAGCAGGTCGCCGCACAGGCCGCCGGCATAGGCCAGCAGCAGGGTCTGCCACAGCGTCAGCACGCCGCTGCCGGCCAGCAGGGCGACGCTGAACAGCAGCAGCACACCGGGCAGGAGGATGCCGACCAGGGCCAGGCACTCGAACAGGGCGATGAGGAAGATGGCCAGTCCCAGCCACTCGGGGTTGCCGCCCAGCCAGTCGGTGAGGTGTTCCAGCCAGGCGCTCATGGCGCGTCTCCTGCGTTCGGCAACAGGCGGTAATCCTGGCCTTCGACCTGGCCGCGGCGCAGCGGGTTGCGCGTGCAGTGGCGGGCGAAGGCGGCATCGACGAAGCGGTAGGGCAGGTGTTCGTCGCGGCCCTGGGGGATGCCCAGGCGCGCGCACTGCACGATGCGCTGCGGCCGCTCGCCGACATCCTCGACGAACAGGCGCTGCGGGTCGAAGCGGCGCGCGTCCCAGTCCGCCACCTTGAGGCCCAGTGCCTTGCACAGCAGGGTTTGGCCGGCGCACAGACGCTGCGGCGGGCGCGGCGAGCCGTCGCTGGCCGGGTTGTTGCGCTGCATCGCCGCCAGCGCCGGCTCTCCGCTGACGGCATCCAGCCAGGGCAGTGCGGATTTGATCAGCACCGCGTTGCCCGGACCATGGGCGCTGAAGTTCAACGAGTCGCCGCCGCGCGCGTAATACATGTAGATGTGCCCGCCATCTGCGAACAGCGCCTTGCGTTTCTCGGTGTAGCCGAGCGAGGCGTGGCTGCCCTTGTCGACCAGGTAATAGGCCTCGGTCTCGATGATCCGTGCGCTGAGCCAGAGCGCGCCGACGCGGTGGCGGATCACCTTGCCGAGCAGCTCACGCGCCACCAGCTGGGCATCGCGGTCGAAGAAGGCGTCGGCCAGCGGGCGGGCCTGCGGCCAGGGCAAACTAAGGGTGGGTTCGGTGGGCATGGGCTGTCGTAGGGGCTCGCGGCGGCTTAGGCTGGGCCGCGAGCATAACAATAAGAGCCTTAAAAATGCCTGAACGCAGCCGTGCCAGCAGCGCCCATATCAGCCCGTCCGCGCACTACACCGGTTACGTCTGGTACCGCCACCGCCTGGCCGAGCCGGCCTTCGTCACCGCCTTCGGCCGTTTCGTGCACAAGCTGTTGTGGCCCGTTACCTGGGGCGCACGGGTCGGCTTCGGCCTGGATATCGAGGCCTTCCTGCTGCAGCGCCACCTGCAGATCGATGCGCAGCTCACCGCCGCCATCGAGCAGGGCGGTGTGCGCCAGGTGGTGGAAATCGCCTGCGGCCTGTCGCCGCGCGGCCGGCGCTTCTGCGCGCGTTATCCGCAGCTGCGTTATGTCGAGGCGGACCTGCCGGCCATGGCCGCGCGCAAGCGCCTGCTGCTGCACGGCGAGGGCTGGCTGGGTGGCGAGCACCAGGTGCGCGCGGTGGATATCCTCGCCGAGCAGGGCCGTCACAGCCTGGCCGCGCTGTTCGCCGAGCTGGATCGCCGGCAGCCGGTGCTGGTGATCACCGAGGGGCTGGTCAACTACTTTCCGCTGGCGCTGATCGAAGGCTTCTGGAGCCGCCTGGCCATTGAGCTGCGCGGTTTCGCCGGCGCCACCTACCTGACCGAGCTGTACCCGGACCTGCGCGAGCATCCGCGCTATCGCCAGCTGCGCTGGGGCGTCGAGCTGATCGGCCGGCTGACCCGTGGCAGCTACCCGCTGCATTACCGCGATCATGGCGAGATAGTGGCGGGCTTCCAGCGTTGCGGTTTCGCCACGGTGCAGGTCTTCGACCCCAGCGCCGATGCGCTCAGCCTGGGCCTGCCGCCGGCGCGGGTGCCCGGGCTGGTGCGGGTGATTCAGGCGCAGGTGTAGGGCGACCCGAGGGGCTTACCTAGCCCGGATTGCATCCGGGCTAGGCGCAGGCGGCTGCCGGCAGCGGAGCGGGGTGGATCAGCGCGGCCAGCGCCTGGCTGGCCGCGGCGTCGGTGTGCGGGAACACGAAGGCCAGGCCCCGGGCGTCGCGGCGCAGCGGCAACAGCGGCTGCGCCGGCAGTTCGCCGGCCAGCAGCTGCCAGCCGCGGCCGGGCAGCTCGGGCGGCAGGTCGGCCTGCAGCAGGCCGCCGAAGAAGCCAAGCTCGCTCAGCTCCACCGGCCAACGCAGGCCGTCGGCATGGCGCAGCACGGCCTGGCGCTGGCGCGGCGCCAGGCGCGGTTCGCAGCGCTTGTCCAGGCTCAGCAGCCGCTCGCGCGGCAACCGCGTGCTGCCCGGGCTGCGGGCCGGCAGCGGGCGCTCGCCGAGGAAGGGGCGATAGAGCGCGGCGCAGGCCTCGCGCCGTTCGAACTGGGCGAGGTGGTCGGCCTGGTGCACCAGGGCGCATTCGCCCTGGGCGCAGGCCGCGGCGAAGTGGGCGTGCTCCCAGGGTTGGGTGAAATGGTCGTGTTCGCCGGCCAGCACCAGGGTCGGGCACTGCGGGTGGCGGGCAAAGCCCTGGAAGGCCAGCAGGCGCCGGCTGTTCTGCCGGTAGCGCTCGACTTCGGCCGGGCTCAGGCGCTGGATCTGCCGCAGCAGGGCCTTGCGAAATACCGGCGCGATGCCGGTGTCGTCCAGGTGCAGCGGGTTGAGCAGGCCGGTCAGCGCGCCCTGGGCGAATTCGCCGGCGCGGCCCTCGTCGAGCAGGGCCAGGCCCTCTTCCAGCAGCAGCCGTGCGCCGGGCCGGCCGAAGGCGGTGATGCCGGCCAGCAGCAGGCGCGCGCAGCGCTGCGGATGGCGCGCGGCGAACAGTGCGGCCAGCGCCGAGCCGTAGGACAGGCCGATGGGCATCAGCGGCGGCAGCTGCAGCTGTTCGGCGAAGGCGGCGATCAGGTCGGCCAGCTGCTCCAGACCGAGCTCCGGCGCCAGCTGCAGGTTGCCGCCCTGGCTGGGCAGGTCGAGCAGGATCACCGGGTGGGCGGCGAGCAGCTCGTCGACCTCGGCGGCGAAGGAGCGAAAGCTCTGGAAGGCGCCGCCGAGCAGCAGCACCGGCGCGCGGGCGTCCTGCTCGCGGCTCGAATAGGCCTGGTAGTGCAGGCGCCAGTCGCCGATGGCCAGGATTGCCGGCGGGCTGGCGAGCAGAGCGGCGCTGTAGTCGGTGCGGTAACGCATGGTATGCACTCCGGCGATTTTTCTTGTTCTCAAGCGGGCGGCAGACTGCGCCGGCGCGATCTTGTCGGACAAAACCTGAGCTTGAAGGTAAACATTGCGCCGGTTTTTGTTTACCCAACCTTCGGGCGGCCTGTGCCGGCGGGTGTCACCGTCGCACCGCCAGGCCCGCTGCCAGGGGCCTGGCGGCGTTACCGAGGGGGCCGGGCGAACGGCTTGTCTACCGCTTACCGGACGCCGCTGGGCGCGGCCTCGCGAGCCCGCTATAATCAGCCCCTTTTTTCAACTGCCAGACCTCCGCCGCCATGACCGAGTCCGTGCACGCTTACATGACCCGCCTGGGCCAGGCCGCCCGCCAGGCTTCGCGGGTGCTCGCCCGGGCCAGCACCGCGCAGAAGAACCGCGCCCTGCAGGCCGCCGCCGCCGCCCTCGACGCCGCCCGCGCCGAGCTTTCCGCCGCCAACGAACTGGACCTGGCCGCCGGCCGCGCCAGTGGCCTGGAGCCGGCCATGCTCGACCGCCTGGCGCTGACGCCGGCGGTGATCGACGGCATGATCGAAGGCCTGCGCCAGGTGGCGACCCTGCCCGACCCGATCGGCGAGATCCGTGACATGCGCTACCTGCCGTCCGGCATCCAGGTCGGCAAGATGCGCGTACCGCTGGGGGTGATCGGCATCATCTACGAGTCGCGGCCCAATGTGACCATCGACGCCGCCAGCCTGTGCCTGAAGTCCGGCAATGCCACCATCCTGCGTGGCGGCTCGGAGGCGATCCACTCCAACCGCGCCATCGCCGCCTGCATCCAGCAGGGCCTGGCCGAGTCCGGTCTGCCGGCCGCCTGCGTGCAGGTGGTGGAAACCACCGACCGCGCCGCAGTGGGCGAGCTGATCGCCATGCCGGAATTCGTCGACGTGATCGTGCCGCGCGGCGGCAAGGGCCTGATCGAGCGCATCAGTCGTGATGCCAAGGTGCCGGTGATCAAGCATCTGGACGGCGTCTGTCACGTCTATGTCGATGTGGCTGCCGATCTCGACAAGGCCATTCGCGTCTGCGACAACGCCAAGACCCAGCGCTATTCGCCGTGCAACGCCATGGAAACCCTGCTGGTACACAAGGATATCGCCGCCCGCGTGCTGCCGCCGCTGGCCGCCATCTACCGCGACAAGGGCGTCGAGCTGCGTGGCGACGCAGCCACCCGCGAGCTGCTCGGCAGCGACGTGCTGGTGGCCAGCGAGGACGACTGGTTCGCCGAGTACAACGCGCCGATCCTGGCGATTCGCGTCGTCGATTCGCTGGAGGCGGCCATCGAGCACATCAACCACTATGGCTCGCAGCATACCGACGCCATCATCACCGAGAACTTCAGCGATGCGCGGCGTTTTCTTACCGAGGTGGACTCCGCCTCGGTGATGGTCAACGCTTCGACCCGTTTCGCCGATGGTTTCGAGTACGGCCTGGGCGCGGAGATCGGCATCTCCACCGACAAGCTGCACGCCCGCGGTCCGGTCGGCCTGGAGGGCCTGACCAGCGAGAAGTACGTGGTCTTCGGCGACGGACATATTCGCACCTGATGGCCAAGCCTGACGACGCCCGGGGCAGCGCCGCCCGACGCATCGGCCTGCTCGGCGGCACCTTCAATCCGGTGCATATCGGCCACCTGCGCGCGGCGCTGGAGGTGACCGAGTTCATGGGCCTGGACGAGTTGCGCCTGGTGCCCAGCGCGCGCCCGCCGCATCGCCAGGCGCCACAGGTGAGCGCCGAGCAGCGTCTGGCCATGGTCGAGCTGGCGGTGGCCGGCGAGCCGCGGCTCAAGGTCGACGACCGCGAGCTGAAGCGCGACAAGCCGTCGTACACGGTGGACACCCTGGAGTCGCTGCGTGGCGAGCTGGCCGCGCACGACCAGCTGTTTCTCCTGCTCGGCTGGGACGCCTTCTGCGGCCTGCCGAGCTGGCACCGTTGGCAGGAGTTGCTCGACCACTGCCACCTGCTGGTGCTGCAGCGGCCGGATGCCGACAGCGAGGCGCCGGAGGCGCTGCGCGACCTGCTGGCGGCGCGCAGCGTCAGCGACCCGCTGAGCCTGCAGGGGCCGGGCGGGCAGATCAGTTTCATCTGGCAGACCCCGCTGGCGGTGTCGGCCACGCAGATTCGCCAGTTGCTGGCGGCCGGCAAATCGGCGCGTTTTCTGCTGCCGGATGCAGTACTGGCCTATATCCAGGCGCAGGGTTTGTATTCTGCGCCGCATGCTTGAAGCGTCGCGCATGTGCGCAGGCGTCCCATTACACGAGGCAAACGAGTCATTTATGAAGAAGCACAGCATGCCCAGCGACGAGCTGGTCAAGATCGCCGTCGCGGCGCTGGAAGAGATCAAGGCGAGCGACATCACCGTGATCGACGTCAAGGACAAGACCAGCATCACCGATTTCATGGTGATCGCCAGCGGTAGCTCCAGCCGTCAGGTCAAGGCGCTGGTTGACAACGTCCTGGAAAAGGTCAAGGAGCGCGGCGTGCGCCCGATCGGCAGCGAAGGCCTGGACAGCGGCGAATGGGCCCTGCTCGACCTGGGCGACATCGTCGTCCACGTGATGCTGCCCACCGCGCGTCAGTTCTACGACCTCGAGCGCCTGTGGCAGGGCGCCGAGCAGAGCCGCGCCCAGCACTCGGCCGAGTAAGCGCGAGCCGTGCGGATCAAGTTGATCGCCGTCGGTTCGCGCATGCCGCGCTGGGTCGAGGAGGGCTGGCAGGAGTACGTCAAGCGCCTGCCGGCCGAGTTGCCGCTGGAGCTGGTGGAAATCCCGCTGAACACGCGCGGCAAGAACGCCGACGTCGCCCGTCTGATCCGTCAGGAGGGCGAGGCGATGCTGAGCAAGGTGCAGCCGGGCGAGCGCATCGTCACCCTCGAGGTCCATGGCAAGCCGTGGAGCACCGAGCAGTTGGCCGCCGAGCTGGACCGCTGGCGCCTGGATGCGCGCACTGTCAACCTCATGGTCGGCGGCCCGGAAGGGCTGGCGCCGGAGGTCTGCGCGCGCAGCGAGCAGCGCTGGTCGCTGTCGCCGCTGACCCTGCCGCACCCGCTGGTGCGCATCCTGCTCGGCGAACAGATCTACCGGGCCTGGACCGTGCTGTCCGGCCATCCGTACCACAAGTGACCAAGTAAGCCACGATGCCGCAGCCGATTCGCCTCAAGGATCACGAAAAGGACGCCCGCCAGGTGCGCCGGCGCGTGCTGGTCGGCGGCGTCGCGATCCTGCTGCTGAGCGCCGTGCTGGTGGCGCGCATGTACTACCTGCAGGTGGTGCAGTACGAGCATCACACCACCCTGGCGGAGAACAACCGCATCCATGTGCAGCCGATTCCGCCGACCCGCGGGCTGATCTTCGACCGCAACGGCGTGATCATCGCCGACAACCGCCCCAGCTTCAGCCTCACCGTGACCCGCGAGCGCGCCGGCGACTGGCAGCAGGTGCTGGACGTGGTGGTCGAGGTGCTGGAGCTGTCGGCGGACGAGCGCGCCCTCTTCGAGAAGCGCGTGCGCCAGGGGCGGCGGCCGTTCGAACCGGTGCCGATCCTGTTCGAGCTGTCCGAGGAGCAGATCGCCCGCATCGCGGTCAACCAGTTCCGCCTGCCCGGCGTCGAGGTGGCGGCGCAACTGGTACGCCACTACCCGCAGCGCGAGCATTTCGCCCATTCGGTGGGCTATGTCGGGCGGATCAACGAACAGGAGCTCAAGCGCCTCGACCCCACCGACTATGCCGGCACCCACCATATCGGCAAGACCGGCATCGAACGGTTCTACGAGGACGAGCTGCACGGCGAGGTGGGGTACGAGGAAGTCGAGACCAACGCCCGCGGCCGCGTGCTGCGGGTGCTCAACCGCATCGACCCGAAGCCGGGCAAGGACATAGTGCTGAGCCTCGACGTGCGCCTGCAGGAGGCGGCCGAGCACGCCCTGGGCGGGCGTCGCGGCGCGGTGGTGGCGATCCAGCCGCAGACCGGCGAGGTGCTGGCGATGGTCAGCCAGCCCAGCTTCGACCCCAACCCCTTCGTCACCGGCATCAGCTTCAAGGCCTATGGCGAGCTGCGCGACTCTATCGACCAGCCGCTGTACAACCGTGTGCTGCGCGGCCTCTACCCGCCGGGTTCGACCATCAAGCCGATGGTGGCGGTGGCTGGCCTCGATGCCGGGGTGGTCACGCCCACCTCACGGGTATTCGACCCGGGCTTCTACCAGTTGCCCAATCACAGCCACAAGTACCGCAACTGGAACCGCAGCGGCGACGGCTGGGTCGACCTGGAACTGGCCATCGCCCGCTCCAACGACACCTACTTCTACGACCTGGCGCACAAGATGGGCGTCGATCGCATGCACGCCTATATGAGCCGCTTCGGCCTGGGCCAGCGCGTGGCGCTGGACATGTTCGAGGAAACCGCCGGGCTGATGCCGTCGCGCGACTGGAAGCGCGCGCGCTACCGCCAGCCCTGGTACCCGGGCGAGACGCTGATCCTCGGCATCGGCCAGGGCTACATGCAGACCACGCCGCTGCAGCTGGCCCAGGCCACCGCGCTGATGGCCACCCGCGGCAAGTGGATTCGCCCGCACCTGGCCAAGAGCATCGACGGCGCGCTGCCGGTCGATTCCAACCCGCTGCCGGACATCGTCCTGCGCGATGCGAAGTTCTGGGACTATGGCATCCGCGGCATGGAGCAGGTGCTGCACGGTGCCCGTGGCACCGCGCGCAAGGTCGGCGACAGCTCGGTCTACCGCATCGCCGGCAAGAGCGGCACGGCCCAGGTGGTGGCGATCAAGCAGGGCGAGAAGTACGACCGCGAGAAGCTGCAGGAACGCCACCGCGACCACGCCCTGTTCGTCGCCTTCGCCCCGGCGCAGAACCCGCAGATCGCCGTGGCGGTGATGGTGGAGAACGGCGAGTCCGGTTCCGGCGTGGCCGCGCCGGTGGTCAAGCAGGTGATGGACGCCTGGCTGCTGGACGACGGCGGCCAGCTCAAGGCCGAATACGCACCGGCGCAGAGCGCCGAGGTCAGTCAACGATGATGAGCAATTTCGACCGTACCCTGTCCGACGAGGACGTGCTGCGCCGCCGTGCCGGCCTGTTGCAGCGTCTGCATATCGACGGCTGGCTGCTGCTGCTGTTGCTGATCCTCGGCGCCGGCAGCCTGTTCATCCTCTATTCGGCCAGCGGCAAGAACGTCGACCTGCTGCTCAAGCAGGCCACCTCGTTCGGCATCGGCCTGGCCGGCATGCTGGTGATCGCCCAGTTCGATCCGCGCTTCATGGCGCGCTGGGTACCGCTGGCCTACCTGGGCGGCGTCGGCCTGCTGGTGGTGGTCGAGGTGATGGGCCACACCGCCATGGGCGCCACGCGCTGGATCAACATTCCCGGGGTGATCCGCTTCCAGCCCTCGGAAATCCTCAAGATCATCATGCCGATGACGGTCGCCTGGTACCTGGCCAAGCGCAGCCTGCCGCCGCGGCCCAAGCACGTGCTCGTCTGCCTGGCGATGATCGGCGTGCCCTTCGTGCTGATCCTCAAGCAGCCGGATCTGGGCACCTCGCTGCTGATCCTCGCCTCGGGCGCCTTCGTGGTGTTCATGGCCGGTCTGCAGTGGCGCTGGATCGTCGGCGCGGTGGCGGCGGTGGTGCCGATCGCGGTGGGCATGTGGTACTTCGTCATGCACGACTACCAGAAGCGCCGCGTGCTGACCTTCCTCAACCCGGAGAGCGATCCGCTGGGCTCGGGCTGGAACATCATCCAGTCCAAGGCGGCCATCGGTTCCGGCGGCGTGCTGGGCAAGGGCTGGCTGCTGGGCACCCAGTCGCACCTGGATTTTTTGCCGGAAAGCCATACGGACTTTATCATTGCCGTGCTCGCCGAAGAGTTCGGCCTGGTCGGCGTCTGCCTGCTGCTGCTGCTGTACCTGCTGCTGATCGCGCGCGGCCTGGTGATCACCGCCCAGGCGCAGACGCTGTTCGGCAAGCTGCTGGCGGGCGCGCTGACCATGACCTTCTTCGTCTATGTGTTCGTCAACATCGGCATGGTCAGCGGCCTGTTGCCGGTGGTGGGGGTGCCGCTGCCGTTCATTAGTTACGGCGGAACCCATCTGGTGACGCTACTGTCAGGTTTTGGGGTCTTGATGGCAATCCACACCCATAGAAAGTGGATCGCACAGGTTTGATTGGGGTAATGAATTCAATGCATCTACTGCGCGGCTGGGCAGCTCGAACGCTTTTGGGGATGGGCCTGGCGGGGGTATCCGGCGCCCAGGCACTGGCCGCCGACTACGACGGCTCGCCGCAGGTGGCCGAGTTCGTCGAGGAAATGACCCGCGACTACGGTTTCGCCAGCGAGCAACTGCTCGCTCTGTTCGCCGAGGTGGAGCGCAAGCAGGCGATTCTCGACGCCATCTCGCGCCCGGCGGAGAAGGTCAAGCCGTGGAAGGACTACCGGCCGATCTTTATCACCGACAAGCGCATCGCCCAGGGCGTCGACTTCTGGCGCCAGCACCAGGCCGCGCTGGACAAGGCCGAGGCCGAGTACGGCGTGCCGGCGCAGTTCATCGTCGCCATCATCGGCGTGGAGACCTTCTACGGCGGCAACACCGGCAGCTGGCGGGTGATGGACGCGCTGTCCACCCTGGCCTTCGACTACCCGCCGCGCGCGCCCTTCTTCCGCAAGGAGCTGCGCGAATTCCTCATGCTGACCCGCGAGGAGCAGGTCGACCCGATCAGCCTCAAGGGCTCCTACGCCGGCGCCATGGGCCTGCCGCAGTTCATGCCGAGCAGCTTCCGCGCCTACGCGGTGGATTTCGATGGCGACGGCCATATCAATATCTGGAGCAACCCCACCGATGCCATCGGCAGCGTCGCCAGCTACTTCAAGCGCCACGGCTGGCAGGCCGGCGGCCAGGTGGCCAGTCGCGTCCAGGTCAGCGGCGCGCGCGTCGACGAGGGTCTGACCCAGGGCCTGGACCCGGTGAAGACGGTCGCCGAGCTGCGCGCACTGGGCTGGCAGGCGCAGGCTCCGCTGGCCGACGACTTGCCGGTGACCGCGTTCCGCCTGGAAGGCGCCGAGGGCGACGAATACTGGTTCGGCCTGCCCAACTTCTACACCATCACCCGTTACAACCGCAGCGTGATGTACGCCATGGCGGTCAACCAGCTTGCCGAACTCTTGGTCGACGCGCGGGGGCAGCGATGAACAGCTGCAAACTGCTGCCGCTGGCCGTCTGCGTGGCCGCCGCGCTGCTGCTGGCGAGCTGTTCGTCGAAGCGGGCGCCGCAAACCGTGGCGACGCCCAGCGCGCCGGCGGGGATTTCCGGACCGGGCGACTTCAACCGCCCGCACAAGGACGGCGCGCCCTGGTGGGACGTCGACGTGTCGCGGATTCCCGACGCCATCCCCATGCCGCACTACGGGCCGGTCAAGGCCAGCCCCTATGTGGTGTTCGGCCAGCAGTACTACCCGATCCAGGACGCCCGTCGCTACCAGGCGGTGGGCCCGGCCTCCTGGTACGGCACCAAGTTCCACGGCCAGGCCACCGCCAACGGCGAGACCTACGACCTGTATGGTATGACCGCGGCGCACAAGACCCTGCCGCTGCCGAGCTACGTGCGGGTGACCAACCTGGAGAACGGCAAGACGGTGATCCTGCGGGTCAACGACCGCGGGCCGTTCTACTCCGACCGCATCATCGACCTGTCCTTCGCCGCGGCGAAGAAGCTCGGCTATGCCGAGAAGGGCACCGCGCGGGTCAAGGTCGAGGGCATCGACCCGCACGAGTGGTGGGCGCAGCAGGGCCGTCCGGTACCGCTGGTGCTGGCGGGCAGCCAGCCGGCCAAGGCCGCCGTGGCGCAGCCCGTGGCCCAGCCGCTGCCGCAGGTGCTCGAGCAGTATTCGCCGCCGCCGGCGCAGCACGCCGCGGCCGTGCTGCCGGTGCAGATCGACGCAAAAAAAAACGATTCACTCGCAGCCTCTGGCCTGTATCTCCAGGTGGCAGCCTTCGCCAATCCGGACGCTGCGGAGCTGCTCAAGGCCAAGCTGAGCCAGACGGTGAGTGCCCCGGTGTTCATCAGCTCAGTGGTGCGCGACCAGCAGATTCTCCATCGCGTACGCCTGGGCCCGATCGGCAGCCAGGGCGAGGCTGAGCAGCTGCAGAGCAGCGTGCGCCTGGCCAACCTGGGTCAGCCGACCCTGGTGCGTGCCGATTGATGGCACTTAACCGGCATTTGCCGGACTAACCCCAGGTCCGCCGCTTGCGGCGGATCGAGCGCAGGCCCTGCGGGGCCATTCAACACCCATGCAACGACTTTCGAGAGACGGATGAATATCACCAGCTTCGCGCAACGTGCTTCCCTGTTCCTGACCCTACTGGCCGCGCCGCTCGCCTGGGCCAGCCAGCAGCAGGTGATCCCGGCGCCGCCGCAACTGGCGGCGACCTCCTATGTGCTGATGGACGCCGCCAGCGGCAACGTGCTGGTGGAGAACAATGGCGATCAGCGCCTGCCGCCGGCCAGCCTGACCAAGCTGATGACCGCCTATATCGCCACCCTGGAGATCAATCGCGGCCAGATCAAGGAAAGCGACCTGGTGCGCATCAGCGAGAAGGCCTGGCGCATGGGTGGCTCGAAGATGTTCATCGAGGTGGGCAAGGAAGTCTCGGTCGACGACCTGCTGCACGGCATCATCATCCAGTCCGGCAACGACGCCAGCGTGGCCATCGCCGAGCATATCGCCGGCAGCGAAGAGGCCTTCGCCGACATGATGAACAGCCATGGCCAGCGTCTCGGCCTGACCAACAGCCACTTCATGAACTCCACCGGCTGGCCGGATCCGGAGCACTACTCCTCGGCCCACGACATGGCCAAGCTGGCCCGCGCCATCATCTTCGAGGACCAGGCCCACTACGCCATCTACGCGCAGAAGGAATTCCTCTGGAATGGCATCAAGCAGCCCAACCGCAACCTGCTGCTGTGGCGCGACAAGACCGTCGACGGCCTGAAGACCGGCCACACCGAAGAAGCCGGCTACTGCCTGGTCGCCTCCGCCGTGCGCGACGGCCAGCGCCTGATCGCCGCGGTGTTCGGCACCGTCAGCGAGCAGGCTCGCGCCGCCGAGGTGCAGAAACTGCTGACCTACGGCTTCCGCTTCTTCGAGACCCGCACCTTCTACCAGAAGGGCGCCGAATTGGCCCAGGCCGACGTGTGGAAGGGCGCCAGCCGCCAGGTCAAGGCCGGTCTGGCCGAGGACCTGACCCTGACCCTGCCCAAGGGCCAGCTGGAAAAACTGCAGGCCGGCATGACCCTCAACCCGCAGCTGATCGCCCCCATCCAGCAGGGCGACGTGATCGGCAAGGTCGAGGTCAAACTGGGTGAGCAGGTGGTGCACAGCGCCGATCTGGTGGCCCTGGAAGCCGTCGAGGAAGGTGGCCTGCTGCGCCGCCTGTGGGACAGCATCCGCCTGTTCTTCTTCGGCCTGTTCAACTGATAGCGCCCGGCCGCGTCAGCCCGGCGCGGCCCTTTTCCTGGACGGGCACAAGCCATGACCGATAGCGACGTTCAAGCCCCGAAAATCGAATTCCCCTGCGAGCGTTACCCGATCAAGGTGATCGGCACCGCCGGCGAGGGCTTCTCCGATCTGGTGATCGAAGTGATCCAGCGTCATGCGCCGGATCTGGATGCCTCCACCCTGGTGATGCGCGACAGCCGCAACGGCAACTTCCTCTCGGTGCAGGTGCTGATCACCGCCACCAGCGTCGAGCAGCTGCAGGCCATCCACCTCGACCTGCGCGCCACCGGCCGCGTGCATATGGTGCTCTAGTGCCCGAGCTCGTCGTTCGTCGTCTGGGGCTGGTGGACTATCAACCGACCCTGGAGGCCATGCGTCGACTGACCAGCGAGCGCGATGCGCAGACGCCGGATGAGATCTGGTTGCTGCAGCACCCCAAGGTGTTCACCCAGGGCCAGGCCGGCAAGGCCGAGCACCTGCTGGCGCCGGGCGACATCCCGGTGATCCAGGTCGAGCGCGGCGGCCAGGTCACCTACCACGGCCCCGGCCAGCTGGTGGCCTACCTGATGCTGGATCTGCGCCGCCTGGAGCTGGGCGTGCGCGAGCTGGTCACCGCCATGGAGCAGGGCCTGGTGGACGTGCTGGCCGGCTACGGCATCGCGGCGGCGCCCAAGGCCGACGCGCCGGGTGTGTACGTGGCCGGCGACAAGATCGCCTCGCTGGGCCTGCGGGTCAGCCGCGGCTGCTCATTCCACGGTCTGGCGCTGAACGTCGACATGGACATGACGCCCTTCCTGCGCATCAACCCCTGCGGTTACGCCGGGCTGAAGATGGTGCAGATGCGCGACCTGCTCGCCGCGCCGCCCGCGCTCGACGAGGTGGCGCAGCGCCTGGAGCAGGCGCTGCGCCATAGATTGGGATATTCCTAGGTCGCGCGTTCACCGAAGATCCGGCCTCGAGCCAGTGGTGCGTACGGCGCACCCTGCTCTGAGCAACGAAAAAGGGACGCCGAGGCGTCCCTTTTTCGTTTGTCGTGAAGAGCTGGCTCAGTTCAGATTCAGCGCCGGAATCAGGCTGGCGTCGACTTCCTGGCCTGGCACCGGTACCGGCGCGGCCAGGCCCAGGTTGTTCTTCTCGAATACCCGGTCGGCGCGGTAGCTGGAGCGAACCAGCGGGCCGGCGGCGACTTCCATGAAGCCTTTCGCCAGGCCGATATCGCGGAACCGATTGAATTCCTCGGGGCTGACCCAGCGCTGCACCTTCAGGTGGTTGCGCGTCGGCTGCAGGTACTGGCCGAGGGTGAGGATGTCCACGCCGATGGCGCGCAGGTCGTCCATGGTCTGGATGACTTCTTCGTCGCTCTCGCCCAGGCCGAGCATCAGGCTGGTCTTGGTCAGCACGTCCGGACGGTGGCGCTTGGCGTGGGCCAGCACGCCCAGGGTCTTCTCGTAGCCGGCGCGCGGGTCGCGCACCACGTGGGTCAGGCGCTTGACCGTCTCGACGTTCTGCGCGAATACCTCGAGGCCCGAGTCCACCACCTTCTCGATGGCCGACAGGTCGCCGTCGAAGTCGGGGGTCAGGGCTTCCACCACCACCTGCGGGGTGTTGTCCTTGATCGCCCGAACGCAGGCGGCGTAGTGGCTGGCGCCGCCGTCGTCGAGGTCGTCGCGGTCTACCGAGGTCAGCACGATATAGCGCAGCGCCATCAGCTCCACCGACTTGGCGGTGTTCTGCGGCTCTTCCAGGTCCAGCCAGCCGTTCGGGTTGCCGGTATCCACCGCGCAGAAGCGGCAGGCGCGGGTGCATACCGAGCCCATCAGCATGATGGTGGCGGTACCGTTGGACCAGCACTCGCCCATGTTCGGGCAGTGCGATTCCTGGCACACGGTGCTCAGTCGGTGCTCGCCGACGTTGCGCTTGACCGCCTCGAAGCGGCTGCCGCCGGGCGCCTTGACCCGCAGCCACTTGGGCTTGGGCTCGAACACCTGGGGCTCGGCCGAGGCGCGGCGCTTCTGGCCATCCTTGATCGCGGTGATGCCCTGAGCGGTGCGGAATTTGTCGCCGCTGGCAACGGGTTTGGGCGAGGATGTGTCTGACATCGGAAATCTGGACTCCGGTAGAGGCCCCGAGGGGCTTGCGGCCGGCCGGCAGTTTATCACAGAAGGGGGCGGCGGACGTCCTGCCGGAAGTCGACCGCTCTGCGCCAGACAGGCGCTGTGGGGCATTCAGGTCGCGGTGAGCAGAGGTTGCGCGGGGTCAGCTCGTCGAGCCGCGATGTGCCCGGCGTAGCGGCGCGAAGGCGCTGGTGCCCAGCCAGGCCCAGAGCTGTCTGGCGAAAAGGGCCTGGCCCGCCACCTGCACGTCGTCGTTATGCAGGGCATCCTGCGCGTCGCGATCGCCGGTCCATATCTCGGTCAGTGTACGCACGCTGCTCCTCATCAGCAGGGTTGGTACCTGGCCGGGATCGTCGCGACACAGGTCGGCGATTCCGGCTTCCACCACCAGCCACCAGTGGCGCTCCCCTGGACGCGCATCGTGCAGGTCAAACTGGATGATCACCGGTTGCGCCGGGAACAGCTCCAGGTGGACGAAGCGGCGGATATCCCACATCAGCAGTCCGGCATCCAGCTCGTCGTCGCGCAAGCGGCTGCCGATCCAGCGTGCGCCCCACTGGCCGAGTGCCGTGATCACCGGGCGCAGCTCTTCGCCCGCCTCGGTCAGGTGATATTTCCAGACCTTGCCCGCCGCTTCGCGGCGAATCACGCCGATTTCTTCCAGGTGGCGCAGACGCTGGGCGAGCAGGCTGGTCGACATGCGTGGCACGCCGCGATGCAGTTCGTTGAAACGCTTGCTGCCACACAGCAGCTCGCGTATCACCAGGGGCGTCCAGCGTTCGCAGAGAGCCTCGGCGCCGCGGGCCACGGTGCAGAACTGGCCATAGCTGTCTTCCACCTCGCCCACCTCCGCTCGCCAACACTTCAGATTCTGGACTAGCCGGGGCATTTCGCCAGTCTCAGGCTGGGACCTCCAGTCCGAACGAGGATCAGGTCATGAGCAGAATCGCAATCATCCAACGCCCACCGGTGCTGCTCGACCGCGAGGCGAGTCTGGAGCGTGCGCGGCAGTCGGTAGAGGAAGCCGCAGCCACCGGCGCCGAGCTGGTGGTGCTGCCGGAACTCTACATCCCCGGCTATCCCTCGTGGATATGGCGCCTGGCACCGGGGCGCGATGGCGCGTTGAGCAGCCAGTTGCATGCCCGCTTGCAGGCCAATGCGATCGACCTCGGCGCCGGTGACCTACAGCCCCTGTGTCAGGTGGCACGCGAGCGGCGAGTCAGCCTGGTGTGCGGTTTCCATGAGTGTGAGCGACGCCTGGGCGGTGGCACGCTGTACAACAGCGTGGCGCTGATCGGCACCGACGGTGAGCTGAAGAACCACCACCGAAAGCTCATGCCGACCAATCCGGAGCGCATGGTGCACGGGCTCGGCGACGCTTCCGGGTTACGGGTAGTGGACACCCCGGTGGGGAGAGTGGGCTGCCTGATCTGCTGGGAAAACTATATGCCCCTGGCGCGTTACGCGCTCTACGCCCAGGGTGTGGAGGTTTATCTGGCGCCTACCTACGACAGTGGCGAGGGCTGGCTGTGCAGCATGCGCCACATCGCCCTGGAAGGGCGTTGCTGGGTGCTGGGCAGCGGTTCGTTGTTGCGTGGCCGCGATATTCCGGCAGATTTCCCGGGGCGTGAGCAGCTGTTCGCGGACCCCGAAGAGTGGATCAACGATGGCGACTCGGTAGTTGTGGATCCAGGCGGCAAGGTGGTGGCAGGGCCGATGCATCGCGAGGAAGGCATCCTCTATGCCGATATCGACGCCGCCCGGGTTGCCCCGGCGCGGCGCACCCTGGACGTGAGCGGTCACTACGGCCGGCCCGATATCTTCGACCTGAAAGTGCATAGAAACCCGGCGCAGGCGCTGCGCTTCGTCGATGATTGCTGAGGAGGTGCGAGTGATGAACGAGAAGCTGGCACATGTAGGGCGCTGCTTCTGTGGCGCCGTCGAGGTGCGTGTCCGCGGTGAGCCGCAAGCCATGGGTTTCTGTCACTGCGAATCCTGTCGACACTGGTCGGCCGGCCCGGTCAATGCCTTCAGCCTGTGGCGGCCGCAGGACTTCGAGCTGCTGCGGGGCGCGGAACACCTGGGCTGCTATGCCGGCACTCCCGGCAGCCGGCGGCACTGGTGTACCCGTTGTGGTGGCCACCTGTTCACCGAGCATCCGCAGGCCGGCCTGGTTGACGTCTACGCCGCACTGTTGCCGAGTCTGGAGTTTCGGCCCAGCGTCCATGTGCACTATCAGGAACGGGTACTGGCCATCGCCGACGGCCTGCCCAAGTTCAGGGACCTGCCGGCGCCGATGGGCGGCTCGGGAAGGCTCCTGGACGAATCCGCCTAGCGCCCGCGCAACTGCTTGAGCAGTTCCTCGTTGGGGTAGCCGTCCGCCGGCCAGTTCAGCTGCAGCTGCAGGGCGCGGATCGCCTTGCGCGTATTGGCGCCGATGATGCCGTCGGCCGGGCCCGGGTCGAAACCGTTCATCGCCAGCAGTTCCTGCAGCTCGATGCGCTCGCTGCGGCCCAGCTGGCGTTCGCCGCGCGGCCAGCTGCCCTGGACTTCGGTGGGGCGCAGCAGGTTGTCGGCGAGCAGGCCGATGGCCAGGGCGTAGGAGGTGGAATTGTTGTACTTGAGGATGCTGCGGAAGTTGTCCAGCAGCAGGAAGGCCGGGCCGCGATGGCCGGCGGGCAGCAGCAGGTTGGCGCGGGCGCTGGCGGCGGCGCCGGTCGGGGCGATCGGGCGGACGCCGAGCTCGGCCCATTCGGCCAGGCTGCGGCGCTGCTCCGGGTCGGCCAGGGCGTAGTCGAAGCCAGCCGGCAGGCGCACCTCGAAGCCCCAGGGCTGGCCACGCTGCCAGCCCGAGGCCTGCAGGTAGTGGGCGGCGGAGGCCAGGGCGTCGCTCGAGGAGTTCCACAGGTCGCGCTTGCCGTCGCCGTCGAAGTCCACCGCGTGCTGGTTGTAGGTGGTCGGCATGAACTGGGTCTGGCCCATCGCGCCGGCCCAGGAGCCGATCATGCGCTCGCCGGCGATGTCGCCGTGCTGCAGGATCTGCAGGGCGGCCAGCAGCTGGCTGCGCCAGAAGCCCTGGCGGCGTCCCTCGAAGGCCAGGGTGGCGAGGGAGCGGATCACGCTGTGGCTGCCGATATTGCTGCCGAAGTTGCTCTCCAGGCCCCAGATCGCCACCAGCACCTGGGCCTCGACGCCATATTGCCGCTCGATGCGTTGCAGCACGGCGTTGTGCTGGGCCAGCAGCACGCGGCCGCGGCCGATGCGGCTGGCGGACACCGCGCCGTCGAGGTATTCCCACACCGGGCGGGTGAATTCCGGCTGGCTGCTGTCGGCCTTGAGCACGGCCGGGTCGGGGCTGATGGCGGCGAATACGCGGTCGAACAGGGCGGCGTCGATGCCGGCGGCCAGCGCTTCGTCGCGCAGGGCCTGGCGCCATTCGGCGAAGCTCGGCGCGGGCTGCGCGATCGGCTCGGCCGGGATCGGGGCGAGCATGGCGCTGGCGTTGCTCGTGGTGGGCAGGTTCTCGGCCGGTGCCTGGGCACAGGCGGTCAGCAGGAGCAGGGGCAGCAGGTGCATGGCCGTGGCCAGAGCACGGCGCGGGAAATGGGGCGACATGTCTATCTCGAAGCGTTTTGCAGGTGGCTACCTTAGCATGCCGACGCCGCGAACAGGGCCATCGACGCATTTTCCCGGCCCATAAAGCAAGAAGCCTCCCAGTTGTGCTGGGAGGCTTCGCGGCGGTAGCTGCCTTTGCCTTTCTGCGGTCGTTCCTGGCGGGAACGGAACAGGGGCTGGGCGACGATGGATTTGGCCTGGTTGGGCCGCTTTGCGGCTTTCTTGCTCATGCGGGTTCCTCTGCAGACCTGCGTGGATGCAGGCGTGGCGGACTATGCGCCGCTGTACAGAAAATGTCCAGGCAGGGTGCTAGTCGATACGCAGGCGCTGGCCAGCCAGTTGCAGCTCGTAGGGTGGGCTTTAGCCCACCAACGGTGGTCGGCGTGGGCTGAAACCCACCCTACAAGGAAGCAGGCCAGCAGGAATTACAGGCGCAGGCGCTGGCCGGCCAGTTGCAGGGTCAGCAGTGCCAGGTTGCTCCACGGGTCGCCGGCGGCCTGGCCCTTGATCTGCGCATCGATCTGCTGGGCCTGCTGCAGCAACTGGCCCCAGCGTTTGCTGCTGTGCCGCTGCAGTGCCTTGGAAACCAGCGGGCGGCGCTTGTCCCACACCGGCGGGCGGGCGCTGGCGAAGGCTTTGTCGAGCGGGATACCCTGGCTCTGCTGGTGGGCGATGCCGGCCAGCAGGCGAATCTCGCGCGCCAGCGCCCAGAGGATCACCGGGGTTTCCACGCCTTCGCCGCGCAGCCCTTCGAGCATGCGCAGGGCGTGCGCCGCATCGCCGGCCAGGGCGCAGTCGATCAGGCCGAAGACGTCGAAACGGGCGCTATCGGCCACCGCCGCCTGCACCGTCTCGGCGTCGACCTGATTGCCTTCGGCGAGCAGCTTGAGTTTCTCCACTTCCTGGGCGGCGGCCAGCAGGTTGCCTTCCACCCGGGCGGCGATCATCTCCACCGCATCGGCGCTGGCGCTGAGGCCCGCCTGGGCCAGGCGCTGGCGAATCCATTGCGGCAGCTGGTTGGCGTCCACCGGCCAGATCTGCACGAACTGGCTCACCTGGCCGTCGATCAGCGCCTTGGCCCACTTGGACTTCTGTGTGCTGCCGTCGAGCTTGGGCAGGGTCAGCAGCAGCACGGTGTCTTCCGGCGGCCGGGCGAGGTATTCGAGCAGGGCGGCCGTGCCCTTGTCGCCAGGCTTGCCGGACGGCAGGCGCAGTTCCAGCAGGCGCTTTTCGGCGAACAGCGACAGGCTGGCGCCGGCCTGCAGCAGGTTGCCCCAGTCGAAGTTGGCTTCGGCGTTGAACACCTGACGTTCGGCGAAGCCCTGCTGGCGGCAGGCGTTGCGGATGGCGTCGGCGGCCTCCTGGCACAGCAGCGGCTCGTCGCCGCTGACCGCGTAGACGGGCGCGAGCGAACCTTGCAGGTGTTTGCCGAGTTGCGCGGGGGCAAGCTTCATCGCGGTGATGTCATCGGAGGCGGGGAGGGCGTCGGGCCGCGGCGGCGGCCCGGGGGCCTTACTGGATCGGCAGTTCGATCGGCGACTGCTGCGGGGCGACCTCGGCCTCGCGTGCCCGGCGCGCGGCTTCCAGCGCTTCGGCCTCGGCCTTGGCGCGCGCCTCGGCGGTCTGCTGCAGCTGATCGAGCTGGGCCGGGGTGATCTGCTGCAGGTTCTGCGCCAGTTGCTGGATCAGCTCGCGACGCAGTTCGTTGCGCAGCTGGGCGGCCTCCTGGTCCGAACCGGTCAGGTTGTTGTCGTCCTGCTGGTAGTAGTTCTGCACCTCGACGCGGTTGCTGGTCAGCAGCAGGTTCTGCGCGCCGCGGATCTGGTACTCCAGGGCCATGACCAGTTCGTACTCGGCGGTACGGGCGCCGCTGGTGTAGCTGGCGCTGCGGCGGTTTTCGCTCTCGTTGCTCAGCACCAGGGTGTAGGGCGCGCCGGCGTAGACCTTGACGTCGTTGCTCTCGAGTACGTCGCGCAGTTGCTGCACGGTTTCGCCGTAGGCGTTGCGCGCGGTGACGTTGAGTTCCTTGAGGGCGAACTGTACGTCGCCGGTGCCACGCAGCTGGAAGCCGCACGCGCTGAGCAGGGCGGCCAGGCCGACGATCAGCAGATTCCGTTTCATCATTATCAAATCCCCTTGGCGGTTCCCGGCGCCGTGCGGCAATGGCGCCGAGCTTAATCAGTTGGCGACTATGTTGACCAGCTTGCCCGGCACGACTATGACCTTGCGAATCGCCAGGCCTTCGGTGAAACGCAGGACGTTGTCGTTGCTGCGGGCGGCGGCCTCGACTTCCTCGCGGCTGGCGTCGGCCGCAACGATGATCTCGCCGCGCAGCTTGCCGTTGACCTGCACCACCAGGGTCAGGCTGTCCTGCACCAGGGCGGACTCATCGAACTGCGGCCACTGCGCGTCGATCACCGCGTTGGCATGACCCAGGCGCTGCCACAGCTCGTGGCTGATGTGCGGGGTGATCGGTGCCAGCAGCAGGACGACGGTCTCCAGACCTTCGTGCAGCAGCGCGCGATCCTGTTCGCTCGCGGTGGCGGCCTTTTCCAGCACGTTCATCAGGGTCATCACCTGGGCGACGGCGGTGTTGAACTTGTGGTGCTGGCCGATATCGTTGCTGGCCTGCTTGATCGCCAGGTGGATGGCGCGGCGCACGGCCTTCTGCTCGTCGCTCAGCGTCGCGATATCCAGCTGGCCCGGCAGGCCGGCAGCGACATGGCTGTGAGCCAGGCGCCAGACGCGGCGCAGGAAGCGGTTGGCGCCCTCGATGCCGGAGTCGGACCATTCGCAGCTCATGTCGGGCGGCGAGGCGAACATCATGAACAGGCGGCAGGTGTCGGCGCCGTAGGCGTCGATCATCGCCTGCGGGTCGACGCCGTTGTTCTTCGACTTGGACATCTTCTCGGTGCCGCCGATTTCCACCGGCAAACCGTCGGACTTGAGGCGGGCACCTATGACCTTGGCCTTGGCGTCACGCTCGACTTCCACGTCGGCCGGGTTGAACCAGTCCTTGCCGCCGGTTTCCAGGGTGCGGTAGTAGGTCTCGGCGACCACCATGCCCTGGGTCAGCAGGTTCTTGAACGGTTCGTTGGACGACACCAGGCCTTCGTCGCGCATCAGCTTGTGGAAGAAGCGCGCATAGAGCAGGTGCAGGATGGCGTGCTCGATGCCGCCGATATATTGATCCACCGGCAGCCAGTGGTTGGCCGCGGCCGGGTCGACCATGCCCTGGGTGTAGCTCGGCGAGGCGTAGCGCGCGTAGTACCAGGAGCTTTCCACGAAGGTGTCCATGGTGTCGGTTTCGCGTTTGGCCGGCGCGCCGCATTTCGGGCAGCTGCACTGGTAGAACTCGGGCATCTTGGCCAGCGGCGAACCGGCGCCGTCCGGCACCACGTCTTCGGGCAGCACCACCGGCAGCTGGTCTTCCGGCACCGGCACGTCGCCGCAGGCGTCGCAGTGGATGATCGGGATCGGGCAGCCCCAGTAACGCTGGCGGCTGATGCCCCAGTCACGCAGGCGGAACTGGGTCTTGCGCGCGCCGTGGCCGGTCGCTTCCAGGTCGGCGACTATGGCGTCGAAGGCGGCGGTGAAGTCCTTGCCGTCGTACTTGCCGGAGTTGACGGTGGTCAGGCCGTCCTTGTCGGTGTACCAGGCCTGCCACTCGGCGCTGTCGTAGTCCTTGTCCGCGGCGGCGTAGACCTGCTGGATCGGCAGGTCGTACTTGTGGGCGAACTCGAAGTCGCGCTCGTCGTGCGCCGGCACGGCCATCACCGCGCCTTCGCCGTAGCCCCACAGCACGTAGTTGGCGACGAACACCGGCAGCTTTTGCTGGGTGAGCGGATGGATGACGAACTGGCCGGTGGCCAGGCCCTTCTTCTCCATGGTGGCCATGTCGGCCTCGGCCACGGAGCCGGCCTTGCACTCGGCGATAAAGGCGGCAATCGCTGGGTTGCCCGCAGCGGCGCGCTGCGCCAGCGGGTGCTCGGCGGCCACGGCGACGTAGGTGGCGCCCATCAGGGTGTCCGGACGGGTCGAATAGACCTTCAGCTGACCCTCGCTGCCGATGCTGGCGACGTCGTAGTCGAACACGATGTCGGCACCGAAACTCTTGCCGATCCAGTTGCGCTGCATGGTCTTGACCTGCTCGGGCCAGCCATCCAGCTCGTCCAGGCTGCTCAGCAGCTCATCGGCGTAAGCGGTGATCTTGAAGTAGTACATCGGGATTTCGCGCTTCTCGATCAGCGCACCCGAGCGCCAGCCGCGGCCGTCGATCACCTGCTCGTTGGCCAGTACGGTCTGGTCCACCGGGTCCCAGTTCACCGTGCCGTTCTTGCGGTAGATCACGCCCTTCTCGAACAGGCGGGTGAACAGCCACTGCTCCCAGCGGTAGTAATCCGGCTTGCAGGTGGTGACTTCGCGGGTCCAGTCGATGGCCAGGCCCAGCGATTTCAGCTGGGACTTCATGTACTCGATGTTCTCGTAGGTCCACTTCGCCGGCGCCACCTGGTTCTTCATCGCGGCGTTTTCCGCCGGCATGCCGAAGGCGTCCCAGCCCATCGGCTGCAGCACGTTCTTGCCCTGCATACGCTGGTAGCGGGCGATCACGTCGCCGATGGTGTAGTTGCGCACGTGGCCCATGTGCAGCTTGCCGCTGGGGTAGGGGAACATCGACAGGCAGTAGAAGGTGTCCTTGCCCGGCTGTTCGCTCACGACAAAGGATTTCTGCGCGTCCCAATGGGACTGCGCGGCGGCTTCGATTTCACGGGGCGAGTACTGTTCGTGCATGGCTCTGGCGCTGGCAAAGGGGCTTTAGAGGCTGCCTACGATCTTCTGGCTGTCGGCCATAGGGCGTTGGAAGCGCCCTCGAATGCTCATTTACCACTCGTAAACTGCGCTTTCTCGGCCACTTCCGCCTTGTCTGGCTCTAATCCAGAAGATCGTAAACAGGCTCTTACGGAAAGCGCCGTAGCATACATGAGCGCCGTCTGCCGAGGGAAACCCAGATTGCACGGCGCGCGCCGTTTGTCGCGGCGTCCGGCTGCTTGCGGGGCCTTCGCTAAGCTTTGCTTATGGGCCGCGGGTGTCGGGCCTCGCGAGGTGTTGGATGGGTGAACTGCGGCAAGTGGAGCGGGGCGGCGGCCTGTACGAGCGGCTATTGCAACGCCTTGCCCTGGCGCTCGAGGAAGCCGAGACCGCCAGTCGCTTGCACGCCGAGCCGATGCGCGAGCTGGAGCTGGACGGCCTGAGCCCTGCCGAGCTGGAACTGATCCGCGCCTACCTCAATCGCGACCTGCACTGGCTGCGCGGCTGGCATGCCGCCGCCGAGGAACTGGCGCTGATCCAGCGTCAGCCGCTGCGAGTCGGCAAGGCCGCCGGCGTTCGCCCGGTGGCCAAGGCCAAGCCACTGCTCAAGCGGCGTCAGGCGCTGTGTTGCGCGCTGTGCGGCACGCCGGTGAGCTGGCAGCGCGGTCAGGATGCCCAGGCCTGTCAGTCCTGTGGCTCGAAGCTGTTTCGCAGCGGCAATCCTCGCTAGGCTTGGGCACCCTGGAGGTGCCCATGCCGATTCGTTACATCCTCAAACAACTGCTGATGCCGCCCGGCGTGCTGGTGCTGCTCATCGTGCTCGCCTGGTGGTTGCGCCGGCGCTTTCCGCGGCTGGCTGGCGCCTGCTTCGTCCTCGGCTGCGGCGGCCTGTGGCTGATGAGCCTGCCGCTCGTGGTGGAGTGGAGCGCGCGTCAGCTGGAGCGCGAACCGGCGCTGAGCGCGGTGCAGTGGCCGGCGCTGGCGCAGCGCGCCGATGCCATCGTGATTCTCGGCGCCGGGCGCGAGCAGAACGATCCGGCCTGGGGCGGCGGCGACCAGCCCGGCACCCTGGCGCTCGAGCGGCTGCGCTACGCCGCACGCCTGGCACGGGCCTCGGGTTTGCCGCTGGCGACCAGCGGCGGCCTGCACTACGGTCAGCCGCCCAGCGAGGCGGCGCTGATGGCCGAGACCCTGGCCAGCGACTACGGCCAGCCGGTGCGCTGGCTGGAGCAGCGCAGCCGCACCACCTGGGAGAACGCCCGCTTCAGCGCCGAACTGCTGCAGCCGCAGGGCGTGCGCCGGGTGGTGCTGGTGACCCAGGCCTGGCACATGCCGCGGGCGCGCTGGTGTTTCGAGCAGGCCGGCTTCGAGGTGATCGCGGCTCCCATGGGCTTTCTCGGCGGCGGCAGCGCCAGGCCGCTAGGCGGCTGGCTGCCGGAGGCCAAGGCGGTGTGGCAGAGCGGCCAGTTGCTCAACGAGGCGCTGGGCTTGCTGCTCTATCCGCTGGCCTATGGGCGCTGGTAAGCGTGGCGCCTATTTCACCGCCTTGAGCACCACGAACTTGGGCGTCGCCGCCACCTGTTCGACGCCGCGGAACAGCCGTCCCAGCTTGGCGTGGTAGCCCAGGTGGCGGTTGCCGACTATCCACAGCTCGCCGCCTTTGACCAGCGCGGCGCGGGCCTGCTGGAACATGCGCCAGGCGAGAAAATCGCCGACCACCTGCTGCTGGTGGAAGGGTGGGTTGCACAGCACCAGGTCCAGCGAATCGGCCGGCTGCTCGGCCAGGCCGTCGCCGGCGCGGATCTCCACCGGCCGCTCGCCCAGGGCCGCCCGCCAGTTGTCCCGCGCCGACTGCACCGCCATGTACGACTCGTCCACCAGCGTCAGCTGCGCCTGCGGGCTGCCGAGGGCGTAGGCGATGCCGAGCACGCCGTTGCCGCAGCCCAGATCCGCCACGCGCAGGCGCCCGAGGTGGCGCGGCAGGTGCGGCAGGAAGGCGCGGGTGCCGATGTCCAGGCCCTCGCGGCAGAACAGATTGGCATGGTTGAGCAGCTCGATGGCCGGGTTGTCCAATCGGTAACGCGTCGGGTAGGGCGATGCGGGCGCTGCCTTGGTCTCCGGTGTGGCGGTCAGCAGGCGAGCCTTCTTCAGTGCCAGCGAGGCCTGTACCGGGCCGATGTATCGTTCCAGCAGATCGCCGGCGGCGCGCGGCAGGTGCTTGACCATGGCGCCGGCCACCACCCGTGCGCCGGGGGCGAGCTGGCCGTGCAGGCGGATCAGCTGTTCCTCCAGCAGGGCCAGGGTCTTGGGCACGCGGATCAGCACCCAGTCGAACGGCCCCTGCGGCGTGTCGCTGGCCGGCACGAAGGTCACGGCGTCGCTGGCCAGGCCGTTGCGCGCCAGGTTGTTGTCCAGGGCGATACGGCCCAGGTGCGAGTCGCCGCTGCTGGTCAGCCGGCACTGCCCGGCCAGCGAGCAGGCCAGGGCGCCGAAGCCGTCGTTGAGCAGCAGCACCGTGTCGCTCGCGCCCAGGCCCTGCTCGTGCAGGTGCTTGAGCAGGTACTCGTCGGCGGCGTCGAAAGCCTGCAGCGGTTCGTTCGGCTGATGCGGCTGGCGCAGCAGATCGAGCTGGGCGAAGGGGGTGTCGAGAATAGGCATGGAAACCGTCGGTGTTTGTCGCGCCCGCTTTGCGCGAGACTGCATGGGAGTTGAGCAAAGGGGGAAGTATGACCGTCAGCGAAGAGAAGTTCACCCGCCAGGTCCTGACCGAGGTGCGTGTCTGGTCGCCCAGTCTGTTCAGCCTGCGCTGCACCCGCGACGCGGGGTTCCGCTTCCGTGCCGGACAGTTCGTCCGCCTCGGCGTGCGCAAGGCCAGCGGCTGCATTGTCTGGCGTGCCTATTCGATGGTGTCGGCGCCGCACGACGACTATCTGGAATTCTTCTCCATCGTCGTGCCCGGCGGCGAGTTCACCAGCGAGCTGAGCGGCCTTGCGCCCGGCGACGAGCTGCTGGTGGAGAAGCAGGCCACCGGCTTTCTCACCCTCGACCGCTTCGCCGATGGCCGCGACCTCTGGCTGATCGGCACCGGCACCGGGCTGGCGCCCTTCCTGTCGATCCTGCAGGACCTGGAGGTCTGGCAGCGCTTCGAGCGCATCGTCCTGGTGTACAGCGCCCGCGACCGCGGCGAGCTGGCCTATCAGGAGCTGATCGCCGATCTGCCGCGGCGCGAATGGCTGGAGGGGGCGGGGCACAAGCTGCAGTACCTGCCGGTGGTCACCCGCGAGCAGGTGCCCGGGGCACTCCATGCGCGGGTCACCAGCCTGATCGAGAACGGCGAGCTGGAACGCGCCGCCGGCCTGAAGCTTGCGCCCGAGCACTCGCGCCTCATGCTCTGCGGCAACCCGCAGATGATCGAGGACACCCGCGCCGTGCTCAGGGCGCGCAACTTGAACCTGGCGCTGACCCGCCGCCCCGGCCAGGTGGCGGTGGAGAACTACTGGTAGTTCACTCCTCGCGGATCGCCTTGATGCGGTGCTCCCAGCGGCGCTTGGCGAAGCGGCGCATATTGGGGATATCGTCGGTCTCGTCGAGGATCGGCTTGCCGATGATGGTCTCCATGATGTCTTCCAGGGTCACCAGGCCGCGCCAGCTGCCGAACTCGTCGTATACCAGGCACATGTGCTGGCGTTCCTGCATCAGCTGGGTCATCAGGTTTTCCACGTTCATGCTTTCCGGCACCACCTTGAGCGGCTTCATGATGCTGGTCACCGGTGCGGCGTCGTCCTCGGCGGCCAGGGCGTCGTAGCGGAACACCACGCCCAGTGGCGCTTCGTCCGCGCCTATCACCGGGTAGCGGGAGAACTGGCTCTGCTTGACCCGCGCCTTGAAGGCGCCGATCGAGTCGTCCGGGTCCGCCGATTCGCAGACGATGCGCGGGGTCATGATGTCGCGCAGCTTGATCTCGTGCAGGTCGAGGATATTGCTGATCACCCGCTGCTCGTCTTCGTCGAGCTTGCCCAGTTCGCGGCCGAGCAGGGTCAGCGCCTTGATCTCCTGGCGAATGTCGTGCTCCGGCTCCTTGCCGCCGAACAGGCGCATGATCAGGTCGGACATAACGATGAATGGCTTGAGCAGCAGGATCATGGCGCCCAGCAGGCTCGGCAGGAAGGGCGCCAGGGCACGCCAGTAGCGGGCGCCGATGGTCTTCGGCAGGATCTCCGAGAGCACCAGGATCAGCAGGGTCATGATCGCCGAGGCGGCGCCGAGATAGCCGTCGCCGAAGACGATGGTCACCTGCGCGCCGACGCCGGTGGCGCCCACGGTATGGGCCACGGTGTTCAGCGTGAGGATGGCGGCCAGCGGCTGGTCGATCTTGTCTTTGAGCTCTTTCAGCCGCTCGTACAGCTTGGGGCGATCGACCTTCTGCTGGGCGATATAGCTGGGCGTCAGGGAAAGCAGGGCGGCTTCGAGGATGGAACAGATGAACGAAACCAGGATGGAGAGGACAGCGAACGCTATCAGGAGTGTCATGTAATGGGAGGAGGTGGCTAATGGCCGACCAATTTAACGGAAATGGCCGGCGCACGGCCGGCAAAGCTGCAACATTTCGTGTCCAGATGCGGCGAGGCGTGCTGGGCACGCCTCGCCGCATGGCTCACTCCTTGCCCTGCTGCGCCTTGAGCAGGTCGCGGATCTCGCCGAGCAGCTCCTGCTCCTTGGTCGGCGCCGGCGGCGCGGCGGGGGCGGCTTCTTCCTCGCGCTTGAGCTTGTTGAGCACCTTGATGCCCATGAAGATGGCGAAGGCGACGATGGTGAAGTCGATGACGGTCTGGATGAACTTGCCGTAGCCCAGGGTCACCGCCGGCACCTCGCCCTCGGCGGCCTTGAGCACGATGGCCAGGTCGGAGAAATCCACCCCGCCGATGAGGATGCCCAGCGGCGGCATCACCACGTCGCCGACGAAGGACGAGACGATCTTGCCGAACGCCGCGCCGATGATGATGCCGACGGCCATGTCGACCACATTGCCCTTGACCGCGAAAGCCTTGAATTCGCTGAGGATGCTCATGCCTTACTCCCTTTGCCGATGCTGTTGCCAACTGTGTTTATAGCCTGCGATTGGGCCGCAGTCAGGTTGCAAAGGCAATATCGAAATAAGCGACGCGTGCCGATGGCGCCTTTCGCCAGCACGGGCGCGAGGCCCTGGGCAACACGGCCGCTCGTCTCGTCGAGGGCGAAATTCGCCGTCGGCCGAGCCGCCGAGCCGCAGCTCGACTAGGCTAATAAGGCCATCTCCTGGGAGGGACTTCCATGCCGCTCGAACATCATCCGCTGACTCGCGAATTTCCCCAACACAACGGCGCCCTGCGCCAGCTGATGCAGCACGATGCGCGCTTCGCCCGCATGGCCGAAGAATACGAAGAGCTGGACAAGCGCATCTACGAAATCGAGGACGGCCGCGTCGCCGTCGATGACCTGACCCTGCAGGGGCTCAAGCTGCAACGGGTCGGCCTGAAGGACGAGATCGCCAGCCTGCTGCGCGCCGTCGCGACCTAGGCGGCGCTTGACCCGGATCAACGAGCGGCGCCCGAGGTCGGTCTAGGCTGCGCGCAACCCCCAACCAAGGAGCTTGCGCATGCACGTCGACCATCACCCGCTGATCCACGACTTCCCCGAACACCGCGACGAACTGCAGCGCCTGCGCCGGCAGGACGCTCAGTTCGCCCGTCAGGCCGACGACTACGAGGCGCTGGACAAACGCATCTGCCGCATCGAGGACGGCATCGAACTGCTCGACGATAGCGCCCTCGGCGCCCTCAAGCACAGCCGCGTGGCACTCAAGGACGAGCTGGCGCGCCAGCTCAAGCGCGCCGCCGGGCAGTGCTGCGGCTGCGGCAACGACTGCAAGAGCTGACGCCATTCGAACAGGGGGCGCCGCGAAACCGGACACGGCCCCGGGCGCGCGGCGCCCTCCCGGCCGGCCGCCGCGCCTGCCGGCGCCGCTCAGTGCGTGGGCGGATTGATCAGGTAGCTGAGCAGGCCGTCCGCTTCATCCTCGCTCCAGATCTGTCGCGGCGGTCGCGGCAGCTCCTTGAACAGCTGTTGCCAGAAGGCGCACGCCAGTTCGTCCTGGCGGTAGAAACGCAGCAGCCAGGGGCTGCCGTCGCCCAGCAGCTGCTGCACCAAGGCGCGGCCGATGCCCTGGCGGCGGTATTTCTTGAGGATGAACAGGTCGGCGAATTCCGCGGCGTCGATGCCCGGCAGTTCGCTGCGCTCGATCAGCAGGAAGCCGGCGATGAAACCGTCGGCGAGAATCAGCTGCGCGCTCCAGCCCGACTCCTGCCAGTAGCGCGCCAGGTGCGGCTCGTGGATATAGAAGCGGCCGTCGTTCTCGACCTCTTCCTGCTCCCAGTCCGAACTCTCGTAGGCGTAGAACTGGTAGAGATTACGGATCAGGGGAAGCTGGTCGACAGCGGTGGGCAGCAGTTCGATCTGCATGGGGGCTCCAGGGAGCGGCTTGGCGGGTCTGTAAATTTATCCAGTTGTTCGGTATCGTTCCAGCCTTTGTTCAGCAGGCAGGACTGTCCCCCATGGCCAAGGCCAAGCGCATGTACGGCTGCACCGAGTGCGGCGCCACCTTCCCCAAATGGGCCGGTCAGTGCGGCGAGTGCGGGGCCTGGAATACCCTGGTGGAAACCGTGCTGGAAGGCGTCTCGGCGCCGAGCGGGCGTACCGGCTGGGCCGGCCAGCAGGCACAGATCAAGACCCTGGCCGAGGTCAGCGTCGAGGAGGTGCCGCGCTTTTCCACCGCCTCCGGCGAGCTGGACCGGGTGCTCGGCGGCGGCCTGGTGGACGGCTCGGTGGTGCTGATCGGCGGCGACCCCGGCATCGGCAAGTCGACCATCCTGCTGCAGACCCTGTGCAACATCGCCACGCGCTTTCCCGCGCTGTACGTCACCGGCGAGGAATCGCAGCAGCAGGTGGCCATGCGCGCCCGCCGCCTCGGCCTGCCCGAGGACCAGCTGAAGGTGATGACCGAGACCTGCATCGAGAGCATCATCGCCACCGCGCGGGCGGAAAAGCCCAAGGTGATGGTCATCGACTCGATCCAGACCATCTTCACCGAGCAGCTGCAGTCGGCCCCCGGCGGCGTCGCCCAGGTGCGCGAGAGCGCCGCGCTCTTGGTGCGCTACGCCAAGCAGAGCGGCACGGCGATCTTCCTGGTCGGCCACGTGACCAAGGAGGGCGCCCTGGCCGGGCCGCGCGTGCTCGAGCATATGGTCGACACCGTGCTGTATTTCGAGGGCGAGTCCGATGGCCGCCTGCGCCTGCTGCGCGCGGTGAAGAACCGCTTCGGCGCGATCAACGAGCTGGGCGTGTTCGGCATGACCGACAAGGGCCTCAAGGAGGTCACCAACCCCTCGGCGATCTTCCTTACCCGCGCCCAGGAGGAGGTCCCCGGCAGCGTGGTGATGGCCACCTGGGAGGGCACCCGGCCGATGCTGGTGGAGGTGCAGGCGCTGGTCGACACCAGCCATATGGCCAACCCGCGCCGGGTCACCCTGGGCCTGGACCAGAACCGCCTGGCCATGCTGCTGGCGGTGCTGCACCGCCACGGCGGCATCCCCACCTACGACCAGGACGTGTTCCTCAACGTGGTCGGCGGGGTCAAGGTGCTGGAAACCGCCTCCGACCTGGCCTTGATGGCGGCGGTGATCTCCAGCCTGCGCAACCGTCCGCTGCCGCACGATCTGCTGGTGTTCGGCGAGGTCGGCCTGTCCGGCGAGATCCGCCCGGTGCCGAGCGGCCAGGAACGGCTGAAGGAGGCGGCCAAGCACGGCTTCAAGCGCGCCATAGTGCCCAAGGGCAACGCGCCCAAGGAAGCGCCGGGCGGCCTTGCGATCATCGCCGTGACGCGCCTGGAGCAGGCGCTGGATGCCTTGTTCGAGTAGATCCGGGGCGTAGGTCGGGTCAGCGGCGTGGGCATGTATCCCGGGTCGATAGCGATTCCTGGCGCCGCGTAACCCCGCGCGGCGCCGCCGCGATGGGAATCGTTGCGCTCAACCCAGCCGAGCCGCTATGGCGTCTCGTCCTCGCCCAGCGCCGCCAGCTCGCGCTCCAGCAGGCTCTCGTCGCCCAGGTTCAGCTCCACCAGGCGGCGCAGGTGGCTGATGGAGTCCAGGTCGATATGCCGGCAGACGAAGCCTAGGTGATCCTGCTGGGTGCGGGTCAGCACCACTTCCATCTTCACCTGGGCCTCGCCGCCCAGGTCGATCTGCGCCTCGAACGGCTGGTCCGGGTCGCCGTTCCAGTCGCGCGGTTTCTTGATCATCAGGCCCTTGAGCGAGAGGTCGTGCAGAGCCGCCGTCCAGCGCCGTTCGCCCTGGGCGATTGCGATGGGCGCGTCGAAGGCGATGCGCTGAAAGCGCCGACGCTCGTTGGCTGATTCACTCATGCCCGTACTCCTGGAGGATTTCCATCACTATAGCCAAGGCTGCTGGCGGCGCGCTGCCGTTTGCCGCACGGCCCACGATTTGCGGGGGCGAGTTTGACAGCCTGGCAAGTGTCGCCAAAGCTCTTTGTGCGGTTTCCATTACCAAGACATTGCGGAGCAACAGATATGGACAAGCGACTGCTGAGCAGGGGTTTGATTGTGGGCGTGCTGAGCCTGGCCAGCACCGGGGCGTTCGCCAACGCCGCCGGCGGCAATGGCTGCGGCTGGGGCAACATGGTATTCGAAGGGCAGCGCGGTCTGGCCCCGCACCTGCTGGCCACCACCACCAACGGCACCTCGGGCAACGCCACCTTCGGCATGACCTCCGGCACCAACGGCTGCGACACCAGCGTGGCGATGGGCTATGGCGGCCGTTCGTGGCTGGCGATGAACGGCATGCTCGACTCCATCGCCGAAGACATGGCGGTCGGCCAGGGCGAAGCGCTGGACGCCTATGCCACCCTGCTGGGCATCGAGGCGCAGGACCGCGCGCATTTCGCCAAGGTCACCTACCAGAACTTCGGCAGCATCTTCTCCCAGGCCGACGTCACCAGCGAGCAAGTGCTGGCCGCGACCCTCGACGTTATGAGCCGCGACGCCCAGCTAGCGCGCTATGTGAAACAGCCGGCCTGATTCCGTTGGCCACAAAAAAGCCCGCCGAATTGGCGGGCTTTTTCATTCGCGGCTGAAGCTTAGTTGCCGTAGACCGGGAACTTGGCGCACAGCGCCTTGACCTGCTCGCGCACGCGGCCTTCGACTTCGTCGTTGCCGATGTTGGCCAGCACTTCGCAGATCCAGCCGGCCAGCTGGCGGCATTCCTCTTCCTTGAAACCGCGGGTGGTCACCGCCGGGGTGCCGATGCGCAGACCGGAGGTGACGAAGGGCGAGCGCGGATCGTTCGGCACGCTGTTCTTGTTCACGGTGATAAAGGCGCGGCCCAGGGCGGCGTCGGCGTCCTTACCGGTGATGTCCTGCTTGATCAGCGAGAGCAGGAACAGGTGGTTCTCGGTGCCGCCGGAAACCACGTCGTAGCCGTTGTCGATGAACACGCCGGCCATGGTCTGGGCGTTCTTGATCACCTGCGCCTGGTAGGCCTTGAACTCAGGCTGCAGGGCTTCCTTGAAGCACACGGCCTTGGCCGCGATGACGTGCTCCAGCGGGCCGCCCTGGCCGCCAGGGAACACCGCGGAGTTGAACTTCTTCTCCAGCTCCTCGTTCTTGCGCGCCAGGATCAGGCCACCGCGCGGGCCGCGCAGGGTCTTGTGGGTGGTGGTGGTGACCACGTCGGCGAAGGGCACCGGGTTCGGGTACAGGCCGGCAGCGACCAGACCGGCGACGTGAGCCATGTCGACGAACAGGTAGGCGCCGACCTTGTCGGCGATGGCGCGGAAACGCGGGAAGTCCAGCACCTGGGAGTAGGCGCTGAAGCCGGCGATGATCATCTTCGGCTTGTGCTCGACCGCCAGGCGCTCGACTTCGTCGTAGTCGATCAGGCCGGCGTCGGTGATGCCGTACTGCACGGCGTTGTAGATCTTGCCGGAGAAGCTGACGCTGGCGCCGTGGGTCAGGTGGCCGCCGTGGGCCAGGCTCATGCCCAGCACGGTGTCGCCGGCGTTGAGCAGGGCCATGTACACGGCCGAGTTGGCCTGCGAGCCGGAGTGCGGCTGGACATTGGCGTAGTCGGCGCCGAACAGCTGCTTGGCGCGGTCGATGGCCAGCTGCTCGACCACGTCGACGTACTCGCAACCGCCGTAGTAGCGCTTGCCCGGGTAGCCTTCGGCGTACTTGTTGGTCAGCACGCTGCCCTGGGCTTCCATCACCGCCGGGCTGGTGTAGTTTTCCGAGGCGATCAGCTCGATATGTTCTTCCTGACGCTGGGCTTCCTGCTCCATCGCGGCAAATAATTCGGCGTCATAACGAGCAAGGTTCAAATCACGGCTGAACATGGCATTCCCCTGAGAAAAATCAGCTGGGCGGTAGAAAGAGGGGGCGGATTCTACCGCAAAGGTCGCATTCAGGCATATGAAGGTCGGTCATGCGGCGGACAAATGGCCTTCATGGCGGGGGCGCTTCGCAGGCCATGGCCCGTTTTGCAGTTGCGTGTGCAGAAACCTGGCGCGAGAAGCGGGCGCCCGGGCCGCACTACCAGTGCCGGCGCCAGCGGTTCCAGCGATACAGGGCGCGGGCGAACAGGTTGTAGGCGCGCTGCGCCAGCCAATGCAGGCCGGGCAGGCGCAGCAGGCGGGCCAGCCAGCGCTGGCCGCGGGTGTGTGCGAAAAGCACGGAAAAGGCGTCCACGCCGACCAGCACCTGGCCCTGCTCGTCGCGCAGGTGCAGGCGCTCGCGCACCGGCTCCAGAGCCTGGTTCAGCTCCTCGACGGTCTGCGGCTGCCGGTGCACGTCGACCCATTCCACCGGGCAGTCGCCGCCGGCCTGCATGCGCTTGCGCTGCGCCGCGATGCCGGCGTCGCACACCGGGCAGGCGCTGTTGTAGAACACCTTGAGCTTGGCCATCAGAGGCAGGGCTCGGTTTCCACTTCCATACACACATCGATCCACTCGGCGTCGACCAACTCGGCCATGCGCTCGGGGGCGATGCGCACGGCGCTGTGGGTGGCGCCGGCGGCCGGCAGCACTTCGGCGAAGGCCAGCAGCGAGCGGTCGCAGTAGACGCTGAGCGGCGTGGCCAGGCCGAAGGGGCAGACGCCGCCGACCGGATGGCTGGTCAGTTCGACCACGGTCTGCGCATCGAGCATGCGCGCCTTGGCGCCGAAGCATTCCTTCATCTTGCGGTTGTCGATGCGCGCATCGCCGCGGGCGACGATCAGCACGTCGCGTTCGGCGATGCGAAAGGCCAGGGTCTTGGCGATCTGCCCCGGCGATACGCCATGCGCTTCGGCAGCCAGGGCCACGGTGGCGGTGCTGGAGGGCAGCTCGATGATGTGGATGTCGGGCGCTTTGTCAGCGAGGAAGGCACGAACGGAGGCCAGGCTCATAAGGCGGTTCCCCAGGGCTGTCGAATGGTCGCGGCGGTTTCGGCGGGCGGCCGAGCGAAGCGGCCATGCTCGCGCTGCCCGCCGAGGCCGTCAAGACCGCTTGGCTTCAACTTGCCAGCAGATGTGCCGCTTTTGCCGCCTCATCGAGCCCGTAGCGACCTTTTTCGTCGCGCGTTACCCGACCCATGGCCACCTCCGGATCATGGGTGAACACCAGGCGCCCGCCACGGGCGACGAGGTCGGCCAGCAGGGCTTCCTTCTCCTCGATCAGGCCTTCGGGAAAGCGGTCGTAACCCATGGTGATCGGCAGGTGCACCCAGGGCGCGCCGGGGATCAGGTCGCCGGGAAACACCACCGGCCCGCCCGGCATGGCCACTTCCGGCAGCAGCTGGCCCGGGGTGTGGCCGTCGCTCCAGTGCAGGCGCCAGTCGGGGCCGAGCAGCTCACAGCTTTCGGTTTCGTCGATCAGCTGCAGGCGGCCGCTGGCTTCCAGCAGGTCCAGCAGCTCGGGGATGTAGGAGGCGCGGTCGCGGGCATGGGGCTGGCGCGCCCGCTGCCATTGGCGGCGGCCGCTGACGAAGCGGGCGTTGGGGAACAGCAGGCGCGCCGGCTGACCCTCCTGCCAGGCGGCGAGCAGGCCGCCGGCATGGTCGAAGTGCAGGTGGGTGAGCACGACGATATCGATGTCGGCGTCGCTCAGACCGACTTTCGCCAGTTCGTCGAGCAGCACGTGACGCTCTTCCTGCACGCCGAAGCGCTGCTTCATCTCGGGGCTGAAGAAGGCGCCGATGCCGGTTTCCACCAGGATATTGCGCTCGTCTTCCTGCACCAGCAGGGCGCGGCACCCGAGGTCGATGCGATTGAGGTCGTCGGCCGGCATCCAGCGCTGCCACAGCGCCTTGGGCGCGTTGCCGAACATGGCGCCGCCATCGAGTTTCTGGCTGTTGCCGGTCAGGGTGGTCAGGGTTCGCATGGGAGGACTCTTGTTATGGGCCGTGGTGCGGCGGAGATTGTAGCCGGATGCAATCCGGGAGAGGCCTGCCGACTGTCCCCGGATTGCATCCGGGCTACGGGGAATAAAAAGGCGCGGCGCCTCGCAGAGGGACGCCGCGCAACACGCTCAAAGGTTTCAGAACTGCTCGGCAGCGAGGCCGTAGAGCGGGGCGCTGCCGCCACGGATGCTCGCCTCCAGGCTCAGGCTGCGTGGCAGCAGGCGGGCGAAGAAAAACTCGGCGGTGGCCAGCTTGGCGCCGTAGAAGGCTTGGTCTTCGCCTTGCTTGCCCTGCGCCACGGCGGCCATGCGCGCCCACATGTAGGCGTAGGCGACGTAGCCGAACAGGTGCAGGTACTCCACCGAGGCAGCGCCGACGGCGTTGGGCTCGCTCTTGGCCTGCTCCAGCAGCCAGCCGCTGACCGCTTCCAGGCGCTCCAGCGCTTCGATCAGGCGCTCGCCGAAGGGCGATTCATGGGCATGGGCGAAGTCGCGCACCTCGGCGGCGAACAGGCGCAGCGCGGCGCCGCCGTTGGCCACCACCTTGCGCCCGAGCAGGTCGAGCGCCTGGATGCCATTGGTGCCCTCATAGATCTGTGCGATGCGCACGTCGCGCACCAGCTGCTCCTGACCCCACTCGCGGATATAGCCGTGGCCGCCGAACACCTGCTGGCCGTGCACGCAGCTTTCCAGCCCGGTGTCGGTGAAGAAGGCCTTGGCCACCGGGGTGAGCAGGGCCACCAGGGCTTCGGCGTTCTGCCGTTCGCTGGCGTCCTCGGCGTACTTGGCCAGATCCAGCTGCTGACCGACGTAGCAGGCGAAAGCACGACCACCTTCGTTCAGCGCCTTCATGGTCAGCAGCATGCGGCGTACGTCGGCGTGGACGATGATCGGGTCGGCAATCTTGTCCTGATTGACCGGGCCGGTGGCGGCGCGGCTCTGGATACGTTCGCGGGCATAAGCCACCGCCGACTGATAGGAAGCCTCGGCACAGCCGATACCCTGGATGCCGATGGACAGACGCTCGTAGTTCATCATGGTGAACATCGCCGCCAGGCCCTTGTTCACTTCGCCGATCAGGTAGCCGGTGGCGCCGTCGAAGTTCATCACGCAGGTGGCCGAGGCCTTGATGCCCATCTTGTGTTCGATGGAGCCGCAGCTTACGGCGTTGCGCGCGCCGAGGCTGCCATCGGCGTTGACCATCACCTTGGGCACCAGAAACAGCGAGATGCCCTTCGGCCCGGCCGGCGCGTCCGGCAGCTTGGCCAACACCAGGTGGATGATGTTCTCGGTCAGGTCCTGCTCGCCGCCGGTGATAAAGATCTTGCTGCCGCTGATCTTGTAGCTGCCGTCGGCCTGCGGCTCGGCGCGGGTTCTGATGATGCCCAGATCGGTGCCGGCATGGGCCTCGGTCAGGCACATGGAGCCGGCCCAGCGGCCCTCGTACATTGGCGGCAGGTAGGTGGACTTCAGCTCCTCGCTGGCGTGGGCGTCGATGGCCAGGCAGGCGCCGGAACTCAGCGCGGAATACAGCGCGAAGCTGGAGCCGGCGGCGTAGAGCATCTCCTCGAAGGCCACGGCGAGCATCTTGGGCATGCCCATGCCGCCGTAATTCGGGTTGCCGGACAGGCCGACCCAGCCGCCCTCGGTGTAGGTGGCATAGGCCTCGCGGAAACCGGCCGGGGTGCGCACGTCGCCGCCTTCCCACTGCGCGCCTTCCTCGTCGCCGCTGCGATTCAGGGGGGCGATCAGCGTGCCGGTGACCTTGGCCGCTTCTTCGAGGATGGCGTCGGCGGTGTCGGCATCGACGGTTTCGGCCAGGGCCGGCAGGCGCGCCCACAGGCTCGGCGCCTGGAAGACTTCATGAAGGACGAAGCGCATATCGCGCAGCGGGGCGTTGAATTCGGGCATGGTGCAACCTCGACAGCAGGGGCGCCGCGGCAGGCGCGGCGCGTGTGGAACGAAAGGCGTCAGTCGGCTTCGGCCGGCTCGCGCGTCTTATCCTTGATGCTGGTGAATTTAAGCAGATGGGTGCGTTCGACCAGGATGTACAGCGCCGCGCCCGCGGCCAGGCCCCAGCCCGCGCCGTAGACGGCGAGCACCACACCCATGGTGCCGGCGATGCCGCGCTCGGTGTTGTTGTTGAGCTGCTCGAAACCGACCATCAGGCAGATGTAGCCGGTGAGGATCAGCGTCAGCGACAGGGCGATCGGCAGCACCGGCTGGAAGAAACTGACCAGCGGCAGCATGAACAGCGCGGCGAAACCGGTGATCCAGAAGGTGCCGGCGCCGCTGTAGATCGAGTCCATCGCCTTGCGCCCGTACTTGTAGCGCTCGGCCATGGTCGCCGCCACGGCCGTCCACAGCGGGCCGGCCAGGCCCGGGTAGGGCGCGAAGAAGGCATGCAGGGCGTTGCGGATGGCGGTCACCAGGTGAATGCGGTCGACGTTGTTTTCGATCACCTCGTCGGTGCGCAGTTCATCGGCGCGCTGCATCAGCGACTGGCCGACGATGATGTCGCCGAAGGCGATCACGTAGGCGATCACCGCGGTGGGCACGGCCAGCATGAACACGTCCAGGCCGGGGAAGCCGACGTTGAAGGGCAGGTAGTTCCACATTTCGCCGAAGGCCGGCGCGGTGATGCCCCATTTGACGTCCGGCATCTTGTACTCGCCCACGGCGATGCCGATGAAGATGGCGATCAGCATGCCCGGCACCATGCCGTAGTTGACGATCTTGCGCGCCAGCGGCACGCGCTCGGTCAGGCCCTTGAACGACACCGAGAACATCAGGTACAGGCAGATCAGGCTGCCGAGAACCAGGGAGATCGGCGTGTTGGCCAGGCGGCCGCCGGCGCTGATCTCGCCCATCAGCGCGGCGATGCCGGCGCCGATGATGATGCCGCCCTTCATCGAGTTGGGGATCAGCCGCACCAGGGCGCTGCCCAGGCGGGTGACGCCGAGGAAGAGGAAGATCACGAACACCAGGAACTGCAGGGCGAACAGCGCCTGAATGGCCGCAGGACCCGGCTCGTAGTTGCCGAGAAACAGCAGCACCACCGGAATGCCGGGAGTGATCCAACCCGGCACCAGCGGCACGCCGAGCAGCGCCGGCAGCATGAAGCCGATGCCGCACACCACCACGTAGGCCAGGGCCACGTCGTAGGGCAGGCCGAGGTATTTCTCCAGCAGCGGAATCATCGCCAGGCTGACCACGAACATGATCAGTGCCTGCAGCATCTCCGCGGTTTCCCAGCGGTAATGCACGAAGGGCAGGCGCAGCTTGAACGGGCCGAGGGGCCAGTGCGGTTGTTCGTCGCCGTCACGGCGCTTGAAGATTTGCATGAGGGTTCTCCGTCGGCCGCCTGGGCCGGTTCTTGTTGTTGTGCAAACGGTGCGGTTTTGCCGTAGCCCGGATGCAATCCGGGGAATCCGAATCGCTGTCCCCGGATTGCATCCGGGCTACGTGATCAGAGGGCCTTGGCCATATCGCGCAGGACGAATTTCTGGATCTTGCCGGTGCTGGTCTTGGGCAACTGGGTGAAGACCACGGTCTTGGGCACCTTGAAGCCGGCCAGGTGCTCGCGGCAGAAGGTCATGATTTCGCTGTCGCTGGCCTGCTGGCCGGTCTTCAGGGTGATGAAGGCGCAGGGCGTCTCGCCCCATTTCTCGTCCGGACGGGCGACCACCGCCGCCTCCAGCACCGCCGGGTGGCGATAGAGCACGCCCTCGACCTCGATGGTGGAGATGTTCTCGCCGCCGGAGATGATGATGTCCTTGAGGCGGTCGCGGATTTCCACGTAGCCGTCGGCGTGGCACACGCCCAGGTCGCCGGTGTGGAACCAGCCGCCTTCGAAGGCCTCGGCGGTGGCGCTGGGGTTCTTCAGGTAGCCCTTCATCACGGTGTTGCCGCGCATGAAGATCTCGCCGATGGTCTGACCGTCACGCGGCACCGGTTCCAGGGTCTTCGGGTCGGCCACCATCACCCCTTCCAGGGTCGGGTAGCGCACGCCCTGGCGCGCCTTGATGGTGGCGCGCTCCTCCAGCGGCAGTTCGTCCCATTCGGCGTGCCAGGCGCACAGTGTCACCGGGCCGTAGACCTCGGTCAGGCCGTACACATGGGTGACATGGATGCCCATTTCCTCCACCGCGCCGATCACCTTGGCCGGTGGCGCAGCGCCGGCGACCATGGCCTTGACCGGATGATCGATGGCCGCCTTGGCCTCGGCCGGCATGTTCACCAGGGCGTTGAGCACTATGGGTGCGCCGCACAGGTGAGTGACCTGCTCGTCGCGGATCAGGGTGAGGATCTTCGCCGGGTCGACGCGGCGCAGGAACACGTGCACGCCGGCCAGCGCAGTGACCGTCCAGGGGTAGCACCAGCCGTTGCAGTGGAACATCGGCAGGGTCCACAGGTAGACCGGGTGGTTGCCCATGGCCCAGGTCATCTGGTTGCCCATGGCGTTGAGGAAGGCGCCGCGGTGGTGGTAGACCACGCCCTTGGGGTTGCCGGTGGTGCCGGAGGTGTAGTTGAGGCTGATGGCCTGCCACTCGTCCGTCGGCCACTGCCAGGCGAACGCGGGGTCGCCCTCGGCGAGGAAGGCCTCGTAGTCCAGCTCGCTGACTGCCTGGCCTTCGCCGTACTCGGGGTCGTCGACATCGATCACCAGCGGCGGGTGGTCGAGCATGCCGATGGCGGCGTGGATCACCTCATGGAACTCGCGGTCGGCGATCACCACCTTGGCCTCGCCATGCTGCAGCATGAAGGCGATGGCCTCGGCATCCAGACGCACGTTGAGGGTGTTGAGCACCGCGCCGATCATCGGCACGCCGAAATGCGCTTCGAGCATGGCCGGGATGTTCGGCAGCATCACCGCCACCGTGTCGCCCTGGCCGATGCCACGGCCGGCCAGCGCCGAGGCCAGGCGCCGGCAGCGCGCGTAGGTCTCGGCCCAGTTGCGACGGATCGAGCCATGCACCACGGCCGGGTAGTGCGGGTAAACCGCCGCGGTACGTTCGATGAAGCTCAGGGGGCTGAGGGCGACATGGTTGACGGCGGCGCGGCCGAGACCCTGCTCGTAGATCGACATGGCGGATACACCTTTGGCTGATTGTTAGCTCTGGTTATTCCGGTAATGATGCAGGCATTACCGAAGCTTGCTGGCGGTGATTTATAGGTCATTTCTATTTTTTATGGAAGATGTACCAAGGTTTTATAGAATAATTACTATATGAGTCTTTCAAGCGATCGAGCGGCCGTGCCGCTGCAGGCCTGGCTGCGTATCCAGCGCGAAGCGCCATCCCTCCACGAGCGGGCGGCCGCTTTGCGCCGCGCCGTGCTGGGCTGCCCGCAGGTGCGCCAGGCCTGGTACCTGGCCTGGCAGCCGGCCAGTCGCACCTATGCCCAGGACGATGGCGGACCGCGTTTGCCACCGGGGCAGGGGGATCCGCTGGCCGCCAGCGATCAGGCCCTGTTCGACGCGCTGACGACGCAGCCCTGCCTCAGCCTGGAAGCTGTGCGTCAGCTGCCCTGCTGGCTGGCCGGGTGCCTGCGCCGCGCCGCCATTCATCACGGTCAGGCGCTGGCGCTGAGCCTGGAGGAGGGGGGCGCCGGTCTGTTGCTGCTGCAGGTGGACGAAGACGCCGGCCTGGAATGGCTGCCCTGGCTGCGCGAGCTGCTGGCGCAACTGGTCGGCCTGGCCAGTGGCATGAGCCGCAGTGCGCCGCTGCTGTCGGCCGATCCGCAGCCGGCGCTGCTGCTCGACGAGCGGGCGCGTCCGCTGGAGTTCAACCAGGCGCTGCAGGCGCTGCTCGGCGAGCGCGTGTTGGCCCAGGTCGGCGCGCTGTTGCCGGTCAACCATGTGCCGCTGGTGCGCGCCTGCCTGGAGCAATGCCGGGCCATCGAGGCGGTGGAGGCGCAGGACGGCGCGCGCATCCTGATCTGGAGCTTTATCCCCGATGTGGCAGAGCAGCGGGTGCTGGCGCGCTGCCGCGAGGCGACCCAGGAAATTCGCGAACAGCGCGAGGCCGCGCGGGCGCGGCGGCTGTACCGGCTGATCACCGAGAACACCACCGACCTGATTTCCCGGCATACGCCGGACGGCGTGTTTCTCGACGCCTCGCCGGCCTGCTGGACGCTGCTCGGCTACTGGCCGGAAGAACTGCGCGGCATGGCGGTCGACGGCCTGCTGCATCCGCAGGACCAACTGCAGCAGGCCAAGCAGGCGCGCGAGGCGCTGGAGCAGGACGGTTATCACACCATGACCTACCGCATCCGCCACCGCGACGGGCACTACCTGTGGTTCGAGACGGCCAGTCGCGCCATACGCGAAACCTACACCGGCGCGGTGGTCGAGGTGGTCAGTGTGTCGCGCGACATCACCGCACGCATCCAGGCCGAGGAGAACAAGCGCCGTCTGGAGGACGAGCTGGCGCATACCACGCGTCTCATCACCCTGGGCGAGCTGGCCTCGGGCATCGCCCACGAAATCAACCAGCCGCTGGCAGCAGTGGTCAACTACGCCAGCGCCAGCCAGCGCTACCTGCAGGGTGTCGGCGGCGATCCGGTGGGTGTCGAGAAGGTGGCTCGGGGATTGGCGCGCATCACCGAACATGCCAATCACGCCTCGGTGGTGATCAAGCGCCTGCGCGCCTTCCTGCGCAAGGGCCAGCGGCGCATGCAGGCGCTCAATCTGGCCGAGGTGGCGCGCGAAGCGGTGCGTCTGTGCAACTGGGAGGCGAGCACTGCGCAGGTGGCGGTCAGCGACGCCTTGCCGGACAATCTGCCGCCGGTATTCGCCGACCGTGTGTTGCTCGAACAGGTGCTGCTCAACCTGCTGCGCAACGCCATCGATGCCAACCGCGAACGTCACCCGGGCGCGCCTTCGCAGGTGCGTCTGGAGGCCGGCGAAGCCGACGGCAGCCTGGCGATCCGGGTGATCGACCAGGGGCCGGGTGTCAGCGATGAGCAGATGGGCAAGCTGTTCATCCCCTTCTACACCAGCAAGGAGGACGGCCTGGGCCTTGGTCTATCCATGAGCCGCAGCATCGTCGAAGGCTTTGGCGGGGCGCTGGAGGCATTGCCGGTCGAGGGCGGCGGGTTGTGCCTGGAGTGCCGTTTGCCGTTGGGCAGGGACGAGTAGCCGCGAGCAACGAGAGTCATAACAACAAGAGGAGCAGCCAGGGATGCAACAACGGGTTTACGTGGTCGATGACGACCAGGGCATGCTCGACTCGACGCTCTGGCTGCTGGAATCGGTGGGCCTGAGCGGCGTGCCCTTCACCAGCGGGCGCGCCTTTCTCGACGCCTGCGACCCCGGCGCCAACGCCTGTGTGCTGCTGGACGTGCGCATGCCGGGCATGGGCGGGCTGAACGTGCAGGAGGAGATGCGCGCGCGCGGCATCGACCTGCCGGTGATCTTCGTCAGTGGCCATGCCGATGTGCCCATAGTCGTGCGCGCGTTCAAGGCCGGTGCGGTGGACTTCATCGAGAAGCCCTACAACGAGCAGCTGTTGCTCGACAGCGTGCAGCAGGCGCTGGATCGCCGTCCGTCCCGGCCCCGGCACGATCCGCGTCTGGCCGAGGTGCAGGCGCGGCTCGACCAGCTCACCCCGCGCGAGCGTGACGTGCTGTTGCCGCTGGTGCGCGGCTACACCAACCGCGAAGTCGCCGAGCAGCTCGATATCAGCGTGAAGACCGTCGACCTATACCGCTCACGGGTGATGAAGCGCATGCAGGCCGAGACGCTGGCGGAGCTGGTGGGCATGGCCATCGCCGCCGGCCTGGTGGACGGCCTGGCGCTGCGCGAGACGACCTGACGCCTCAGCCCTGCAGGCCCGCGCCCTGGCGCACGCTGGCCGGCGTCGTGCCGTGCAGGCCGAGTTGCTCGGCCGGCTGCGGGGCGCCGTAGAGGTAGCCCTGGAAGTAATGGCAGCCCAGGCGCAGCAGGGCGTCGCGCTGCGCCTGGTTTTCCACGCCTTCGGCTATCACCCGCAGCTCCAGGGCCTGGCCCAGGGCCAGGATGGTGCGCACTATGGCGGTGTCGCTGGCGCTGCCCTGCAGGTCGTGGACGAAGCTGCGGTCGATCTTCAGCTGGTCCAGCGGCAGGCGCTTGAGGTAGCTCAGCGAGGAGTAGCCGGTGCCGAAATCGTCCAGCGAGAAGCGCACGCCGTGGGCCTTGAGCTGGCCCATCTTGCCGATCAGCGCCTCGATGTCCTGCACCAGCTGGCTTTCGGTCAGCTCCAGCTCCAGGCGCTGCGGGTCGGCGCCGCTTTCCGTCAGGGCGGCGAGCACGTCGGCGACGAAATCGGGGTGATGGAACTGGCGCGCGCTGACGTTGATCGCCAGGGTCAGCCCGGTCTGGCGCGGATCCTGCGCCCAACTGGCCAGCTGGCGGCAGGCGCTGTGCAGAATCCAGCGGCCTATCGGCAGGATCAGCCCGCAGCCCTCGGCCAGCGGAATGAACTCGCCCGGTGGCACCAGGCCGCGTTGCGGGTGCTGCCAGCGCACCAGGGCTTCGACGCCGAGCAGTGTGCCGTGCTGGTCGACCTGCGGCTGGTAGTGCAGCAGCAGCTGGCCGTCGGCCAGGGCGCGGCGCAGCTCGTGTTCCAGGGCGGCGCGGGCGGTCAGCGCCTGCTGCATGCGCGGGTCGAAGAAGCGCAGGGTGTTGCGCCCGGCGGCCTTGGCTTCGTACATCGCCAGGTCGGCGTGCTTGAGCAGTTCCTCCGGCCGGTCGTGGGGCTGGGAGAACAGCGCCACGCCGATGCTGGCGCTGCTGTCGTGGCTGTGTCCGGGCAGCTCGAAGGGTTTGGCCAGGGCGCGCAGGAGCTTGTCGGCGACCTGTTCGATGGCGGCGATGGCGGCCTGCGGCTCGGGGTCGAGGTTCTCCAGCATCAGCACGAACTCGTCGCCGCCCAGGCGCGCCAGGCTGTCTTCCTGGCGCAGCTGATCGAGCAGGCGATCACCGACCTGCTGCAGCAGCAGGTCGCCCATGTCGTGGCCGAGGGTGTCGTTGAGCTGCTTGAAGTTGTCCAGGTCGATGAACAGCAGCGCGCCCTCGCGGCGGTTGCGCGCGCTGCGCGCCAGGGCGAACTGCAGGCGTTCGAGCAGCAGGCGGCGGTTGGGCAGGCCGGTCAGCGCGTCGTAATAGGCCAGTTGGTGAATCTGTTCGAGGTTCTTCTTGTGCTCGCTGATGTCGGTGGAGATGCCGCACAGGGCATAGATGCTGCCGTCGGCGGCGCGCAGCGGCAGCTTGACCGAGAGGTAGGTGCGTTCGCGCCGGCCGTTGCAGGAGCGGTTGGTTTCCTCGGTTTCCATGCGCTCGCCGCGCAGCACGCGCCGGTCGTTGTGCTGCAGCGCCAGCACGGTCTCGGCGTCGAAGAAGGCGGCGTCGGTCTTGCCGATCACCTGCGCCGGCGGCAGCCCGAACAGCTCGCAGACTTTGCGGTTGGCGTACTGGTAGCGAAATTGCGGGTCCTTGATGTAGATGTAGGCCTCGACGCTGTCGAGGATGGTGTTCAGGCGCTCTTCGCTGGCCTTGAGGTGACGGGTCTTGTCCGCCACCTGGCGGCGCAGCAGCAGGCCACCGCCAACGGCCAGCGCCAGCAGCAGGCCGAGCGTCGCCAGGCCCCACCAGAGCAGGGTGGGCACGCGCCAGCGCGCCTGCTCGCCGCCCCAGCGCTGCAGCACCTGGTAGTAGATCGAGTCGGGCGCGTCCTGCCAGACCTGTAGATGCCGGTCGATGGCGCTCAGCAGGTCGGCGTTGCGGCCCTTGCGCGTGGCGTAGAACAGCTGCGCCGGCTGGAACATGATCGGCGTGCCGGTCAGGCGGTAGCTGGGCGCGTTGAAGTCGCCGAATAGATGATTGGCCGCCACCGCATCGGCCTGGCGCGCCACCACCAGCTCGAAGCCCTGGCGCAGGTCGCGCAGCGGAATCATCTGCGCCTGCAGGCCGAAGCTGTACAGCAGGTTCTGCAGGTACTGGTACTGGACCGAACCCTCCAGCGCGGCGATGCGCAGGCCGCGCAGGTCGAGCACGCTGCGCAGCTGCACTTCCTCGTGGCTGTACAGCTGCGACCAGCTGAACAGTGACGGCACGCGGTGGAAATCCAGCACGCGGGCGCGCTCCTCGTTGAAGGCGACGTCCGGCAGCAGGTCGATCTCGCCGTCCTGGGCCAGCTGCAGACACTGCTGCCAGGCGCAGGGCACGGGCTGCAGCTGCCAGCCCTCCTCGCGGGCGATGGCCAGCAGCAGCTCGCCGAGAATGCCCGCGGGCTGGCCCGCATCGTTCTGGAACAGCTTCGGCTCGTTGGCATACAGGCCGACGCGCACCGTACGCGCCTCGGCCAACAGCGGCCAGGCACCCGCCAGCAGGGCCAGGCACAGGGCGAACGGGCGGAGACGGATGGACGGCGTGGCGGGCTTCATGCGCGAGTCGGCTTCCCTTCGGTGGAGGTCCAACAACCTGAGTTGCAGTATGGCCTGCCGCGGCGAGGATGCGAGCTTGGCAGGCCGTTGAAAAACGTAGGTGGTTTTTCAACGGCCCCTGCTAGTCGGCCCAGCCGCGATAGACATGGGTCATCGGCCGCGGCCCCTTGAGGTAGCCGCTGTCCAGCTGGCGGACATGAAAGCCGCCGGCTTCGATCAGCGCGGGGATATCGCGGTCCAGGTGGCAGCCGCCGGCCAGCGGTTTCCACCAGGGCGTCAGGCGCTTCTGCCAGCGCAGCACCGGCAGGTCCGGGGCCAGGCCGTGCTCGCCGAACAGCAGGCGACCGCCGGGCTTGAGCACGCGGCGCATCTCGCGCAGGGCCGCCACGGCGTCGGGGATGGTGCACAGGGTGAAGGTGCAGACGATATCGTCGAAGCTGGCGTCCTCGGCCTGGATCTGCCCCAGTTCCAGGGCGATCATTTCCACCGGCACCGCGCAGGCGGCGGCGCGGTTTCTGGCCAGGGCCTGCATCGCGGCGGACGGGTCGACGCCGACCACCCTCTCGACGCGCTGCGGATCATAAAACCCCAGGTTGAGGCCGCTGCCGATGCCGATCTCCAGCACCCGTCCGCGTGCCAGGGGCACGAGCTGCGCGCGCACCTTCATCACCTCGCCCATGCCGCAGGCGAAATCGATCAGGTGCGGCAGGATATGGCGCTCGTAGAGGCCCACGGTTCAGGCCTCGTCGGCGTCGTCAGTCTCGTTGTCGCCGCGAAAGGCGGCGAAGCACTTGAGGCTGTGGCTCGCGTCGCTGCCGTCGAGGCGCCAGCTGTCGTCCTCCGCGACGTGCCGGGCGGCCTGCACCGCGGCCAGGGAGAACTGCCACAGGCGGCGCTCGCGACCGTCGATGCAGTGCACCTGCAGCAGTGGCTTGGTCGCGCTGTCGGCGCTGCCGGAGCCGGAGCTGACCTGGGCCAGCAGTTCGGTGTCGAGGTCGAACTGCCAGGCGTGCAGGCCGTCGATCTCCAGCATGTCGGCGTTTTGCAGGGCTTCGATCAGGCTTGTCGGTTGCATTGCTTCGTCCACGGCGTCAGCGCCCCAGGCGGCGCAGGTCGGAGGACTCTATCACGCGCACACCGTCCTCTTCCTCCAGGGCCAGGCGCCACAGCGCGCGGGCCAGGGCGCAGGCCTCGATGCCGCGGTACTTGCCCGGCAGCCAGCGCAGCAGCGGCGCGGCCAGGCGTTCGCCGAGGCGGAACTCGCGGCGCGCGCCGAGCAGCAGCGAGGGGCGGACGATGGTTAGTTGCGGCCAGTCCATGGCTTTCAGCGCCTGTTCGGTCTCGCCCTTGACGCGGTTGTAGAACACCGAGGAATTGGGATCGGCGCCGAGGGCGCTGACCACCAGCAGATGCCGTGCGCCCAGCTCGCGGGCGCGGCGGGCGAAGGCCAGGACCAGGTCGTGATCGATGGCGCGGAAGGCCTCCTGCGAGCCGGCCTGCTTGATCGTGCTGCCCAGGCAGCAGAAGGCGGTGTCGACGGGCCCGGCCAGCTGCGGCAGCAGCTCGGCCAACTCGCCCACCGGGTTGTCCAGGTGGGCGTGGGCGGCCAGCGGCCGGCGCGTCGGTGCCAGCACGCGGGCCACGGTGGGTTCGCTGAGCAGGCGGTCGAGCAGGTGTTCGCCGGTGAGGCCGGTGGCGCCGGCGAGCAGGATGTGCTGCGGGGTCAGGTACATGCAGTTGTCTCTTGTCCGTTACAGCTGAGCTTAGTCGTTGGCGTCGTTGCTGGCCACGGCGCTGAGGGCGCGTTCGGCCTGGCTCTGGCGCAGGCTGCGCCAGTGCTGGAGCACGCCGCGCGGGGCCCAGATCTGCGGTTCGGAGGGTTGATAGTCGTCGGCCTGTTCGCGTTCGGCGACGCGTTCCTTGGCCAGTTCGAAGGCGCGTTCGAGGTTGTCGGTCTCTCCCAGGGCCTCGGCGAACAGGGCGCGGCCGAAGTAGGTGAAGTCGTTCTCTTCGCTGCAGCCGAAGGATACCCGGTCGGCGCGCGCGGCGGTCATCACCAGGGTCTTGTCGTCCTTGAGCGGCGGGATGAAACCGCCGGAATAGCAGGCCGAGATCACCACCACCTTGTGGCGCTGCTTGAGCGGGGCGAGCAGCGCGGCGAGCTCGCTGGCGGGCAGGTCGGCCAGCTGCAGGCGCGGCTGGTCGAGGTTGAGCTCGTGCTCGCGCGAGCCGTGGCTGGTCAGGTAGATGAACACCAGGTCTTCCTCGCCGCTGCGCTCGGCCAGGGCCTGCACCGCGCGGCTGAGGTTCTCGCGGGTGGCCAGCGGGCGGTCGGCGAGGTGGTCGCGGTGGTTGATCAGGCTGATGCTGCCGTGGGCGCCGAAGCGCTCGCGCAGCAGGCGGCTGACGTAGTCTGCCTCGCGCATGAACACGCTCTGCTTGCCGTCGCCGGCCAGGGTCAGGGCGTACAGCTCGCGCGCGGGGGTGGAGGCGGGCAGCGCGGCGATGGCCTCGTCGAGCAGTCGGCCCTGCTGCAGCAGGCCCAGTTCCAGGGCATCCGGCAGGGCCTGGCCCTGTTCGTCGCGCACGCGCCGGCCGCGTTGCCAGGTGCCGGCCTGGCGGCTGCCGTCGGCCAGGGTCAGGGTGCCGTTGCCGGCATAGTCGCCGGCGACGAACTGGCCCTGGTAGTGGCTGCCGTCGGCCAGGGTCAGCAGGCCCTCGCCCTGGTAGCGCCACTCCTCGAACTGGCCGACATAGCGGCTGCCGTCGCTGCCGATGTACTCGCCCGGGCCGTCGAGCACGCCCGCGCTGAATTCGCCGCTCCAGACGTCGCCAGCCGCGCTCTGGTAGCGGCCCTTGCCGTGGAACTCGCTGTCCTTGAAGCCGCCGCTGTAGGTGTCGCCCTCGGCGTTGCTGAAGCTGCCCTGGCCGTTGAGCTGGCCCTGGCTGAACACCCCGCTGAACTGGTTGCCGTAGGCGTCGCGGCGGACCCCCTGGCCTTCCGGCTGGCCGTTGACGAACTGGCCCTGGAAGCTGCTGCCGTCGTCCGTTTCGAGTTTGCCCAGGCCGTGGAAACGGTCGTCGGCGAATTCGCCCTGGTAGCGCTGGTCGCCCTGTTCCAGCAGACCCTCGCCGGCAAAGCGGTTGCGCGCGAAACCGCCCTGGTAGCGGCTGCCGTCGCTGTAGGTGAGGGTGCCCTGGCCGTGGAACATGCCCTGGCGAAATTCCCCCAGGTAATGTTCGCCGCCCGGGCCCTGCCATTCGCCGGGGCCGTCGAGCTGGCCGTCCTTGAACTGGCCGACGAACCAGCTGCCGTTGCGGTAGTCCAGACGCCCCGGGCCCTGCAGCAGGCCGTCGACTATCTCGCCGCGGTACTGCGCGCCGTCGGGCAGCACGGCATCGGCCGGCAGCAGGCTGCGCGCCTCGTCGCAGCCGCCGAGCAGCAGGGTCAGGCAGAGGGGCAGTAGGCGCAGCGCAAGCGGCTTCATGGCAGACGTCCGGGTCGGGGCATTGCCGGCAGTATGCCGCAAGCGCGGGCGCTTGCGCTGCTGCGCCGCACGCTTCGGCGAAGGGCGGGGCGGAGCCCGCCGCGAGGGGTCAGACGAAGCAGAGGGTCAGCGGTTCGGCGATATAGGCCGGTTTTTCCTGGCCTTCGATCTCCAGCACGGCGCGGGCCTTGAGCAGCCACTGGCCGGGGTTCTTCTCATTGGCGTCGGTCAGGGTCACCGTCAGGCGCACCTTGGAATCGACCTTCACCGGCTGGATGAAGCGCACGCTGTCGAGGCCGTAATTCACCGCCATCTTCAGGCCCTGGGGCATGATCATGATGCCTTCCATCAGCATCGGCACCAGCGACAGCGACAGGAAACCGTGGGCGATGGTGGTGCCGAAGGGGGTCAGCTTGGCCTTTTCCGGGTCGACGTGGATGAACTGGTGGTCGCCGGTGCATTCGGCGAACTGGTTGATGCGCTGCTGGTCGATGGTCAGCCACTCGGACTTGCCGAGTTCCTTGCCAACATAGTCCTTGAGCTCTGCTACGGGTACGAACGGCATAGTTCCTCCTTGAGGACGCGGGTGTTGTTGTTTTTGCGTGGAACCCTTGCCGGCTAGATCATCACGAGGCCGGCACCGGGTCAAGCCTGGCTCGCCGCACTGAATGACGCGGCATAGGCGCGGCAGGCGAAGCAAGACAGGGGCCAGCGCGCGGCCATCGCGCCTATAATGGCCGGCATGTCCTTGAAGATGCCCGAATACCCCTGAGAACCCGTTGGCGATCTGCTGCGCGGTGGCTTTGCTGCGTTGGAGAGCGCAAACAGCTTCCGCCATTCGGCATCGCACCTTTCGGAGATTTTGCCCATGCTGCTTCGCGGCCTGTCCTGGCTGGTGTTGTGCCAGTTGCTCGGTACCGCCCTCAACGTCCTGCTGCTGCCCATGCTGCCCGGGCCGATCATCGGCATGCTGTTGCTGTTCGTCTTCCTCATGCTGCGCGGCGAGGTGGGCGAGCCGCTCAGCGTCGCCTCCAGCAGCCTGCTCAAGTACCTGCCGCTGATCCTGGTGCCGCCGGCCGTGGGGGTGATGGCCTATGCCGGCGACATCCTCGCCGACTTCTGGGCGGTGGTCGGCGCGCTGCTGCTGTCGCTGCTGCTGTCGGTGGCCTTCGCCGGCTGGCTGATGCAGAAACTGATCGAGCGCCAGCAGCGCCGGGAGCAGGCATGAGTCCGGACTGGCAGGGCGCCTGGCAGGCGCTGACCCATCACCCATTATTCGGTATCGGCATCACCCTGGGCGCCTACCAGCTGGCCATCGCCGCCTACGAGCGCACCCGCTGGGTGTTCCTGCAGCCGGTGCTGGTGTCGATGCTGACGGTGATCGGCATCCTGCTGGTCTGCGGCCTGAGCTTCGCCGAGTACAGGAGCAGCGTCGCGGCCCTGACCCTGCTGCTCGGCCCGGCCACCGTGGCCCTGGCGGTGCCGCTGTACCTCAACCTGCGGCGCATCCGCCAGCTGTTCTGGCCGATCGTGCTGACCCTGCTGATTGCCGGCACCCTGGCCACGGTGCTGGGCGCCGGGCTGGCCTGGCTGTTCGGCGCCGAGCGGCTGATGCTGATGAGCATGGCGCCGAAATCGGTGACTTCGCCAATCGCCATGCTGGTGGCCGAACAGATCGGCGGCATCGCCGCGCTGGCGGCGGTGTTCGTGATGATCACCGGGGTCATCGGCGCCATCGTCGGGCCCTCGTTGCTGCGCCTGTGCGGGGTCCAGCATCCGGCGGCGCAGGGCATGGCGCTGGGCATCACCGCGCATGCGGTGGGCACGGCGAGGGCGTTGCAGGAAAGCGACGAGTGCGGCGCCTTCGCCGCCCTGGCCATGAGCCTGATGGGCGTGATCACCGCCGTGCTGTTGCCGCTGGCGATTGTTCTGCTGCTGTGAGGTGACGATGAATCTGCCGCTGTTTCCGCTCAACACCGTGCTGTTCCCCGGCTGCATGCTCGATCTGCAGATATTCGAGGCGCGCTACCTGGACATGATCAGCCGCTGCATGAAGCAGGGCAGCGGTTTCGGCGTGGTCTGCATAGTCGAGGGCGAGGAGGTCGGCGAGGCCGCCAGCAGCTTTGCCGCCATCGGGTGCGAGGCGCTGGTGCGTGACTTCCAGCAGCGGCCCAACGGCCTGCTGGGGATTCGCGTCGAAGGTGGTCGGCGTTTCCGGGTGCGCAGCGCCCAGGTGCTGCCGGATCAGCTGACCATCGCCGAGGTGGACTGGCTGGATGAGGCCGCGGAATGCCCGCTGCTGGCCGAGCATGCCGACCTCGCCGCGCTGCTGGCGGCGCTGGCCGAACACCCGCTGGTGGCCTCGCTGGGCATGGGCGGCGTGGCCGTCGGCCAGGCGCAACTGGCCAACCAGCTGGCCTACCTGTTGCCGCTGGAGCCGGGGCAGAAGCTGCAGGTGCTGCAGCAGGACGACCCCGGCGCGCGCCTGGCCCAGCTGCAACTGCTGCTCGAGCAGTTGCAGGGCGAGTCCGGCGGCTGAGCAGCAGGCCGTGGAAAAACTACCTACGTTGCCATCGCGGCGTTAAAAACAGGCTCAAAATGCTCATTTACTACTCGTAAAGTCGCCTGCGACCCCAGCCGCTTTTCGCCTGTTTTTGCGGGGCTGCCATCGGTATTGCGCTGGCTGCCTCGCCTACGTTTTTCAACGGCCTGCTAGGGTGTGCCCATCCCCGCCGCCTGCATGAATAGGCGCAGCAACCAGGACAACGCGCCCAGGGCCAGCACGCTGGCGGCCCAGATCAATACCAGCCAGCCCAGGCGCTGCCACAGCGGTTTCTTCTCGGCATCGTGCATGGCGCGCCCTCAGTGGTAACCGTCTTCCTGGGTCACCTTGCCGCGGAACACGTAGTAGCTCCAGGCGGTGTACATCAGGATGAAAGGGATGATGAACAGCGCGCCGACCAGGATGAAGCCCTGGCTCTGCGGCGGCGCGGCGGCTTCCCAGATGCTGATCGACGGCGGGATGACGTTGGGCCACAGGCTTATCCCCAAGCCGCTGTAGCCGAGGAAGATCAGCACCAGGGTGAGCAGGAAGGGCGAGTAGTGGGCGTTTTCCGCCACCGCCTTGAGCAGCGCCCAGGTGCAGACCAGCACCAGCACCGGCACCGGCATGAACCAGAACAGGTTCGGCAGGCTGAACCAGCGCTCGGCGATCTCCGGGTGTGCCAGCGGCGTCCACAGGCTGACGATGCCGGTCACCGCCAGCAGGACGAACACCAGCGGCCGCGCCAGGTCGTGCATCTGCAGCTGCAGGCGGCCTTCGGTCTTCATGATCAGCCAGGTGCAGCCGAGCAGCGCGTAGGCGGCGATCAACGCCAGGCCGCAGAACAGCGAGAAGGGCGTCAGCCAGTCCAGGGCGCCGCCGGCATAGGTCCGCTCGACCACCTCGAAACCGTCGATATAGGCGCCCAGCGCCACGCCCTGGAAGAAGGTCGCGGTCAGCGAGCCGCCGATAAAGGCCTTGTCCCACAGGTGACGCTTGGCCGCCTTGGCCTTGAAGCGGAACTCGAAGGCCACGCCGCGGAAGATCAGCCCCAGCAGCATCAGGATCAGCGGCAGGTAGAGGGCGTCGAGCACCACCGCGTAGGCCAGCGGGAAGGCGCCGAACAGCGCCGCGCCGCCGAGCACTAGCCAGGTCTCGTTGCCGTCCCACACCGGCGCCACGGTATTCATCATCACGTCGCGCTCGCCCTCGTCCCGGACGAAGGGGAAGAGGATGCCGATGCCCAGATCGAAGCCGTCCATCACCACGTACATCATCACGCCGAAGGCGATGATCACCGCCCAGATCAGCGAAAGATCGATACCCATGTTCAGGCCCTCCCGCCCGGCAGATCGGTTTCCGTGTCGTCGAAGTCCTCTTGCGCCGCCGACAGCGGCCGCGACGGCGTGCGCGGCTGGCCCGGGCCGCCCTGGGTGACTTCCTGGCCCTCGTCGATCCGCGGGCCCTTGCGCACCAGGCGCAGCATGTAGCCGATGCCGGCGCCGAACAGGGCGAAGTAGACCACCACGAACAGCGCCAGGGTCAGGCTCATCTGCGCGAAGCTGTGCCCGGACGAGGCATCGACGGTGCGCATCAGGCCCTGGACGATCCACGGCTGACGGCCGATCTCGGTGGTGTACCAGCCGGCGAGGATGGCCAGGATGCCGGACGGGCCCATCCACACCGCCAGGTGCAGGAAGGGCCGCGAGGCGAACAGGCGGCCGCGGTAGCGCAGCCAGGTGCCCCAGAGGCCGACCAGGATCATCAGCAGGCCCATGGCGACCATCACCCGGAAGGTCCAGAACACTATGGTGGAGTTGGGCCGATCCTCGGGCGCGAATTCCTTCAGCGCCGGCACCTGCTTGTCCAGGCTGTGGGTCAGGATCAGGCTGCCCAGCGCCGGAATCTCGACCTTGAAGCGGGTTTCCTCGCGTTCCATGTCCGGCCAGCCGAACAGGATCAGCGGGGTCGGCTCGCCGCTGCTGTTGTCCCAGTGGCCTTCCATCGCGGCGATCTTGGCCGGCTGGTATTTCAGCGTGTTGAGGCCGTGCAGGTCGCCGATAAAGGCCTGCACCGGCGCGACGATCAGCGCCATCCACACCGCCATCGACAGCATCTTGCGGATCGCCGGGTTGTCGCGCCCGCGCAGCAGGTGCCAGGCCGCCGAGGCGCCGACGAAGAAGGCGGTGGCGAGGAAGGCCGCCGTGGCCATATGCGCCAGGCGGTAGGGGAAGGAGGGGTTGAACACCACGGCGAACCAGTCCACCGGGATCACCCGGCCGTCGACTATCTCGAAGCCCTGCGGGGTGTGCATCCAGCTGTTGGAGGCGAGAATCCAGAAGGTCGAGATCAGCGTGCCGATCGCCACCATCAGCGTGGAGAAGAAGTGCAGGCCTGGGCCGACGCGGTTCCAGCCGAACAGCATGACGCCGAGGAAGCCCGCCTCGAGGAAGAAGGCGGTGAGCACCTCATAGGTCAGCAAGGGGCCGGTGACCGCCCCGGCGAAGTCGGAGAAGGCGCTCCAGTTGGTGCCGAACTGGTAGGCCATGACCAGGCCGGAGACCACGCCCATGCCGAAGTTGACCGCGAAGATCTTCGCCCAGAAGTGGTAGAGGTCGCGGTACACCGTCTCGCCGGTTCTCAGCCACAGGCCTTCGAGTACGGCCAGGTAGCTGGCCAGACCGATGGTGATGGCGGGGAAGATGATGTGAAAGGAAATGGTGAAGGCAAACTGGATTCGGGCGAGATCGAGGGCCTCTAAACCGAACATGGCACATCCTCATACAGGTTATCTCGGACCCGGCACGGTCTGCCGGGCCACAGACTCCAGGCGTTGGAGTCACAGCAAGGCGCAATTGTTCTTGTCGAGCGAGGCGCAGCGGAGGTCGGGCCCAATGGCCCGCAGGCGCAAACCCACGAAGGTTGTATTGACCTGGATCAATCCACGACGAAAAGACTAGCGGGTCTGGGCGTGCTTGACGCTGTGGTGATTTGCCGCGCGGCAGGCTACCGCAGGCTGGGGTATGGGCGGTGCGCACGGCCCAGGCGGCCCCGCGACACCCTACAGGTGGGCGGCACGGCCGAGCAAAAACGTCGGGAGCATCCTTCACCGTCGCGCAGCGACGGCCCGCAGGCTGGCCACCAGGAATGGCAGGCCAAAAAATAGGCGGCCGCGCATCGCGCGGGCCGCCCCAATTCACGGAGTTGCTTACATCGCGTGAGCGCGATGACTTGCGCTCACCGACATTGGATTACTTTTCCAGGATCGCGGTCACACCCTGACCGCCGGCGGCGCAGATGGAGATCAGCCCGCGCCCCTGCCCGGCCGCCGCAAGCAGCTTGGCCAGGTTGGCGACGATGCGCCCGCCGGTGGCGGCGAAGGGGTGGCCAGCGGCGAGCGAGCTGCCCTTGACGTTCATCCGGCTGCGGTCGATGGCGCCCAGCGGCGCGTCCAGGCCCAGGCGCTCACGGCAGTAGTCGGCGTCTTCCCAGGCCTTGAGGGTGCACAGCACCTGGGCGGCGAAGGCCTCGTGAATCTCGTAGTAGTCGAAGTCCTGCAGGCTCAGGCCGTTGCGCGCCAGCAGCCGCGGCACGGCATAGACCGGCGCCATCAGCAGGCCCTCCTGGCCCCGGACGAAATCCACCGCCGCCGCCTCGCCGTCGCGCAGGTAGGCCAGCACCGGCAGGCCGCGCGCCTTGGCCCAGTCCTCGCTGGCCAGCAGCACCAGCGAGGCGCCGTCGGTCAGCGGCGTGGAGTTGGCCGCGGTCAGGGTGCCGCGCGGGCCACGCTCGAAGCAGGGCTTGAGGCTGGCCAGCTTCTCGGCGCTGATGTCGGCGCGCAGGTTCTGGTCGCGGGTCAGGCCGCGAAACGGCGTGAGCAGGTCGTCGTGCCAGCCTTCGGCATAGGCGGCGGCGAGTTTCTGGTGGCTGGCCAGGGCCAGCTGGTCCTGCTCGTCGCGCGCAATCGCCCAGCGCTGCGCCATCAGCTCGCAGTGCTCGCCCATCGACAGCCCGGTGCGCGGCTCGCCGTTGCGCGGGATGGCCGGGGCCAGGTGGCGCGGGCGGATCTGCAGCAGGCTCTTGAGCTTGTCCAGCGTGCGCTTGCCGCGGTTGGCCTCCAGCAGAATCTTGCGCAGCCCCTCGTTGACCCCGATCGGCGCGTCGGAGGTGGTGTCGACGCCGCCGGCGATGCCGCAGTCGATCTGCCCCAGGGCGATCTTGTTGGCCACCAGCAGCGCCGCCTCCAGGCCGGTGCCGCAGGCCTGCTGCAGGTCGTAGGCCGGGGTCTCGGGCGCCAGGCGCGAGCCGAGCACGCATTCGCGGGTCAGGTTGAAGTCGCGCGAGTGCTTGAGCACGGCGCCGGCCACCACCTCGCCGAGGCGCTCACCGTGCAGGTTGAAGCGCTCCACCAGGCCCTCGAGGGCGCTGGTCAGCATCTCCTGGTTGCTCGCCGTGGCGTAGGCGGTGTTGGAGCGGGCGAAGGGGATGCGGTTGCCGCCGACTATGGCGACCCGGCGTAGCTGGGCCATGCTGACTCCTTGCGAATAAAGATTGGGCTACAGGCTAGCGCGCGCAGCCGCATCTGCATTGGCCGCCTTGCCGCGGCCCCAGGCAGTGCGGTCAATTGCGCTTGGCCCGTCACTGCGTAGAGTGGCACGACTTTAGAACGTGTCTACGATCTGCTGCGCGTCGGCCCTGCTGCGTTGAAAACAGGCTCGGACTGCTCATTTACAACTCGTAAACTCCGCGTCCTCGCCTGTTTTCGCCTTGCATGGCTCTAGCTCGCGAAATCGTAGACACGTTCTTTGATTCGCCCACAGGAGCCCGTTCATGTCCGACCCTTACCTCGCCTTCGCCAACTCCGCCGCCGGCCGCCGCCTGGTCGGCGCCCTCGGCCTGCCGGCGCCGCTGCGCCTGGAGCGCTGGCTGGCCGGCCGCATGCGCCCGGTGGACGGCGCCCTGCTGCTCGGCGGCGAAGGTGACCTGCTCAAGGCCGTGCAGCCCTTCGCCAACAAGCTCACCGATCAGCTGTTCGCCGCCCGCGAAGGCCAGCTGGAGCTGCCACGCTGGACCGCCGAGCACGGCCCCAAGCTCAAGGCGCTGCTGTTCGACGCCAGTGGCCTGACCCGCTTCGAGCAACTGATCGAGCTGCGCGACTTCTTCCAGCCGGCGTTCAAGGGCCTGGGCCAGTGCCCGCGGGTGGTGCTGCTGGGGCGCGCGCCGGAATCGCTGAAGGACCCTGTCGCCGCCAGCGTGCAGCGTTCGCTGGAAGGCTTCAGCCGCTCGCTGGGCAAGGAGATCCGCCGCGGCGGCAACGTGCAGCTGCTCTACGTCGGCAAGGGCGGCGAGCAGCAGCTGGAAGGCGCGCTGCGCTTCTTCCTGTCGCCGAAGAGCGCCTACGTCTCCGGCCAGGTGCTGCGCCTGGGGGCCTGCGCCGAGCAGGTGCGCGACTGGACGCGGCCGCTGGCCGGCAAGAAGGCGCTGGTCACCGGCGCCTCGCGCGGCATCGGCGCGGCCATCGCCGAAGTGCTGGCGCGCGACGGCGCCGAGGTGATCCTGCTCGACGTGCCGCCGGCCGCCGCGGCGCTCGAGGCCCTGGCCGCGCGCCTGGGTGGGCGCGGCGTGGCCCTGGATATCTGCGCCGAGGAGGCGCCGCAGCGTCTGGTCGAGGCGCTGCCGGATGGCGTCGATATCGTCGTGCACAACGCCGGCATCACCCGCGACAAGACCCTGGCGAAGATGAGCGATGCCTTCTGGAACTCGGTGATCGCGGTCAACCTCCAGGCCCCGCAAGTGCTGACCCAGGCCCTGCTGGACGCCGGCAAGCTGCACGACAACGGCCGCGTGGTGCTGATCGCCTCGATCAGCGGCATCGCCGGCAATCTCGGCCAGACCAACTATGCGACGAGCAAGGCCGGAGTGATCGGCCTGGCCCAGGCCTGGGCGCCGGCGCTGGCCAAGCGCGGCATCAGCATCAACGCGGTGGCGCCGGGCTTTATCGAGACGCAGATGACCGCCGCCATCCCGCTGGGCATCCGCGAAGCCGGGCGGCGGATGAACTCGATGAGCCAGGGCGGCCTGCCACAGGACGTCGCCGAGGCCGTGGCCTGGTTCGCCCAGCCCGGCTCCGGCGCGGTCACCGCGCAGGTGCTGCGGGTGTGCGGGCAGAGTCTGCTGGGCGCCTGAGTGGAATTGGTGGGCTGAAGCGGAGCGCCGCCCGGCCCATCCAGGAGGGCGTCGGTTGTAGGGTGGGCTTCAGCCCACCAGAGCGAAACGTCGCCTCACGCCTTGCCGCGCTTGCGAAACTCCACCGGCGTCTCGCCGACCCAGCGCTTGAAGGCGCGGTAGAAGGTGCTCGGTTCGGAGAAGCCGGTGCGCTCGACTATCACTTCGATGCGCTCGTCGGTCTTCAGCAGTAGCTCCTTGGCCAGGCGGCAGCGGTAGTCGGTGATCAGGTCGTTGAAGCGCACCCCGGCCATGGCCAGGCGCTCGCGCAGGCGCCGCGCCGGCATGTTCAGCCGCGCCGCCACCTGCTCCAGGGTGGCGCCGCCATCGACCAGCAGTTCGCCGATCAGCTCGCGCACCTGGCGCACCAGGTCCAGGCGCTCCACCTCGGCCAGTTGCCGGCGCGCCAGCGACTCGTGCATGCGCAGCAGTTCGGGCGCGGCATGGCGCGAGGCCTTGTCCAGCACCGCGGCGTCGAACACCAGGGCGTAGTCCTCGGCGCCGAGCCGTGCGGGGCAGCCGTAGACCTGCTGGTAGCGCGCCGCCGGTGCGCCTGCGGCATGCATCAAGCGCACCTCGCGGGCGACGAATGCGCCTTCGGTCAGGGCGTCGAACAGACGGATCACCGCGCCGGCGAGCATTTCGGGAAAGTGCCGCGGCGTATCGGGCGCCAGGCCCAGGCTGAGCACGGCGCGTTCGCCCTGCACCTGCAGGCCGGCGTTGAGCGTGTCGGAGAGCAGGCGCACGTAGCGCAGGGCATGGCGCAGGCCGCTGCCGAAGGTGTCGCTGGAGAGGAACAGGTATTCCAGCAGCAGGCCATGGAAGGCCGGCAGGTGCTGGGCCAGGAACAGGCCGACATGCTCCTGCCCGCACTCTTCGCTGGCGGCTTTCCAGAACAGCGCCTGGGCGCTGTGCGGGAAGCGTCCGGCAGGCAGGCCGCCGGGCGGCAGGCCGACGCGCGCCAACACCCGGTCGGGGTCGGTTCCGCTGGCACGCAAGGCATCGATTACCGGGCGCATCAGCGCCACATCGTCGGTCAGATCACGCATTTTTTTAGGTTTTCTTGTTATCCGTGAGGCGCCGCCATCTTAGGGGCAGCAGAGGCCATGGCGCAAACCGGCGCGGCAGGCGGATTGACTGGCTTGCCGCAGAGGCGGGCAGCGCAGCCAATGTCGGGACGAGCGGGGCGGCTAAGCTGCTGCATTCATTTGCCGAGGAGTTTGCCCATGGCCGTCGACTGGCTCGACCTCAACGCCCCGCCGGCCTTGCCCGGCCTGTTCCTGCGCGCCGCCCTGCGGCGCCGGGTGACTGGCCGCTGCCTGCCGCAGCTGGGCCTGCGCTGCCCGGTAGAGGTCAGCCCTGCGCACCTGGCGCGCTATCGCCAGGTCTGCGGCATCGCCGAGAGCGCCTATTTGCCGCCGATCTACCCGCATCTCCTCGCCTTCGGTCTGCAGATGAAGTTGCTCACCGACCACCGCTTTCCCTTCCCACTGCTCGGCCTGGTGCACCTGGAAAACCGCATCCGCGTGCTGCGCCCGCTCGGCGGCCTGGGGCCGTTTCAGGCAAGCGTGCAACTGGCCGACCTGCAGGTGCACGACAAGGGCGCCAGCTTCAGCCTGATCACCCGCCTGGAAGACCAGCTCGGCCTGCTCTGGGAGGGCGACAGCCGCATCCTCTGCCGCGCCCTGCGCTTGGATGGCCAGCCGCCAACGCGCGCGGAGCAGGCGCCGCTGGAACTGACGCCGCTGGCCGACTGGGCGGCGCCGGCCGATACCGGACGGCGCTACGCGCGGGTGGCCGGCGACTACAACCCGATCCACCTGTATGCGGCCAGCGCCAAGCTGTTCGGCTTTCCCCGCGCCATCGCCCATGGCTTGTGGAACAAGGCGCGCTGCCTGGCCGAGCTGCAGGGGCGGCTGCCGCTGGCGGGTTACGAGGTGGAGGTGCGTTTCCAGAAGCCGGTGCTGCTGCCGGCGCATGTCGCGCTGCAGGCCAGCGAACCCGCGGCGAGCGGCCAGTTCCGCCTGCTCGGCGCGGGCGACGTGCCGCATATGGCCGGCAGCTGGCAGCCGCTGCAAGCCTGAAGTAGCCCGGATGCCATCCGGGGGCCGGGATGCACCTTTGCCGGGTTGCATCCGGGCTACGCGCCGGTCAAGCGCCGCTTGCAGCACGCCCCGTTCGAGCCGAAGCTATGCGGCTCGAAAGGAGCCCGTCATGAACCTGCCCGAACTCACCGCCCGTCTGCACGCCATCCGCGACGGCAACCAGTGGAAGCGCTTCCATAGCCCGAAGAACCTGGCCATGGCCGCCAGCGTGGAGATGGCCGAGCTGGTGGAGATCTTCCAGTGGCTGTCCGAGGACGAATCGCGCCAGTTGCCGGCGGACAAGCTCGCCCATGCCGGCCAGGAAGTCGGCGACATCGTGCTCTACCTGCTGCTGCTGTGCAGCGAACTGGGTCTGGACATGGAGCAGGTGGTGCGGGCCAAGCTGGCCGATAGCGAACGGCGCTTCGGCCAATGAGCGACCGCCACTTCGACGAGCTGGCGACCCGTTTCGCCGAGAAGATCTACGGCGGCGCCAAGGGCGCCATCCGCCTCGCCGTGCTCCAGGCCGACCTGGCCGAGGCGCTGCCCGAGCGTCCGCTGCGGGTGCTCGATGTCGGCGCCGGGCTCGGCCACATGAGCCTGTGGTTGGCCCAGCGCGGTCACCAGCTGACCCTGGCCGAACCGGCCGCACCGATGCTCGACGGCGCCCGCCAGCGCTTCGCCGAGGCCGGCCAGGCCGCCACCTTTATCCAGGCGCCCTGGCAGGAGCTGCTCGGCCAGCTTGAGCAGCCCTTCGACCTGGTGCTGTGCCACGCCGTGCTGGAATGGCTGGCCGAGCCGGCGGCGATCCTGCCGGTGCTGCACCAGCTGGTCGCGCCGGACGGCTGGCTGTCGCTGGCCTTCTACAACAAGGACGCGCTGGTCTACCGCAACCTGCTCAAGGGCCATTTCCGCAAGCTGCGCAAGGAGCGCTTCGCCGGCGAGGGACAGAGCCTGACCCCGCAACGCCCGCTCGACCCACGCGAGCTGGCGGCGCAACTCGGTGCGCAGTGGCAGGTCGAAAGCCGCAGCGGCGTGCGCGTGTTCCACGACTACATGCCGCAGGAGTTCCAGGCCAAGGCCGAGCTGCTCGACCTGCTGGAAATGGAGCTGGCCTACCGCCGCCACCCCAGCTTCGCCGGGCTGGGGCGCTACCTGCACTGGCTGTGCCGGCCGCTCTGATCGGCCGCGATGGACGCTGCGGCAGGCCGGGCGTAGCCTGAAACCACTGGGTATGCCGCGCGCGACCACGGAGAACACCATGCGCACCGCCATCGCCATCCTGTCATTGCCGTTGCTGGTCGCCTGCCAGAGCCCCAATCCCTACCAGGCGCAATCCCTGCCGATGCCGCCGGCGCCGCCCGAGGCCGCCCAGGTCTTCGACCGCAGCGCCTACCCGGCGCCGCCGCGCGACTACGGACGCTACCGCAACTGGAGCTGGCAGGGCGGCCAGCTGCCGGCGGGCAGCGCCTGGGCCGGCAGCGAGCTGCTGGCCGAAAGCCTCGGCAGCGGCCTCGACCAGCACGGCCTGCGTCCGGCGCCGGCCGGCCAGCCCGGCGACCTGCAGGTCAGCGCCTCGCTCAACCTGGAGCGGCGCCTGCGCCAGTATTACGACGACTATGGCGCCTACTACGGCCATGGCCGGCACTGGGATGGCTACGGCGCCTGGGGCAGCGTGCCGCTGGTGCGCACCTACGAAGAGGAAGTGGCGGTGGTGTACGTGCAGTTCTTCGACGGCCGCGACGGCCAGCCGGTGTGGAGCGGCAGCGGCGAGGCGCGCAGCGGCGGCAGCCAGAGCGAGCGCGCCGATGCCCTGCGCGCCGCGGTCAAGGCCGCCCTGCGCGGTTACCCGCCCTATTGATGGCTGAGGAAAAACCACCATGTTCCCGCGTCTACTGATTCTCCCGGCCCTGGCGCTGATGGCCGCCTGCCAGAGCATCCAGGTCGAGCGCGACTACGACACCAGTCGCGACTTCGCCGCCTACCGCAGCTGGAGCTGGCAGGAGCCGGCGCTGACCTACAGCCCCAACGATCCGCGCCTGCACAGCGACCTCACCGAGCAGCGCATCCGCGACGCCACCGCCGAACAGCTCGACCAGCGCGGCCTGCGTCCGGCCGCCGGCGGCACTCCGGCCGATTTGCGGGTGCAGGCGGCGCTGATCGTGGAGAACAAGCAGAGCCAGGTCAGCACCTACCACGGCGGCTTCTGGGGCGGGCCCTGGGGCGGCTACTGGGGCGGCCCGGCCTACACCGAGACGCGCACCCTGGACTACCAGGTCGGCACCCTGCAGATCGACCTGATCGACGGCCGCGACGGCAAGCTGGTCTGGCGCGGCAGCGCCCGGCAGGTGCTGCGCAACAACGCGCCCAGCCCGGCCGAGCGCGCCGCGGCGATTCGCGAGACCGTGGCCAAGGTGCTGGTGCAGTATCCGCCACGCTGAGGTCATCAGGCTGTCGCGGAGAATCGCGGCGCGATGGATTATTGCCAGACGACGCACTAGGCTCGGCATCTCCTTCCCCGACTGGTCCCGCCATGCCCACGACCTCCAGCTTCACCGTCCGCCCGGCGCAGGCCGCCGACCTCGCCGCGGTGGTGACCTTCCCGCAGAACGCCGACGAACTCTTCTACTGCTACCCCAAGGCCAGCTGGCCGCTGAGCGTCGGCCAACTGGCCGCGGCCATGGCCGAGCGCCGCGACAGCACGGTGGTCTGCCTGGACGACCGGGTCGCCGGCTTCGCCAACTTCTACCAGTGGCAGCACGGCGAGTATTGCGCCCTGGGCAACGTCATGGTGGCGCCCTGGGCGCGCGGCCAGGGCGTGGCGCAGCAGCTGATCGAGGCCATGGAGGCGCTCGCCCGTCAGCACTTCAAGGCCCGCGAGATGCGCGTGTCCTGCTTCAACGCCAACAGCGCCGGGCTGCTGCTCTATCCGCGCCTGGGCTACGCGCTCAGCGGGCTGGTGGAGCGTCGCGATCACCGCCAGCAGCGGGTCGCCCTGCTGCAGTTCAGCAAGCCGCTGTGATGCCGCCGGCCTCCGTGGGCTGACGGGGCGGACAGGATTTGCGGCATAATCGCGCGCTCGTGTTCTGCTGGAGATCGCCATGCCTGCCATACCCTGGTGGATGCTCGCCCTGCCGCTGGTCGCCGGCGCCTTCCTGCCGCTGCAGGCCGGGATCAACGGCCAGCTGGCCAAGCAGGTTTCCAGCGTGCTGGCGGCGGCCTTCATATCCTTCGCCGTGGGCGGCCTGGCGCTGCTGCTGATGGTGCTGGTGCAGCGCGAGGCGCCGAGCTTCGCCGCCCTCAAGGTGCTGACCTGGTGGCACTGGAGCGGCGGCCTGCTCGGCGCCTTCTTCATCGCCACCGCCGCCTTCGCCGGACCGCGGGTCGGCGCGCTGCTGTTCATGGTGCTGGTGATCGCCGGCCAGCTGGGCATGGCGCTGCTGCTCGACCACTTCGGCTGGGCCGGCTTTCGCCAGGCGCCGATCAGCCTGGGCAAGGTCGCCGGCCTGTTGCTGATCGTCGCCGGGATCTGGCTGATTCGCCGCGGCTGAGTCTGCCGGCGCTTGCAAAGGCAAGAGTTGGGAGTGGGGACAACGCGTAGGGTGGGCTTTAGCCCACCACGGGGGTTGGCATGGGCTAGATCGGAGCGCCGCCCGACCCCCCGGCAAGGCTGGGTCAGTCGCGCTCGAAACGGTAGAACAGGTTGGGTTCGCTGGCCAGGTAGAGGTTGCCGCGCTTGTCGAAGGTCACCCCCTCGGCCTGCGGCACGCTGCTGCCCAGGCCGGCGAAGCCCTGCAGCAGGGAGCGGAAGCTGATCAGCTGGCCCGCGCCGTCCAGCTCGATCAGCAGCTGGGATTCGTCGCTGAGCAGCACCAGGTGCCCGGTGCGTTCGTCGAAATGCACGGACGACAGGTCGGTGGCGAACACCTTGCGCTCGATCCAGGCCTGGCGGTCGATGATCTCCAGGTTGAAGTCGCCGGCCAGGCTGCTTTTCAGGCCGCGGATTTCGTAGAGCTTGCGCGGCGAGTGTTCCTTGACCACGAACAGGCGGTCGCCGGCGCGGTCGTAGCCCAGCCCCTCGAAGCCCTGGTTGCCGCCCAGGCCGATGCCCAGGGTCAGCGCCCGGTAGTCCTCGCGAAACAGCGGCCCCGGCTTTTCCGGCACCTGAACCGCCACCAGGCCGTGCTGGCGTTCCTCGGCCAGCAGCAACAGGCCGTCGCCCAGGTAGGTGACGCCTTCGACGTCCTCGAAACCGCTCAGCGGGTAGCGCGCGAGCAACTCGCCGTCCGGGCTCAGGCGCAGCAACTGTTCGGGGTTGTTGACCACGGCCCAGAGCTGGTCGCGGTCGTCGTCGTAACTCAGCCCGGAGAAATTGTCCGTCACCCCCGCCACCGCCTTGGCCTCGATGCTCACGCGGTATTCCGGCAGCCACAGGCTGCGGTGTTCCCAGGCCTCTTCGTGCCAACTGGTCTTGATCCAGAAGTACAGACGGTCGTCCAGATGCAGGGCGCGCACCTGATAGACCATCAGCAGGACGAATAGCAACAGTGCCCATTTCCATGGGCTGACGACAGGTAGCCTTCCTAGCACCCCCTTGGCAGCGGACAGCATCGCTAAAGCGCTCGCAGACAGGTGGGAAAACGGCAGTATGGCGGCCCTGTGTTGCAGTTGAACGCGCCTGCCGGCCTCGCAAGAGGCTGGCGTTCGACCGGGCGCTGCGGCATGCGTTCGGCCGGGGCTCTGGGGCAAAAGGTAACCGGGTGTTAGCCGGGCCTGGCGACTGCGCGCCGCCTTTGACTTCGAGGGCGGGGTTGCTAAGGTGATGCCGCGAGCCGTTGAGGCCGGACTTGAGCGAGAGGAGCAACCACCACCATGACCCAGGTACTGGCTTGCATCGACGGTTCCCTGTCGTCCCCGGCGGTGTGCGACTGCGCCGCCTGGGCCAGCCTGCGTCTGGGCGCGCCTCTGACCCTGCTGCATGTGCTCGACCACAAGCAGTACCCGCCGCGCAGCGACCTGTCCGGCAATATCGCCCTGGGCAGCCGCGAGCAGCTGCTGCAGGAACTGGCCGAACTCGACGAACGGCGCAGCAAGCTGGGGCTGGAGCAAGGTCGCCTGGCCCTGGAGGCGGCCAGGGAACGCGCCCAGCGCGACGGCGTGGCCAACCCGCAGCTGCGCCAGCGCCATGGCGATCTGGCCGGCAGTCTGCGCGAGCTGGAGAACGACATCCGTCTGCTGGTGATCGGCCGCCAGGGCGAGACCAGCGACGCGGTCAGCCAACTGGTGGGCAGCCAGCTGGAAAGCGTGATCCGCACCCTGCATCGGCCGATTCTGGTCAGCCCCGGCCAGTTCCAGGCGCCGCGCAGCCTGATGCTGGCCTACGACGGCAGCGCCACCTGCGACAAGGGCGTCGACCTGCTCGCCGCCAGCCCGCTGTTCCAGGGCCTGCCGATCCATGTGGTGATGGTCGGCGCCGACAGCGACGCCGCTCGCGCCCAGTTGCAGCAGGCCGAGCGGCGCCTGGTCGCCGGCGGCCATCAGGTGCAGCTGGCGATCCGCGCCGGCGAGGTCGAGCCGACCCTGCATGACTACCAGGCCGAGCAGGACATCGACCTGCTGGTGATGGGCGCCTATGGCCATTCGCGCATCCGCCAGTTCCTGGTCGGCAGCACCACCAGCCATATGCTGCAGACCAGCACCGGCCCGCTGCTGCTGTTGCGCTAGCGGGCTGGCAGACGGGCGGCGCAACGATACTGGCAGTTCGATATCTCGCTGCTCGGCAAAAGGCGCTATGCTCAGGCCAGTAGTTGCTGTGATCACAAACGCCATGACCGACGCCGAAGTACCGCGCCATCCCGCCGCCTTTGCCCTCTGGCGCGAAGTGCAAGACACCCGCATTCGGACCCGTCTGGGCGGTTTCTACTACCTGCTGGCCTGGCTGCTGACCTGGCTGTTCAGCGCCGATCCCGCTGGCCTGCTCGCTGTCGGCCTGGGCGGTAGTGCGCTGTTCTTCGTCCTGCTGCTGGCGCGCCAGTTGCACCGTCCCGGCCCGCTGGACAACCCGCAGCAGCTGCAGCGCTGGCTCGACCAGCACTGGGGCCTGCTGCTGCTCACCTCGCTGTGCTGGGGCCAGGCCCACGCCTGGGCGCTGTACCGCGCCGAGTTCGCCGACTCGGCGCTGATCGCCACCCTGGCCACCGTCGCCTTCAGCACGGCGATGACCTTCAACTTCGCCATGCGCAAGCGCCGCGCCATGCTCGCCATCGCGCTGCTCTACCTGCCCGGTCTGGTGGTGCTGGCGTTGGAGTGGCCGCAGCAGCGTGCACTGCTGGTGACTCTGGCCTGCTACCTGAGTTACCTGCTGCTGGTGCTCGGCCGCAGCCACCGCGAGTACCAGGCCACTCTGGCCCTGGAACTCAAGCTGCTGGAACAACAGGCGCGCCTCGACCTGCTCAGCCGCACCGACAGCCTGACCCAGCTGGGCAATCGCTACCAGTTCAACAACCTGTTCCCCAGCCTGGTGGCCAACGCCCGGCGCCGCGGCGAGCCGTTGTCGCTGGTGCTGCTGGATATCGACTGGTTCAAGCGGATCAACGACGAGTATGGCCATAGTTGTGGCGACGCCTGCCTCAGCGCCTTCGCCGAGCGCCTGCGCGAGGTGTTCCGTCGCGACGGCGACGCCCTGCTGCGCCTGGGTGGCGAGGAATTCGGCGTGCTGCTGCCGAACACCGACCTGGCGCACGCCGCCGCCCTGGCCGAGCAATTCCGCCAGGAGTTGGCTCGCGACGGCCTGCGCTTGGGCGAGCAGCTACTGCCGCTGACCGCCAGCCTCGGCGTCGGTAGCTTCGACGTCGAGCAGGACGCCGAAGCCGAGGCCTTCTTCCGTCGGGTCGACCGCGCCCTCTACCGCGCCAAGGCGCAGGGGCGCGATCGGCTGGTGCACGCCTGAGCGCTTGAAGCGTTCGAGTAGGGCGGACATGTCGAACGCTTGTCCGCGCATCGCCGGCCAGGGTGGACAAGGCTGCGCCATGTCCACCCTACACAGGCGCGGCGCAACACATGACCTCTGCTTTGCATAGTTTCGGTTTGCACTCCTGGCGAGGAGCCAAAATGCCATCATTCGACTAGGCTGATGCTGTAGTGGTCGGAGTGCGCACCATGCTGCCTGAAGTGAAGATGTCCAGCAGTGCCTTCAAGCTGTGGCGCGAGGCGAACGACGTGCACGCGCGCTCGCGTTTTGGCGGCTTCTACTACCTGCTGGCCTGGTGCCTGTTGTGGCTGACCAGCCGCTCGCCGATGCAGAACCTCTGGCTCTGGTTGGCCGGCGGCCTGTTGCTGCTGCTGTTCGTCGCCCTGCGCATCCTCCACGAACCCCGCGAGCAGCGCGGCGAGATCGGCCTGCAGCTTTGGCTGCGCCAGCACTGGCTGCTGATGCTGCTGCAGGCGCTGCTGTGGGGGCTGATGCTGGCCGGGGTCGAGCTGAGCCGGGCGCTAGACGTCTCGCACCTGATGGTGATGCTCAACGTGGTGGTGTTCGCCACCGCCATGGCCTTCACCTACCCGATGCGCCGCGGCCCCTGCGCCTTGGCCATGCTGCTGATCTACTTGCCGGCCACCGCGGTGAAGTTCTGGCAGGAGCGCGACGCGCCGGCCGAGTCGGTGGCGCTGCTGATCTACCTGGCCTACATGATGCTGTTTCTCTACCGCTGGCACCGCGAGTACCGCATCGGCCTGGAGCGCGAGATGCGCCTGCGCCAGCACAGCGAGGAGCTCGACCAGCGCAGCCGCACCGACGCCCTCACCGGGCTGGGCAATCGCTACCAGTTCAACGTGCTGCTGAGCAACTGGCTGGCCTCCGTGCGTCGCCAGCACGGCTCGCTGGCCCTGGTGCTGCTGGATATCGACTGGTTCAAGCAGGTCAACGACCGCCACGGCCACAGCGCCGGCGACCTCTGCCTGCACCTGTTCGCCGAACGCATGCGCAAGGTGTTTCGCCGCGACAGCGACATCCTCCTGCGCCTGGGCGGCGAGGAGTTCGCCGTGCTGATGCCGCACACCAGCCTGGAACAGGCGCTGCACCTGGCCGAACGCTTTCGCCGCGAACTGGAGCAGGAGCCGCTGCAACTGCCGGCGTTGAGCCTGTCGATCACCTGCAGCATCGGCGTCGGCGACTACCTGCCGTTGTGCGACGACTCGCCGGAGGCCTTCTACAAGCGGGTCGACGACGCCCTCTACCAGGCCAAGAGCAAGGGCCGCAACCGTGTCGAACTGGCCTGAGCCGGCCTGCTGGCGTAGGTGGCGCCGCGCGGCGATCCGCTTTGGCCTTGTAGGGTGGGCTTTAGCCCACCAAGGGTGGTTGGCGTGGGCTAAAGCCCGCCCTACGGCCTTTGCGCCCACTCCCAACGCTTAACACAGGCATAGCCTTATCCCCCGAGACGGCCGGCTAGACCGTCTTGGCCATGCGCCCGGCCAGCAGCGCCCAGCCCAGCAGCAGGGCGCAGAGGATCGCCAGCGGCCAGATGCGCCACTGCAGGTAGGGCGTCAGCCCCGTCATCGGCAGCACTTCGCCGTAGAGCACGCCCTGTTCGAACTGCGGCAGCTCGAACTGGATTCGGCCCTGCGGGTCGATCACCACCGTCATGCCGTTGTTGGTGGCGCGGATCATCCAGCGGCCGGCCTCCAGCGCACGCATCTGCGCCATCTGCAGGTGCTGCAGCGGGCCGATGGAGGTGCCGAACCAGGCGTCGTTGCTCACCGTCAGCAGGATCTCGCTATCGGCCGCCAACGCCGCGGCGAATTCCGGGTAGACCACCTCGTAGCAGATATAGGGCGCCACCCGATAACCCTTGGCCAGCAACGGCGGCTGCTCGGCCGGGCCGCGGGCGAAGTCGGACATCGGCAGGTCGAAGAAGGCGATCAGCCCGCGCAGCACCTCCTGCAGCGGCACGTACTCGCCGAAGGGCACCAGCTTCTGCTTGAGGTAGGTGCCCTGGCCGTCGCCGAAGCTGGTGATGGCGTTGTAGTAACGCAGCTCGCCGCGTTCATTGGCCTGGCGCACCGGCACCCCGGTGATCAGCGCGCTGCCCTGCTCGCGGGCGAAGCGATCCATCACGCCGATATAGCCTTGCGCCAGATCCTTGAGCACCGGGATGGCGGTTTCCGGCCAGACCAGCAGGTCCACCCGCTCGGCGCTGAAACTGAGGTCGCGGTACAGCGCCAGCTGGGCGTTGAGCTGGGCCGGATCCCATTTCAGGTTCTGTTCGACGTTGCCCTGCACGGCGGCGACCGTCAGGCTGTCGCCGGCCGGACGAGTCCAGGGGCGATCCTTGAACGCCGGGCCGGCGACCCAGGGCGTCAGCAGCAGCGCCAGGCCGACGGCGAGGAAGGCCTTGCGCGCCCGCAGGCGCGGCAGGTTGACCAGCAGCGCCGCGGACAGCGCCAGACTGAAGGAAATCAGCCAGACCCCGCCCAGCGGTGCCAGGCCGGCCAGCGGCCCGTCCAGCTGGCTGTAGCCGGCGTAGAGCCAGGGAAAACCGGTGAGGAACCAGCCGCGGAACACTTCCTGAGCCAGCCACAGGGCCGCGAAGGCCAGGGCGTCAGCCAGCGGCGCCTCGCTGCGGCGCAGCCAGCGCGCCCAAAGCGCGGCGGCCAGGGCGAAGAACAGGCCGAGACCGGCGACGAAACCCAGGGTGAGGAAACCGGCCAGCGCCGGCGAGGCAGCACCGTAGTCATGGATGCTGACGTAGACCCAGCTGGTGCCAGCGGCGAACAGGCCGAAGCCATAGCTCCAGCCGCGCAGCGCCGCCTGGCCGGGGCGAAGCTCGCGCAGGCCCAGGTAGAGCAGGGCGATCGACAGCAGGGCCAGTGGCCAGATATCGAAGGGGGCGAGGACTAGCGGGGTAAGGGCGCCGGCGCCGAGTGCGAGCAGGTGGCCGGGCCAGCCCGGGCGAGTCATCCATTGCAACATGGGCAAGTCCTTGGATTCGGGTGGCGCAAGGGTAGGGGTAGGGAGCCGCCAGCGGCAAGCCTCAAGCCACAAGCGAAGGCAACTGCATGAATGGGTAGGGTGGACATAGCGACGCCTTGTCCACCATTGCCGGTTCCGCGCTGGACGAGCCTGGCGGCATGTCCAGCCTAGGCTTCTGGCGGAACCGGTTGGTTGGTGCGCGCGGCGCACCCCACGGCTAGAACCCGGCGAACTTCAGATAGCTGCCGGTAATCGCATCGCCCCAGAGCAGGGCGATCCCGCCGGCGATGGCCAGGTAGGGGCCGAAGGGGATCGGCGTGCCGGCGTCGCTGCCGCGCAGGCGCAGCATGATCACCCCGAGCACCGCGCCGACCAGCGACGACAGCAGGATGGTCAGCGGCAGAATCTGCCAGCCACCCCAGGCGCCGAGCATGGCCAGCAGCTTGAAATCGCCATAGCCCATGCCTTCCTTGCCGGTGATCAGCTTGAACAGCCAGTACACCGACCACAGGCTCAGGTAGCCGGCAATCGCCCCCCACAGCGCGTCTTCCAGGCTGGTGAACAGACCGAAATAGTTGACGATCAGCCCCAGCCACAGCAGCGGCAGCACCAGCACATCGGGCAGCAGCTGGTGGTCGGCATCGATCAGGCTCATCGCCAGCAGGCCCCAGGCCAGCACCAGCATGGCACCGGCCTGCCAGGTAAAGCCGAAATGCCAGGCGACATAGCCGGATAGCAGCCCGCAAGCCAGCTCCACCAGCGGGTAGCGCTTGCCGATCGGCGCCTTGCAGTTCGAACACTTGCCGCGCAGGAACAGGTAGCTGAGCACCGGGATATTCTCCCAGGGACGGATTTCATGGCCGCAGCTGGGGCAACTGGAATTGGGCAGAACCAGGTTGAAAGTCTGCGCCTTGGGCGCCGGCGGCAACTCCAGCACCTCGCGCGCCTGGCTCTGCCAGTCGCGCTGGAGCATCAGCGGCAGACGGTAGATCACCACGTTGAGGAAACTGCCGATCAGCAGGCCAAAAACGACACAGGCAAAAACGAAGGCCGACAAGCTGTCGGCCAGAATGTCGAGAACCATTGATTAACCAACCACCGAGCCCAGTTGGAAGATGGGCAGGTACATAGCGATGATCAGGCCGCCTACCAGCACGCCGAGCACCGACATGATCAGCGGCTCCATCAGGGTGGTCAGGTTGTCCACCGCATTGTCCACTTCCGCTTCGTAATAGCTCGCGGTCTTGTCCAGCATTTCGTCCAGCGAGCCGGCCTCTTCGCCGATGGCGGTCATTTGCACGGCCATGGTGGGGAAGATGCCCGTATTGCGCATGGAAAAATTGAGCTGGGTGCCCGAGGACACGTCAGTCTTGATCCTGTTCACCGCATTGCGGAAGACCACGTTGCCTGTAGCGCCCGCTACCGAATCCAGTGCATCCACCAGCGGCACGCCGGCGGCAAAGGTGGTCGCCAGGGTGCGCGCGAAGCGCGCGACGACAGCCTTGTACAGAATGTCGCCAACGATAGGCGCTTTCAGTAGAGCCCTATCCAGAGCATCGCGAAACTTTTCCGAGCGTTTATATGTCTGGCTGAAGCTGTAAATCGAAATAAACAAGGCAAACAGCACCAGGAACCACCATTCCTGCAGCCATCTGGAGAGATTTACCACCACCATGGTGAAGGCAGGCAACTGAGCGCCGAAACCTTCGAATACGCTTTCGAACTGCGGTACCACCTTGATCAGTAGGATTGCGGTAACGATGATCGCCACAACAATTACTGCGATGGGGTAGGTCATGGCCTTCTTGATCTTGGCCTTGAGTTCTTCGGTTTTTTCCTTGTAGGTGGCGATACGATCCAGCAGGGTTTCCAGTGCACCGGATTGTTCGCCCGAGTCCACCAGATTGCAGTACAGGTCGTCGAAAAACTCCGGCTTCTTGCGCAGGGAGGAAGCGAAGCTGTTACCGGCGGCGACTTCCTGCTTCACGTCGTCGATCAGCTTGCGCATATTGGGGTTGTCGAAGCCTTCGCTGATGATGTCGAAGGACTGCAGCAGCGGCACCCCGGCCTTCATCATGGTGGCCATCTGCCGGGTGAACAAGGCGATATCCATCGGCTTGATCTTCTTGCCGGCGCCGAACAGCGATATGGCTTTCTTGCGTACCTTGAGCGGGTTGATGCCCTGCTTGCGCAGCTGCGCCTTGACCAAGGCGGGGGATTGGCCAGACAACTCGCCCTTGATCTTGGCGCCCTTCCTGTCGGTACCTTCCCAGGCGAATACGCTGGTTTTTAGAGCTTTTTCCGCCATGGATTAATCCTTGGTCACGCGGTTGACTTCTTCCAGGCTGGTAATGCCTTGCATCGCCTTGTAAAGCCCGGAAGTACGGAGGTCGTGAAAGCCATCGGCTTTGGCCTGTGCGGCGATTTCGATGGAGTTGCCTTCTTCCATGATAATGCGTTGCAGCGAAGGCGTGATTTTAACTACTTCATAAATCCCCACCCTTCCTTTATAGCCGCCTTTGCAGTTATCGCAGCCGTTGGGCGCGTAGAGCTTGAAGCTGCCGATCTTGTTTTCCGGGAAGCCTTCTTTTATCAGTACGTCGTGCGGGACTTGCACTTCCTTCTTGCATCCGCAGAGTTTGCGCGCCAGGCGCTGAGCGATGATCAGGTTGACCGAGGTGGCGATGTTGAACGCCGGCACCCCCATGTTGCGCAGGCGGGTCAGGGTTTCCGCGGCGCTGTTGGTGTGCAGGGTGGACATCACCATATGCCCGGTCTGTGCGGCCTTGATGGCGATCTCAGCGGTTTCCAGGTCGCGAATCTCACCGACCATGATCACGTCCGGGTCCTGACGCAGAAAGGCGCGCAGTGCCTGGGCGAAGTCCATGCCGTGCTTGGGATTGACGTTGACCTGGTTGATGCCTTCCAGATTGATTTCCACCGGGTCTTCCGCGGTGGAGATATTGATATCCGTGGTGTTGAGGATATTCAGGCCGGTGTAGAGCGACACCGTTTTGCCCGAGCCGGTGGGGCCGGTGACCAGGATCATGCCCTGCGGCTGCTTGAGCGCAGTCATGTAGAGCTCCTTCTGCTCCTCCTCGTAGCCCAGCGCGTCGATGCCCATCTGCGCGCTGGTGGGGTCGAGGATTCGCATCACGATCTTCTCGCCCCACAGGGTGGGCAGGGTGTTGACGCGAAAGTCGATGGCCTTGTTCTTCGAGATCTTCATCTTGATCCGGCCATCCTGTGGCTTGCGCCGCTCGGAAATATCCAGCTGCGCCATCACCTTGAGACGTGCCGAGAGTCGGCTGGCCAGCTGAATAGGCGGACGGGCCACTTCATGGAGCATGCCGTCGGTACGAAAACGCACGCGATAGGCTTTTTCGTAAGGCTCGAAATGCAGGTCGGAGGAGCCGCCTTTGATGGCATCCAGCAGCATCTTGTTGATAAAGCGCACCACCGGGGCGTCGTCGGCATCGCCCCCGGCGGCATCGTCCTTGTCGTCATTGACCGCTTCGACATCGAGACCATCCAGGTCGACGTCAGCCAGATCTTCCATGCCACTGTTACCAGTGTCGAAGAACTTGTCCAGCGCCTCGCCCAGCTTGTCGTCCTCTACTAGCAGGGCTTCGGTGCTGATGCCGGTGCTGAACTGCACATCGGTGATGGCCTGATGGTTGGTGGGGTCGGACAGGGCGATAAAAAGCTTGTTGCCGCGCCGGTACAGCGGTAGCACGCGGTGCTGACGGCACAGCTTTTCGCTGATGATTTCCCGGGGTTGGCTGTCCTTGTCGATGGCGCTGAGGTCGAAGTAGGGCACGCCGAACTGCTCGGAGGCGATTTCGGCCACGGCGCGGCTGGAGGCCAGCTTGTTCTGCACCAGATAGGAAACCAGGGGGATCTTATTACGCAGCGCCTGGGCAAAGGCCTGGCTGGCGGTGCGTTCGTCGAGAAGACTGGCGTTGACCAGTTGGCGGGCGAGGCCGGTCAGTTGGGCGGTATCGCTCATGATTCGGGCGCTTGGTCTGGGAAATAGTGCTGCTTATATAGCCCATATTCGGCGCTGGCCCAAGCCTCGTTATTAGGTGTGACGAAAAGCGTCACATGTTGCCGGTGTGCGTTTCCATTGAGTGGCGCTTGTTCGGCTTTTCTGCTGACTTTACGGGATTTCCGCTTTTGGCATGGTGTCTGCATTATCCGGTTCAGGTCGCTGACCTTAACCACATAGGAGTTAATCCATGAAGTCTCTGAAGAAGCAAAAGGGTTTCACCCTGATCGAGCTGATGATCGTCGTTGCGATCATCGGTATCCTCGCCGCCATCGCCATCCCGCAGTTCAACGAGTATCGCGCCAAGGCGAACGACTCCACTGCTCAGGCTGATGTGAAGAACTCCATCAGCGTCATGACTGCCGCTCAGCGCTAAGGGTGATTGATATGAAGAAGAATCTGCTGGCTCTGTTTGCCGCTTCTGCTGTTGTTTTCGCTTCCTCTGTGATGGCTGCCCCGACAGTTATTGACAGCGGTGAGGATATCACCACTAACGAGTGCACTATTCTTGGCGATACTGTAAAGCTGAACCTTTCGAAAGGTGTGATTGGTGCCTACAACTGTGACGAAACTCGCAACGCCATTAACGTTGGTGCATGCCACGAGACTGGCAGCCGTAGCTCCAGTCTGGTTTGCGCTCAGATCGGCGTAGATGGCAGTAACCAGCCTGTTTTTAACGACGCCTCTTGTGCAGGTCAGCCTGCGGGCACGGTTATCCCAGTGGCTAACCCGAGCTACCGTGGCTACCGTGCTTCCAGCACTGGTGGTAGCGTTGGTGCCCAGTCGCTGAGCGCCAACTGCGCAGCTGGCGTGCCTGAAGCTCAGTTGGTCAACTTCCAGTAACGCTTTTAGTTACTGTTAGAACCGAGGCCGTGGGGAGCTATCTTCACGGCCTTTTTATTGGCGAGATAGGTATCTTCAATGTGGGCAGTGCAATCTATGCGTTCTAAAAGTTCCGGTTTCACATTGATCGAGTTGATGATCGTGGTCGCTATTATTGGCATTCTCGCTGCCATCGCCATTCCACAGTTCAACGAGTATCGCGCCAAGGCGAACGACGCCAATGCTCAGGCCGACGTCAAGAATTCACTGTGGATCATGGCCTCCACTCGAAAGTAATCCGCTCTCTGTATATGGCGCTCCTGTTTGCGGTATAACAGCTGAATTTTTCATCCTCCAGATACCCACTTGCATATGCTTTCTGATTTTCGCTCGGGCCTCCTGCTCGCTTTCCGCGCTCACTTTCTCTGGCTCGCTGGTATATCGCTCTTCTTTCTTCTGCTTATCGTCTGGATGGCCTCCGAGTTCAGCGGCCGCCAACCTGCAACCGTAGGGCTGGACGTTGGGTTGTCGGTGATGCGCCTGATCCTGCCACTGATCATGGTACTGGTGGTGCAGGAACTGCTTTCGCGCGAGTTCGACAGGCGTTATTTCCTTTCTTCCCTGACGTATCCGCGTCCCAGGCAGGGTTTGCTGCTTGGCCGCTTCGCGTCTGTTGTCGTATTGATGTCCTGCGTGCTGATCGTGATGGCGCTTGCGCTCGGCCTGCTGGTGGCCTGGATCGGCGAAGACTACGCCCAGGCCACCGGCGTTTCGCTGGGCTGGCCTTATGTCGCGACCGTGGCGCTGATCGGGCTGGATCTGCTGGTGTTGACGGCGCTGGCTGTCTTCCTGGCCATGGTCGCCTCCACGCCCAGTTTCGTGCTGATCGGTACGCTGGGCTTTATGCTGATGGCGCGCTCCTTTGCGGCCATCATCGAATTGCTGACGCGCGAAACCTGGGTCGTCGAGGGCGCGGAGAGCTACCGAGCCGGCGTCGGTGTGCTTGGCTACCTGCTGCCCGACCTGGGCTCGCTAGACATCCGCATGACCGCCCTTTATGGCCGCATGGAATTCCTGCCCAGTGACCTGGGTGTGCTGGTGCTCAGCTGCCTGGCCTACGGTTTCGCCTTCCTCTGGTTGGCGGTGTGGGTATTGCAGCGCAAGCGTTTCGCTTGATCATGTTCAAGCGCTCCTTGAGTCTTCTGTTCGCTCTCGCCGGTTTCGCTGCGTTCGTGGCTGCGGTGCTGTGGCGCAGTGGTCAGCCAATTGTCTTTCACAACGCCACGGTCAAGGACCGTGTTGTGGTGTCAGCCCCGGTATTGACCGCGCTTTATGCTGGTGATCGCTTTCTTGCTGCGAACCTGGAGGCCATACGCCTCTCTGCTACGGCTGTGGACCAGGGCCAGGCCGATATTCATTATTTGGTTCGTGCGCAGGTGGTCGTCGCCCAGCTCAATGCCTGCCACGAAGACAACTATTACCTGGCCAACGGTTTGCTGACCTGGGGTGGGGCGGTTGGCGAGGGTAACGATGTGTTGCGCCGAGCCGTGAATTGCCGTTTCTGGGACGGTATCCCGCCCTTCTTCTATGGGGTCAATCTGGCCTTTTTCGAGAAGGACAAGACGCAGGCGGTGCAGGCCCTGGAACTGTCTGCAGAGCGCTGGCCGGAGAACGCTGTCACCTTGCGACGCATGGCGATCATGTTGCGAGCCGAGGCGCTGGCAGATGAGCGTTTGGCATTGAATTACCTGATGCAACAGCGTGATACGACCCATGATCCCAAACTGCGTGAGATGCTCGACAAGCGGGTGATGCGACTGCAGGGGTTGATCGACCTGCGGGCTGCCCAGCGTCGCTACGAGGAGGGTCATGGTCCTTTGCAGGATTTGCAGCAGTTGGTCGATTCCGGGGCGATGTCTACGCTTCCGCAAGACCCGTTGAGGCTTGGTTACGAGTTACGCGACGGGCGAATCGAGTTTAAAGAACTGAAAATTCCCGGTATGGAGAGTCAGCAGTGAGTGCTGTGCTGGAGTTCAAGAGCGTCAGCCAGACGTTTCGCGTCAAGGGCAAAGAGGTTCGGGCGCTGAAGGACATCAGCTTCGCGCTCACCGAGGGCGAAGTCTTCGGTTTTGTCGGGCCTAATGGCGCCGGCAAGTCCACGACGATCAAGGTGATGCTCGACATCATCAACGACTATCAGGGCCAGGTGAGCATCTATGGTGTGGATGCGCGCAATGCTTCAGCTCGCGCCCCCCTAGCCTACGTGCCCGAAACGCCGGCTCTGTACGAGCAGTTCACGCCGCTGGAAATCCTGCGCATGGGGCTTTCCATGTACGGCATCAAACGAGCGGACGCCGATGCCTGGTGTATGCACTGGCTGGAGCGCTTCTCCGTGGATATGAACGCCAAGCGGCGTATCCGCGAGTTGTCCAAGGGTAATGTGCAGCGCGTGGCGCTGGCGCATGCCATGGTGGTGCAGCCCAGGCTGTTGGTGCTGGACGAGCCGTTGTCCGGGCTCGACCCGGTGGGGCGCAAGGATGTGGTGGATATCCTCACCGAGTTCAAACAGCAGGGCGGGGCGATTTTCTTCACCTCCCATGTGCTGCACGACGTCGAGCGCATCGCCGACCGTTTCGGTTTCATCAACAAGGGCGAGCTGCTGACCGTGCGTTCCCCGCGCGAACTGGCCGCCGAGCGCGCCGACGATATGCTGGTGCGCTATCACGCCGCGCAGCCGATCGGCGAGCAGGTTCGCGTGTTGCGCGAGGGTGAGTTCGAGTGCGAGGTGATGCAGGCGGATCTGCCGGCCTTTATCGCCCATCTGAACCAGATCGGAGGCCACCTGCTGACGATCAAGCCGGCGGTTTCCCTGGAAACCGTGTTCTTCAATATTCTCGAAGGGGCCGCGCGCCAGGCGTCGTAAGCCGAACGCTCTGCGCGTAGGGTGGATGACGCTTTTTCATCCACCTTCCGGTGCTGTGGCGGATCGGCGAAGCGTGATCCAGCCTGTGAGCTCGCTATCGAGTAGCCCGGATTGCATCCGGGCTACTCAGGGTGGTTACAACGCCAGTCGCATCGACAGGTCCACCGCCTTCACGTCCTTGGTCAGGGTGCCCAGCGAGATGTAGTCCACGCCCGTCTCGGCGATGCTGCGCAGGGTGCTGTCGTTGATGCCGCCGGAGGCTTCCAGCTTGGCGCGGCCGGCGGTCAGGCGTACGGCCTCGCGCATATCTTCCAGTGAAAGCTCGTCAAGCATGACGATATCGGCGCCGGCTGCCAGGGCCTGGCGCAGTTCTTCCAGGTTCTCCACTTCCACCTCCACCGGCTTGCCCGGGGCGATCTGTTGGGCGGCGCTGACGGCCTGGGTGATGCCGCCGCAGGCGGCGATATGGTTCTCTTTAATAAGGAAGGCGTCGTACAGGCCGATGCGGTGGTTGTGGCAGCCGCCGCAGGTCACCGCGTATTTCTGCGCCAGGCGCAGGCCGGGCAGGGTCTTGCGGGTGTCCAGCAGCTTCACCGCGGTGCCTTGGACCAGGTCGGCGTAGTGGCGGCAGCGGGTGGCGACGGCCGACAGGGTCTGCAGGAAGTTCAGCGCGCTGCGTTCGCCGCTGAGCAGGGCGCGGGCCGGGCCTTCGACGCTGAACAGGGTCTGCTCGGCGCTGACCCGGTCGCCGTCCTGCACCTGCCAGTGCACCGCCACGCGCGGGTCGAGCTGGCGGAACACTGCATCGACCCAGGCCGTGCCGCAGACCACCGCCGCCTCGCGGGTGATGACGCGGGCGCTGGCCAGGCGCTCGGCGGGAATCAGCTGGGCGGTGATGTCGCCGCTGCCGATGTCCTCGGCCAGGGCGCGGCGGACATTGGCCTCGATTTCGGCGGTGAGGTCGGCGAGGGTGAGGTTGGGCATGGTCGGCTCCGGGTCGGGGGTGCGGCGATTATAGGGGCAGCCGACCATTGGTGCAGCGGGCTGACGCATGGGCCGTTACGCTGTAGGTGTGGCGCTCGTCCCGTGGTGACGACCGTCTGGAGGTAGTCGGGCACTATCTGTGACCTGGGTCATGGATGTGGGAAAAATTGGCTTGGTGTGGCGTGAAGCCTCCCTATAATGCCTTTACTTTTTTCATTATTGACGCCAGGCCTTTGACGTTACGGACGACGCTCGGTTGACGCTGTGCAGACCAGAAGGCCCGAGTTCGGGCAGTCTGCGGGAGACTAGAATGAAGACCGACGCGAATGTGGTGCCTCTGAACAAGGCCGCCGCTGAGCAATCGCCAACTTCGCCGGTAGGAAGACTGCCCGTGGCGCTGATTCAGGTGCGTGACAAAGCTGCGCAACAGCTCAAGCAGAGCCTGCAGAGCCTGTTCGACAACGCCGACGATACCCTCTTCGAGATGGCCGACCGGGCGACCAGCAATGCCGAGCAGAACACCTTCTTCGAGGCCATGCGCGACCTGCGCCTGAAGCGCAAGAACATCGAGCGCGGTTTCCTGCAGAAGGTCTTCGAATCCTTTTCCAGCCTCAATCAGTACGAAATCGGCAGGCCGCAACCGGCGCTGGATGCGGTGTCGTTCGACAGCCTGAGCCTGGTGCAGAACGACGAGCTGGAAGAAACCGTGGCCCTGGATGCCATGGTGGCCAAGGTAATGAGCCGTGACGGCGTCGCCCTCGGGCACCTCACCACCCGTCTCAATGCGGTGATCAGCAAGAAGCTCGACGACAAGAGCAACCCGCTCGGGCCGACCCAGCTCAGCGAGCATTTCCTCGATGCCTGCAGCAGCCTGGGCGTGGAAATCAAGGTCAAGCTGATCATCCTCAAACTGTTCGAAAAATACGTGCTGGGCGGCAGCGATCTGCTCTATGCCGAGGCCAACCAGGCACTGGTGGCCGCCGGTGTGCTGCCCGAGCTGAAGTCCGCCGCGCCGCGTCGGCAGCAGCGTCCGGCCGCCTCCGCACACGCCCACGGCGCAGGCGAGGAAGGCATTCCGCTGCTGGAAGGAGCCGGAGAGGGTGTGCAGGAGGTGTTCGGCGCCCTGCAGGAGCTGCTCTCCCAGGTGCGCGGCACGGCGATGCCCAGGCGCGCCCAGGTGGCCGATGCGCTGCCGATTTCCAGCAACGACCTGATGCGCCTGCTGTCGCACATGCAGCAGCGCGCGCCGGCACAGGTCAGCGTGGCCGATTTCGACCTGCGCGATCAGCTCGAGCAGCTGCTGGTGCGCGCCAGCGCCAAGAGCGGCAAGGCGCGCGTGGTCGGCGAAGTCGACGAGGACGTGATCAACCTGGTGTCGATGCTGTTCGAGTTCATCCTCGACGACCGCACCCTGCCGGACTCACTCAAGGCGCTGATCGGCCGCCTGCAGATTCCCATGCTCAAGGTCGCGGTGCTGGACAAGACCTTCTTCAGCCGCGGCAGCCACCCGGCGCGCCGGTTGCTCAACGAGATCGCCTCGGCGGCCCTGGGCTGGGTCGATCAGGACGACGCCCAGCGCGACAGCCTGTACCAGAAGATCGAACAGGTGGTGCAGCGTCTGCTCAACGATTTCGTCGACGACCCGAGCATCTTCTCCGAGCTGCTTGCCGAGTTCATGGCTTTCACTGGCGACGAGCGTAGGCGCAGCGAGCTGCTCGAACAACGCACCCGCGATGCCGAGGAAGGCAGCGCCAAGGCCGAACTGGCCCGCCGCGAGGTGGAGCAGGCCTTGAACGAGCGGCTGCTGGGCAAGACCCTGCCCGAGGTGGTGGTGCGTTTGCTGCAGGAAGCCTGGAGCAAGGTACTGATGCTCTCCTGCCTCAAGCATGGGGTGGATTCGCCGGAGTGGCAGGCTGCTCTGCAGACCATGGACGATCTGGTCTGGAGCGTGGCGCCGCATGAAGATCCCGAGGCGCGCTTGCGCCTGCTGGAACTGGTGCCCGGCTTACTCAAGGCGCTGCGCGAGGGGATGGCCAGTGCGGCCTTCGATCCCTTCTCCACCAGCGAGTTCTTCAGCCAGCTGGAGGTGCTGCACGTGCAGGCCTTCCAGCGTTTCAAGCGCGCCGCCCCGGAGGCCGAGGTGGCCCCGGCCGCGCTCGACGAAGAGCAGCGTAGCGCCCTGGCCGAAGCCGGCCTCGAGCTGCCGCTGCTGGAGCTGCCGCCGGCCGAGCCAGTCGAGGACACACCGGCGATGGTCGAGGTGATCGAGGAGATCGTTCTCCTGGCGCCCGGCCAGACCCACCCGCAGGAGCCGGAAGTGGCGCTGCCGGACGACGACGAGGCGCTGCTGCAGGTGGACAACCTGCGCGTCGGTAGCTGGGTCGAGTTCCAGGAAGACGAGGAGCACAAGCTGCGCTGCAAGCTGGCGGCGATCATCAAGCCCACCGGCAAGTTCGTCTTCGTCAACCGCACCGGCATGAAGGTGCTGGAGAAGACCCGCACCGGCCTGGCCGTGGAGTTCCGCCGCAACGCCATCCGCCTGCTCGACGACGCGCTGCTGTTCGACCGCGCCCTGGAGTCGGTGATCGGCAATCTGCGCAAGCTGAAGAACGCCTGAGGCGTTCTGCCGGGCCACCCATGTGGCCCCGGCGATGCTGATGCGGCGTGCGCCGCTGTTGGGCTTCGTCGCGGGCTTCTCAGCCCAACCTACGACCACGAAGCCGCGTGCTCGATTTCCGGGCCGAATCTTTTCCAATCCTTGCGCGCCCTTGGCCGCTGCGGCTGGCTGCTCTAGAGTGGGGCCTCGTTCAGGAGCGCCCCATGCAGCTTGACCCCTCCACCGGCTGGTTCCAGGGCATTGGCCATTGCCCTTCGCCGAATTTCAATGCGCGGCCAAGCGGCGAGGTATCGCTGCTGGTGGTGCATAACATCAGCCTGCCGCCCGGGCAGTTCGGCACCGGCAAGGTGCAGGCGTTCTTCCAGAACCGCCTGCCGCTGGACGAGCACCCCTTCTATGCCGAGATCGCCACGCTGCGGGTCTCCGCGCATTTCTTCATCGAGCGCGACGGTACGCTGACCCAGTTCGTCTCCTGCCTGGATCGCGCCTGGCATGCCGGGCAGTCCTGGTTCGAGGGGCGCGACAACTGCAACGATTTTTCCCTCGGCGTGGAGCTGGAAGGCACTGACGAGCAGCCCTACACCGATGCCCAGTATGCCTGTCTGGGCGAGCTGACGCGCCAGCTGCTGGCCGCCTACCCGGCGCTGTCGGCGCAGCGCATTCGCGGCCACAGCGATATCGCCCCCGGGCGCAAGACCGACCCGGGGCCGGCCTTCGACTGGTCGCGTCTGCACGCCGCGCTCAAGGATTAAAGGAGAAGTACGATGAGTTTTCTGGTGATTCTGCTGGTGCTGTGGGTCGAGAAGTTCTCCGCCTGGCGCCTGCGCATCCAGCAGGACGGCCCCTGGCTGGCCCAGTTGCAGCGGCTGCAGCAGGGCAGTCTGCAGCAGGCGCCCTGGTTGTGTCTGGCAGCGCTGGTGCTGGTGCCGGTGCTGGCACTGGGCCTGGTGCTGCTGGTGCTCGAACCGATGGCCTACGGCTGGCTGGCGCTGCCGGTGCACCTGCTGGTGCTGATCTACAGCCTGGGACGGGGCGATCTGCTGACCGCACTGGGACCGTTTCGCGACGCCTGGCGCCGCGGCGACGGGCAGGCGGCCTACCACGTGGTGGAGCGTGACCTGGCGCTGCAGCCGGAGGAGGGTGCCGAACTCCTGCAGCAGGTGCAGGGGCATCTGCTGTGGCAGGCCTACCAGAGTTTCTTTGCGGTGATCTTCTGGTACCTGTTGCTCGGGCCCATGGCCGCCCTGGCCTATCGCCTGCTGGCGCTTTGCGCCGAACATGCCGAGCAGCCGGCGCTGCGCGAACGCGCGGTGCAGCTGCGGCACGCCTTCGACTGGCTGCCGGCGCGGGTACTGGCCTCCAGCTTCGCCCTGGTCGGCAATTTCGTCGCGGTCAGCCGCGCCTTGCTGCACGAGCTGCTCAGCTGGGACATTTCCGCGGCGCAGCTGGTGATCAAGGCCGGGCGGGCCGCCGGGGAAATGCCGGCGCCGGTGCTGGGCGAGGCGGGCGTCGATACCCTGGATCAGCTCTGGCAGCTGCTGATCCGCGCCGCGGTGGTCTGGTACGCCGGCTACGCCCTTTGGGTGCTGCTGGTCTGAGCGCAATCGGCGATCAACGCGGAACCCGAAATCCGCGGCGGTTGCATGGCCCGGATTACGCCGGCGGCTAATCCAGGCGACGGATGGTGGGTCTAATCCCCTAGGGACGGACGCTTAACCTTAAGTTACAGAGATCGGCGTCGATAACGGGTATATAGGAGGCCGTGGTCGATCCTGTTTTCGTGATGTCCGTCTCACTGCCTGCCTGTATAGACGGCGCCTACTCACATACAGATCGGGCTGCACAGGACGCCGTCGTCAGCCCATGAGAGGCTCGGCGGCGGTCCAGGCAACACTCATAACAATAATGGCAACTGGAGACGTCTAGTGAAGACCGTGTTGTATCCGGCCATCGCGCTGATGAATCGCCTCAGCTTCGGCATGAAGTTCAGCCTGATCAGCGTTCTGTTCTTCCTGCCCATGCTGGTCACCAACTTCTACCTGGTGCGTGACTCCTATCGCCAGTTCGTCGGCACCCAGAGCGCACTGGAAAGCCTTGAGTTGCTCGGCGACAGCCTGCAGTTGCGCCGCGATCTGGAGAGCCTCAACGACCTGGTGCAGATCAACGCGATGATCGGCCAGTCCGGCCAGGCCGGCGATCTGGAGGGGCGCATCAAGCAGTTGCAGCAGGCGCTCGACGCCGGCCTGCAAGGCCTCGAGCCGGTGGTGCGCGATGCCGAGCAGGCCGCCGAGTTCTCCGCCAAGCGCGACGAGATGCTCGCCGCATTGAAGAGCGCCGAGGCCGAGACCTCGTTGCAGAGCAAGACGGTGATAGTCGAGAAGCTGCTCGGCTCCTCCCAGGTGTTCATCAAGCTGGTGGCCAGCCAGGCCGGCCTCAGCCAGGACCCGCAGCGGCAGGTGCGGCAGATCACCGAGCTGATCGCCAACGTCACCCCGCAGGTCACCGATGTGCTCAGCCAGGGCCGGGCCATTGGCTCCTACTCCCTGGGCCAGGGCTTCCTCAACTCCGCGGCCAGCACCAAGTTCGACGACCTGCTGCTGCAACTGGAAAAGCTGCACGCCGAGTACGGCCTCAACCTGCAGGAAGCGCTGGCCGGCAACGTCGCCGCGCAGAACGGCCTGGGCAGCCTGGCCGAGGCCAGCCGGCAGACCCTCAAGGACAGCGCCGTGCTGTTCGAGGATCAGGTGATCATCGCCGACAGTCTGGACACGCCCTGGGCGCAATTCTACGACCAGGTCAGCCAGCAGATGGCCAAGACCCATGCCTTCAACGACGGCCTGCTGGCCTTCCTCGACAGCCAGCTGAGCGAGCGCCTGAACGACAACCGCGCGCAGATGGTGCTGCTGGTGGCGGCCCTGGTAGTGGTGTTCCTGTTGATTCTCTACCTCTACGCCGGCTTCTACGTTTCCACCCGCTCCACCCTGAAGACCCTCGGCCAGGTGATGGAAAAGGTCGCTGCCGGCGACATGACCGTGAGCTTCCAGGCGCAGAGCCGCGACGAACTGGGTGAACTGGGCCAGGTGTTCAACCAGACCGTGGTGCGTATCCACGACCTGATCGAGCGGGTCGGCCATACCGTCGGCGAAGTCGAGGGCCAGGCCGACCGCGTCGAGCTGGTGTCCGGCGAGAGCAACCAGGCGGTGGCCGGCCAGCGAGCGCAGATCGAACAGGTGGCGACGGCGATGAACCAGATGTCCGCCACCGCTCAGGAAGTGGCGCGCAGCGCCGCCGCCGCGGTGGGCAGCGCGCAGAGCGTCAACCAGGAAACGGTCAGCGGCCGCGCCCTGGTCGAGACCCAGGTCGGCGCCATCCAGCGTCTGGCCGGCGAGATCGACCAGTCGGTGGCGGTGATCAACCAGCTGGCCAGCGACAGCGCCTCGATCAGCCAGGTGCTCGACGTGATCAAGGGCATCGCCGAGCAGACCAACCTGCTGGCGCTCAACGCCGCCATCGAGGCGGCGCGTGCCGGCGAGCAGGGCCGCGGCTTCGCCGTGGTGGCCGACGAGGTGCGCAACCTGGCCAAGCGCACCCAGCAGTCCACCGAGGAAATCGAGTCGATGATCGCCAAGCTTCAGGGCGGCGTCGGTGCGGCGGTCAAGGCGATGAACGCCAGCCACCAGATGGCCGATGGCACGGTCAGCGAGTCGGCCAAGGTGCAGCAGGCGCTGGAGAACATCCTCGGTGCGGTGGGCTTGATCGTCGACCAGAACCAGCAGATCGCCGCCGCCGCCGAGCAGCAGACCGCGGTGGCCCACGACATCGACCAGAACATCGTCGAGATCAACCACGCCGGCGAACGCACCGCCGCCGGCGCCAGCCAGACCGAACAGGCCAGCCGCGAGCTGAGCGAGCTGGTCTCGCGGCTCAAGCAGTTGATCGGCGCGTTTCGCGTCTAGTCCCTGGCGCGATCCAGGCGGGCCCGCCCTCCGGCGGGCCTTTGCGTTTCTGCAGGTCGGGCGCGCAGGCTAGTGCACACGGCGCGCCCTACTGGGCGCCGCCGCTGTTTTCAGTAGCCCGCCTTGATTACCGCGATGCCCTGGTTCAGCACCTCGCGCCAGGCCTGGCGAATATCCGCATCGCACGCATTGTCGTGCTGGTTGATGCTCAGCAGCAGCGCGTCGAGCCACAGGTCGTAGAGTTCGGGGCGGATGTCCAGGCGCTGGCGCGAGTGCGATTCGCCGAGGGCGCGCAGCTTGGTATCGGGCAGGCCGCGGGCGTGCATCACCAGGTTGAGGATGCCCTGGCGCAGCAGCTGCTTCTGCCCGCTCATGTCGGTTTTGGCGAATTTCTCGCGGATCAGCGGCGAGCTGGCGAGGAAATGGCGGTAGAAATCGTCGAAGAAAGCGGGGCTGGCGCAGCAGCGTCCATAGCTCTGCATCACCAGGTTGGCGGCGCTCATGCAAACTCCTTGTCAGTGGCGGCGCGCTTGCGCCTGGCTCGTCCGTGCCGTGGTCGGCCTCAGCCGTGAATGCCGCGGGCGGTCTCGATGATGTAGGTGATGATCGGCTTGGCGAGGAAGGCGAACAGGCACAGGCCCAGGCCGAGGAACAGGATGGCGGTACCCAGGCGGCCGGCCTTGGATTTCTTCGCCAGGTCCCAGATGATGAAGAACATGAACAGCATCAGCCCGCCGACCAGCACGTACATCATCAGGGCTTCGAATTGTTCGGTTTCCATGGGGCCTCGTGGTTCGGACGGCAAACGCGGGGCGCAGATTATACGCGCCCCGATCCGCCCTGCGGCATTTCCGCGCCGGGCCTGCGACCTTCAGTCGCGCAGGTGCTGCAGCGGCAGCTGGGTGCTGGAGAGGATCTGCTGCAGGACGAAGCTGGAGCGCACGCTGGAGACGCCGTCGATGCGGGTCAGGGTGCCGAGCAGCAGCTTCTGGTAGTGATCCATGTCCGGCACCACCACCTTGAGCTGGTAGTCGGCGTCCATCCCGGTGACCAGGCAGCATTCGAGCACCTCCGGGCACTTGCGGATCTGCTCCTGGAAATGCTCGAAACGCTCCGGGGTGTGGCGGTCCATGCCGATCAGCACGTAGGCGGTCAGGCTCAGGCCGAGCTTCTTGCGATCGAGCAGGGCGACCTGGCCGAGGATGTAGCCGTCGTCCTCCAGCTGCTTGACCCGCCGCGAGCAGGGCGAGGGCGACAGGCCGATGCGTTCGGCCAGCTCCTGATTGGACAGGCCGGCGTCGCGCTGCAATTCGGCGAGAATGTTGAGGTCGTAGCGGTCGAGTTTGTCCACTTTTGGCTCGCTGTCTGATTGGATTGCTTTTAATCATGCGCGCTTAGTTAAAAATTGCGCAAGTGGCAGGTTTGTGAGCAATGTTCGCAATATTTCTTCGGCGCTGCGGGCGTAAGCTTTCTTTCAGTTTCACGGCCCGGACGACAAGTCCCACCGGCCTCGCCCAACCAGGCGAGCCGGCGCCGGCGATCCCACCGGATCGCACCGGCACCCGGGTCCGCACTGCCCAACCAGGCGGGCGACGAAAGCGGCGACAACACCGCCAGCACCGGACAGATTCCCCGAGGGGGCCGCAAGGCCCCTTTTTTATTGGTCGCGTAGACGGCGAGTCGGGTTCGTAGGGTGCGCCGCGCACCAGCCGCTCATCGGCTCGGGCCGCGAGCGGCAGCCTCAGCGCTCGACCACTTCCGGCGGGTCGGCGTGCACCAGCACCTCGGCGCGCGGGAATTCGCTGCGGATCGCCGCCTCCACCGCCACGCAGTGGGCGTGGGCCTGGGACAGGCTGATCTCGCCGGGCAGTTCCAGGTGCAGCTGGACGAACCAGCGGGTGCCGGAGATGCGCGTGCGCAGGTCGTGGGCACCGAGCACGCCGGGCACGCTGCAGGCCAGCAGGTGCATACGCGTGCTGATCTCCGGGGCCAGTTCCTGATCCATCAGCACCGCCACCGCTTCGCGGAGGATGCTGACGGCGCTCCACAGGATGTAGCCGGCGATGCCGACGGCGAACAGCGCATCGCCCTGCTGCCAGCCGAGACTGGCCAGCAGCAGGGCCAGCAGGATGCTGCCGTTGAGCAGGATGTCCGAGCGGTAGTGCAGCGAGTCGGCGTGGATCGCGGTGGAGCCGGTCTCGCGCACCACGCGGCGCTGGAACAGCAGCAGGGCGACGGTCAGCGCCAGCGACAGCAGCATCACCGCGATGCCCAGGCCCTCGGCCGCCAGCGGCTGCGGCGCGAGCAGGCGCTGCACGCCCTGAATCCCCACCAGCACGGCGCTGATGCCGATGAACAGCGACTGGCCGAGGCCGGCCAGGGCTTCGGCCTTGCCGTGGCCGTAGCGGTGATCCTCATCGGCCGGCTGCAGGGCGAAGTGCACCGCCACCAAGTTTATCAGTGAGGCGGCGCTATCGAGCAGCGAGTCGGTGAGCCCGGCCAGCAGACTGACCGAGCCGCTCAGCCACCAGGCGATCGCCTTGGCCAGCACCAGACTCAGCGCCACCGCCAGCGCCGCGGCGGTGGCCAGGCGCATCAGTCGGGCATGCTGGCGCTGGATCTGCATGAGTGGCTCAGGCCGCCGGGCGCAGGCCGAAGGCGGCCAGTTGCTGGGCGCTGCCGCTGTGGCGGATCAGGCGCGGGTCGTCCAGCGGCAGTTGGTGACCGGTGCTGCGCTCGATCAGCGCCTTGAGGCCGGCCTGGTCGAGCTTGCCCTCGGCATCCACCAGTTGCTTGAGCTGCTGCGGGTCGAGCTGGGCGGTCTGGCCGCCGGGCAGGTAGATGGCGCCGGTGGCGAAGTCGATGGCGAAGGCGATCAGCCCGGGAATGACGAAGAACAGGATGCCGATGGCGTCCATGGCGGCGACCGCCGGGTCGATCTTGCCTTCGATCTGGCCGCGGCGGTCCGGGTAGAACAGGGTGCCGCAGGCGGTCAGCTGGGTGAACAGGGCGACGGCGAGAACGCCGGCGATAACGCGGGATTGCGTGCGCATCGAGCACCTCCAGGGAGAAAAGTGGCGCAACTATAGCAAGGCGGTGATTGCAAAACTGCTGTCCGAACTCTCTGACCCGCGAGCCTGTTGGCAGTTCGCCGCTATAATCGCCGGCCTGCCGTGGAGAGCCCATGAACGCCCTGCCCATCGATGCCCTGCTGCCGGCCCTGCGCGAGGCCCTGGCTGACCGTGACGAAGCCGTACTGGAGGCGCCGCCCGGCGCCGGCAAGACCACCCGCGTGCCGCTGGCGCTGCTGGACCAGGCCTGGCTGGCGGGCCAGTCGATCCTCATGCTCGAACCGCGGCGCCTGGCCGCCCGCGCCGCCGCCGAGCGCCTGGCCAGCGAACTGGGCGAGCGGGTCGGCGAGACCGTCGGCTACCGCATCCGCCTGGACAGCAAGATCGGGCCGAACACCCGCATCGAGGTGGTCACCGAGGGCATCCTCGCCCGCCGCCTGCAGGACGATCCGGCGCTGGACGGCGTCGGCCTGGTGATCTTCGACGAGTTCATGGAGCGCAGCCTGGACGCCGACCTGGCCCTGGCGCTGTGCCTCAATGGCCGCGCCATGTTTCGCGGCGCGGACAGCGGCGCGCCGCCGCTCAAGCTGCTGCTGATGTCCGCCACCCTGGAAGGGCAGCGCCTGGCGGCGTTGCTCGGCGAGGCGCCGGTGCTGCGCAGCGAGGGCCGCATGTTCCCGGTGGATATCCGCTGGGGGGCGTCATCGCCGCCGGGCGAGTGGATCGAGCCGCGGGTGGTGCAAACCGTGCTGCAGGCGCTGGCCGACGAGCCGGGCAGCCTGCTGGTGTTCCTCCCCGGCCAGGCCGAGATCCGCCGCGTTGCCGAGCAGCTGGGCGAGGCCCTGGCCGGGCAGGGCGACATCCGGCTCTGCCCGCTGCACGGCGAGCTGGATCTGTCCGCCCAGCGCGCCGCCATCGAGCCGGCGCCGCCCGGCACGCGCAAGGTGGTGCTGGCCACCAATATCGCCGAGACCAGCCTGACCATCGACGGCGTGCGCGTGGTGGTCGACGCCGGCTTGGCGCGGGTGCCGCGTTTCGATCCGGCCAGCGGCATGACCCGCCTCGATACCCAGCGCATCTCGCGCGCCTCGGCCACCCAGCGCGCCGGGCGGGCCGGGCGCCTGCAGCCGGGCGCCTGCTACCGGCTGTGGTCGGAGCACCAGCACGAACAGCTAAGCGCCTATTCCGCGGCGGAGATTCTTCAGGCGGATCTGGCCGGGCTGGCCCTGCAGCTGCTGCGCTGGGGCGTGACGCCGCAGGAGCTGAGCTGGCTCGACGCACCGCCGCCCGCCGCCTACGCCCAGGCGCTGGAGCTGCTCGGCCGCCTCGGCGCGCTGGATGCGCGCGGCGCGCTCAACGCCCACGGCCAGGCCATGGCCGAGCTGCCGGCGCATCCGCGTCTCGCCCACCTGTTGCTGCGCGGCCAGACGCTGGGCCTCGGCGCGCTGGCCTGCGACCTGGCGGCGCTGTTGTCCGAGCGCGATATCCTCCGCGGCGGCGGCGCCGATCTGCACAATCGCCTGGCCCTGCTCAGTGGCGACAGCCGTGCCGGGCGCTCGGCCCAGGGCGGCGTGCAGCGCGCCCGGCAACTGGCGCGGCAGTTCCAGGGCCTGCTCAAGGGCCGGCCAGTGACCCAGGCGGTGAGCGAGCCCGAACACCCGCGCTGGCTCGGCTGCCTGCTGGCCTTCGCCTACCCCGATCGCATCGCCCAGCAGCGCCGCGCTGGTGGCGCCGACTATCGCCTGGCCAACGGCCGCGCCGCGCAGTTCGCCGAGGCGGACGCGCTGATGAAGCACGAATGGCTGGTGGTAGCCGATCTAGGCAGTCGCCAGGGCCAGCGCGAGGAGCGCATCTATCTCGCCGCCGACCTCGACCCGGCGTTGTTCGAGTGCGAGCTGGCCGAGCAGGTCGAGACGCTGGATGTGCTCGACTGGGACGAGCGCGAAGGCGTGCTGCGCGCCGAGCGTCAGCGCAAGGTTGGCGAGCTGGTGCTGGAGCGCCAGGCGCTGGCCGCGCTGGACGAGGAGGCACGCTGCCGGGCGCTGGTCGGCCTGGTACGGCGCAAGGGCCTGGAGCTGCTGCCCTGGACGCCGGAGCTGCGCCAATGGCAGGCGCGGGTGGCGCTGCTGCGCGAACTGGATATGCGGCAGCAGGGGCAGAGCGAATGGCCGGACCTGTCCGACGCCGCGCTGCTGGCCAGCCTCGAGCAGTGGCTGACGCCTTACTTGAGCAAGGTCAATCGTCTCAGCCACTTCGCCAGCCTCGACCTGCCTTCGATCCTGCCGACCCTGCTGCCCTGGCCGCTGCCGCAGCGTCTCGACGAGCTGGCGCCGCGGGCGCTGACGGTGCCGTCCGGCTCGCGCATCGCCATCGACTACAGGGAACAGCCGCCGGTGCTGGCCGTGCGCCTGCAGGAACTGTTCGGCCTGGCCGCCACCCCGCGCATCGCCGGCGGCCGCCTGGGGCTCAAGCTGCACCTGCTGTCGCCGGCGCGGCGGCCGGTGCAGGTGACCCAGGACCTGGCCAGCTTCTGGGCCAATACCTACCTGGAGGTGAAGAAGGATCTGAAGGGCAGGTATCCCAAGCATTACTGGCCGGACGACCCGCTGATCGCCGAACCCACCGCGCGGGCCAAGCCGCGCAAGTGAACCCGCGGCGGCCGGGGACTGTCCCAGCCGCTGTCTTCTGTCTGCGGAGTTGCCATGCTGACCCTCGATATAGGCCCATTGGCCCTGGCCACCGACCATCTGCTGTTGCTCGGCAGCCTGCTGCTGGCGACCCTGGCGGGTTGGTGGAGTGGCCGGCGCCAGGGCTGCAACCCGGAGCGGCAGCTGTTTCGCCTGTTGCTGCTGGGGCTGCTGGTGGCCCGGCTGGCCTTCGTGCTGGTCTACGCCGAGTTCTACCGTGCGGCGCCGTGGCGGGTGCTGGATATCCGCGACGGCGGCTTTCTCGCCTGGCCGGGGCTGCTCGCCGCGCTGACCCTGGGCGCCTGGTACCTTTGGCGCGACGCGCGTCTGCGTCGGCCGCTGGCGACGGCCATGGCGCTGGGCCTGGCCTGCTGGCTGGGCGGCAGCGCGGTGCTGCAGGCCCTGCAGCAGGGCACCCGGCTACCCGATCTGGCCCTGCAGGATTTGCAGGGGCGTGCGGTCAATCTGCAGGATTTCGCCGGCAAGCCGCTGGTGGTCAACCTCTGGGCCAGCTGGTGCCCGCCCTGTCGACGCGAAATGCCGGTGCTGGCCGCCGCGCAGCGCGACGAGCCGGGGATGACCTTTCTGTTCGTCAATCAGGGCGAGTCCGCCGCGCAGGTGGCGGCCTTTCTCGATGCCGAGGCGCCGGGGCTGGGCAACGTGCTGCTCGACGCCGGCAATCGCCTGGGCGAGCAGGTCGGCTCGCGCGCCTTGCCCAGCACGCTGTTCTACGCCGCTGATGGGCGTCAGCTGGGCAGCCATCTCGGCGAACTGTCCGCGGCCAGCCTGGCCCATGCGCTGACGCTGCTCCGAGACGGCGAGAGCCCCGAGCCGCGCTGACACGGCTCAAGGCAACTGCAGGTCTTCGCCGGCGGCGCGCAGTTCCTCGTAGGCGCGGTCGAGGGCATCGCGCAACGCCTCGGCGCCGGGGACATGGCGCGAGACGATCAGCTTCAGCGGCAGGCGCTGCAGCTGGACGAAGGGCAGCTCGCCCATGCCCAGGCGCCGGCGCGCCTGCTCCACCGGGGTCTGGTAGTCCAGCAGGTAGTCGCCGCGGCGGCGCTGCAGCATCTCCAGGGCGGCGGTGTGGCTGGCGGTGCGGTGTTCCACTATGCCCAGCGCCGGGTCGGCGAGCCACTGGTTGACCTCCTGCCAGTAGCTGTAGCCGCTGATCAGGATCACTCCGCTGTCCTTGAGATCGTCGGGCAGACGCGGCAGCGGCGTGTCGCGGCGGAAATACAGGTTGAGGGTGATCTCGCCGAGGCGGTGGCGGGCCTCCAGGGTGTGCCCGACCAGCTCCGCTTTGCCCGGGGCGCCGGGCCACAGCTGCACGCTGCCGTCACGCAGGCCGCTGTACAGGCGCGCACCGGGGTAGGAGCGGAAATGCGCCTGGTAGCCGGCGTGGCGCAGCAGGCGTGCGCTGAGTTCGAGGATGGCGCCGCTGGGGCGGCCCTGGGCGTCGGTGTAGGAGTAGGGCGGGAATTCGTAATAGCCGACGCTGACCTGGCGCAGCGCGTCGATCTCGGCCGTGGCGGCAAGGCTCGGTAGCCACAGCAGGGCGGCGAGCAGAAGGCAGCAGCATCTTGGCATCTGGGAGTACGCGGCTCGGCGCCGTCTTGTCGTTATAAAAGTGTCACGCGACCAGCATGGCCAACCGCGGTGGCGCTTGTCCAGCCCCTGTCCTTCGCAGATTAGTCGAGGCTGGGCAGAAAGAAGCGGCCGATCAGCGGCAGATGATCGGAGATGTGCAGCGTGTCGTGCTGGCGCACCGTGCTGCTCAGCGGAGTCAGCCGCGGGCTGTGCAGCAGGTAGTCGAGGGTGCGGTCAGGGCCGCTGGCGGCCGGGTCGTTGGGGTAGTGGGTGTACCAGCGCGCCTGCTCGCCGCCAGCCGCCTGATCCAGGCTGGGGATCAGCGGGTAGCGCGCGGCCAGCTCCTGCAGGCGGTTGTCGCTGGCGTAGCGGCTGCGCTCAGCGTCCGGCAACTGGCCGGGCGGCAGCAGGTCGAAGTCGCCGCCGAGCACCCAGGGCGTGCCCGCGGCCTGCAGCTGGCGCAGCAGGCCGTCGGTCATGCTCAGCTGGCGCGCCTGGGTGTCGTCGCCCCGGGCGAAGGCATCGAAATGGCCGTTGAGCGTCACCAGCTCGCCGCCGCCGCGGATCGGCAGATGGCTGACCAGCAGCGCGGGCTTGGGCTGCAACGGGCGCGTCAGCGGGTTGCCGGGCCGCTGCGGCAGTTGCAGGCGCTCGGCGCGGGCGATCCGGAAGCGGCTGAGGGTGGCCAGCTTCATGCCGACGCTGCCGAGGATGCGCGGGTGCGGGACGAAGCCGGCCTGCCAGTAGAAGGCCTGGCTGGCGCAGGGGTAGAGGTCGGCCAGGCGCGCTTGCAGCAGGGCCAGTTGATCCTGATGGTCGCTGGCCCGGGCGCCGTCGTGCAGCTCCTGCAGCAGGACGACATCCGGCTGCTCGTCGCGCAGCACCCGCACCACCTCGTCGAGGGTGCTGGCCAGATCCGCGGCGCTGGGCCGGTCGTCGGGGCCGTCGCCGCCGGGCAGGTCGTACCAGAACACATGACCCTTGCCGGCCAGGTACTGCAGGTTCCAGGTCATCACCTTGAGCGCCTGTCCCGGCTGCAGCTGCGCTACCTGGCCGCTGCAGGCCAGCGGCGCCGGCTCGCGCGGCGCCGGGCGCCAGCTCAGCGCATGGACCAGGGCAAGGGACAGGCCGAGCAGCGCCACCAGGGCGAGCAGCAGGCGAAACGGGCGGGGCAGGGACATGGCGACGCGGGCGGCTATGCTGGAAGGAGGCGAGGATACCCGACTGCGGCCCATCGGCCCAGGCGTGGCGCCGTCCTGCCGGGAGGGTGCGATGAACGAGCCGCTGATTGCCCAGCGCGGCCCCTATGCGGTCGAGGTTCAGGCCGGGCAGGATTACTTCTGGTGCCGTTGCGGGCGCAGTGCCAGCCAGCCGTTCTGCGACGGCAGCCACAAGGGCAGTGGACTGACGCCGCTGAAGTACCATGCCGAGCAGACCGACACCCTGTTTTTCTGTGGCTGCAAGCACACGGCCACGCCGCCCTGTTGCGATGGCAGCCATAACAGGTTGTAGTGTCGGCCAGGCTTGGCTCGTGGGGGGCAGTTCATGTATCGCAAGGTATTCGCCAACAAGGTGTTCGACCGCAAGGTGGTGCTGATCACCGGCGGCTGCGCCGGCATCGGCCGCGCCCTGGCCGTGCGCATGGCCCAGGCCGGCGCGCGCCTGGTGATTTTCGATCTGCAGCAGGCGGCGCTCGACAGCCTGGTGCAGCACCTGGCCGATCACCACAACGCCGAGGCCCTTGGCCTGCTCTGCGACGTCGCCGACGCCGCCGCGGTGCAGCGCGCAGTGGCCCTGGCCATCGAGCGTTTCGGCGGCATCGACGTGCTGGTCAACAACGCCGGCATCACCCACCGCAGCACCTTCGCCGACACCAGCCTGGAGGTGTTCCAGCGGGTCATGGCGGTCAACTACTTCGGCGCGCTGCATTGCACCCAGGCGGCGCTGCCCAGCCTGATCGCCCGCGGTGGGCAGATCATCGTGCTCAGTTCGCTGTCGGGCATCGCCCCGCTGCTCTACCGCAGCGCCTACAACGCCAGCAAGCACGCCCTGCACGGCCTGTTCGAGACCCTGCGCTACGAGCTCAAGGGCTCGGGGGTCAACGTCATGCTGGTGTGCCCCGGCTTCACCGCCACCGACCTGCGCAAGAACGCCCTGGTCGGCGACGGTTCGGTGGCCGCCCAGCCGCCGCTGGCGATGGGCAAGGTGGCCTCGCCGCAGGACGTCGCCGAGGCGATCTACCACGGCGCACTGAGGCGCCGGCGCCTGCTGGTGCTGTCCAACGTCGACTGGCGCGCGCGGGTGCTGGCGCGCTTCTTCCCGCGGCTGTTCGAGCGGGTGCTGCTGCCGCGGCTGTCCGGGCTCAAACCGCAGGGTTCGGGGCGGGGCTGATGCGTTTCTGCTGGCGCCGCTGTGCCGGGCCGAGGACGCGCCGCTGCGAGTGATGACCGACCTGTGTGTGGCCGCCGTTTCGCATGCAGGGCGCAAGCGGCAAGCTGCAGGGCCTGGATATCGACCTGCTGGCGGAGCTGTCGCGCCGCACCGCGCTGCGCTACCAGCCGGTGGCGGCGCGCCAGTAACGGGCGGCGCCCCTGCTAGTGGTTATGCGGCTCGCCGTAGAGCTGCTGAACCAGGTCCATGTCCCAGTAGGCGGCCTCGATCTTGTGCCCGTCGAGATCGCGCACGAAGCAGCCGTAATAGGGTTCGCCATACTCCGGGCGCGGCCCCGGCTGACCCTCGTCGCGGGCGCCGGCGGCCAGTGCGGCCTGGTGGAAGGCGTGCACCGCGGCCTTGTCCGGGGCGACGAAACCGAAATGGCTGCCGTTGCCGAGGGTCGCCGGCTGGCCGTCGATCGGCGTCTGCACCCAGAACTCCGGGTACTCGCGGCCGAAGGCCACGGCGCCGGGGTGACGCATGATTTCCTTGCAGCCGAGGGTGGCCAGCACCTTGGCGTAGAAGTCGCAGGCCGCCTCGAAACGGTTGGTGCCGATGGATACGTGGGACAGGATGCTGGGGTTGGCGTCGCTCATGACGGGGCTCCTTGGTTGGCGAGACGGCCAAGCCTAGTCGCTGTTTTGCCGTTGCGCCTGCTGCCGGTCGAGCAGCATGAACAGGCGGAACAGCACCACCAGGGCGAACAGCTGGAGGAAGCCGCTGGCCGTCTGCTGCAGCACCCACAGCAGGCTGTCGTCGCGGCTCGGCAGGGTCCACCAGTCGAGCAGCCAGAGCGGCACCAGCACGCCGGCCAGGCAGCTGAACACCTCCCAGAAGCGCCCATTGGTCAACTCGAAGCTGCCCCGCAGGGCGTTCATCGGCGGCTGCCCGCGCAGCACCAGAAGCAGCTCGGCGAAGGCCAGCTTGACCATGATCCAGATGCCCGGCAGCACCAGCAGCGACAGCCCGAGCAGGATCGCCAGGGTGCTCAGTCCGGCCAGCAGGGCGAACCCCGGCCACAGGCGCAGGGCGGCGGCGAACAACTCGTTGCCGGTCGCTGCGCGGCCGTTGCTGCGGGCGTCGAGGAAGAGGATCAGCTGCGCGGCGTAGAGCGGATAGAAGAGTACGCCGAGGAGGATGCCGTAGGCCGGATTGGCGCCTTCGCCGAGCTGAGCCGCCAGCAGCACCTGGGCGATGGCCTCGGCCAGCAGCAGCGGCAGGCACAGGCGGGCTATGGCCGCCAGGTTGTGGCTGAAGAAGAACCAGGCATCGCGCAGGATCGGCAGTGGATTCATCGGCAGAACTCGGCAAAGACGAAGACCCGCACTGTAGCAGAGGCGCCGCGCGCTCCGCGCTGATGGCAATGCTCTGGCATACTGGCAGGGCTTTCCGCCCGCCGACCGAGGATGCCCGGTGAAGAAGATCGCCGTATTCGCCGACGTACAGAACCTCTACTACACGGTGCGCCAGGCCCATGGCTGCCATTTCGACTACGCCGCCTTCTGGGCCGACGCCAGCCGCCAGGGGCAGATAGTCGAGGCCTACGCCTATGCCATCGAGCGCGGCGACGCCAAGCAGCAGCAGTTCCAGCAGATCCTGCGCAAGCTCGGCTTCACCGTGAAGCTCAAACCCTATATCCAGCGCAGCGACGGCTCGGCCAAGGGCGACTGGGACGTCGGCATCTGCATCGACGTGCTCGACGCCGCCGAGCGGGTCGACGTGGTGGTGCTGGCCTCCGGCGACGGCGATTTCGACCTGCTGCTCGAGCGCGTGCGCCAGCGCGGCACCGAGGCGATCGCCTACGGCGTGCCGGGGCTGACCGCGCAATCGCTGATCCGCGCCGCCAGCCGTTACGTGCCCATCGAGGGCAGCCTGCTGCTCAAGAGTCATTGAGGACATTCGTGGAATCCATTGCCGTCATCGACTTCGAAACCACCGGCGTGTCGCCGGACCAGGCCCGTGCCACCGAGATCGGCGTGGCCATCATCGAGGGCGGGCAGATCGTCGCCCGCTACCAGAGCCTGATGAACAGCGGCGCCTGGGTGCCGCCCTTTATCGAGCAGCTCACCGGCATCAGCAACGCCATGCTGCGCGCGGCGCCGCCGTCCGACCAGGTGATGACCGAGGTGGCCGACTTTATCGGCGAGCGGCCGCTGCTGGCGCACAACGCCGCCTTCGACCAGAAATTCTGGGACGCCGAACTGGCGCGCATCCGCCGTCGCCGGCGACAGCCGTTCGCCTGCTCGCTGCTGCTGTCGCGGCGCCTGCTGCCGGAGGCGCCGAGCCACAAGCTGGGCAACCTCAACCGCTGGGCCGGGCTGCCGGACACCGGCCGCGCCCACCGCGCCCTGGCCGATGCCGAGATGGCGGCCAACCTGACCCTGCACCTGTTCGACCTGTTGCGCCGCCGCCACGGCCGGCACCAGGCCGATCACGCATTGCTCTGCCAGTTGCAGAAGCTGTCGGCGGCCAAGGTGCGCGCGCTGCTGGCCGCCGGCTAGCGAGTCGTGGCCCGGATGGCTTTGCGGCCAACCTCCCCGGATTGCATCCGGGCCAGGTGAATAGCAGCTTCGCCCCTGCCATGGGCGCAGACCGGGTAAACTGCGCGCCTGTTTCTTTTCGACCGGTTGCCCCCCATGACCTTCGCCTCCCTCGGCCTGATCGAGCCGCTGCTGCGCAGCCTCGCTGGCCTCGACTACCAGACCCCGACCCCGGTGCAGAGCCAGGCGATTCCCGCCGTGCTCAAGGGCCGCGACCTGATGGCCGCGGCGCAGACCGGCACCGGCAAGACCGCCGGCTTCGCCCTGCCGCTGTTGCAGCGCCTGACCCTGGAAGGCCCGCAGGTGGCGAGCAACTCGGTGCGCGCGCTGGTGCTGGCGCCGACCCGCGAGCTGGCCGAGCAGGTGCTGCAGAGCTTCCTGGTCTACGGCCAGCACCTGCCGCTGAGCTGCTACGCGGTGTACGGCGGGGTCAGCATCAACCCGCAGATGATGAAGCTGCGCAAGGGCGTCGACGTGCTGGTGGCCACGCCGGGACGATTGCTCGACCTTTACCGGCAGAACGCGGTCAGGTTCAACCAGCTGCAGTGCCTGGTGCTCGACGAGGCCGACCGCATGCTCGACCTGGGCTTTGCCCGCGAGCTGGACGAGCTGTTCAGCGCCCTGCCGAAAAAGCGCCAGACCCTGCTGTTCTCCGCCACCTTCTCCGACGTTATCCGGCAGATGGCCGGCGAGCTGCTGCGCGACCCGCTGTCGGTCGAGGTCAGCCCGCGCAACGCCGCGGCCAAGAGCGTCAAGCAGTGGCTGATCCCGGTGGACAAGAAGCGCAAGGGCGAGCTGTTTCTGCACTTGTTGCAGAAAAAACGCTGGGGCCAGGTGCTGGTATTCGCCAAGACGCGCAAGGGCGTCGATCAGCTCGAACAGGAGCTGCTGGCCATCGGTGTGGCCGCCGACTCGATCCACGGCGACAAGCCGCAGCCGGCGCGCCTGCGTGCGCTGGAGCGGTTCAAGGCCGGCGAGGTGCAGGTACTGGTGGCCACCGACGTGGCCGCGCGCGGGCTGGATATCGACGACCTGCCGCTGGTGGTCAACCTGGATCTGCCGATCAACGCCGAGGACTACGTGCACCGTATCGGCCGCACCGGTCGCGCCGGCGCCACGGGCGAGGCGATCTCGCTGGTGTGCGCCGACGAGGTGGAGCAGCTGGCGGCCATCGAGAACCTCACCCAGCAGCTGATCAAGCGCGTCGACGAGCCTGATTTCATCCCCGACCACCGCGTACCCCTGACGGCGGTTGGCGGCCAGGTGCTGAAGAAACCGAAGAAGCCCAAGCAGAAACTCATCCCCGGCGCGGCCAAGTCGGCCGGCAAGGGCAATATCCACCTCGGCCGCTGGTTCGAGGAAGAGGATGCCAAGCCCAAGGCCAAGGCGGTGCGCAAGGTGCCGAGCTTCGGCGGCAAGCCCAAGGGTGGCAAGAAGTAAGGCGCCGCACTCAGCCGCAGCACGGATGAGATTCGGGGCATATCGCGCGCGGCTACGGCGGCTTCATCGCACGGTGTGGGCCTGCGCCGCCACCGCCGCGGCGGTCATGTCATAGATCACCAGGCACACATGCTCCACCGGCTGGCCGGCCAGCGGCAGCAGGGTGACATTCTGGTACATGAAGTCGGCCCGGCCGGTGATCGGCTGGTAGCTGTTGAAGCGCAGCAGGTAGGGGCGCTGTTGCCACAGGCTGAAGGCGCGGGTGCCCAGTTGCACCACGCTTTCCACCTTGCGCTCCAGCCAGGGCCGGTCCAGTTCGGGGAACAGCTCGAACAGCGAGCGGCCCTGCACCTGATCCGGGCCCAGCCCGGAGTGGTTTTCCATAAAGGCGTTCCACACCTCGACGCGGTACTGGCGGTCGAGCACCAGCACGCCGACGTCGATGCACTGGACGATGTCGAGCAGCCAGTGAACTTCGCGGATGTCGATCTGCGCGGGCATCGCCTCACTCCATCAGGTAGCCGATCTTCGTCGTCAGACGGGCGATCGAGTCTTCGGTAAAGAGCAGCAGCAGGTCGAAGTGGATGGCGTGGCCCTCCAGGCTGTAGCTGATCTCCACCGCCAGGGTCTTGCGCCAGCGCTGGCGGTTGATCTGGATCAGCTGATCGAGGCTGGCGTGCTGGCCGAGCAGCTGCGGATGGCCCTGGGAGAAGCGCAGGTCGAGCTGCTCGGCGATGCCGGCCAGGCAGGCGCCGATCAGGATGCTGGCCAGATCCAGGAGCATCTCCGAGGTCTGCGCCTCGCTCTCCGGCTGCCAGCCGAGCAGGCGCGCCATGTCGTCCACTTCCGAGTCGTGGAACAGCAGCAGCGCCTCGCCGGCGATGGCCTCGCCGATAAAGCCCTGGCAGATGGCGCTGAAACGCTCGCCGCGCTGGGCGTCGAGCAGGGTCATATGCAGTTCGCCGACCTCGAAGATATTCACCTGCGGCACCGGCAGCTGCACGAACCCCCCGAGCACCCTGGCCAGCAGCGCGGCGGCGCGGCCCATGGCGACGTTGCTGACCTCGCGCAGGGCGTCGCGGAAGCTGACCTTGAGCGCGTCCAGGGCGGCGGCCTGGGCCTGCGCCGTCGGCGTAGCCTGGGGGGCGAACAGGCCCAGCTCGATCAGGGTTTGGCGCAGCCGCTCGGGGTCGGCCGGCTTCTGGATAAAGGCCAGCGCACCCAGCTCGCGCACGCGGCGCAGGGCTTCCTCCTGCACGTCGCCGGAGACCACTATCACCTGGCTCTCGAGGCCCTCGGCGCGCAGCGCGGCGAGGGTCTGGTAGCCGTCCAGAATCGGCATGGTCAGGTCCAGCAGCAGCACCTGGCCGCGGCCCTGGCGGACCAGCGCCAGCGCCTCCTCGCCATTGCCGGCCTGGCTCAGGGCCACCGGCCATTCGGCGGGCAGGGCGCGGATCAGCTGCTTGCGCGCCATGGCGGAGTCGTCGCAGACCAGCAGGGGAGTCACGGTGGCGAAGGACCTGTGCGCAGTGGGGGGGCCCCTGAGCTTAGTCGCGGTTGGCGTGGCGCAGCCAGTTCAACAGGCCGTGGGCGGCGACCCGGCCGCTGGCGAAGCAGGCGGTGAGCAGGTAGCCGCCGGTGGGCGCCTCCCAGTCGAGCATTTCGCCGGCGCAGAACACCCCGGGCAGCGCCCTGAGCATCAGGCCGTCATCGAGCGCCTCGAAGGGTACCCCGCCGGCGCTGCTGATCGCCTCGGCCAGCGGCCGTGGGCGCAGCAGGGTGAGCGGCAGCGCCTTGATCCAGGACGCCAGGGCGGGCGGATCGGCGAAGGCGGCGGCCGGCGCCAGCTCGCGCAGCAGGGCGGCCTTGACGCCGTCCAGACCGGCCTGGCGCTGCAGATGCTTGGCCATCGACTGCTTGCCGCGCGGCCTGGCCAGCGCCTGCTGCAGCTTGGCCAGCGGCGTCTGCGGCAGCAGGTCGAGGCTGATCACCGCCTGGCCCTCGGCCTCGATGGCGCGGCGAATGGCGGCGGAGAAGGCGTAGACCAGGCTGCCCTCGACGCCGCTCTCGGTGAGGACGAACTCGCCGATCCGTGCGTCCTCACCGGGCAGGCTCAGGGCGACGTTCTTCAGGGGCGCGCCGGCGAACTTGTCCCGCAGGTGCTCGCTCCAGCCGGCGACCTCGAAACCGCAGTTGCTCGGCTGCAGCGCCGCCACCTCGACGCCGCGCGCCTGCAGCAGCGTCGTCCAGGCGCCGTCGGAGCCCAGTCGCGGCCAGCTGCCGCCGCCCAGGGCCAGCAGGCAGGCGTCGGCCGCGAGCCGGCGTTCGCCGTCGGCAGTGGCCAGGCGCAGGCTGCCGTCGTCGTTCCAGCCCAGCCAGCGGGTGCGGGTGTGCAGGGTCACGCCCAGTTCGCGCAGGCGGCGCAGCCAGGCGCGCAGCAGCGGCGCGGCCTTCATGTCGGTGGGAAACACGCGCCCGGAGGTGCCGACGAAGGTGTCGATGCCCAGGTCGTGAATCCAGGCGCGCAGGGCGTCGGCGTCGAAGTCCTGCAGCAGCGCCGCGACTTCCCGCTGACGCTCGCCGTAGCGGCCGACAAAGGCGTCCTTCGGTTCCGAGTGGGTGATATTCATGCCGCCGACCCCGGCCAGGAGGAACTTGCGGCCCAGCGAGGGCATGGCGTCGTACAGCTCGACGCGCACCCCGGCGCGGGCCAGCACCTCAGCGGCCATCAAGCCGGCGGGGCCGCCGCCGACGATGGCGACCAGGGGAGCGGTGGGGGCGGGGATGGCGGACATGCGGCGACCGACAGGGCGAGGAAAGGGCGCATTCTAGCGGAAGGGGCAGGGCTCGGGGGGGAGCCCTGCGGCATCAGGCCAGGCGCGCGTCCAGGCTGTTCTGCGCCAGGCGCTGGGCTTGGGCCTCGGTCATACCCAGGTGCTGGTGCAGGGCGGCGAAGTTCTCGCCGACATAGCCGCCGAAGTAGGCCGGATCGTCCGAGTTCACCGTCACCTTCACCCCGCGCTCGAGCATCTCGAGGATGTTGTGCTGGCCCATGTGCTCGAACACGCACAGCTTGATATTGGACAGCGGACAGACGGTCAGCGGGATCTGCTCGTCGATAAGGCGCTGCATCAGCCGCTCGTCCTCGCTGGCGCGCACGCCGTGGTCAATGCGCTCGACCTTGAGCAGGTCCAGCGCTTCCCAGATGTACTCGGGCGGGCCTTCCTCGCCGGCATGCGCCACCGCGTGCAGGCCTTCGCTGCGCGCCTTGGCGAACACCCGCTGGAACAGCCGGGGCGGGAAGCCTTTTTCCGAGCTGTCGAGGCCGACGCCGATAAAGGCGTCGCGGAACGGCATGGCCTGTTCCAGGGTCTTGAACGCCTCTTCCTCGGGCAGATGGCGCAGGAAGCTGAGGATCAGGCCATGGCTGATGCCCAGTTGCTGCTCGCCGTCGCGCAGTGCCTGCTGGATGCCGCGCAGCACCACCTCGAAGGGCACGCCGCGGTCGGTGTGGGTCTGCGGGTCGAAGAAGGGTTCGACGTGGATGACGTTCTGCGCCTTGCAGCGCTGCAGGTAGGCCCAGGTCAGGTCGTAGAAGTCCTGCTCGCTGCGCAGCACGTTGGCGCCGGCGTAATACAGGTCGAGAAATTCCTGCAGGTTGTTGAAGGCATAGGCCGCGCGCAGGGTCTCGACATCGGCCCAGGGCAGGGCGATGCGGTTGCGTTCGGCCAGGGCGAACAGCAGCTCGGGCTCCAACGAGCCCTCCAGGTGCAGGTGCAGTTCGGCCTTGGGCAGGGCGTTGAGCCATTCGGGCATGGTCGGTTCTCGTCGTCAGGCTTGCGGTGCGGCCAAGTTTAACCGCTGGGACAGGATCGCGCTGTGCCGCATGGCCCGCTGCGTAGGGTGGACTTCGCTTTTCATGTCCACCACAACGTTCGTTCCGGCTGCACGAGCGGTGGATGAAAAGAGCGTCATCCACCCTACGCTGCAATCAGCCCTGTGCCGCCTCACGCCGATAGGCATAGGTATCGGCGAAGCGCGACAGCAGGTACGCGGCGCTGGTCACCGGCGGGTACTTGGCCGGGTTGTCCGCGCTGGAGCAGTTCGGCAGGCAGTCGATCAGGGTGTCCGGGTGCGGCTCGGCGAAGAAGGGCATGGAGTAGCGATCCACCCCCAGCGGGCTGATCACCCGGTGCGGGGTGGAGGTGTAGCGGTCGTTGCTCCAGCGCGCCAGCATGTCGCCGATATTGACCACGAAGCTGCCGGCCAGCGGCGGCGCGTCGACCCACTGGCCGTCGCGCGAACGCACCTGCAGGCCACCGGCATCGTCCTGGTAGAGCAGGGTGATGCAGCCGTAATCGGTATGCGCGCCGGCGCCCTGCTGGTCACTGCTGCTGGCGGTGTGGCGCGGCGGGTAGTGAATCAGGCGCAGCACGCTGATCGGCTCATGGAAGCGCGCGTCGAAGAAGTCGTGCGCGATGTCCAGGGCCATGGCCATGGCGCGCAGCAGGGTCTTGGCCAGCGCCTGCATATCGGCGTAATGCTGTTCCATCAGCGCGGCCCAGCCGGGCAGATCCGGGTGGCGATTCGGCCCGCGCAGCGGTTTGCCGGCCACGACATCCGGATGATCCACCGGCATATGGAAACCCATATCGAAGGTTTCCTTCAGGTCGCTCGGCTTGCTCGGGTCGAGCTGCTCGGTGGCGATGGCGCCATAGCCACGATGGTGGGCGGTCTGGGTGATATCGATCTTGAGTTTGTCGTCGGCAGGCAGGGCGAAGAAGCGCTTCGCCGCACTGAGCAGGGCGTCGATGCGCTCGGCGCGGATGGGGTGGCCGACGATATAGAAGAAGCCCCAGTCGCGGCAGGCGCGGTCGATCTGTTCGGCCACGGCAGGCCAGGCCGACGCGTCGTTGCTGTACAGAGGGGCGATATCGATAAGGGGTAGGCTGTGCATAAAAGCTCCGGGGGCGGTGCTGCGAGTCTTCTCGTACCCAGGGCAGCGGTACGTGGCGCCGAAGACCGGCGCCACGGTGATGCGGTTCTGCTGAGATAAACAGGGACGGCATCGGTAGTTGCAAGGCTGCGGGTGAAACCCGCCAGCCGCTTACTGCGGCAACTCGGCCTTCAGGTTTTCCACGTAGTAGTTCATCGCGGCCAGTTCGGCGTTGGTCGCGCTCACGCCGTCGGCGATGCGCACCGCGCCGCTCTGATCCTTGATCGGACCGGTGAAAGGGTGGAACTTGCCGCTGCGGATGTCGGCGATGATCTGCTCGGCCTCGCTCTTCACCTCGGCCGGTACCAGGTCGCTGATCGGCAGGTCGATGGTGTCCTCGGCCAGGCCGCCCCAGAAGTCCTGGCTCTGCCAGTTGCCGTCGAGCACCGCCTGGGTGGATTTGACGTAGTGCGGGCCCCAGTCGTTGACGATGGAGGTGAGCACGGCCTTGGGCCCGAAGTGGGCCATGTCCGAGGCATAGCCCACGGCGTGGACGCCGCGGCGCTCGGCGGTCTGGATCGGCGCCGGGCTGTCGGTGTGCTGGAAGATCACGTCCACGCCCTGGTCGATCAGCGCGTTGGCGGCGTCGGATTCCTTGCCCGGATCGAACCAGGTGTTGACCCACACCACCTTGATCTCGGTGCCCGGGTTGTACTTGTCCAGGGCCAGCTGGATGGCGTTGATGTCGCGGATCACCTCGGGGATGGGGAAGGAGGCGACGTAGCCGACCTTCTTGGTCTTGGTCATCTTCGCCGCGAGGAAGCCGCCGACGTAGCGCCCCTCGTAGGAGCGCGACAGGTAGGTGGCGAGGTTCTTGTCCTGCTTGTAGCCGGTGGCGTGCTCGAAGGTGACCTTGGGAAATTGCTTGGCCACCTTCAGCGTCGGGTTCATGTAGCCGAAGGAGGTGGTGAAGATCAGGTCGTAGCCGCCCTTGGCCATGTTGCGAATCACCCGCTCGGCATCGGCGCCTTCCGGTACGTTCTCGACGAAGCTGGTGCTGACCTTGTCGCCCAGCTCCTTGATCAGCGCCTGGCGGCCCTGCTCGTGCTGGTAGGTCCAGCCGTGGTCGCCGATGGGGCCGATGTAGACGAAGCCGACCTTCAGCGGGTCGGCGGCCGAGGCGCCGAGCATGGCGCCAAAGCCCAGGGCGGCGACGAGGGTGTGCAGCAGCGGTTTCTTGCTCTTCTTGTGCATGGTGGGTGCAGCTCCAGTCTTGGTGTCGGGATGGCCGTTGGTTGGCTGATCCCCTGACTGCAAAAAGCTGACCAATAAGACAGATATCCGTGGCGAAAGCCCTGGCGGGCAAGGGCTGGGAAGATGGCGGAGCGCTATTGGTGCGCAGGATGTGCAGGTGCTGCGTTGTGGTGCGAGATGTGGCGTCTTTGGCCGGTAGTGTGTGCCGTGCACACCGTCGTGATGCGGTGCGCACGGCTCACTGCTCGGGCGTCCTCAGCCGTTGATCAGCTCACGCGCCGCCTGACGGTGATCGGCGATCAACTGCGCCACATCCAGCCCTTCGATCTGCCCGTCGATGACGCGCCAGATGCCGGCGATCATCATCCGGTCGGCGCGGTCGGCGCCGCACAGCAGCAGCGCGGAGAGCGGATCGTGGCTGCCGGAGAAGCGCAGCTCGTCGAGCTTGAACAGCGCCAGGTCGGCCTGCTTGCCGACGGCCAGCTCGCCGATATCGCTGCGCCCCAGCAATTTCGCCGAGCCCTTGCTGGCCCAGCCGAGCACGCGTTGCGGGGTGATCTGTTCGGCGCCGTAGCGTAGGCGCTGGATGTACAGCGCCTGGCGCGCCTCGAGGATCATGTTCGACGCATCGTTGGAGGCCGAGCCGTCGACGCCCAGGCCCAGCGGCGCACCGGCGGCCTCCAGCTCGACGCTGGGGCAGATGCCCGAAGCCAGGCGCATGTTGGAGCTGGGGCAATGGCAGATGCCGGTGCCGGCGGCGCCAAGGCGGGCGATTTCGTCGGGGTTGAAATGGATGCCGTGGGCCAGCCAGGTGCGCGGGCCGAGCCAGCCGACGCTGTCCAGGTAATCCACGGTGCGCAGGCCGAAGCGCTGCAGGCAGAAGTCTTCCTCGTCGAGGGTTTCGGCCAGGTGGGTGTGCAGGCGCACGTCCAGTTCCTCGGCCAGCTCGGCGCTCTGGCGCATGATGGCCTGGGTCACCGAGAAGGGCGAGCAGGGCGCCAGGGCGATCTGGATCTGCGCGCCGTCGCCGCGCTGGTGGTACTGGCCGATCAGGCGCTGGCTGTCGGCCAGGATCACCTCGCCCTGCTGCACCGTCTGCTGCGGCGGCAGGCCGCCGTCGGCTTCGCCCAGGCTCATCGAACCGCGGGTGAGCATGGCGCGCATGCCCAGCTCGCGCACGGCCTCGACCTGTACGTCGATGGCATTCTCCAGGCCGCCGGGGAACAGGTAATGGTGATCGGCAGCCGTGCTGCAGCCGGATAGCAGCAGTTCGGCCAGCGCCACCTTGCTGGCCAGGGCCAGTTTCTCCGGCGTGAGGCGCGCCCACACCGGGTAGAGCGTCTTCAACCAGGGGAACAGCGGCTGATTGACCACCGGCGCCCAGGCGCGGGTGAGGGTCTGGTAGAAGTGATGGTGGGTGTTGATCAGGCCCGGTAGCAGCACATGCTCGCGGGCATCGAAGGTTTGCTCGCAGGCTGTTGACGGCTGCTGGCCTTTGCTGAGCACTTCGGTGATGCGGCCACCCTCGATCACCAGGCCGCCGGAAGCGTCCAGGTCGTTGGCGGTGAAGATGGCGAGCGGGTTCTTGATCCAGATACGGGTAGCTGCCATGAGCAGGCTCCTCTGAGGTTGATGTCAGGTAAGCCAGCTCAGTGTTGACCCTGTCTGCTGATCCAGGTGCGCCAGAACGACGTGCGGCGCACGATAGCTGACTCTGGGGTCAGGGGCAATGTCCGGTGCGCGGCGCACCCTACCGGCCGCGCGCACCGTTACTCATCTCAATGCCCCGGCTGCCACGGCTGGCCCAGCGACACCGGCGCATACAGCCGGGTCTTGATCGCATCGCGCGAGAGCAGCACCAGCACCAGGATAGTGGCGACGTAGGGCAGCATGGCCAGCAGGTTCGAGGGGATCGACAGGCCGATGCCCTGCGCCACCAGGTGGAGGATGCTGGCCAGGCCGAACAGGTAGGCGCCGAGCAGCACGCGCAGCACCCGCCAGCTGGCGAACACCACCAGCGCCAGGGCGATCCAGCCACGCCCGGCGGTCATGTTTTCCGCCCACATCGGCGTGTAGGCCAGCGACAGGTAGCCGCCCGCCAGGCCGGCCATGGCGCCGCCGAACAGCACCGCCAGGGTGCGCACGCGCAGTACCGGCAGGCCCATGGCGCTGGCGGCGTCCGGGTTCTCGCCGACGGCCTGGATGATCAGGCCGATGCGGCTTTTCAGCAGCACCCAGGCCACCAGGGCGAACAGGGCGAAGGACAGGTAGATCAGCACGTCCTGGGCGAACAGCATGCGCCCGATCAGCGGGATATCGGACAGCATTGGAATGACGATGGGCTCGAAGCCGCTCAGCGGCTTGCCGACCCAGGCGGCGCCGACGAAGGTGGACAGGCCGACGCCGAAGATGGTCAGGGCCAGGCCGGTGGCCACCTGGTTGGCGTTGAAGCCCAGTGCCACGGCAGCGAACAGCAGCGACAGCAGCATGCCGGCGGCCATCGCCAGCAGCACGCCCAGCCACAGGCTGCCGGTGCTGAAGGCGACGATAAAGCCGATCACTGCGCCGAACAGCATCATGCCTTCCTGGCCGAGGTTGAGCACGCCGCTTTTCTCGCACACCAGCTCGCCCAGGGCCACCAGCAGCAGCGGTGTGCCGGTGCGCACCATGGCGTAGAAGATATTGGTCAACAGATCGAGATCCATGGGGATTTCCTTGGCGTTCAGGTGGTGGCTTCGGCAAGCGTTTCGCGGCGTGCCCATTTCCACTTCAGCCGTGGCCGGTAGAGGATCAGCACGTCGCAGGCCAGCAGGTAGAACAGCATCATTCCCTGGAACAGCTGGGTGATCGCCTGCGGCAGGTTGAGGTTCATCTGCGCGTTCTCGCCGCCCAGGTAGAGCAGCGCCATCAGCAGGCTGGCAGCGACGATGCCGAGCGGATTGAGGCGCCCCAGAAAGGCCACGGTGATCGCCGCGTAGCCGTAGCCGGGCGAGACCTGCGGCACCAGTTGACCGATGGGGCCGGCCACTTCGCCGACGCCGGCCAGACCGGCCAGGGCGCCGCTGACCAGCAGGGCGAACCACACCAGGCGCTTCTCGCGAAAGCCGACGAAGCCGGCGGCGCGGCTGTCCAGGCCGAGTACCTTGATCTGGAAGCCGAGAAAGCTCTTGTGCAGCAGCACCCACACCGCCACCAGGGCCAGCAGCGCCAGGTACAGGCCGCCGTGCAGGCGTCCGTCCTCGCTGACCAGCGGCAGGCGACTGGTATCGCCGAACATGGCCGACTCGGGGAAGTTGAAACCGGCCGGGTCCTTCAGCGGGCCATGCACGAAGAACAGCAGCAGGTTCAGCGCGATGTAGTTGAGCATGATGCTGGTGAGGATTTCGTTGGCGTTGAACTGCGTGCGCAACCAGGCGGTGAGCCCGGCCCAGGCCGCACCCGCGCAGGTGCCGGCCAGCACTACCCAGGCCAGCGCCCAGCGGCTGTCCCAGTCGATCAGTTGCAGGGCCATGGCGCTGCCGGCGAGGGCGCCGATCAGCAGTTGGCCTTCGGCGCCGATGTTCCAGATGCGCGCCTGGTAGGCCACCGCCAAGCCGAGGGCACAGAGCAGAATCGGCAGTGCCTTGACCAGCAGTTCGGACACGCCGTACCAGTCGCTGACCGGGGCGATCAGCAGGGTGTGCAGGGTTTCCAGCGGGTTATGGCCGAGCAGGGTGAACAGCAGCACACCGCTGACCAGGGTCAGTACAGCGGCCAGCAGCGGCGACAGCCAGAGCATGGGGCGCGACGCCTGGCCGCGCGGTTGCAGGGATAACAGCATGACGGGCTCCGTCAGCAGGCCGCAGCGGCGGCGGGTTGATCGAATTCACCGGCCATCCAGCGGCCGACGTCTACGCTGGAGACCTGCGCCGTCTCGGTCAGCGGCGACAGCCGCCCGCTGCACAGCGCGCCGATGCGGTCGCTGATCTGCAGCAGCTCGTCGAGGTCTTCGGATATCACCAGGATCGCCGCGCCGGCATCGCGCAGGGCGATCAGCGCGCGGTGGATGGCGGCGGCCGCGCCGACGTCCACGCCCCAGGTCGGGTGCGCGGCCACCAGCAGTTTCGGGTTCTGCAGAATCTCTCGACCGAGGATAAATTTCTGCAGATTGCCGCCGGACAGGCTGCGCGCCACGGTATCGGCATTCGGCGTCTTCACTGCGAAGCGGCGGATGATTTCCTCGGCCAGTGCGCGCACCTTGCCGCGCTGCACCAGGCCGCCCTTGACCAGGCCCTGGCCGAAGGCGGTGAGCAGGGCGTTGTCCACCAGGCTCATCTCCGGCACGGCGCCATGGCCGAGGCGTTCTGCCGGTACGAAGGCCAGGCCCAGCCCGCGCCGTGCATCGGGGGGCAGGTTGGCCACCGGCGTGGCATCCAGGCTGACCCGCTCGCGTTCGCCACGCGGTAGGCGGGTTTCGCCGCTGAGCAGGGCGAGCAATTCGTCCTGGCCATTGCCGGCCACTCCAGCGATGCCGACGATCTCGCCGCTGCGCACCTCCAGGCGAAGGTGTTCGAGCGAGCAGCCGAACGGGTCGGGGTTGTGCCAGCTGAGGTCATCGACGCGCAGCCGTGGCAGGCCGCCGCTGACTTTCGGGTAGCTGCTTTCCAGGCCCTCGGCATCGCCGACCATCAACCGCGCCAGCTGCAGGTCGCTGCATTCGGCCGGCACGCAATGGCCGGACACGCGCCCGCCACGCAGCACCGTGGCGCTCTGGCACAGCGCGCGCACCTCGCCGAGCTTGTGGCTGATAAAGAGGATGCTGCAGCCCTCGGCGGCCAGGCGGCGCAGGGTGACGAACAGCTCGTCGGCCTCCTGCGGGGTGAGCACCGAGGTCGGTTCGTCGAGGATCAGCAGTTGGATGTCCTGCATCAGGCAGCGGACGATTTCCACGCGCTGGCGCTCACCGATGGACAGGCTATGCACCAGGCGCGTCGGCTCCAGCGCCATGCCGTAGCGCTGCGACACCTCGCGAATCTTCGGCTCCAGCTGCTTCGGCGTACCAGCCTGCGCGCCCATGGCCAGGGCGATGTTCTCGGCGACGGTCAGGGTCTCGAACAGCGAGAAATGCTGGAACACCATGCCGATACCCAGGCGGCGTGCCATGGCCGGGTCGCGCATCGCCAGCCGTTCGCCCTGCCAACGGATTTCGCCGCTGCTGGGCTGGGTGACGCCGTAGATGATCTTCATCAGGGTGCTCTTGCCGGCACCGTTCTCGCCGAGCAGGGCGCAGATCTCGCCGGGGGCGATGGTCAGGTCGATACGGTCGTTGGCCAGGCAGCCGGGGTATTGCTTGCTGATGGCGGTCAGCTGCAGGCGTGGGGCATTGGGTGGGGCGGACATGGAAATCGCTCGTCGATAGGAGGCGAGCGGAGTCAAAGCAAAAACCTGGCCATGGAGTCAGAAAAGCCTGGCGGCGGGTTGCCCCCGTTGCCCTATCGGCGCGCGCCGCCCCGGGCTGGTGCGGCGCCATGCCGCGACCAGGCGGTACGCACCAGAAGCAGGCGCGGCGGCGCCGCATGCGGCCGGTTGCCGCAGCGGCGGAAGGCCGCGTCGGGCTTGGTTATACTCCGCGCACCTAGGGAGTTGTCATGCTCGAACCCGTGCAGTTGCTGTCCGCCAGCCGCCAGAACCTCTGGCGCCTGACCCTGATCCGTATCCTCGTGCTGGCCGCCCAGGCCGGTTCGGTGGGGCTCGCCTACAAGTCGGGGATGCTGCCGTTGCCCTGGCTGGAGCTGTCGGCGACCCTCGGCGTGTCGCTGCTGCTGTGCCTGGGCACCGCCCTGCGGCTGCGTGGCCCGTGGCCGGTCACCGAGCTGGAATACGCGGTGCAGCTGGCCTGCGACCTGATCATCCACAGCGTGCTGCTGTATTACACCGGCGGCTCGACCAACCCCTTCGTCTCCTATTACCTGGTGCCGCTGACCATCGCCGCGGCGACCTTGCCGTGGCTGTTCACCATCGTCCTCGCCGGTCTGGCGCTGGCCGGCTACACCCTGCTGCTGGTGTGGACCCATCCGCTGGAGCTGCCGGCGGCGCGCGAGAGCCTGCTGGTCTACGGCATGTGGCTGAGCTTCGCCCTGTCCGCGGCGCTGATCACCTTCTTCGTCGCCAAGATGGCCGAGGAGCTGCGCCGCCAGGACGAGCTGCGCGCCGAGCGCCGCGAGGAGAGCCTGCGCGACCAGCAGCTGCTGGCCGTGGCCACCCAGGCCGCCGGCGCCGCCCACGAGCTGGGCACGCCGCTGGCGACCATGAGCGTGCTGCTCAAGGAGCTGCGCCAGGAGTACCGCGACAGGCCGGCGCTGCAGGACGACCTGGCGCTGCTGCAGGAACAGGTCAAGCTGTGCAAGGACACCCTGCAGCAACTGGTGCGCGCCGCCGAGGCGGACCGGCGCCAGGCGGTGGTCGAGCAGTCCTGCGTCGAGTGGCTGGAAACCACCCTCAATCGCTGGCACCTGATGCGCCCCGAGGCCAGCTACCGCTACCAGTGCCTGGGCCGCGGCACGCCGCCGCGCTTGATGCCACCGGCCGACCTGACCCAGGCGCTGCTCAACCTGCTCAACAACGCCGCCGACGCCTGCCCGGACAAACTCGACATCCGCCTCGACTGGGATCACCAGTGGCTGCGTCTGAGCATCCGCGACCACGGCACCGGCGTGCCGCTGGCGATCGCCGAGCAGCTCGGCCGGCCGTTCTTCACCACCAAGGGCAAGGGCTTCGGCCTCGGCCTGTTTCTCAGCCAGGCCAGCGTGACCCGTGCCGGCGGCACGGTTAAGTTGTATAACCATGAAGAAGGCGGCACCCTCACCGAACTGAAGTTGCCGCGAGCCTATGGCGTGGCCTGACAAGGAAAAACCATGAGCGACGAATCCCTGTTCGACGGCGAAGAGCAACCGCACCTGCTGCTGGTGGACGACGATCCCACCTTCACCCGCGTCATGGCCCGCGCCATGAGCCGCCGCGGCCTGCGCGTGTCCACCGCGGCCAATGCCGACGAGGGCCTGGCCCTGGCCAGGGAAGACCTGCCCGACTACGCCGTGGTCGACCTGAAGATGGAAGGCGACTCCGGCCTGGTGCTGCTGCCCAAGCTGCTCGAGCTCGATCCGGAGATGCGCGTGGTGATCCTCACCGGCTACTCCAGCATCGCCACCGCGGTGGAGGCGATCAAGCGCGGCGCGGCCAACTACCTGTGCAAGCCGGCCGACGCCGACGACGTGCTCACCGCGCTGCTCTCCGAACACGCCGACCTCGACAGCCTGGTGCCGGAAAACCCGATGTCGGTGGATCGCCTGCAGTGGGAGCATATCCAGCGCGTGCTGGCCGAGCACGAAGGCAATATCTCCGCCACCGCCCGCGCCCTCGGCATGCACCGCCGTACCCTGCAGCGCAAGTTGCAGAAGCGTCCGGTACGGCGCTGACTGCGCGTCAAACGCAACCGTCAACCCCGGATTGCATCCGGGCTACGGAATCGAACGGGCGACGGTAGCAGGGCAATGATTAGCCGGCTAACATAGGTCGTCATACAACTCCCGCCGGGATCGCCATGTTCGCCGTCGTCCAGCAAACCCTCGCCATCACCGCGCCGGTATTCGCCATGCTGTTTCTCGGCGTGGCGCTCAAGCGCCTGCACTGGATCGACCGCACCTTTATCGATACCGCCTCGAGCCTGGTGTTTCGCGGCACCATGCCGACCCTGCTGTTTCTCGGCATAGTCCGGGCCGATCTGGGCAGCGCCCTGCAGCCGGCGCTGCTGCTGTTCTTCGTCGCTGCCACCCTGGTCTGCTTCGTCCTGGCCTGGGGTTGGGCGATCTGGCGCATCCCCTTCGAGGATCGCGGCATCTACACCCAGGGCGCCTTTCGCGGTAACAACGGCATCGTCGGTCTGGCCCTGGCCACCAGCCTCTACGGCGACTACGGCCTGTCCCTGGGGGCGGTGCTCGGCGGGGTGGTGATCCTCTGCTACAACGTGCTCTCGGCCATCGTCCTGGCCATCTACAGCCCCGGCGCCAAGACCGGGCCGCTGGCCATCGCCAGGAGCATCCTGCGCAATCCGCTGATCATCGGCGTGTTGCTGGCGATTCCCTTCGCCTACTGGCGGATCGCGTTGCCGGACTGGCTGCTGACCTCGGCCGAGTACTTCGCGCAGATGACCCTGCCACTGGCGCTGATCTGCATCGGCGGCACCCTCAGCCTGGCCTCGCTGCGCCGCAGCAGCGGCACGGCGCTGAGTTCCAGCCTGATGAAGATGGTCTGGCTGCCGCTGCTGGCAACCGCGGGCGCCTGGCTGTACGGCTTTCGCGAGGCGGATCTGGCGATCCTCTTCCTCTACTTCGCCAGCCCCACGGCGGCGGCCAGCTTCGTAATGGCCCGCGCCGTGGGCGCCAACCACGAACTGGCGGCGGCGATCATCGTGATCACCACCTTGGCGGCGGTGGTGACCACCAATGTTGGGCTGTTGCTATTGCAATGGGGCGGCTGGATCTAGCGAGCGGCGGGCCGCCTGCGGGAGGGGCTTCAGCGGCGACCTTCGCTGTGAAGCCCCGCCCACGGCCGCATGTCCAGCTCAAGTGCTGCGCTGGTAGTCCTCGATCACTTCCTGCGCCGCGCGGAAGGCGTCGATGCTGGCCGGCACGCCGGCGTAGACCGCGCAGTGCAGCAGGGTCTCGCGGATTTCCTCCACCGTGCAGCCGTTGTTCAGCGCGCCGCGCACGTGGCCCTTGAGTTCCTGCGGGCACTTCAGCGCGGTCAGCGCGGCCAGGGTGATCAGGCTGCGGGTGGCGCGCGGCAGGCCGTCGCGGGTCCACACGCCGCCCCAGGCGTGCTCGTTGACGAAGTCCTGCAGCGGCTGGGTGAACGTGGTGGCGTTGCCCAGGGCGCGCTCGACGAAGGCGTCGCCCATCACCTCGCGGCGTACCTTGAGACCCTGCTCGTGGTTGTCGCTCATGTTCAGATCTCCTGGCCGCGCTGCTTGTGCCAGGCACGCACGGCGATGATCGCCAGGGTCACGGCGGTCAGCGGCAGCACGTAGCCGATCATCGCCTCGCCGAAGGTCTGGGCGAACGGCCGGCCGGTGGCGAACAGCACCAGGTAGCCGGTGTAGGCCGCGTAGTAGGCGAGGAACAGCGCGCCTTCCCAGCGGTTGATGCGGTAGCCGGCGAAGAAGATCGGCAGGCAGGCCACGGCCACCGCGATCATCACCGGGAAGTCGAAGGCCAGGGCGTTGGGCGACACGGAAATCGCCGCCGGCGCCACCAGCGAGGCCAGGCCCAGCACGCACAGCAGGTTGAAGATGTTGCTGCCGACTATGTTGCCCACGGCGATGTCGCGCTCGCCCTTGAAGGCGGCGATGATCGAGGTGGCCAGTTCCGGCAGCGAGGTGCCGACGGCGATCACGGTCAGGCCGATCACCAGCTCCGACAGACCGAGGGCGCGGGCCAGTTGCACGGCGCCTTCGACCAGCAGGTTGGAGCCGCCCACCAGCAGCACCAGGCCGGCGACGATCAGGCCCAGGTTGACCACCCAGGCATGGGGCTTGGCCGGTTCGTTCAGGCCGAATTCCTTGGCGAACTCGTCGTCTGCGCCGCCCTTGTCCTGGCGGGCGCTGTAGATCAGAAAGCCGGTGTAGGCCAGCACGCCGGCGAACAGCAGGGCGCCGTCGAGGCGGCTCAGTTCGCCGTCCCAGGCCAGGGCGAAGGTCACCAGGCTGGCGCCGATCATGATCGGCACGTCGAGGCGGATCAGCTGGCGCGAGACGATCAGCGGTGCGACCAGGGCGGTCAGGCCGAGAATCAGCAGGACGTTGGCGATGTTGCTGCCGACCACGTTGCCGATCGCTAGGTCGCCGCTGCCGTTGATCGCCGACTGCACGCTGACCGCGGTTTCTGGCGCGCTGGTGCCGAAGGCCACCACGGTGAGGCCGATGATCAGCGGCGGGATGCCGAACTGCGCGGCCAGCTTGGCGGCGCCGCGTACCAGCACCTCGGCGCCGGCGACCAGCAGCACCAGGCCGGCGATCAGGTAGACGTAGGTCATCATTGTCATTGCGGGGGCTCCGGGAAAAATGCGGCTAGTGTAGCGATGGCGTATCGCCGCGCCAGAGGGGCGGGGGCGCTATTTGTTACCAGTCCTGTTTCACTTCAGTTGCTCGACCCGCACCGGCACCACGCCGGCGCGCAGCATGCCCAGGCGTTCGGCGGCGGCGCGCGAGACGTCGATGATGCGCCCGCGCACGAAGGGGCCGCGGTCGTTGATGCGCACCACCACGCTGCGTTCGTTGCTCAGATTGGTGACCCGCACCCGGGTGCCGAACGGCAGGCTGCGGTGCGCAGCGGTCAGCGCGTGCTGGTCGAAGCGCTCGCCGCTGGCGGTCTTGCGACCATGGTGGCGGTCGCCATAGTAGGAGGCCTTGCCGGTTTCCGTGGCACCGCTGCCGCTGCCGAAGGTGGAGCAGCCGGCGAGCACGGCGAGCAGGCCGAGCACGACGACGGCCTGTAGCCCGGATGCAATCCGGGGGCGCAAGGATTCCCGGATTGCATCCGGGTTACAAATGAGCATCGTCTGGTTCTCCAGGTAAACGAACGCCGGGCAAGCCCGGCGTCGTTACAGCTGTGGCAAGCGAGCCGATCCGGCTCAGCCTTCGAGCTTCTTCTTCAGCAGTTCGTTCACTTGCCCCGGGTTGGCCTTGCCTTTCGAGGCCTTCATCGCCTGGCCGACGAAGAAGCCGAACATCTTGCCGCGCTTGGCTTCATCGCTGGCGCGATACTGCTCGACCTGCTCGGCGTTGGCCGCCAGCACTTCGTCGAGCATCTTCTCGATGGCGCCGGAGTCGGTGACCTGCTTGAGGCCCTTCTTCTCGATCACTTCATCGGCGCTGGTGCCTTCGCCGGCCGCCAGGGCCTCGAACACCATCTTGGCGATCTTGCCGCTGATGGTGTTGTCCTTGATGCGCAGGATCATCCCGCCCAGCTGCTCGGCGGACACCGGCGACTGCTCGATTTCCAGGTTGTCCTTGTTGAGCAGGCTGGACAGCTCGCCCATCACCCAGTTGGCCGCCAGCTTGGCGTCGCCGCACACCGCATTGACCGCCTCGAAGTAGTCGGCCAGCTCGCGACTGGCGGCCAGCACCGTGGCGTCGTAGGTGGACAGGCCGAACTGGCTCTCGAAACGCTCGCGCTTCTGCACCGGCAGCTCCGGCAGGCTGGCGCGCACCTCGTCGAGGAAGCTTGGCTCGATCACCACCGGCAGCAGGTCGGGGCAGGGGAAGTAGCGGTAGTCGTTGGCTTCCTCCTTGCTGCGCATGGAGCGGGTCTGGTCCTTGTTCGGGTCGTACAGGCGGGTTTCCTGCACCACCTGGCCGCCGTCCTCGATCAGCTCGATCTGCCGCTGCACCTCGTGGTTGATGGCCTTTTCGATAAAGCGGAAGGAGTTGACGTTCTTGATCTCGGCGCGGGTGCCGAACTCGACCTGACCCTTGGGCCGTACCGAGACGTTGCAGTCGCAGCGCAGCGAGCCTTCGGCCATATTGCCGTCGCAGATGCCCAGATAACGCACCAGGGCGTGGATGGCTTTGACATAGGCCACCGCCTCCTTGGCCGAGCGGATATCCGGCTCGGAGACGATCTCCAGTAGCGGCGTGCCGGCACGGTTCAGGTCGATACCGCTCATGCCGTGGAAGTCTTCGTGCAGGCTCTTGCCGGCGTCCTCTTCCAGGTGCGCGCGGGTGATGCCGATGCGCTTGACCGTGCCGTCTTCCAGGCTGATGTCCAGATGACCCTTGCCGACGATGGGATGCTCCATCTGGCTGGTCTGATAGCCCTTGGGCAGGTCAGGGTAGAAGTAGTTCTTGCGGGCGAAGACGTTCTGCGGCGCGATGTGCGCGTCGATCGCCAGGCCGAATTTCACCGCCATGCGCACCGCCTCGGCGTTGAGCACCGGCAGGGTGCCGGGCATGCCGAGGTCGATCAGGCTGGCCTGGGTGTTGGGCTCGGCGCCGAAGCTGGTGGCGCTGGCCGAGAAGATCTTCGATTGGGTGCTGAGCTGAGCGTGAATCTCGAGCCCGATGACTGTTTCCCATTGCATCTTTGTCGTCCTCAGAAGCCGCTCGGTGCTTGTTTATGCCAGTCGCTGACCTGCTGGTACTGGTGCGCGACATTCAGCAGGCGGCCTTCCTGGAAGTAGTTGCCGAGCAGCTGCACGCCCACCGGCAGACCATCGACGAAGCCGGCCGGCATCGACAGACCGGGGATGCCGGCCAGGTTGGCGGTGATGGTGTAGATGTCTTCCAGGTAGGCGGACACCGGGTCGGCGTTCTTCTCGCCGAGCTTCCAGGCCAGGTTCGGCGTGGTCGGGCCGAGGATCAGGTCGACATCCTGGAAGGCCGCGACGAAGTCGTTCTTGATCAGTCGGCGGATCTGCTGCGCCTTGATGTAGTAGGCGTCGTAGTAACCGGCCGACAGCGCGTAGGTGCCGACCATGATGCGCCGCTTGACCTCGGCGCCGAAGCCTTCGCCGCGCGAACGCTTGTACAGGTCTTCGAGGTTGACCGGGTTTTCGCAGCGGTAGCCGAAGCGCACGCCGTCGAAGCGCGACAGGTTGGAGCTGGCCTCGGCCGGCGCGATCACGTAGTAGGCGGGAATCGCGTGCTGCATATTCGGCAGCGAGATGTCCTTCACCGTGGCGCCGAGCTTCTTCAGCTCCTCGACCACGGCCAGCACCTTCTCGCCGATACGCGCGTCGAGGCCGGCGCCGAAGTATTCCTTGGGCAGGCCGATGCGCAGGCCGGCCAGCGGTTGGCTCAGGGCAGCCAGGTAGTCGTCCACCGGCTGCTCGACGCTGGTGGAGTCCTTGGCATCGAAGCCGGCCATGGCGCCGAGCAGCAGGGCGCAGTCCTCGGCGGTGCGGGCCAGCGGGCCGCCCTGATCGAGGCTGGAGGCATAGGCGATCATGCCCCAGCGCGAAACCCGGCCGTAGGTGGGCTTGATCCCGGTGAGGTTGGTCAGCGCCGCCGGCTGGCGGATCGAACCGCCGGTGTCGGTGCCGGTGGCGGCCGGCAGCAGGCGCGCGGCCACCGCGGCGGCGCTGCCGCCGCTGGAGCCGCCGGGTACGCGGGAGAGGTCCCAGGGGTTCTTCACCGGGCCGTAGTGGCTGGATTCGTTGGCCGAGCCCATGGCGAACTCGTCCATGTTCAGCTTGCCCAGGGTCACGGCGCCGGCGGCTGCGAGCTTTTCCACCACGGTGGCGTCGTAGGGCGCCTTGAAGCCGGTGAGGATCTTCGAGCCGCAGGAAGTCAGCACGTTCTTGGTGCAGAACAGGTCCTTGTGGGCGATCGGCGCGCCGAGCAGGGCGCCGCTCTCGCCAGCGGCGCGACGGGCGTCGGCGGCCTTGGCCTGCTCGATGGCGAGATCGCTGGTGACGGTGATAAAGCTGTTGAGCTGCGGATCGAGCTGCGCGATGCGCGCCAGCAGGCTGCGGCTCAGCTCTTCGGCGGAGAATTCTTTGGCGGCGAGTGCGCGGGCGATCTCGGCCAGGGTCAGTTGATGCATGTCAGGCCCTTTCCTTTATTCGATGACTTTCGGCACGAGGTACAGGCCGTTTTCCACGGCCGGGGCGATGGCCTGGTAGGCGTCGCGCTGGTTGCTCTCGCAGACCACGTCGGCGCGCAGGCGCTGGGTGGCTTCCAGCGGGTGGGCCAGGGGCTCGATGCCCTGGGTGTCGACCGCCTGCATCTGATCGATCAGGCCGAGGATGTTGTTCAGGGTCGCGGTGGTTTGCGGAAGATCGCCTTCGTTCAGGCCCAGGCGGGCCAGGTGGGCGATTTTTTCCACCTCGGAGCGTTCAAGCGCCATCGGGGGTTCTCCAGTGGAAGTGTGATCGGGGTCTTGCTATGCGTGCCTGACGCAGGGAACGGATGTCGCGAGCCGGCGGTCAAAGGCCGCGATGTGCGGCTGCAAGGCCCGGAAAAACAGGCAATCTACCATATTGCCGCCTTGCTCAAAATCCCTGCCGTTGTTAGAGTTTGCCGCACTTTTTACCTGCGCGTTTTCGCGCTTTGCCTTTACCCACGCGTTGCCTAGGGTCCCTTTCCCCATGTTCAAGAAACTGCGTGGCATGTTTTCCAGCGATCTGTCGATCGACCTGGGCACTGCCAATACCCTCATTTATGTGCGCGAACGCGGCATCGTGCTGAACGAGCCGTCGGTGGTCGCCATCCGTACCCACGGTAACCAGAAAAGTGTCGTCGCCGTCGGTTCCGAGGCCAAGCGCATGCTCGGCCGTACCCCGGGCAACATCGCCGCCATCCGCCCGATGAAGGACGGCGTGATCGCCGACTTCAGCGTCTGCGAGAAGATGCTGCAGTACTTCATCAACAAGGTGCACGAGAACAGCTTCCTGCAGCCCTCGCCGCGCGTGCTGATCTGCGTGCCGTGCAAGTCGACCCAGGTCGAGCGCCGCGCCATCCGCGAATCGGCGCTCGGCGCCGGCGCCCGCGAAGTGTTCCTGATCGAAGAACCGATGGCCGCGGCCATCGGCGCCGGCCTGCCGGTGGAAGAGGCGCGCGGCTCGATGGTCGTCGACATCGGCGGCGGCACCACCGAAATCGCCCTGATCTCGCTGAACGGCGTGGTCTACGCCGAATCCGTGCGGGTCGGCGGCGACCGCTTCGACGAAGCCATCATCACCTACGTGCGCCGTAACTACGGCTCGCTGATCGGCGAATCCACCGCCGAGCGGATCAAGCAGGAAATCGGTACCGCCTACCCGGGCGGCGAAATCCGCGAAGTCGACGTGCGCGGCCGCAACCTGGCCGAGGGCGTGCCGCGCAGCTTCACCCTCAATTCCAACGAAGTGCTCGAAGCGCTGCAGGAATCCCTGGCGACCATCGTCCAGGCGGTCAAGAGCGCGCTGGAGCAGTCGCCGCCCGAGCTGGCCTCGGACATCGCCGAACGCGGCCTGGTGCTGACCGGCGGCGGTGCGCTGCTGCGCGATCTGGACAAGCTGCTGTCGCAGGAAACCGGCCTGCCGGTGATAGTCGCCGAAGACCCGCTGACCTGCGTCGCCCGTGGCGGCGGCAAGGCGCTGGAGATGATGGATCGCCACACCATGGACCTGCTGTCCTCGGAGTAATCCGACGCTCCAGCCGGGTCCGCCGTGCCGCCTTCGGGCGGCACGCGCATGTTCAAGCACTGCAGTACACTCGCCCCATTCCTTGCCGGATCGGTTTGTCTTTCGCATGAACTCGCGCGTCTTCCGCCCTCGCGGCGCACAAGGGGTCGGCCATTAAGCCGCTCTTCGCCAAAGGCCCCTCGCTGGGCATCCGCCTGCTGGTGCTGGCCGTGCTCTCGGCCGTGCTGATGGTGGTCGATGCCCGTTTCGAGGCGCTCAAGCCGCTGCGCAGCCAGCTGGGCCTGGTGCTGACGCCCTTCTACTGGCTGGCCGACTTGCCGGTGCGCGCCTGGGATGGCGCCACCCAGCAGATTTCCAGTCGCAGCGAACTGATGGCGGAGAACGAGAAGCTCAAGGCCGAGGCCCTGCTGCTGCAGCGTCGCCTGCAGAAGCTGGCCGCGCTGACCGAGCAGAACGTGCGCCTGCGCGAGCTGCTCAACTCGGCGGCGCTGTTGGACGAGGAAGTGCTGGTCGGCGAGCTGATCGGCGTCGACCCCAACCCCTATACCCACCGCATCCTCATCGACAAGGGCGAAAAGGACGGCGTATTCCTCGGCCAGCCGGTGCTCGACGCCCGCGGCCTGATGGGCCAGGTGGTCGAGATCATGCCCTACACCGCGCGGGTGCTGCTGCTCACCGACACCACCCACAGCATTCCGGTGCAGGTCAACCGCAGCGGCCTGCGCGCCATCGCCGTCGGCACCGGCAACCCGGAGCGCCTGGAACTGCGCCACGTGGCCGACACCGCCGACATCAAGGAAGGCGACCTGCTGGTCAGCTCCGGCATGGGCCAGCGCTTTCCCGCCGGTTACCCGGTGGCCACGGTCAAGGAGGTGATCCACGACTCCGGCCAGCCCTTCGCCATCGTCCGCGCCGTACCCACCGCCGCGCTCAATCGCAGCCGCTACCTGCTGCTGGTGTTCTCCGATCAGCGCACCCCGGAACAGCGCGCCAACGATTCCGCCGAGGCCCAGGAAGCCGCCGACCGCGAGGCCGAGCAGGCGCGCAGCCAGGGCGCTGCGCCGGCCGCTGCCGAGTCGGCCGCGGCCCCGGTGGCGTCGCCCGCCCCCGCAGAGGAGACCAACTGATGGTCGGCGTGCAACCGCGCAACGGCTGGGTGATCTGGCTCAGCCTGGCCTTCGGCCTGCTGCTCAGCGTCTCGCCGCTGCCGGAGTTCATGCAGATCGGCCGGCCGCTGTGGGTGGCGCTGCTGCTCACCTACTGGGTGCTGGCCCTGCCGCATCGGGTCGGCATGACCACCGCCTGGGTGCTCGGCCTGGCCCAGGACGTGCTGTTCGGCACCCTGCTCGGGCAGAACGCGCTGATCCTGACCCTGATCACCTTCCTGGTGCTGAGCCTGCACCAGCGCCTGCGCATGTTCCCCATGTGGCAGCAGAGTACCGTGCTGCTGGTGGTGTTCGGTCTGGCCCAGCTGGTGCAGCTGTGGCTCAATGCCCTGACCGGCAGCCGTCCGCCGACCCTGGCCTTCGTGCTGCCGGCGCTGGTCAGCGCGCTGCTCTGGCCCTGGGTCTGCGTCATCCTGCGCGGGCTGCACCAGCGCCTTAACGTCAACTGAGCGTGCCAGCTGCGGCCGGCCGCGCCTCGCCCGACAGGGAGAAGTTCGTATGGCCAAGCTGTTTCTGGCCTCTGCCTCGCCGCGCCGCCGCGAGCTGCTGGCGCAGATCGCCGTGCCCTGCGTCACGCAAATCGCCGCGATAGACGAAAATCCGTTGCCAGACGAGCCCGCCGTCGCCTATGTAGAGCGCCTGGCGCGGGAAAAGGCGCGCGCCGGCCTGGCCGCCCTGAGCGGGTCAGCCGATGCCGTGGTGCTCGGCGCCGATACCGTGGTGGTGCTCGATGGGCGCATCCTCGGCAAACCGGCCGATTTCGCCGAGTCGCGCGCCATGCTGCAGGCGCTGTCCGGGCGCAGCCATCAGGTGCTGACCGCGGTGGCGCTGGCCGGCGGCGGACGCGAGGCGGCGCGGGTGGTGGCCAGCAGCGTGACCTTCCGCGCCCTGAGCGAGCGCGAGATCGAAGCCTACTGGGCCAGCGGCGAGCCGTGCGACAAGGCCGGCAGCTATGGTATCCAGGGGCTGGCGGCGGTATTCGTCAGCCGCCTCGAAGGCAGCTATTCGGCGGTGGTCGGCCTGCCGCTGTGCGAGACGGCCGAGTTGCTCGGCGAATTCGGCATTGCCTGCTGGCAGTTGCCGGCCCAGCGCTAAACTTGCGGCAGCGCGCCGCCCAATCCAGCGGGATGGATGCATGAGCGAAGAGATTCTGATCAATATCACGCCGATGGAATCGCGCGTGGCGGTGGTGGAAAACGGCGTGCTGCAGGAAGTGCACGTCGAACGCACGCAGAAGCGCGGCATCGTCGGCAACATCTACAAGGGCAAGGTGGTGCGCGTGCTGCCGGGCATGCAGGCGGCGTTCGTCGACATCGGCCTGGAGCGTGCGGCCTTTATCCACGCCTCGGAAATTTCCACCCGCGAGGGCGCCGCGGTGGAGCCGATCAGCGCCCTGGTGCACGAGGGCCAGGCCCTGGTGGTGCAGGTGACCAAGGACCCCATCGCCAGCAAGGGCGCGCGCCTGACCACCCAGCTGTCGATTCCCTCGCGCTACCTGGTGTACATGCCGCGCACCAGCCACGTCGGCATCTCGCTGAAGATCGAGGACGAGGCCGAGCGCGAGCGGCTCAAGCAGGTGGTCGCCGACTGCGTGGCGGCCGAGGGCATCGAGGAGGCCGGCGGCTTTATCCTGCGCACCGCCGCCGAAGGCGCCGGCGCCGACGAGATCCTCATCGACATCCGTTACCTGCGCCGGCTGTGGGACCAGATCGCCGCGCAGATCCAGAACGCCAAGGCGCCCTCGGTGATCTACGAGGACCTGTCGCTGGCCCTGCGCACCCTGCGCGACCTGGTCAGCCCGCGCACCGAGAAGATCCGCGTCGACTCGCGCGAGACCTTCCAGAAGATCACCCAGTTCGTCGCCGAGTTGATGCCGGAAATTGCCGACCGCCTCGAGCACTACCCCGGCGAGCGGCCGATCTTCGACCTCTACGGCGTCGAGGACGAGATCCAGCGCGCGCTGGAGCGCAAGGTGCCGCTCAAGTCCGGCGGCTACCTGATCGTCGACCCGGCCGAGGCGATGAGCACCATCGACGTCAACACCGGCGCCTTCGTCGGCCACCGCACCCTCGAAGAGACCATCTTCAAGACCAACCTCGAGGCGGCCACCGCCATCGCCCGCCAGCTGCGTCTACGCAACCTGGGCGGGATCATCATCATCGATTTCATCGACATGGAAGACGAGGAGCACCAGCGCCAGGTGCTGCGCACCCTGGAGAAGCAGCTGGAGCGCGACCACGCCAAGACCAACATCATCGGCATCACCGAGCTGGGGCTGGTGCAGATGACCCGCAAGCGCACCCGCGAGAGCCTCGAACAGGTGCTCTGCGAGCCGTGCAGCGCCTGCCAGGGCCGCGGCAAGCTGAAGACGGCGGAGACCATCTGCTACGAGATCTTCCGCGAGATCCTGCGCGAGGCGCGCGCCTACCAGGCCGAGGGCTACCGGGTGCTGGCCAACCAGAAGGTGGTCGACCGCCTGCTCGACGAGGAGTCGGGCAATGTCGCCGATCTGGAGGCCTTTATCGGCCGCACCATCAAGTTCCAGGTGGAAACCATGTACTCCCAGGAACAGTACGATGTGGTGCTGCTCTGAGGCGCCGCTGAGATGAACGCGCTGGCCCGTCTGTTCATGGCCCTGCTGCGCTGGGGCCTGGGGCTCTGTGCCGCGCTGCTGGTGCTGGCGGCGCTGTACGTCAGCCTGGGCCGCGAGCTGGTGCCGCTGGTCGCCGAGTACCGCCTGGAGGCGGAGAACCGCGCCGGCGCCGCGCTCGGCGTGCCGGTGCGCATCGGTGCGCTGGAAGGGCAGTGGCAGGGCTTCGCCCCCTTGCTGGTGGCGCGCGACGTGCAGGTCGGCGATGGCGAGCAGCGCCTGGTGCTGGACCGGGTGCGGGTGGTGCCGGACCTGCTGGCCAGCCTGCTGGCACGGCGCGCGCGCATCGGCCACCTGCAACTGACCGGTTTGCAGCTGCACGTGCAGCAGCAGGACGACGGCAGCTGGCGCCTGCAGGGCCTGCCCGACGGGCCGCAGGGCGGGCGCGCCGACATCGCCGAGCTGCTGCAACGGCTGCGCGTGGTGCAGCGCCTGAGCCTGGTGGACAGCCAGCTGGTGCTGCAGGCCGCCGGACAGGAGCCGCTGAAACTCAGTTACCTCAACCTCAGCCTGCGTTACGGCGTCAACCGCCAGCGTCTCGACGCCCGCCTGCTGCTGCCCGACGGCCAGCCGCTGAGCCTGCAGCTGCGTACCCGCATGCAGCCGCAGCAGTGGCGGCAGACCCAGGCCGAGCTCTACCTGAGTTTGCCGCAGAGCGACTGGGCCGCCTGGCTGCCGCCGCGCCTGACCGCCGCCTGGCAGGTGCAGCGCCTGCAGGCCGGCGGCGAGCTGTGGCTGAGCAGTCGCGGCGGCGAGTTGCAGCGCGGCGCGCTGCGCCTGCATGCGCCGCAGGTGCGCGGCGGCTACGCCGAGCGCGAGGCGGTGAGCCTGGAGGATCTGGCCTTCAATGCCTATTTCCAGCGTGGCGACGCGGGGATACAGGTGCAGCTCGATTCCCTGGCCTTCAACCAGGGCGAGCGGCGCATCGGCGAGCTGCACCTGGCCCTGAGTCAGAGCCACGCCGGCAGCGACGACGAACGCTGGCAACTGCGCGCCGACCGCTTCGACCTGGCCGCCTGGGCGCCGCTGGTCCAGGCCCTGGCGCCGCTGCCGGAGGCCGCCGAGCAGACGCTGGCCGGGCTGGCCCCGGTGGGCGGCGTGGCCAACCTGCAGCTGGACTACCAGCCGCGCCGCGAGGGCGCAGCGCGCCTGCAGTTCGCCGCCAACCTGGAGCGGGTCGGCATCGCCGCCTACCGCGGCGCGCCGGCGGCCGAGAACGTCAGCGGCAGCGTGTCGGGGAACCCGTTTCAGGGCGAGCTGCGCCTCAATAGCGAGAATTTCGCCCTGCACCTGGATCAGCTGTTCCCCGCCCCCTGGCGTTACCGCCACGCTCAGGCGCGGCTGAGCTGGGCCTGGAACGACGATGGCCTGACCCTGGCCAGCCCCTATATGCGCCTGGACGGCGAGGAAGGGCAGCTCGCCGGCGACATGCTGATCCGCATGCGCCGCGACCCCGACGCCGAGGACTACATGGACCTGCGCGTCGGCCTGCGCGACGGCGATGCGGCCTACACCGAGAAATACCTGCCGACCCGCTCGCCGGGCATGAGCGCCGAACTGAGCCGCTGGCTGCAGAGCGCGATCCGTGCCGGCAAGGTGGAGGAGGGCTACTTCCAGTACCAGGGTTCGCTGAACAAGGGCGCGGCCATCACGGCGCGCAGCCTCAGCCTGTTCTTCCAGGTGGCGGAGGCCGAGCTGGCCTTCCAGCCCGGCTGGCCGGCGCTGCGCGAAGGCCGCGGCCAGGTGCTGATCGAGGACGACGGCGTACGCGTGCGCCTGCAGCAGGGGCGCCTGCTGGACAGCCAGGTGAGCGCGGTCAGCGCCGCTATCCCGCTGCTGCACAACGGTCAGCCGCCGCGCCTGCAGCTCGACGGCGAGGTGAGCAGCAGCCTGGGCGACGCCCTCAAGCTGCTGCAGGAGGCGCCGCTGGGCACCGCCGAGCTGTTCGCCGGCTGGCAGGGCGAGGGCCCGCTGGCCGGGCGCCTGCAGCTGGACATCCCGCTGGCCAAGGGCGCGCCGCCCGGCGTGGTGGTGGACTTCGCCACCGAAGGCGCGCACCTCGAGCTGGTCAATCCCGCCCTGCAACTGAGCCAGATCCAGGGGGCATTCCGTTTCAACAGCGCCAGCGGCCTGAGTGCGCCGGACGTGCGGGCCCAGGTGTTCGGCCGCCAGGTGCGCGGCAGCATCAGCGCCGAAGGCGCGCGGGGACGGACACGCACCCTGTTCGATCTGCGCGGCCAGGCCGAGGTGGAGACCCTGCGTCAGTGGCTCGGCATCGAGCAGAGCCTGCCGCTTAGCGGCCTGCTGCCCTACCGCCTGCGCCTGACCCTGGACGGCGACGACAGCCAGCTGCGCGTCGACTCCAATCTCAAGGGCGTGGCCATCGACCTGCCGCCGCCCTTCGCCAAGGCGGCCGGCGAGGAGCGCTACGCCGACTGGCGCATGACCCTGGCCGGCCGCGAGCGGCGCTACTGGCTCGACTACCAGAACCTGGCCAGCCTGGCCCTGGCCGCGCCGCCGGGCGAGCTGAGCCAGGGGCGCGGCGAGCTGATGCTCGGCGGCACCCCGGCGCGGCTGCCCAGCAGCCAGGGCCTGCGCCTGCGCGGCCGGCTCGACGAGCTGAACTGGGACGCCTGGCAGCAGGTGCGCCAGCGTCATGCGGTGAGCGTGGACGCCGAGAGCCAGCGCCTGTTCAAGGACGCCCAGCTGCGGATCGAGCGTTTCCGCGGCTTCGGCAGCGAGTTCAACGATCTGCAAGTGGGCCTGGCGCGCGAGGGCCAGGCCTGGGCCCTGCAACTGGACAGCGAACTGGCGGCCGGTCGCGTGCTGCTGGCCGATGCGGCGGAGACGCCGATTCGCGTGGAGCTCGATTACCTGCGCCTGCCGCCCGCCGATCCGGACAAGCCGGCGGATGCGCCGGACCCGCTGGCGGCCGTCGACCCGCGGCAGATTCCGGCGCTGGATATCCGCATCGGCGAGGTGCGGCGCGGCGCCAAGATTCTCGGTGCCTGGTCGCTGCAGGCGCGCCCGGAGGCGGACGGCGTGCGTTTCGACCAGCTCGATCTCGACCTGCAGGGCCTCAAGGTCGGCGGCAGCGCCGGCTGGCGCGGCGCGCCGGGGGCCACGCGCAGCTGGTACCAGGGCCGTCTGCAGGGCAAGGACCTGGCCAAGGTGCTGCTGGCCTGGGGCTATGCCCCCAGCGCCACCAGCGAGAGCTTCCGCCTGGATATCGACGGCAACTGGCCGGGCTCGCCGGCCTGGCTGTCGCTCAAGCGCTTCTCCGGCAGCCTGGAACCGGCGCTGCGCAACGGCCAGTTCGTCGAGGTGCAGGGTTCGGCGCAGGCGCTGCGGGTGTTCGGCCTGCTCAATTTCGACTCCATCGGCCGCCGCCTGCGCCTGGATTTTTCCGACCTGCTCGGCAAGGGCCTGAGCTACGACCGGGTCAAGGGGCGGCTGCAGGCCAACGACGGCCTGTTCGTCACCCGCGAGCCGATCGTGCTGAGCGGCCCGTCGAGCAACCTGGAGCTCAACGGCAACCTCGACATGCGTAACGAGCGGATCGACGCCAAGCTGCTGGTGACCCTGCCGGTGACCAACAACCTGCCGCTGGCCGCGCTGATCGTCGGCGCCCCGGCCATCGGCGGCGCGCTGTTCGTCGTCGACAAGCTGCTCGGCGACCGCGTGGCGCGCTTCGCCAGCGTGCAGTACGACGTCAAGGGCCCCATGCAGAGTCCGCAGATCAGTTTTGACAAGCCTTTCGAGAAACCCAGGTAAGCTGTCAGCCATCCGCTTCCATCCCATATCGGGTATGCCATGACCTTTGCCGTGATCCAGATGGTCAGTCAGGACGACGTGCTGGCCAATTTGACCCAGGCCCGCCAACTGCTGGAACAGGCGGCGGCCGGCGGCGCGCGCCTGGCGGTGCTGCCGGAGAACTTCGCCGCCATGGGCCGCCGCGACCTGGCCGCGCTCGGCCGTGCCGAGGCGCTGGGCCAGGGGCCAATCCTGCCCTGGTTGCAACGGGCCGCGCGCGACCTCAAGTTGTGGATAGTCGCCGGCACCCTGCCGTTGCCGCCGGACGAGGCGCCCGAGGCCAAGCCGCATGCCTGTTCGCTGCTGATCGACGACGCCGGCCAGCGGGTGGCGCGCTACGACAAGCTGCACCTGTTCGACGTCGAAGTGGCCGACAACCGTGGCAGCTACCGCGAGTCGGACGACTTCGCCCATGGCCAGCGCATCGTGGTCGCCGATACCCCGGTCGGCCGCCTGGGCCTGAGCGTCTGCTACGATCTGCGCTTTCCCGAGCTGTACGGCGCGCTACGCCAGGCCGGCGCCGAGCTGATCAGCGCGCCCTCGGCCTTCACCGCGGTGACCGGCGCCGCGCACTGGCAGGTGCTGGTGCGCGCCCGCGCCATCGAGACCCAGTGCTATGTGCTGGCGGCGGGGCAGGGTGGCGAGCACCCCGGGCCGCGGCAGACCTTCGGTCATTCGGCCATCGTCGACCCCTGGGGCCGCGTGCTGGCCGAGCAGGATCAGGGCCAGGCGGTGCTGCTGGCCAGCCGTGACGGCGCCGAGCAGGCGGCGATCCGGCAACGCATGCCGGTGCAGGCGCACCGCAGAATTCTTTCATCGGACGCCGTGCGTCCGATTGCAGTGGAGTGACCATGAACCCGATGCTGATGTCCGTCAGCGAGCACCTGCTCGCCCCCGGCAACCTGACCCTCGACAGCCTGCCCGGCGTGCTCGGCGAACTCGCCGGCCCGGGGATCGACGCCGCCGACCTGTATTTCCAGAGCCAGGTCTCGGAAACCTGGGTGCTGGAGGACGGCATCGTCAAGGAGGGCAGCTTCAACCTCGACCAGGGCGTCGGCGTGCGCGCCCAGTCCGGCGAGAAGACCGGCTTCGCCTACAGCAACGCCATCACCCTGGATGCCCTGCGCCAGGCGGCGCGCGCCGCCCGCTCGATCTCCCGCGCCGGGCAGCAGGGCCGAGTGCAGGCCTTCGCCAGCCCGCAGGTCAGTGCCCTCTACGCACCGGACAACCCCCTGGACGTGCTCGGCCGCGCCGAGAAGGTCGAGCTGCTGCAACGCATCGACCGCGCCACCCGCGCCCTCGATCCGCGCATCAAGCAGGTCACCGTGAGCCTGGCCGGGGTCTGGGACCGGGTGCTGGTGGCCGCCCACGACGGCAGTCTGAGCGCCGACGTGCGCCCGCTGGTGCGTTTCAACGTCAGCGTCATAGTCGAGCACAACGGCCGTCGCGAGCGCGGCGGCCATGGCGGCGGCGGGCGCACCGACTACCGCTATTTCCTCGAAGAGGATCGCGCCATGGGCTATGCCCGCGAGGCGCTGCGCCAGGCCCTGGTCAACCTCGAGGCGATTCCCGCGCCGGCCGGCACCCTGCCGGTGGTGATGGGCGCCGGCTGGTCCGGCGTGCTGCTGCACGAGGCGGTCGGCCACGGCCTGGAGGGCGACTTCAACCGCAAGGGCAGCTCGGCCTACAGCGGCCGCATCGGCGAGCGGGTCGCCTCCAGCCTGTGCACCATAGTCGACGACGGTACCCTGGAAGGGCGGCGAGGTTCGCTCAGCGTCGACGACGAAGGCACGCCGACCCAGTGCACCACGCTGATCGAGAACGGCGTGCTCAAGGGCTACATGCAGGACAAGCTCAACGCCCGCCTGATGGGCGTGGCGCGCACCGGCAACGGCCGCCGCGAGTCCTACGCGCACCTGCCGATGCCGCGCATGACCAACACCTACATGCTGGCCGGGCAGAGCGACCCGGAGGAGATCATCCGTTCGGTGAAGAAGGGCATCTACTGCGCCAACCTCGGCGGCGGCCAGGTCGACATCACCAGCGGCAAGTTCGTCTTCTCCACCAGCGAGGCCTACCTGATCGAGGACGGCCGGATCACCGCCCCGGTCAAGGGCGCGACCCTGATCGGCAACGGCCCGGAGGCCATGAGTCGGGTGTCGATGGTGGGCAACGACCTGGCGCTGGACAGCGGCGTCGGTACCTGCGGCAAGGACGGCCAGTCGGTGCCGGTGGGCGTCGGCCAGCCGACCCTGAAGATCGACGCCATCACCGTCGGCGGGACGGGGGCGTAGGTTGGGTTGAGGAGCTTGCGACCAAGCCCAACAGGGAGCGCGCAGCGCTCCGCCCGGCGTTCAACTGTCGAACTGGCGTCCGTTCGGCGCACATATGTTGGGCTTCGCTGTGCTCAGCCCAACCTACCGGCGTTACGGATGGAGGTTATCAACGCAGGCCGCGCTGCATTTCGTCCAGTTCGCGGATGTACTTGAACACCTTGCGCGCGGCGGCGGGCGGCTTGTTGTGCGCCGCCTCGTGCTGGGCATGGCGGATCAGCCCGCGCAGGTGCTGGCGGTCGGCGTCCGGGTACTGGCCGATAAAGCCTTCCAGGGCCTCGTCGCCGCCGGCGATCAGGCGGTCGCGCCAACGCTCGAGGGCATGGAAGCGCTCGTTGTATTCGCGGGTGGAGCTGTCCACCTGGTCGAGCATGGCGAGGATCGCCTCGACATCCTGTTCGCGCATCAGCTTGCCGATGAACTGGATATGGCGTTTGCGCGCGGCGTTGGCGGTGTGTTTCGGCGCTTCGGCCAGGGCACGGCGCAGGGCGTCGGTCAGCGGCATCTTGGCCAGCAGGTCCGGCTTGAGCGTGGTCAGGCGCTCGCCGAGTTCCTGCAGGGCATGCAGCTCGCGTTTGACCTGGGATTTACTCTTCTCCAGGGAGAAGTCGTCGAAGGAATCAGACATGGGGCGGGTCCAGTGGGAAACGCCGCCATGATAGCAGTAGGGGCAGCTTCAAGCCGCACGCTTCAAGCGGCAAGATGGGAGCGGACTCGGCTGTTGCTTGTGGCTTGCAGCTTATTTTGAGAATCGGAGTGGTTATGAGTGAAGTAGAGGTGATCGGCCCGCAGGCCCTGCCCCAGTTGCAGGCGCAGGTCGAAGAGATTCTCGCCGAGGCCAAGCGCCAGGGCGCCAGCGCCTGCGAGGTGGCGGTGTCCGCCGGCCAGGGACTGTCCACCACGGTGCGTCAGGGCGAGGTGGAAACCGTCGAGTTCAATCGCGATCAGGGCTTTGGTATCACCCTCTACGTCGGCCAGCGCAAGGGCTCGGCGAGCACCTCGGCCACCGGCAGCGCGGCGATCCGCGAGACGGTGGCGGCAGCGCTGGCGATTGCCGGGCACGCCAGCGAGGACGAATGCGCCGGCCTGGCCGATGCCGCGCTGATGGCCCGCGAGCTGCCCGAGTTGGATCTCTACCATCCCTGGTCGATCAGCCCCGAGCAGGCCGTGGAGCAGGCGCTGGTCTGCGAGGCGGCGGCCTTTGCCGCCGATGCCCGGGTCAACAACGCCGACGGCACCAGCCTCAACACCCACCAGGGCTGCCGCGTCTACGGCAACAGCCATGGCTTCGTCGGCGGTTACGCCAGCACCCGCCACAGCCTGAGCTGCGTGATGATCGCCGGCGGCGAAGGGCAGATGCAGCGCGACTACTGGTACGACGTCAACCGCCAGGGCGAACTGCTCGCCGACGCCGGCGAGATCGGCCGGCGCGCCGCGCTGCGCGCGGTGAGCCGCCTCGGCGCGCGCCCGGTACCGACCTGCGAGGTGCCGGTGCTGTTCGCCGCCGAGCTGGCCGGCGGCCTGTTCGGCCACCTGCTGGCGGCGATTTCCGGCGGCAACCTGTACCGCCATTCCTCCTTCCTTGAAGGTGCGCTGGGCCAGCGCCTGTTCCCCGAATGGCTGAGCCTCGACGAGCGCCCGCACCTGCCGCGGGCGCTGGGCAGCGCCGCCTTCGACGGCGACGGCCTGGCCACCTACGCCAAGTCCTTCGTCGACAAGGGCGAGCTGGTGTCCTATGTGCTCGGCACCTATTCCGGACGCAAGCTGGGCTTGCCGAGCACGGCCAACTCCGGCGGCGTGCACAACCTGTTCGTCAGCCATGGCGACGAAGACCAGGTCGCTCTGCTCAAACGCATGGGGCGCGGCCTGCTGGTCACCGAGCTGATGGGCCAGGGCCTGAACCTGGTCACCGGCGACTATTCGCGCGGCGCCGCCGGTTTTTGGGTGGAGAACGGCGAGATCCAGTTCCCGGTGCAGGAGGTGACCATCGCCGGCAACCTGCGCGACATGTTCCGCCAGATCGTCGCGGTCGGCCGCGACCTGGAACGGCGCGGCAATATCTGCACCGGCTCGGTGCTGATCGAGAAGATGACCGTCGCCGGCAGTTGAGATGGGCCGAAACGACAAGGCCACCCGCGGGTGGCCTTGTGGTTTTTTGGGGGGGTTACTCGCCTTCCTCGAAGTAGTTCTCGATCAGGCCGACCAGCGCGTCCAGCGCCTCGTGATCCTGCTCGCCCTCGGTGTGCAGGTGCACCGGGGTGCCCTTGCCGGCCGCCAGCATCATCACCGCCATGATGCTCTTGCCGTCCACCAGGCTGTCGCTGGAGCGACCGATGCGCACCTGGCAGGGGTAGGTGCTGGCCACGCCGACGAACTTGGCGGCGGCGCGGGCGTGCAGGCCGAGCTTGTTGATGATGGTGATTTCACGGGCTGGCATCGCGGCGGAGTTCCTTAGCTGAGGTCGCGGTGACGCACCTGGACGTTCTTCAGCGGTTTTTTCAGCGCCTGGCTCAGGCGGTTGGCCAGGTATACCGAGCGATGATGACCGCCGGTGCAGCCGATGGCGATGGTGACATAGGCACGGTTGCTGGCGGCGAAGCGCGGCAGCCATTTCTCCAGGTAGGCGAGGATGTCCTGGTACATTTCCTCGACCTCCGGTTGCGCCGCCAGGTAGTCGACCACCGGCTGCTGCAGCCCGGAGAAGTCGCGCAGTTCCGGCTTCCAGTAGGGGTTGGGCAGGCAGCGCGCGTCGAACACCAGATCGGCGTCCACCGGCATGCCGCGCTTGAAACCGAAGGATTCGATCAGGAAGGCGGTGCCCGGCTCAGGCTGACCCAGCAGGCGCAGCTTGAGGCTGTCGCGCAGCTGGTAGAGGTTGAGGTGGGTGGTGTCGATCTTCAGGTCGGCCAGGTCGACGATGGGCGCCAGTACCTGGCTCTCATCGGCGATGGCCTCGGCCAGCGAGCGGTTCTCGTCGGTCAGCGGATGGCGCCTGCGGGTTTCCGAGAAGCGCTTGAGTAGGGTCTCGTCTTCGGCGTCGAGGTAGAGGATGTCGCAGCGGATGTTGCGCTGGCGCACCTGTTCGAGCAGTTCCGGGAAGCGCTTGAGGTGGCTCTGCAGGTTGCGCGCGTCGATCGACACCGCCACCTGCGGCAGCAGCATCTCGGTGTTGAGCAGGGCGCGTTCGGCCAGATCCGGCAGCAGGCCGGCGGGCAGGTTGTCGATGCAGTAGAAGCCGTTGTCCTCAAGTACATCGAGGGCGGTGCTCTTGCCCGAGCCGGAGCGACCGCTGACGATGATCAGGCGCATGCTTATTGACCGTTCTGGATGTCCACGACCACCTGGTACAGATCCGCGCTGGCCGGGGCCTGGCGCAGACGTTCGCGGACGTCCTGGCGATCGAGCATGCTGGCGATCTGGCGCAGCAGTTCGAGGTGGGCGTCGGTGGCCGCTTCCGGCACCAGCAGGACGAACAGCAGGTCGACCGGGGCGCCGTCGATGGCGTCGAAGTCCACCGCGGTGTCCAGGCGCAGCACCGCGCTGATCGGCGCGCTGCAGCCGGCCAGGCGACAGTGGGGAATGGCGATGCCGTTGCCGAAGCCGGTGGAGCCGAGCTTCTCGCGGGCGATCAGGCTTTCGAAGATGTCCTGGGCATCCAGGTCGGGCAGGTCGCGTGCCACCAGATTGGCGATCTGTTCGAGCACGCGTTTCTTACTGCCGCCCGGCACGTTCACCAGGGAACGGCCGGGGGTCAGGATGTTTTCAAGTCGGATCATGGATGGGGAATGTCAGCGGGCCGTGGCGCCTTGCAGGCGTTCGAGCTGCTTTTCCTTGTGCTTGATGAGTTGACGGTCGAGTTTGTCGGCCAACAGGTCGATGGCGGCGTACATGTCTTGGTGTTCGGCGTTGGCGACGACCTCGCCGCCGGCGACGTGCAGGGTAGCTTCGATCTTCTGCTTGAGCTTCTCGACCTCCATGGTCACCTGAACGTTGGTGATCTTGTCGAAGTGGCGTTCCAATCGGCCGAGTTTCTCGCCGATATAGTCACGCAGGGCGTCGGTCACATCCAGCTGGTGTCCACTGATGTTGACTTGCATACCGCTTTCTCCTTGTTGCCTTGTGTAAGAGGCGGGTCCTATGCGACCCGCCGCCGGAACACTTTGGCTTGGAAGCGAGAGGCTTCCAATCGATCTGGCCTACATCAGTCGCTTGCGCTCGCTGGAGGGCGCTATGCCGAGGGATTCGCGGTACTTAGCGACTGTCCGACGGGCGACTTGGATGCCTTGTGCCTCCAGTAAACCAGCGATCTTGCTGTCGCTCAACGGCTTTTTCGCGTTTTCTGCGGCAACCAGTTTTTTGATGATGGCGCGGATCGCGGTGGACGAGCATTCGCCCCCCTCGGCGGTGCTGACGTGGCTGGAGAAGAAGTATTTCAGCTCGTAAATGCCGCGCGGGGTGTGCATGAACTTCTGCGTGGTGACCCGCGAGATGGTCGACTCGTGCATGCCCACCGCCTCGGCGATATCGTGCAGCACCAGGGGCTTCATCGCCTCGTCGCCGTAGTCGAGGAAGCCGCGCTGGTGCTCGACGATCTGCGTGGCGACCTTCATCAGCGTCTCGTTGCGGCTCTGCAGGCTCTTGATGAACCAGCGCGCTTCCTGCAGCTGGTTGCGCATGAAGGTGTTGTCGGCGCTGGAGTCGGCGCGTTTGACGAAGCCGGCGTACTGCGGGTTGACCCGCAGGCGCGGCATGGCCTCCTGGTTCAGCTCCACCAGCCAGCGGTCGTTGTGCTTGCGCACGATGACGTCGGGCACCACGTATTCCGGCTCGCTGGACTCGATCTGCGAACCCGGGCGCGGGTTGAGGCGCTGGATCAGGTCGATGACCTGCTTGAGCTCGTCTTCCTTGAGCTTGCTGCGGCGCATCAGCTGGGCGTAGTCGCGGCTGCCGAGCAGTTCAAGGTAGTCGCCGACCACGCGCTGGGTCTCGCTCAGCCAGGGCGTGCCGGCGGGCAACTGGCGCAGTTGCAGCAGCAGGCATTCGCGCAGGTCGCGGGCGCCGATGCCGGCCGGCTCGAACTGCTGGATGCGGTGCAGCACCACTTCCACCTCGTCCAGTTCGACGTCCAGCTCGGGGTCGAAGGATTCGGCGACTTCCTCGAGGCTTTCTTCCAGGTAGCCGTCGTTGTTGATGCAGTCGATCAGGGTGGCGGCGATCAGTCGATCCTTGTCCGACATCGGAGCCAGATTCAGTTGCCAGAGCAGATGACTGTGCAGACTCTCACCATTGGAGGTGCGGGTGGTGAAGTCCCACTCGTCGTCGTCGTTGCTCGGCAGGCTGCTGGCGCTGGTCTGGTAGACGTCTTCCCAGGCGGTATCGACCGGCAGCTCGTTGGGGATGCGTTCGCCCCATTCGCCCTCTTCCAGGTTGTCGACCGTGGGGGTCGTTTCCTGGTAGCTGTCTTCCTTGCTCGGGGTGGGCGCGGCGCTTTCCGCGCCGTCGGCCATGGGGTCGCTGTTGTCGAAGTCGTCGCCGTCTTCCTGGCGCTCGAGCATGGGGTTGGACTCCAGTGCCTCCTGGATTTCCTGTTGCAGGTCCAGGGTCGACAGTTGGAGGAGGCGGATAGCCTGTTGCAGCTGCGGGGTCATCGTCAGCTGCTGGCCCATCTTGAGGACTAGCGATGGTTTCATTGCAGACCTTAATTCACCGGCGGGTTACGCCTTCCACTACAGGGCGCCGCGGCGCCACCAGGAAGCAAATTATATGCCTGAACTTCTCGGCTTTGCCTAGGGCTTGCCATATTTCTGTAGTGAAATAGCGGGCGAGCTACAGGCGGAATTCGTGGCCCAGGTAAACCTCTTTCACCGTCTGGTTGGCGAGGATGGTCTCGGCGTCGCCCTCGGCGATCAGCTGGCCGTCGTTGACGATGTAGGCGGTTTCGCAGATATCCAGGGTCTCGCGCACGTTGTGATCGGTGATCAGGATGCCGATGCCCTTGGTCTTGAGGTGGTGGATGATCTGCTTGATGTCGCCCACCGAGATCGGGTCGACGCCGGCGAAGGGCTCGTCGAGCAGGATGAACTTGGGGTTGGTGGCCAGGGCGCGGGCGATTTCCACGCGGCGGCGCTCGCCGCCGGACAGGCTCATGCCGAGGCTGTCGGCGATGTGGTGGATGTGGAATTCCTGCAGCAGGTTTTCCAGCTCCGCCTGGCGGCCGGCGCGGTCCAGGTCCTTGCGCGTCTCGAGGATGGCCATGATGTTGTCGGCCACCGACAGCTTGCGGAAGATCGAGGCTTCCTGCGGCAGGTAGCCGATCCCGGCGCGGGCGCGGCCGTGCATGGGTTGGTGGCTGACGTCGAGGTCGTCGATGCGCACGCGGCCCTGATCGGCGCGCACCAGGCCGACGATCATGTAGAAGCAGGTGGTCTTGCCGGCGCCGTTGGGGCCGAGCAGGCCGACGATCTGCCCGCTCTCGATGCTCAGGCTGACGTCGCGGACGACCTGGCGGCCCTTGTAGCTCTTGGCCAGGTGTTGGGCTTTGAGAATGGCCATTACTGCTGTGCCTGCTGGTCCGCGGGTTTGTTCTTCGGCTGGATGATCATGTCGATACGCGGGCGCGGCACGCTGACGTTGGTGCCCGTGGCACGGCCGGCGTTGACGATCTGGCGCTGGGTGTCGTAGACGATCTTCTCGCCCTCGAAGGTGTTGCCTTCCTGGATCACCTTGGCCTGGTCGATCAGCACGATGCGTTCGTTGCTGGCGAAATACTGGATGGTCAGGCCGTAGGCCTTGACGATTTCCTTGTCCGCCGCCGGCTTTTGCTCGTAGTAGGCCGGTTTGCCTACCGAGGTGAACACGTCGATGTCGCCGCTGGCGGTCTGGGTGATGGTCACGGTGTCGCCGGTGATCTTCAGGGTGCCCTGGGTGATGATCACGGAGCCGCGGTAGACCGCCACGCCCTGCTTGTCGTCCAGCTCGGCGCTGTCGGCCTGGATGCGGATCGGCTGCTCGCGGTCGGACGGCAGGGCCCAGGCCGCCGCGCTTCCCAATGCGGCGCCGAGGCTGAGAATCAGGGGGAGGGTGTTAACGAACCTCATGCTGGCCTCTTACGTTGGACTGCAGGAGCATCCTGCCGTCGTTCAAGTACGCTTTCATTCCTTGTGCCGTGGTCACCCCGTTGGCCGCGACGATTCTAACGGCTTGCTCGGTCTGCGCATATTCCTTGTCAGGAATCACGGTCATGCGGCTGCTGGTGATGATGGTCGGGCGGCCCTCGGCGTCGGTGCGGGCGATGCGCACGTCGTCGATGAGTTCCACCTCGACGCCGCCGGGGGAGACCTCGGCGCGCTGGCTGGTGACCTTCCACGGCAGTTCGCTGCCGCGGTACAGGTCGAGCTTGGGCATGCTGACCAGGGTGATGTCGCTGGCCTTGACGTGTTCGAGCTTGTCCGCGGTCATGCGGTAGTGCAGCTTGCCGTCGTCCTGGAACTGCACGGTGCGCGCGCCGACCACGTAGAAGTCCACGGCGTTGTCGCTGTCTGCCGGCTGGGCCTGGCGGTCGCCGTCGGGGGCGATGTTCCAGTAGCCGAGCGCCGCGACCAGGGAGGCGATCAGGGCGAAGATCAGGTAGTTGAGGGCTTTACGCTGCATGCTGTGCTCTACAGGTAGGCGGCTTGGGCCGCATCCAGCGTGCCCTGGGCACGCATGATCAGTTCGCAGAATTCCCGCGCCGCGCCGTCGCCGCCGCGCGCCTGGGTCACGCCATGGGCATGCTCACGGACGAAGGCGTCGGCGCTGGCCACGGCCATGCCCAATCCGACCCGGCGAATCACCGGAAGATCCGGCAGGTCGTCACCCAGGTAGGCGACCTGCTCGTAGCTTAGGCCCAGTTCGGCGAGCAGGCCGTCGAGCACCACGAGTTTGTCCTCGCGGCCCTGGAACAGGTGCTGGATGCCGAGATTGTTGGCGCGGCGCTCGACCACCGGGGTCTTGCGCCCGCTGATGATCGCGGTGCGCACGCCGGAGGCGATCAGCAGTTTGATGCCGTGGCCGTCCAGGGTGTTGAAGGTCTTGAACTCGCTGCCGTCCTCGAGGAAGTACAGGCGGCCATCGGTGAGCACGCCGTCGACGTCGAAGATCGCCAGCTTGATCGCGCGGGCGCGGCGCAACAGGTCGTTCATCACATCACCCCCGCGCGCAACAGGTCGTGCATGTTCAGCGCGCCGACCGGTTGGTCCTGCTCGTCGACCACCACCAGGGCGTTGATCTTGTGGTCTTCCATGATTTTCAGCGCCTCGGCGGCGAGCATTTCGGCGCGGGCGGTCTTGCCGTGCGGGGTCATCACCTCGTCGATCAGCGCCTGGCGCACGTCGATGCCCTTGTCCAGGGTGCGGCGCAGGTCGCCGTCGGTGAAGATGCCGGCCAGGCGGCCGTCGTCTTCCAGCACCACGGTCATGCCCAGGCCCTTCTGGGTCATTTCCAGCAGGGCGTCGCGCAGGCTGGTGCCGCGGTTCACCCGCGGCAAGGCTTCGCCTGCGTGCATGACGTTTTCCACCTTGAGCAGCAGGCGCCGGCCGAGGGCGCCGCCGGGATGGGAGAAGGCGAAGTCTTCGGCGGTGAAGCCGCGCGCTTCCAGCAGGGCGATGGCCAGGGCGTCGCCGAGCACCAGGCTGGCGGTGGTGGACGAAGTCGGCGCCAGGTTCAGTGGGCAGGCCTCCTGGGTGACGCGGGCGTCGAGATTGACTTCGGCGGCCTTGGCCAGCGGCGAGTCCGGGTTGCCGGTCATGCTGATCAGGCGAATGCCGAGGCGCTTGATCAAGGGCAGCAGGGTGACGATCTCGGCGGTGGAGCCAGAGTTGGACAGGGCCAGAACGATGTCGTCGCGGGTGATCATGCCCATGTCGCCGTGGCTGGCCTCGGCCGGGTGGACGAAGAACGCCGTGGTGCCGGTGCTGGCCAGGGTGGCGGCGATCTTGTTGCCGATATGCCCGGACTTGCCCATGCCGACCACTACCACGCGGCCCTGGCAGGCCAGGATCAGCTCGCAGGCCTTGACGAAATTGGCGTCGATGCGGGGCAGCAGCTCTTGCACCGCCTCGATTTCGAGGCGGATGGTGCGCTGCGCGGAATCTATCAGGTCGCGGGTCTGGTTCATGCTCGGCGAGGCTGTCGGACGAAAAAGACGGGGATTATAGCGGGAAAGGGCGCCGCGCTCACCTGTCCTGATCGCCTGGCGAACGCCAATGCTGTCGCAAGTCTGAACGCCGGACGGCGCCGCTCTTGGGCGGCATCGGCGGCAAATGCTATAGTCCGCGGCCATTTCGGCTCGTCTTGCAGGCGCGTGTCCCCGCTTCGGGAGGCGGCGTCTGCCAGGAAGGCTTGATTTTCAAGGAGTTCAGATGAGCGCCGAGCACGATTACGCGATCGAGTTGCAGGGCGTCAGTTTTCAGCGCGGTTCGCGGGATATCTTCGACAATGTCGATATCCGCATTCCGCGCGGCAAGGTCACCGGCATCATGGGGCCGTCCGGTTGCGGCAAGACCACCTTGCTGCGCCTGATCGCCGCCGAGCTGCGGCCGTCCGCTGGCGATGTCCGGGTGGGTGGCGTTAGCCTGCCGAAGCTGTCGCGCGACGAGCTGTTCGACATGCGCAAGCAGATGGGCGTGCTCTTCCAGAGCGGCGCCCTGTTCACCGACCTCGACGTGTTCGAGAACGTGGCCTTTCCGCTGCGCGTGCACACCCAGCTGCCGGACGAGATGATCCGCGACATCGTGCTGATGAAGCTGCAGGCGGTCGGCCTGCGCGGCGCCATCGAGCTGATGCCGGACGAGCTGTCCGGCGGCATGAAAAGGCGCGTGGCGTTGGCCCGGGCGATTGCCCTGGACCCGCAGATCCTGCTGTACGACGAGCCGTTCGTCGGCCAGGACCCCATCGCCATGGGCGTGCTGGTGCGCCTGATCCGTCTGCTCAACGACGCCCTGGGCATCACCAGCGTGGTGGTGTCACACGACCTGGCGGAAACCGCGAGCATCGCCGACTACATCTATGTGGTCGGTGATGCGCAGGTGCTCGGCCAGGGCACGCCGGCCGAGCTGATGGAGTCGGATAACCCGCGCATCCGCCAGTTCATGAAGGGCATTCCGGATGGCCCGGTGCCGTTCCATTTCCCGGCGCCGGATTATCGCGACGATCTGTTGGGGAAAAATTGATGCGTAGAATTGCTCCGCTCGAACGGCTGCGCCTGTTCGGTCGTGCGGGTATCGATGTGGTGGCGACCCTGGGGCGCTCGGTGCTGTTTCTGCTGCACGCCTTGCTCGGCCGCAACGTCGCCGGCAAGCCGTTTCAGCTGCTGGTCAAGCAACTGTTCGCCGTCGGCGTGATGTCGCTGGCGATCATCGTCGTCTCCGGCGTGTTCATCGGCATGGTGCTGGCCTTGCAGGGTTACAACATCCTGGTCGACTACGGTTCCGAGCAGGCGGTGGGGCAGATGGTCGCCCTAACCCTGTTGCGCGAGCTCGGCCCGGTGGTCACCGCGTTGCTGTTCGCCGGGCGCGCCGGTTCGGCGCTGACCGCCGAGATCGGCAACATGAAGTCCACCGAGCAGCTGTCGAGCCTGGAGATGATCGGCGTCGATCCGCTCAAGTACATCATCGCGCCGCGCCTGTGGGCCGGCTTCATCTCCATGCCGCTGCTGGCGATGATCTTCAGCGTGGTCGGCATCTGGGGCGGGGCGATGGTCGCCATCGACTGGCTGGGGGTGTACGAAGGCTCGTTCTGGGCCAACATGCAGAACAGCGTTTCCTTTCATGACGACGTGCTCAACGGCGTGATCAAGAGCGTCGTCTTCGCCTTCGTGGTCACCTGGATCGCCGTGTTCCAGGGCTACGACTGCGAGCCCACGTCCGAAGGCATCAGCCGCGCCACCACGCGCACCGTGGTGTACGCCTCGCTGGCCGTGCTCGGCCTGGATTTCATTCTGACCGCTTTGATGTTTGGAGATTTCTGATGCAAAACCGCACGCTGGAGATTGGTGTCGGCCTGTTCCTTATGGCCGGTCTGCTGGCCCTGCTGCTGCTGGCCCTGCGCGTCAGCGGCCTGAGCGTCGGCAGCGCGGCCGATACCTACAGGGTCTACGCCTATTTCGACAACATCGCCGGGCTCACCGTGCGCGCCAAGGTGACCATGGCCGGGGTGACCATCGGCAAGGTCACCGCCATCGACCTGGATCGCGACAATTACTTGGGCCGCGTGACCATGGAGCTGGAAGGCCGGGTGGACAACCTGCCGGAGGACTCCACCGCGTCGATCCTCACCGCCGGCCTGCTCGGCGAGAAGTACATCGGCATCAGCGTCGGCGGCGAGGAGGCGGTGCTGAAAGACGGCGGCACCATCCACGACACCCAGTCGGCGCTGGTGCTGGAAGACCTGATTGGCAAATTCCTGCTCAATTCGGTCAATAAAGACGAAGCCAATTGATGAGGGGCCGATCCATGCTCAAGACCTTGCGTAATTCCCTGCTCGCGCTGCTCGCCGCCATGCCGCTGCTGGCACTGGCCGCGCCCAGCGCCCACGAGGTGGTGCAGCAGACCACCGACACCCTGCTGGCCGATCTCAAGGCCAACAAGGAGCAGTACCGCAGCGATCCGGCGGCCTTCTACCAGGCGCTCAACGACATCCTCGGCCCGGTGGTGGACGTCGACGGCATCTCCCGCGGGGTGATGACCGTGCGCTACTCGCGCCAGGCCTCGCCCGAGCAGATGGCGCGCTTCCAGGAGAACTTCAAGCGCAGCCTGATGCAGTTCTATGGCAACGCCCTGCTCGAATACAACAACCAGGACATCCGCGTGCTGCCGGTGGCCGGCCAGCAGGACCCGCAGCGCGCCGCGGTGAACATGGAGATCAAGGACGGCAAGGGCGTGGTCTATCCGCTGTCCTACACCATGGTGGCGCAGGACGGCACCTGGAAGCTGCGCAACGTGATCATCAACGGCATCAACGTCGGCAAGCTGTTCCGCGACCAGTTCGCCCAGTCCATGCAGAACAATCGCAACGACCTGGACAAGGTCATCGACACCTGGGCCGATACCGTGGCCAAGGCGCGCGAAGCCAAGGGTGAGTCGTGAGTCAGGCGAGCATCGATGAGCGCGCACCGGGCCAGCTGCAGCTGGCCGGCGTGCTCGACTATTCCACCGGTCCCGCCCTGCGCGAGCGGGGCGCGCGGCTGATCGCCGCTAGCAGCGCGGCGCAGTTGCTGGTCGACTGCGCCACGGTGGAGAAATCCAGCAGCGTCGGTCTGGCCCTGCTGCTGGCCTTCCTGCGCGACGCCCAGGCAGCGGGCAAGACGCTGGTCATCGGCGGCCTGCCCGCGGACATGCGCGAGATCGCCCAGGTCTGCGGCCTGCTGGAGCTGTTGCCGCTGCAGGACGCGGGCAGCGCCGGCTGACGGCGCAGCGAGGGGCGCAAGCGCCGAATGGCGCACAAACCCTCCGTCAGCGCTGCCTCATGCGGGGTTCGCAGGCGGGGGGCTTTTTTGTATGATGGCCGACCCGCGGGCGCAGGTAGCCCGATATGCGTCAATCGAGGTCGAGCATGCAGGCTGCAGAAGTGAAAAGCCTCCTAGAGGAAAAACTCCCGAATACCCAGGTGGAAGTCGAAGGCGAAGGCTGCAACTTCCAGCTCAACCTGATCAGCGACGAACTGGCCGCTCTCAGCCCGGTCAAACGCCAGCAGCAGATCTATGCCCACCTCAATGCCTGGATCGCCGATGGCAGCATCCACGCCGTGACCATGAAATTCTTCAGCCAGGCCGATTGGGCCGCGCGTTCCTGAGCCTGCGGGCGACGAGACTCCTATGGACAAACTGATCATTACCGGCGGCGCTCGCCTCGATGGCGAAATCCGCATTTCCGGGGCGAAGAACTCCGCCCTGCCGATCCTCGCGGCGACCCTGCTGGGCGACGCCCCGGTGACCATCTGCAACCTGCCGCACCTGCACGACATCACCACCATGATCGAGCTGTTCGGCCGCATGGGCATCGAGCCGGTGATCGACGAGAAGCTGTCGGTGGAAGTCGACGCGCGTTCGATCAAGACCCTGGTCGCGCCCTACGAGCTGGTCAAGACCATGCGAGCCTCGATCCTGGTGCTCGGGCCCATGGTCGCGCGCTTCGGCGAAGCCGAGGTGGCCCTGCCCGGCGGCTGCGCCATCGGTTCGCGCCCGGTCGACCTGCACATCCGCGGCCTCGAGGCCATGGGCGCACAGATCGACGTGGAAGGCGGCTACATCAAGGCCAAGGCGCCGGAAGGTGGCCTGCGCGGCGCGCACTTCTTCTTCGACGTGGTCAGCGTTACCGGCACCGAGAACATCATGATGGCCGCGACCCTGGCCAAGGGTCGCAGCGTGCTGGAAAACGCCGCGCGCGAGCCGGAAGTGGTCGACCTGGCCAACTGCCTGAACGCCATGGGCGCCAAGATCCAGGGCGCCGGCACCGACACCATCGTCATCGACGGCGTCGAGCGCCTGCACGGCGCGCGCTTCAGCGTGATGCCCGACCGCATCGAGACCGGCACCTACCTGGTGGCCGCGGCCATCACCGGCGGTCGGGTCAAGGTCAAGGACGCCGACCCCTCGACGCTGGAGGCCGTGCTGGCCAAGCTGCAGGAAGCCGGCGCCGAGATCAGCACCGGTCCGGACTGGATCGAGCTGGACATGAAGGGCAAGCGACCCAAGGCGGTCAACCTGCGCACCGCGCCCTATCCGGCCTTCCCCACCGACATGCAGGCGCAGTTCATCGCCCTCAATGCGGTGGCCGAGGGGACCGGCACAGTGATCGAAACGGTGTTCGAGAACCGCTTCATGCACGTCTACGAGATGCTGCGCATGGGCGCCAATATCCTGGTCGAAGGCAACACCGCCATCGTCACCGGGGTAGAGCAGCTCAAGGGCGCACCGGTCATGGCCACCGACCTGCGCGCCTCGGCCAGCCTGGTGCTGGCGGCGCTGATGGCCGAGGGCGACACCCTGATCGACCGCATCTACCACATCGACCGTGGCTACGAGTGCATCGAAGAGAAGCTGCAGCTGCTCGGCGCCAAGATTCGCCGCGTACCGGGCTAAGCGCTCGCGTCCACTGCCGTATGGCCGCTCCTTGTCGGAGTGGCCGTTGCCGTTCAAGGAAACCGCTCCATGCTGACCATCGCCCTGTCCAAAGGCCGCATCCTCGACGACACCCTGCCGCTGCTGGCGGCCGCGGGCATCGAGCCGACCGAGAACCCGGACAAGAGCCGCAAGCTGATCATCCCCACCACCCAGGATGACGTGCGCCTGCTGATCGTACGCGCCACCGACGTGCCGACCTATGTCGAGCACGGCGCCGCGGATCTCGGCGTGGCCGGCAAGGACGTGCTGATGGAGTACGGCGGCCAGGGCCTGTACGAGCCGCTGGACCTGCAGATCGCCCAGTGCAAGCTGATGACCGCGGGCAAGGTCGGTGCGCCGGAGCCGAAAGGGCGCCTGCGCGTGGCCACCAAGTTCGTCAATGTCGCCAAGCGCTACTACGCCGAGCAGGGTCGTCAGGTCGACATCATCAAGCTGTATGGCTCGATGGAGCTGGCACCGCTGGTGGGCCTGGCCGACAAGATCATCGACGTGGTCGACACCGGCAACACCCTGCGCGCCAACGGTCTGGAGCCGCAGGAGCTGATCGCCACCATCAGCTCGCGGCTGATCGTCAACAAGGCCTCGATGAAGATGCAGCACGCCCGTATCCAGGCGCTGATCGAGACCCTGCGCGGCGCCGTCGAGGCGCGACATACCAGCTGACATCCCGCAGCCTATCCGTGTCATAGCCAAATTCTCAGGTGCCCGCACGGTGGGCTTGCTACTCTAGCGGCGCCTGAGATTTGCCATTACACGAGGCTTTGCCATGACCGCTCCCATTGCTGTTCGCCGACTCAACGCCGCTGACCAGGACTTCGCCCGACACCTGGATCATCTGCTGAGCTGGGAGAGTGTGTCCGACGATGGCGTCAACCAGCGCGTGCTGGAGATCATCCAGGCCGTGCGCGAGCGGGGCGATGCCGCGCTGGTCGAATACACCCAGCGTTTCGATGGCCTGGAGGTCGCCAGCATGGCCGACCTGATCCTGCCGCGCGAGCGCCTGGAACTGGCCCTCGAACGTATTTCCCCCGCGCAGCGCCAGGCGCTGGAAGTCGCGGCCGAGCGCGTGCGCAGCTACCACGAGCGGCAGAAACAGGATTCCTGGCGCTACAGCGAGGCCGACGGCACCGTGCTGGGGCAGAAGGTCACCCCGCTGGATCGTGCCGGCCTGTACGTGCCGGGCGGCAAGGCTTCCTATCCATCCTCGGTATTGATGAACGCCATCCCGGCCAAGGTCGCCGGCGTGCCCGAGGTGGTGATGGTGGTGCCGACCCCGCGCGGCGAGATCAACGAGATCGTCCTGGCCGCGGCCGCCATCGCCGGCGTCGACCGCGTGTTCACCATCGGTGGGGCCCAGGCCGTGGCGGCGCTGGCCTATGGCACCGAGAGCGTGCCGCCGGTGGACAAGATCGTCGGCCCGGGCAACATCTACGTGGCAACCGCCAAGCGCCACGTGTTCGGCAAGGTCGGCATCGACATGATCGCCGGGCCCTCGGAAATTCTCGTGGTCTGCGACGGCCAGACCGATCCGGACTGGATCGCCATGGACCTGTTCTCCCAGGCCGAGCACGACGAGGACGCCCAGTCGATCCTGGTCAGTCCCGATGCCGCCTTCCTCGACCGCGTCGCCGAGAGCATCGAGAGGCTCTTGCCGAGCATGGAGCGTGCCGAGATCATCCGCACCTCGCTGGAAGGCCGTGGCGCGCTGATCCAGGTGACCGACATGGCCCAGGCCATCGAGGTGGCCAACCGCATCGCCCCCGAGCACCTGGAACTGTCGGTGGCCGACCCGGAGGCCTGGCTGCCGCAGATTCGTCATGCCGGCGCGATCTTCATGGGGCGCTACACCGCCGAGGCGCTGGGCGATTACGTCGCCGGCCCCAACCACGTGCTGCCCACTTCCGGCACCGCGCGCTTCTCTTCGCCGCTGGGGGTGTACGACTTCCAGAAGCGCTCGTCGATCATCTTCTGCTCGCCGGACGGCGCCTCGGAGCTGGGCAAGAGCGCCTCGGTGCTGGCCCGCGGCGAGTCGCTGACCGCCCATGCGCGCAGCGCCGAGTACCGGATCAAAGGCTGAATGTAGGATGGGTTGAGCGCAGCGATACCCATCAAAAACGCAACGAATTCGAGGAGAGAAGGGCAGATGAGCAAGTTCTGGAGCCCCTTCGTCAAAGACCTGGTGCCCTACGTGCCGGGCGAGCAGCCCAAGCTGAGCAAGCTGGTCAAGCTCAACACCAACGAGAACCCCTACGGCCCGTCGCCCAAGGCCATCGCCGCGATGCAGGCCGAGCTGAACGACAACCTGCGCCTGTACCCGGACCCCAACGGCGAACGCCTGAAGCAGGCGGTCGCCGACTACTACGGCGTGAGCACCGCCCAGGTGTTCGTCGGCAACGGCTCCGACGAGGTGCTGGCGCACGCCTTCCACGGTCTGTTCCAGCACGGCAAGCCGCTGCTGTTCCCGGATGTCACCTACAGCTTCTACCCGGTCTACTGTGGCCTGTACGGCATCGAGTTCGAGGCGCTGCCGCTCGACGATGCCTTCCAGATCCGCATCGAGGATTACGCCCGGCCCAATGCCGGCATCATCTTCCCCAACCCCAACGCGCCGACCGGCTGCCTGCTGGCGCTCGACGCCATCGAGCGGCTGCTGCAGGTTAATCCGGATTCGGTGGTGCTGGTGGACGAGGCCTACATCGATTTCGGCGGCCAGAGCGCCATCGCCCTGGTCGACCGCTACCCGAACCTGCTGGTCACCCAGACCCTGTCCAAGTCGCGCTCGCTGGCCGGGCTGCGCGTGGGCATCGCGGTCGGCCACCCGGAGCTGATCGAAGCGCTGGAGCGGATCAAGAACAGCTTCAACTCCTACCCGCTCGATCGCATGGCCATCGCCGGCGCGGCGGCGGCGTTCGAGGATCGTGCCTACTTCGAGCAGACCTGCCAGCAGGTGATCGCCAGCCGCGAGGCGGTGGTCGCCGGGCTGCAGGGCCTGGGTTTCGAGGTGCTGCCGTCGGCCGCCAACTTCGTCTTCGCCCGCCACCCGGACAAGGACGCCGCCACCCTGGCCGCCGGCCTGCGCGAGCAGGGCGTGATAGTGCGTCACTTCAAGCAGCAGCGCATCGCCCAGTTCCTGCGCATCAGCATCGGTGCGCCGGAGCAGAACCAGGCGCTGCTCGACGCCCTGCAGGGGCTGTAAGCGCCGCCGGAGGCAATTCGGGAACGCCGCGCTCGGCCCCGGATTGCATCCGGGCCAGGATTCTGTGCGGCAGGTGAAACCCCGCCGCCGGCCAGGGTGGCTGCACCCGGCCGCCGATTCGTTAGCCGATCACTCCATAACCCCGCGCCAGCAGCGCCGCCAGTAGCGGCAGCAGCAACAGCAGCAGCAACTCCAGGCGAATGCACCAGGTCACCAGGACGATCTGCCGGGCGCTGGGTTCCGGCACCCGGCCGGTCTTGAGCGCCGGGCGCCAGTTGAGGAAGACCACGGTAGGCAGGATCGACAGCAGGCCGACCAGAATGAACAGCCCCACCTTGGCGTGGAACAGGCTGTTGTGCAGGTAGTAGGCCCAGCCCTTGCCGTACCACAGCACCCGCGCGAGGCCAGTGAGCAGCACCAGGCCGGCGCAGATACCGTAGGCCAGGTCGGTGAGCATCAGGCTGCGCGCGCGGCGCAGATCCAGCGGCGCCTTGAACAGCACATGCTCGACGCTGAGCAGGGCGAACAGGGCGAAGATCGCCAGAAAGTGCAGATAGGCGACGAGTGCGGCGGCCATCGAGTGCTCCTTGCGGGTTATTGATCGGTTGCGGCGAGTTCGCCGCGCTTGGCCCGGTACAGCGCCTGGTCGGTGCGCTGCAGGGCCTGTTGGCGCTGGGCTTCGTTGTGTGGCAGCTCAGCGCTGAGCAGGGGCGGTCTCTCCTGCTGGCGGTGGGGCGAACCAGCGGTCGCGACGACTCAAGTGCCAAGCATAGCCAGCCAGCACCAGGCTTCGCAGCCCCATGAAGGCGAGAAAGGCCAGCCACAGGCCGTGGTTGCCCAGCGCCTGCAGCGCCCAGCCCAGCGGCAGGGCCAGCGCCAGGGCGATCAGCATGGCGTCGCGCATCTCCCGCGCCCGGGTGGCGCCGATAAACAGGCCGTCGAGCAGGTAGCTCCACACCGCCAGCAACGGCAGCAGCGCCAGGTAGGGCAGGTACTGCAGTGCGGTGTCGCGCACCGCGGCGATATCGGTCTGCAGGCCGATGAACCAGTGTCCGCCGAACAGGAAGAACAGGGCGAAGCCGAGGCTGGCCAGCAGCGACCAGGCCCCGGCCACCAGCAGCGAGCGGCGCAGCGCGGCGCGGTCGCGGGCGCCGAGGGCATGGCCGCACAGCGCCTCGACCGCATGGGCCAGGCCGTCGAGGGCGTGGGCGGTGAGCAGCAGGCCGTTGAGCAGCAGGGCGTTGGCCGCCACCGTGGCGTCGCCCAGGCGGGTGCCCTGCACGGTGATGAGGAAGAACACCAGCTGCAGCGCCAGGGTGCGGATGAAGATGTCGCGGTTCACCGCCAGCAGCGGCCGCCAGTTGCGCCAGCGCTTCAGCGCCGCGCGCTCGAACTGCCCGGGGTAGCGCGTCAGGGCACGGCGCGTCAGCCACAGGCCGAGCAGGGCGGCGCTCCATTCGGCGATCACCGAGGCCCAGGCCGCGCCGGCCACGCCCCACTGCAGGCCGAGCACGAACCACAGGTCCAGGGCCACGTTGAGCAGGTTGGCGGTGAGCAGAATCGCCAGCGGCCCACGCGCGTTTTGCGTGCCCAGCAGCCAGCCGACCAGGGCGTAGCTCGCCAGGGCCGCGGGCAGGCCGAACAGGCGGATCTGGAAATACTCGCGGGCCAGCGCGTCGAGTGCCGCCGATGGCCGCATCAGACCCAGCGCGACGCCGCTGAAGGGGATCGCCAGCACGGCCAGCAGCAGCGCCAGCAGCACGCCGAGCAGCAGGCCCTGCAGCAGCACCTGGCGCAGCGCGCCGCCGTCGCCGCGGCCGGCGGCCTGAGCGGCGAAGCCGGTGCTGCCCATGCGCAGAAAGCCCATGGCCCAGGTCAGCAGGGTGTAGAGGCTGCCGCCCACCGCCACCGCCGCCAGCTGGTGGGCGTGCGGCAGGTGACCGACCACGGCGCTGTCGACCAGCGCCACCAGCGGCACCGACAGGTTGGAGAGAATCATTGGCGCGGCCAGGGCCCAGACCCGGCGCTGGGTCGGGGTGTGGCGCCAGGCGTCGAGCAGGGCGGACATGGGCGGCTCCGGCAAAGCGGCGATTATAGGCGGCGTTAGTACCTTTGCTGCTATGGCCGTCTGGTCATAGCAGCAACCGCACCTTCGCCTGCCTGCCGGTCTGGCTAGACTTTTTTCAGGGCCAGTCAACCAAGCGTCGCCGCGGCGACCGAGGAGGTGGATCATGCGTATGGCCGAAACCCTGGAGCGCCATCTGCAGCGGGCGCATTGCGACTACAAACTGATCGAGCACGAGCCCTCGGCCACCAGCCTGGAGGCGGCGCGCAAGGCGCACATTCCTGCTGCGCGCATGGCCAAGCCGGTGATCCTCGACGACCGCCGCGGCCACTACCTGATGGCCGTGCTGCCGGCCAACCGCAAGCTCGACCTGGACAAGGTGCGCAAGGGCAGCCAGCGCTGGCAACTGAGCGGCGAGCAGAACCTGGTCGGCCTGTTCAAGGACTGCCAGCGCGGCGCGGTGCCGGCGCTCGGCGCGCTGTATGGCCTGGACATGCTGATCGACCCGCAACTGGCGCGGCTGGCGGACGTCTACCTGGAGGCCGGCGACCACGAGAACCTGGTGCATATGTCGATGGACGACTTCTTCACCCTGGCGCCCAATGCCGAGGTCTGCGAGCTGTGCCATTGAACCGCGGCTGAAATCGTCGTCGTGCTTGGGCCAGGGAGCTGTGCGCGGCTTGGCGCTTTCGCCGCCGCGCCTCCTCCCTGGGTAGGCGCTCGGCTATAGTTGGGGTTCTCTGCGCCCCCCTATACCGGAGCCCGCAATGCCGAACAAAGGACTGCTTCTGGCCCTCGCCCTGAGCCTGCTCAGCGCCTGCGATTCATCCCAGGACCCCGCCACCGTCACCAGCACCGCGCCCGCGGCCGAGCAGCAGCGCCCGCCGCAGCCGGCGGTGGATCGCGCCGCGCTGGCCGCGCGCCATGCCGGCCGCGAACTGGAGGTGGTCGACGTGTCCGAGGTGCAACTGGACGGCGCCAGCGCGTTGTCGGTGACCTTCTCCGTGCCGCTCGATCCCGACCAGCTCTTCGCCGAGCGCCTGCACCTGGTCGACAGCAAGGACGGCAAGGTCGACGGCGCCTGGGAACTGTCCGAAAACCTGAGCGAACTGCGCCTGCGCCACCTGGAGCCCAAGCGCAAGCTGGTGCTGACCATCGACGCCGGCCTGCGCGGCATCAATGGCGCCAAGCTTGCCGCCGAGCACGTCAGCCGCCTGGAGACCCGCGACCTGCAGGCCAGCGTCGGTTTCGCCAGCCGCGGCTCGCTGCTGCCGACCCGCCTGGCCGAGGGCCTGCCGGTGATCGCGCTGAACGTCGACAAGGTCAACGTCGAGTTCTTCCGCATCAAGCCCGAGGCGCTGCCGGGCTTCCTCGCCCGCTGGGGGCGCAGCAGCAACCTCGACACCTGGGAGGCGCGCGAGCTGCTGCCGATGGCCGAGCTGGTCTACGGCGGACGTTTCGACCTCAACCCGGCGCGCAACACGCGCGAGACCCTGCTGCTGCCGATCGCCGGCCTGGAGCCGTTCAAGCAGCCCGGGGTGTACCTAGCGGTGATGCGCGAGGCCGGCAGCTACAGCTATTCGCAGCCGGCGACGCTGTTTTCCCTGAGCGACATCGGCCTGTCCGCGCACCGCTACCGCGACCGTCTCGACGTCTTCACCCAGGCCCTGGAAGGTGGCCAGGCGCAGGCCGGGGTACAGCTCGAGCTGCTCGATGGCGACGGCGCGCTGCTCGCCGAGGGCAAGACCGACGCCGCCGGTCACGCCCAGTTGCCGCTGCCGGCCAAGGCCCAGTTGCTGCTGGCCAAGCAGGGCGAGCAGACCAGCCTGCTGCGCCTCAATGCACCGGCGCTGGACCTGGCCGAGTTCGATATCGCCGGGCCTAAGGCGCATCCGCTGCAGCTGTTCGTGTTCGGCCCGCGCGACCTCTATCGCCCCGGCGAGACGGTGCTGCTCAATGCCCTGCTGCGCGACGCCGACGGCAAGCCGGTCAAGGCCCAGCCGGTGAGCGTCGAGGTGCGCCGGCCGGACGAGCAGGTCAGCCGCAAGTTCGTCTGGACGGCGGACGAGGGGGGCCTCTACCAGTACCAGCTGCAGCTGGCCGAGGAGGCGCCCACCGGGCGCTGGCAGCTGCTGCTCGACCTCGGCGACGGCAGCCCGCAGCTGTACGAGTTTCTCGTCGAGGACTTCCTCCCCGAACGCCTGGCCCTGGAACTCAAGGGCCGCGAGCAGCCCTATGCGCCGGGCGACAATCCCGAGTTCGCCGTGACCGGCCGCTACCTCTACGGCGCGCCGGCCGCCGGCAACCGCCTGACCGGCCAGCTCTACGTGCGGCCGCTGCGCGAGGCGGTGGCGAGCCTGCCGGGCTACCAGTTCGGCGACGTCACCGAGGCCGATCTGACTCAGGATCAGGAACTCGACGAGATCAGTCTCGACGACCAGGGCCGCGCCGTGCTGCGCCCGGAAAACCGCTGGGGCGAGGCCAAATCGCCGCTGCGCCTGATCCTCCAGGCCAGCCTGCAGGAATCCGGCGGCCGGCCGATCACCCGGCGCATCGTCCAGCCGGTATGGCCGGCCGAGCGTCTGCCGGGGCTGCGCGGGCTGTTCGACGGCGAGGAGGTGGATGCCGACAGCCTGGCCGAGTTCGAGCTGCTGGTGGCCGATGCCGCCGGCAACAAGCTGGCCGCCGACGACCTGACCGTGCGCCTGGTGCGCGAGCGCCGCGACTACTTCTGGAGCTTCTCCGACGGTGAGGGCTGGCGGCACAACTTCAACGAGAAGTTCCTCACCCTCAGCGAGGAGCCGCTGAGCATCGAGGCCGGCGGCACCACCAAGGTCAGCTTCCCGGTGGAGTGGGGCCCCTACCGGGTCGAGCTGGTGGACAACCGCACCGGCCTGCTCAGCAGCCTGCGCTTCTGGGCCGGCTACCGCTGGCAGGACAACGCCGAGGGCGGCGCGGTGCGTCCCGACCAGGTCAAGCTGGCGCTGGACCAGCCGGCCTACGCCGCGGGCGATGTGGCCAGGATCAGCGTCACCCCGCCGGCCGCCGGCAGCGGCTACCTGCTGCTGGAATCCAGCGAGGGACCGCTGTGGTGGCAGGAAATCAGCGTGCCGGCGGCAGGCAAGACCTTCGAGCTGCCCATCGACCCGGCCTGGGCGCGTCACGACCTGTATCTCAGCGCCCAGGTGGTGCGCCCCGGCGAGCGCAAGGCGCAGGTCACGCCCAAGCGCGCCGTCGGCCTGCTGCACCTGCCGCTGCAGCGTGCGCCGCGCCAGCTGGCGCTGACCCTCGAGGCGCCGGAAAAGATGCGACCCAAGCAGCCGCTGAAGGTCAAGGTCAGTGCGCGCAACGCCGACGGCAGCATCCCCGAGAAAGTGCGGGTGCTGGTCGCCGCGGTGGATGTCGGCATCCTCAATATCACCGATTACGCCACCCCCGATCCCTTCGCCAGTTTCTTCGGGCGCAAGGCCTACGGCGCCGATCAGCTGGACGTCTACGGCCAGCTGATCGAGGGGCAGGGCCGCCTGGCCAGCCTGGCCTTCGGCGGCGACGCCGGGCTGGCCGCCGGCGGCAAGCGCCCGGACACCAGCGTGCTGATCGTCGCCCTGCAGAGCGAAGCGCTGCAGCTCAGCGAGCAGGGCGAGGGCGAAGTCAGCCTGGATATTCCCGACTTCAACGGCGAGCTGCGCCTGATGGCGCAGGCCTGGAGCGACGAGCGCTTCGGCATGGCCGAGGCCAAGACGCTGGTCGCCGCGCCGCTGATCGCCGAGCTGTCGATGCCGCGCTTTCTCGCTGGCGGCGACGAAACCAGCCTGGCGCTGGATTTGACCAACCTCTCCGGCGCCGAGCAGCAGCTCGACGTACGGGTGGACGTGGATGGCCAGCTGCGCCTGCTGCAGCGCGGCGAGGCGCCGATCCAGCTGGCCGACGGCCAGCGCACCACCCTGCGCATCCCGGTGCGCGCCGAGGGCGGCCTGGGCCAGGGGCGTATCCATGTCGAGGTGCAGGGTCTGGCGCTGCCGGGTGAGGAACTCGGCGACTTCAGCCGCGAATGGACCCTGGGCATTCGCCCGGCCTATCCGGCGCAGCTGCGGCATTTCCGTGCGGTGCTCGGCGAGGGCGAGCCCTGGAGCCTGCCGGCCGGCAGCCTGGCGGCGTTCGAGCCGGCCGGGCTGGAAGCGCTGCTGGCGCTGTCGAGCCGGCCGCCGCTGAACCTCGGCGAGCAGATCCGCGCGCTCAAGGCTTACCCCTACGGCTGTCTGGAGCAGACCACCAGCGGCCTCTACCCCTCGCTCTACGCCGACGCCGCCAGCCTCGAGCGTCTCGGCCTGGCAGGCGAGCCGGACGAGCAGCGCCGCAAGAGCATCGAACTGGGCATCGAACGTCTGCTCGGTATGCAGCGGCACAGCGGCGGCTTCGGCCTGTGGAGCGCCGAGAGCGAGGAGGAATACTGGCTCACCGCCTATGTCACCGATTTCCTCCTGCGTGCCCGCGAGCAGGGCTTCGGCGTGCCGGCCGAGGCGCTGAAGAAGGCCAGCGACCGCCTGCTGCGCTACCTGCAGCAGAGCAGCCTGATCGAGGCCAGCTACAGCGAGGACTTCGCCCACACCCGTTTCGCCGTGCAGGCCTACGCCGGCTACGTCCTGGCGCGCAGCCAGCAGGCGCCGCTGGGCGCGCTGCGCAGCCTGTTCGAGCGGCGCAGCGAGGCGCGTTCCGGTCTGCCGCTGGTGCAGCTGGCGGCTGCTTTGACGCTGATGGGCGACGCGCCGCGCGGCGAGCAGGCTCTGGCCCAGGGCCTGATCCAGCCGCGCGACGGCGAGCGCTGGATGGCCGACTACGGCAGCGCGCTGCGCGACCAGGCGCTGATCCTCGCCGTGCTGGAGGAACACGACCTGGCCGCCGGCCAGCGCGAGCAGCGGCTGTTCGACCTGGCCGACGAGCTGGCCGGCCAGCGCTGGCTGTCGACCCAGGAGCGCAACGCCCTGTTCCTCGCCGGTCGCGGCCTGCTCGGTCAGCCGGAACAGCCCTGGCGCGCTGCGCTTTCCAGTGGTGCCTTCCAGTTCGAACTGAGCGAGCGGCAACCGGGCATCAAGCTGGAGCGCGGCGAGCTGGCCGAGCCGCTGAGCGTCAGCAATGCCGGCAGCGCCAAGCTCTACCAGCAACTGACCCTGTCCGGCTACCCGGTGCAGCCGCCGGCGGCCGGCGGCGACAACCTCAGCATCGAGCGCGAATATCTGGGCATGGACGGCCGCCCGCTCGACCTGCAGCGGCTGACCAGCGGCGAGCTGGTGCTGGTGCACCTGGCGGTGCGCGCCAAGCAGCGCGTGCCCGATGCCCTGGTGGTGGACCTGCTGCCCGCCGGCCTGGAGCTGGAAAACCAGAACCTGGCGCAGAGCGCGGCGAGCCTCGACGACGCCGGCAGCCAGGTCAAGGAATGGCGCCAGGCGATGCAGAACGCGCGGATCAAGCACCAGGAATACCGCGGCGACCGCTACGTGGCGGCGCTGGACGTGGACGGCTACGGCACCACCCACCTGCTCTATCTGGCCCGCGCGGTGACCCCGGGCAGCTACCGCGTACCGCCGCCGCAGGTGGAGTCGATGTACCGGCCGAGCTGGCAGGCGCTGGGCAGTGCGCCGGCGTCTCTGGTGGTGGAGGAGAGGTGAAGCCTACCCTAGCCCTGCTCCCATAAGCGGGGGCAAGGCTGGTGAGCGGATGGCAGGGGCCGCTCATCCGCCGGCTATCGCTTGGCCGGCGCTGGTTCGGCGACCGCAACAGCGTGTGGCTCTCGTCGGCAAGCGTGGACGTGGTTTCGCCCTATCATGTGGAAGCGTTGCTGACCTACGAGGGCCGCTAGCCGCGCCCGCATCTCGGATCATCCCGCTGGCGCTGGGCGGGAGCGCCTTGGCCAGAGCAAAGCGGGCTATCGGCGAGTGGGGCGGTTCGCTCCCTTAGTCGGCACGGGAGGGCGTTAAGCCCTCCCGGTCAGCCCCTGTCCGCTGCGGAGTCAGACCGCCAGGGTATGGTCGACATCGCCGAACCAGGCGCGCACCAGGTCGGAGCCGGTGGTGCCGTAATTGGTCAGCACCGCCACATCGGCGAAGCTTGGCCCACCCGTAGCCCCGTTTACATCCACCTGAACGGTGATATCGGCGCCTGTCTGAACTAGTTTGACGAAGTCCGATACCTGGCTTCCAGAAACGAAATTAGCATTGAGCAGGGCCGAGAGATCGAGCTTGTCGCCTTCGGCGAAGCTGTAATCGAGAATCTGGTCCAGATTGGATGCTCCGGTTGTTTCCGCGAATACGAAAGTGTCGGCCCCGGCGCCGCCTATCAGGGTGTCGTTCCCTAGCCCGCCGATCAGGATGTCGTCGCCGTCGCCGCCCACAAGGGTATCGAGGCCAGCTCCGCCTTGCAGACTATCGTTGCCAGCTCCGCCTACCAGCAGGTCGTTGTCATTGCGGCCGATCAAGGTGTCGTTGCCGTTATTACCGAACAACAGATCCCTGCCGCTGGCCCCACCTCCGCCATCAATTGTCTGGGCAGTGGAAGTGCCGGCGATAACGTCGTTGCTGTTGCCGTTGTTGGCGACGAAGTCGTTACCAGAGAAGATCTTGTAGTCACCTTCCAGGGCGTAGCCGAAATAGCTTTGCCCAGCGGCAAAGGTGATAGTTTCAACTGCATTGGCGGAAGCACCGAAGTGATTGAGCACTGTGATGTGCTGGTCGTTGATGGTGATCGCCAGGTCATTGCCGACTTTCTCGAAGTTAAGCGATGTCAGCGTGACATTATCTCCGGTGATTTGAATCGCATCGTTGTTGCTCCCGGGGTCGGTAATGGTAGAGACGCCACTGGCCGCTGCGTTGAAGCTGAACGTATTGGGGCCTGTGGTACCGGTGAACGCGGTGACATCGTTCAGTCCGTGAATGGTCACTTCCACCAATTGCGATGCGCTGCCATCGAATGATACGGCGGTAAAGCTGTCGGTCAGCATTTGCCCGGTCTGCAAAGCCTGAATCGCCGCCAGGCTGTTGTTGACCGAGTAGGTCCAGTTGCCGGAGGCCGTGAGTGTGAAGCTGCCATAAGTTCCAGCCACCGTTGGCTGTGCCTGGAACGACGACTGGCCGGCATCGGCATCGTTAATCGTTAGTGCGCCACTGGTTGTGAGTTTGCCGGCCACGACGTTTGTGTCTTCCTGAACGCTGCCTGTCGAAATGCCGCTGATCAACGGTATGTCGTTGGTGCCGGTGATGGTGATGGTCACGTCCTGGGTGGCGGTGGCGCCCTGGTCGTCGGTGACGGTGACGGTGAAGGTCTCGCTCACCTCCTGGCCGGCGGCCAGGGATTGGGCGGCGGCGTTGTCCAGGGAGTAGGTCCATTCACCGGTCGTGGCGTCGACCGCGAAGCTGCCGTAGGCGCTGCTGGCATTGCCGCTGAAGCTGAGGGTGGCGCCGTCATCGACATCGCTGGCGGTGACCTGGCCGGCGGCGCCGAGGGTACCGTCCTCGCTGACGGCGCCGGTCTGGGTCGAACTGGTGATCAGCGGCGCATCGTTGGTGCCGGTGATGGTGATGGTCACGTCCTGGGTGACGGTGGCGCCCTGGTCGTCGGTGACGGTGACGGTGAAGGTTTCGCTCACCTCCTGGCCGGCGGCCAGGGATTGGGCGGCGGCGTTGTCCAGGGAGTAGGTCCATTCACCGGTCGTGGCATCGACCGCGAAGCTGCCGTAGGCGCTGCTGGCATTGCCGCTGAAGCTGAGGGTGGCGCCGTCATCGACATCGCTGGCGGTGACCTGGCCGGCGGCGCCGAGGGTACCGTCCTCGCTGACGGCGCCGGTCTGGTTCGAACTGGTGATCAGCGGCGCATCGTTCACCCCTCTAATCTCGACCGTCGCCGTGGCCCAACTCAGCGTGCCGTTGCCCAGGCGGATGGCGTAGGTGAAGCTGTCGTAACCGATCTCGCCTGCACCCAGTGAGGCGAAGTGCGCCCTGCTCGTATCTGTCATGGTGTAGGCAACTGTGCCATCGGCCATGATGGCGATGTGCGCACCGTACTGGCTGAGGTTGTTGACCCCCACTAGATCCTTCATTAGCAGGTCCGCTGAAGTGGCCGAGCCTTCGTTCTCTATCCCGTCATCCAGGGAGTAGAGCGTTTTGGCCTTACCGCCCAGGTCGTTGGCCATCACCGCCAGAATAATGGTCTCAGTCGAGTTCTCGGTGAGGCCAGTCTGGGTGGCGGTGTAGTAATCGTCCACCGCCTGTGGAGTATTGGTGAAAGACACTGTGGAGATGGCCATGACTACTTCCTCTCTTATCGAAACGCGGCTCGGCAGCGGCGCAGGTGTAGGCGAAAGAACCTTCTTACTTACGTGGCCTTCAAGAAGTGGTGCAGCTCTCCCATCATCCAGAGCGGGTACTTCATACTCGTCGTCTCCGTAGCGGAAAGGCATAGGTCCGCCGGAGTGAGCAGTGGAGTGAACATGGGCTGTAAAGCGAGCCTGCCGGCGAAGCGCGGGGCTCGAAAAAATGCGCCCGTAAGAACTCCTGCGGCAGGGTGCTGAGCCCTCTACTGGGAGGGCCTTCAGCCTGCGGCCGATCTGGGTATGGTGTCAGTTTGATATTGGTTTAGGTCAGTGCCGAGGCGTTGTAAAGCTGCTGAAATAGCCAATAGACAAAATTCCGACGGCTGGCGTTGTCTGTCTGGTTGGTTGAAAAAATATTCGTCAAATTAATGACTTCAAGCTGTCGCTCGTACCTTCACCTATTACGGAAAATTGATTAATTACAAGTTCTTAGAGGTTTTTGGTGCTTGCGAACCATTGGATGAGGCCGAGTGCTGGAGTGGGGCGTCGATATCGGCTTGTAACGCTGCCGATACTGGTGCTGTCGCTGCTCTGGCTCGCCGACCGCCTGTTCCCGCTGCCGCTGCCCGAGGACGATCTGGCCCGCGTGGTGCTGGCCGAGGACGGCACGCCGTTGTGGCGCTTCGCCGATCGCGACGGCGTATGGCGCTACCCGGTGACGCCGGACCAGGTCTCGCCCTATTACCTCGAAGCCCTGCTGACCTACGAGGATCGCTGGTTCCGCCTGCACCCCGGGGTCAACCCGCTGGCCCTGGCCCGCGCCGCCTGGCAGAACCTCAGCGGCGGGCGCGTGGTGTCCGGCGGCAGCACCCTGTCGATGCAGGTGGCGCGCCTGCTCGATCCGCACGGCCGCGACCTGCCCGGCAAGCTCAAGCAGCTGTGGCGCACCGCGCAACTGGAGTGGCACCTGTCCAAGGACGAGATCCTCGCCCTGTATCTGAATCGCGCGCCCTTCGGCGGCACCCTGGAGGGCGTGGCGGCGGCCAGCTGGAGCTACCTGGGCAAGCCGCCGAGCCAGCTCACTCGCGCCGAGGCCGCATTGCTCGCGGTGCTGCCGCAGGCGCCCAGTCGGCTGCGGCCGGATCGTCACCCCGAGCGCGCCCAGGCCGCGCGCGACAAGGTGCTGCGGCGTCTGGCCGAGTTCCGCGTATGGCCGCAGACGCAGGTGGGCGAGGCGCTGGAGGAGCCGGTATTCCTCGCCCCGCGCCGCGAGCCGAGCCTGGCGCCCTTGCTGGCACGGCGGCTGAACCGCGCCGGTAGCCCGCCGCTGATCCGCACCACCCTCGACGCCGGCCTGCAATTGCGCCTGGAAGACCTGCTGCTGGGCTGGCGTGCGCGTCTGCCCGAGCGCACCTCGGCGGCGATCCTGGTGGTGGAGCACCAGAGCATGGCGGTGCGCGCCTACCTCGGCTCGGTGGATATCGGCGATGCCGCGCGCTTCGGCCACGTCGACATGGTGCGCGCGTTGCGCTCGCCCGGCTCCACGCTCAAGCCCTTCCTCTACGGCATGGCCCTGGACGCCGGGCTGATCCACTCCGAGTCGCTGCTGCAGGACGTGCCGCGGCATTACGGCGACTACCGTCCCGGCAACTTCGCCGCCGGCTTCAGCGGCCCGGTGTCGGCCAGCGAGGCGCTGGCCACCTCGCTCAACCTGCCGGCGGTGCAGCTACTGGAGGCCTACGGGCCGAAGCGCTTCGCCGGCGAGCTGCGCGGCGCCGGCTTGCCGATTCGCCTGCCGGCATTGGCCGAGCCCAACCTGGCGCTGATCCTCGGCGGTGGCGGCACCCGCCTGGAGGCGCTGCTGGCCGGCTACAGCGCCTTCGCCCGTGGCGGCCTGGCGGCGCGGCCGCGCCTGCAGCCGGACGATGAACTGCGCGAGCGGCGCCTGCTGTCGCCCGGCGCAGCCTGGATAGTGCGGCGCATCCTCAGCGGCCAGGCGCGCCCGGACCGCGACCCGCGCGCGCAGCTCGTGCAACGGCCGAGCCTGGCCTGGAAGACCGGCACCAGCTACGGCTTTCGCGATGCCTGGGCCATCGGCGTCGGCCCGCGCCACCTGATCGGCATCTGGATCGGTCGCCCGGACGGCACCCCGGTGCCCGGCCAGTTCGGCCTGGCCTCGGCGGCGCCGCTGCTGTTGCAGGTGCACGATCTGCTGGTCAACCGCGACAGCCAGCGCGGCATCGCCGCGCCGGCCGATCCGCAGCCGGCCGAGGTCGGCGTCGCCGCCATCTGCTGGCCGTTGGGCCAGCCCCTGGACAGGGACGACCCCAACTGCCGGCGCCTGCGCTTCGCCTGGACCCTGCAGGGCACCACGCCGCCGACCCTGCTGGCCGCCGACCAGCCGCTGGGCAGCGGCCTGCGCGAGCCGCTGTGGGTCAATCCCCGCGGCCGTCGCGTCGCCCCGGGCTGCGCCCAGGCCGAGCGTCGCGAGCTGGCGCTATGGCCGGCGCCGCTGGAACCCTGGTTGCCGCGCCGCGAACGGCGCAGCGCGCGCCTGCCGGCGGCCGACCGTGCCTGTCCGCCGCCGACGCCGGCCCAGGTGGCGCCGCTGTCCATCGTCGGCGTGCGTGAGGGCGATCGCCTGCGCCGACCGCAGGGCGACGCCGAACCGCTGCGCCTGAGCCTGTCGACCCTGGGCGGCAGCGGCCGACGCTGGTGGTTCGTCGACGGCCGGCCGCTGGGCGACAGCGCCGCCGGGGCGCCTTTCGCCCATGCGTTCGCGGTCGGCCGGCACCAGCTCAGCGTGCTCGACGAGGGCGGCCAGACCGCCCGCCTGGAATTCAGCGTCGAGCCTTAGCGCCTGGTGCAGGCGCGCGACCTATTTTCGCCAGCGCCCGCTCAGGATTCGGCCAGCGCCTCAAGAAAACTTTCCAGCACCAGGTGTGCGCGGCGGCCCTTGCGCGTCACCGCCGCCAGGCTGATGTCGTAGAAGCGGCTGGCGGCCTTGAGCGCGCGCAGACGGCCCTGCTGCACCCAGGCCTGGGCGTAGTGGTCGGGCAGGTAGCCGATATAGCGTCCGGTGAGGATCAGGAAGGCCATGCCCTCGCGGTCCGAGGCGCTGGCCGTGCAGTTCAGCGCCTGGTAATGGTTCTGCACCTCCGGCGGCAGGCGGAAGGTCGGGGCGATGGCCTCCTGGGCGTTGAGGCGCTCGTCCTCCAGCTGCTGGTCGTCGACGTAGAAGAGCGGATGGCCGACCGCGCAGTAGAGCAGCGAGCGTTCGTCGTACAGGGTCTGGTACTCCAGGCCGGACAGCGCGCCGACCTGCGGCACCACGCCGACGTGCAGGCGGCCGTCGAGCACGCCCTGTTCCACCTCCGACGGTGGCGTCATGCGGATATGGATGCGCACGTCCGGGCCCTGCGCCTTGAGCCGCGCCAGGGCGTTGGTGATGCGCATGTGCGGGATGGTCACCAGGTTGTCGGTCAGACCGATGTTCAGCTCGCCGCGCAGATGGCGGTGCAGGCCGTTGACCTCGGTGCGAAAGCTCTCCAGCGCCGCCAGCAGCTGCAGGGTGCTCTGGTAGACCTCGCGGCCTTCCTCGGTCAGGGCGAAGCCGGCGCGGCCGCGCTGGCACAGGCGCAGGCCGAGGCGCTGCTCCAGGTCGCTCATCTGCTGGCTGATGGCCGAACGGCCGATGCCCAGCGCACTTTCCGCGGCGGAAAAACCGCCGCATTCCACCACGCTGCGAAACAGCTTGAGCAGGCGGATTTCAAAGTCGCTGACCTGGGCCAGCGGATCGGGGCGGCGGCTGCTCATTTGTTTAGTAAGCCTTTAACTGAAGATAAGAAGAGTGCTGTTTTACTGACTCTATGCCCGTGGCACCTTTGCTGGCAACAGATGCCATATCTGTGGGAGGCGCTTCAGCGGCGACAGTCGCGGCTAAAGCCCCTCCCACACCGCTCCGATCACGCCGCCACTGCCGAGGCTCCCGATGAACATGCCGCAGACCGCCACCCCCTCCCTGGCCAGCCAGCTCAAGCTGGATGCCCACTGGATGCCGTTTTCCGCCAACCGCCAGTTCCAGCGCGACCCGCGGATCATCGTCGGTGCCGAAGGCAGCTGGCTGTTCGACGATGCCGGCCGCAAGATCTACGACAGCCTGTCCGGCCTGTGGACCTGCGGCGCCGGCCACTCGCGCAAGGAAATCCAGGAGGCCGTGGCCAAGCAGCTCGGCACCCTCGACTACTCGCCGGGCTTCCAGTACGGCCACCCCTTGTCCTTCCAGCTGGCCGAGCAGATCGCCGACCTGATGCCGGGCGAGCTCAACCACGTGTTCTTTACCGGCTCCGGCTCCGAGTGCGCCGACACCGCGGTGAAGATGGCCAAGGCCTACTGGCGCCTGAAAGGCCAGCCGGCCAAGACCAAGTTCATCGGCCGCGCCCGCGGCTACCACGGCGTCAACATCGCCGGCACCTCGCTCGGCGGCATCGGCGGCAACCGCAAGATGTACGGCCAGTTCATGGACGTCGACCACCTGCCGCACACCCTGCAGCCGCACCTGGCCTACACCAACGGCATGGCCGAGAGCGGCGGCGTCGAGCTGGCCAACGAGCTGCTCAAGCTGATCGAGCTGCACGACGCCTCCAACATCGCCGCGGTGATAGTCGAGCCGATGTCCGGCTCGGCCGGCGTCATCGTGCCGCCCAAGGGCTACCTGCAGCGCCTGCGCGAGATCTGCACCCAGCACAATATCCTGCTGATCTTCGACGAGGTGATCACCGCCTTCGGCCGCATGGGCAAGTGGAGCGGCGCGGAATACTTCGGCGTGACCCCGGACATCATCAACGCCGCCAAGCAGATCACCAACGGCGCCATCCCGCTCGGCGCGGTGGTGGCCTCCAGCGAGATCTACAACACCTTCATGCAGCAGCCGTCGCCCGAGCATATGGTCGAGTTCACCCACGGCTACACCTACTCGGCCCACCCGGTGGCCTGCGCCGCCGGCCTGGCCTCGCTGGAGCTGCTCAAACGCGAGAACCTGATCCAGCAGGCGGCCGAGCTGGCGCCGCAGTTCGGCCGGGCGCTGCATGGCCTCAGGGGCAGCAAGCACGTGGTCGACATCCGCAACTGCGGCCTGGCCGGCGCCATCCAGATTGCCGCGCGCGACGGCGACCCGGTGATCCGCCCGTTCGAGGCCGGGCTGAAACTGTGGAAGGCCGGCTTCTACGTGCGCTTCGGTGGCGACACCCTGCAGTTCGGGCCGACCTTCAACGCCCGGATGGACGACCTCGACCGCCTGTTCAACGCCGTCGGCGAGACCCTGAACAGCCTGGACTGACGCTTTGTCTCCCCACTTCCTTATAGGGGAGTGGGGCCGGGGTGAGGGCCTCAGGCCCACCCCGCAATTCATTCGATAACGGAGAGCCCCATGAGCCTTATCCCGCACCTGATCAACGGCGAACGCGTCGCCGGCAACGAACGCAGCGCCCCGGTGTTCAACCCCTCCACCGGCGAATCGACCAGCCAGGTCGGCCTCGCCGACCGCGCCACCATGCAGTTGGCCATCGACGCCGCCAAGGCCGCCTTCCCGGCCTGGCGCAACACCCCGCCGGCCAAGCGCGCGCAGATCATGTTCCGCTTCAAGCAGCTGCTGGAGCAGAACGAGAACGAAATCGCCCAGCTGATCAGCGCCGAGCACGGCAAGACCATCGAGGACGCCATCGGCGAGCTCAAGCGCGGCATCGAGAACGTCGAGTTCGCCTGCGCCGCCCCGGAACTCCTCAAGGGTGAATACAGCCGCAACGTCGGCCCGAACATCGACGCCTGGAGCGACCTGCAACCGATCGGCGTGGTCGCCGGCATCACCCCGTTCAACTTCCCGGCCATGGTGCCGCTGTGGATGTACCCGCTGGCCATCGTCTGCGGCAACTGCTTCATCTTGAAGCCGTCCGAGCGCGACCCCAGCTCCACCCTGTTGATCGCCGAACTGGCGCAGCAGGCCGGCCTGCCCAAGGGCGTACTCAACGTGGTCAACGGCGACAAGGACGCGGTCGACGCCCTGATTCAAGCGCCCGAGGTCAAGGCATTGAGCTTCGTCGGCTCGACGCCGATCGCCGAGTACATCTACAGCGAGGGCACCAAGCGCGGCAAGCGCGTGCAGGCCCTCGGCGGCGCCAAGAATCACGCCGTGCTGATGCCCGACGCCGACCTGGACAACGCCGTCAGCGCGCTGATGGGCGCCGCCTACGGCTCCTGCGGCGAGCGCTGCATGGCCATCTCGGTGGCCGTGTGCGTGGGCGACCAGATCGCCGACGCGCTGGTTGACAAGATAGTGCCGCAGATCAAGGCGCTGAAGATCGGCGCGGGGACTTCCTGTGGGCTGGATATGGGCCCGCTGGTCACCGCCGCGGCGCGCGACAAGGTGGTCGGTTATATCGACGACGGCGTCAAGGCCGGCGCCGAGCTGGTGGTGGACGGTCGCGGCTACCGCGTCGCCGGCCATGAGGACGGCTACTTCGTCGGCGGCACCCTGTTCGACAAGGTGACCCCGGAGATGGCCATCTACACCGACGAAATCTTCGGCCCGGTGCTGTGCATCGTCCGCGTCGGCAGCCTGGAAGAGGCCATGCAGTTGATCAACGACCACGAGTACGGCAACGGCACCTGCATCTTCACCCGCGACGGCGAAGCGGCGCGGCTGTTCTGCGACGAGATCGAAGTGGGCATGGTCGGCGTCAACGTGCCGCTGCCGGTGCCGGTGGCCTACCACAGCTTCGGCGGCTGGAAGCGCTCGCTGTTCGGCGACCTGCACGCCTACGGGCCGGACGGCGTGCGCTTCTACACCCGCAAGAAGGCCATCACCCAGCGCTGGCCGGCGCGCAAGAGCCACGAGGCGGCGCAGTTCGCCTTCCCCAGCAATGGCTGAGGTGAGCTGAAGCGTTGCAGCAGAGGCCGGTCGCAAGACCGGCCTTTTTGCTATCGGCCCCATGCGTATCTCCCAGCGGCCGCCTCTGGTACAACAGCCGGCAGGTAGAAAAGGGAGATGCACGATGACCGAAGCATTCAAGCTGGAGCTGCACACATACCTCGAGCGCCTGGGTTACTCCTCGGCGCCACCTCCGACCCTCGACACCCTGCGCGAGCTGCAGGCGCGGCATACCGCCGAGTTCCCCTTCGAAACCCTGGCGAGCATGCTGCGCGTGCCGGTGCAGGTCGAGCCCGCCGCGATCCAGGACAAGCTGCTGCGTCAGGGCCGTGGCGGTTACTGCTTCGAGCTCAACCGCCTGTTTCTGCTGCTGTTGCAGGCGCTGGGCTTCGACGCGCGCGGCCTGACCGGGCGGGTGGTGATGGGCGGGCCGGAGGATGCCCAGCCGGCGCGCACCCATATGCTGGTGCTGGTGACCCTGGACGGCGTGCGCTACATCGCCGATGTCGGCTTCGGCGGCATGGTGCCGACCGGCCCGCTGCGGCTGGACAGCGAGGCGCAGCAGGCCACGCCGCACGAGCCCTATCGCCTGACGCTGGTGGACGGCACCTATACCTTACGGGCGCTGGTGGCCGGCAGCTGGCGGGCGATGTACCTGTTCGATCTGCAGAAGGTGGCGGATATCGATTACGTGGTCGGCAACTGGTACGTGTGCACCCATCCGGATTCGCCCTTTCTCGGCCAGATGATCGCGGCCCGCACCGGGCCGGGCCTGCGCAAGACGCTGAACAATGGCAGCTTCGCCATCCATCGCCTGGGGCAGGACAGCGAGCGGGTGCAGCTGCAGAGCGTCGACGCGGTGCTGGAGGTATTGCGCGATGAGTTCGGCATTCGGGTGCCGGAGCATCCCGAGTTGCGAGGGATTATCGAGAGGTTGATTGCGGGGGCGTGAGCTGGGGTCTGCTGGTATCCCCGGCCGCTAGCCGCCTGTGGGAGGGCCTAGGGGAGAGGGCGCTTTTGGCTTTTTGCACTCCGACGCCGCTTGTTCGTCGTCCGTGATTACGGTTGACTCGCTTCGCTCGCCCTTCGGGCCAGCCTGCGGCTGTTACTACGCTTCGCTCCGTATTGCCCTTACGGCGACTCACTTTTTTCAAACGCCGGATGGCCGGCCCCGCAAAAAAGTAAGCAAAAACGCTGTGCCCCGCCATCCGGAACTAGGCGTCCCCGTCATGCTGCGCTCGACTCCCCTCACTCCATCGTTGCTCCAGGGGCCGGCGTACAAGGAACGTCCCTGGCCCTTTACGCCTCTCGCCGCATCCATGCGGCTCGCGCCCTTCCGCAACGATTCGCTCGGCCTCCTGAAGGGGCGTTTGGCGGCGCCTGATCGTTCTGTGCAGGACTACCAGAAGCCAAGCTGCAGGGCGGGTGTAACCCATGGCTTTCCGCAGTTGGGTCCACGAATCTGGTAGGCGACGCGATTCTTGATCCCGTCAGGAGGCCGAGTGGAGGTGCTGTGGAGAGGGGCGTTTGGCATGGATGCCAAACGAGGAACGATGGGCCAGGGATGGCCCACCGTGACGACCCTCGGAGCAGCGCCGGAGCGAGGGAAGTTTCGCGGAGCGAAACCCGGATGCCGGGCGCGCTTTCTCTTTGGTTACTTTCTCTTTCGCGCGAGCAAAGAGAAAGTGACTCGCCGTAAGGGCGAAAAGCGCCGTGTCGGAATGGCGCATATCTTGTGAGGCGCCTTGGTGGACAAGCTTCGCGTTGTCCACCCTACGGATATCTCAAATTATCTACTCATGAGTAAAAACTTATCGTCGTTTTCAGCTGATCTGCAAAGTCGTAAATTTCGTCCAGTGAGCCAATTGGGTGGCGCGTCTCGTTCTTTTCTTGATCAAAAATGCCGATGTATTTTTGCAGTCGATTGAAGTGAAGGCGACAGATAGGTTTTCGGTTGTTATCGTCCAGCAGAATGCCAAAGTAGCTTTGAGTATCACGCTGGACAATCCGCTTTGAATCTACAACCGAGCGGACGATTGCCTTGACTATGTGATAGCCCTCAAGTTCTTCTAGTGTGGTTATCACCTTGTCTTCCGCTGACTCGCCTTGCTGCTCTGTCGGTGCCTCATTAGGCGCTGTTACGGTAGGGGCATAACTGGGTTGAATTGCTCCACTCATCGCAGACTTCAAGCGATCATTTACTTGGTCGCTCAAGAATTGAGCAACGGCTTTGCGGGTCAGTTCCGTGAATTGTTCGCGTACTTTCTGGGTAATCATCCCGTCGTAAACGCGCGATGCGAAAAATTTAACAAAGTCGTCCTCCGGTTTGCTGAATTGCGCGGCAATTTCCTTTTTTATTTGGCTGACATACTTGAGTTCGCCAGCGGAGTTGATAATGGACTCTACGTCGAAGGCGGATTTGGTGAGTTTTATAAGCTCTGGTACTGCATGTTCATCTATGTCAAGTAGGTCCAGCTCAAGGAAGGGTTTTTCGTCCATCTTGTTAGGCGCGTCAAGATCGGTGAAAAATTTGTACACTTGACCGTTGGTAAGAATCGAAATACGTGCGTTGGTAACATGAAAGTAGCGGAATAGTTGAGAGGCATGGTTGATGTTCAATGGCTCGCCAATTTTCTTGCATTCAACCAAGATTTGAACTTCACCGTCTTTCAATATTGCGTAGTCAATTTTTTCGCCTTTCTTCGTGCCTACGTCGCAGACGAACTCTGGGGTCACTTCTGTTGGGTCAAATACGTCATATCCCAGCACGGTGTTTATGAACGGCATTACGAAGGCGTTTTTTGTGGCCTCTTCTGTTTTGATGGCTGCGCCTTGTTGGCGAATCTTAGATGCGAGGCTATTCAGTTTCTCAAAGAATTCCATATCTTGTACCTTCTTGTGTTAAACCCTTACGCTGGGCGAAACGATGCCTACCAACATTAGCTGCAAAGCTATTTCCCCGCCTTCCGATTCCGCACATACAGCGCCTCACCCCCCGTCGCACTGCTGCCGCGCACCTGCAGCTCAAACCGCTTCGCATGCCCCTTGATCAAATCGCTGAGCTTCTTGAAGCCGTATAGCCGGGCATCGAATGCCGGGCGCAGTTTGCTGATGTTCGAGCCGAGGGCGCCGAGTTGGATCCAGCCGTCCTCGTCGTCGCTGTCGTCGATGACCTTGGCGATAAAGTCCACCGGTACCTTCTGTACCTTCGGCTTGGCGGACGCCTTGGTCGGTTCGGTGGCTGTGGTTTCGCCAGCGGCGGCTTTGGTCTTGTCGCCGTTGCTGGGCGGTTCTTCCGCTGCCTCGGCGGCGTCGGCGCGAAGGATTTCCGTATAGATGAACTTGTCGCAGGCCGAGACGAAGGGCGAGGGGGTCTTCTCCTCGCCGAAGCCGTAGACGGTCAGCCCTTCCTCGCGCAGGCGCGCCGCCAGCCGGGTGAAGTCGCTGTCGCTGGAGACCAGGCAGAAGCCATCGAAGCGCCGGGTATAGAGCAGGTCCATGGCGTCGATGATCAGCGAGCTGTCGGTGGCGTTCTTGCCCTTGGTGTAGGCGAACTGCTGGATCGGCTGGATGGAGTGGTCGAGCAGCACCTTTTTCCAGCCGCCCAGGTTGGGCAGTGTCCAGTCGCCGTAGATGCGCTTGACGCTGGCGACGCCGTATTTGGCGATTTCCTCGAACAGGCCTTCGACTATGGCGGCGGGGGCGTTGTCGGCGTCGATCAGCACGGCGAGGTGCTTCTGCTGGCGGGAGGCGGGGGCTTTGGCGGCCATGCGGCATCCTTGCGAGAGGGGATGCCTGACCTTACTGCGAATGCTGGCGCGATGCCAGAGCGTCGATGCCAGTGGTATTCGCGCGGGGCGGGGCGCTCAACCCGTCCCGGGTCGAGCGCAAATTCCCCGTTGCGGAACGGGCGTTACTGCTCGCCCTTCAGCGCGCCGCTCAGGCCGAACATCAGCACCAGCAGGTTGGCGTCCGGTTTGGCTTGCGTCGGCGCCGGTTTGCGCGGCGGGGCGCTGGGGCAGGCTTCGGTGGCGCTGCAGTCGCGGGCTTCCAGCACGCGCGGGGCGGGTTCCTGCCAGGCCGCGGCGGCAATGGCCGTGACGCTGAGGGCGAGGCCGAGGAATAAACCTCGTGCTGTTTCTAATTTCATTTTGATAACCCCTTGAAAGCGCTGCCAAACGCTGTTCGCTAAACCTAGATCACCCACCGTTCGGTCGTGGTCTTGCGCGACGAACGGTCACTGCCTATGGCTGGCACCACCTGGGGGCTGTGCTGGGACACGGGCCAGCCCGGTTGGTTCAATCTGTGTGCGGGTAACGCCCAGGCGTCACCTTTGGTGCCTTTGGGAGCACCCTGTAGCAGCCGGCCTTGGCGGTGGGTAAGCGGGGCCAGAGTGGCGCAGCTGAACCTGCTGCCCGACGCAAAGCTGCGGGGCAGAGCCACGTCCTGGTGAGGGTGGTGCGAAAAGATCGCCCGTAGGCGGCAAACAGATGCCGGCGCTGGGCCGGCATGTATGTTTTTTAAGCAAGAGGCGTACCGTGAATCTCTGGCAGCGTTGTCGACCCCGGCTAGCCCAGGCCATTGGCGCCGCCGGCGAATACCTGGCGATAGCCCTGCAGCAGCTGCTGCCAGTCTGCGTCCGACCAGGGGCTATGGCGCCGCAGCTGGCGCAGGTCGTGGCGCGCGGCGCGTACCCGGCTGAGGCGCCGGCGGCTCTTTTCCAGGTCGAGCAGGGCCACCTGCGGGGCGTCGCCGTCCAGGCGTACGAAGACGTGCTTGGCGTATAGGCAGCCGTGCTGCCAGCGGCCCAGGTGCATGCGCGCCAGGGTGGCGCCGATCTGTTGCAGCAGCTGTGCGTGTCGCGCTTCGCCGCAGGCCTGGCGGCCGCCGTCGGCGTACCAGCTCTCGATATCTGCGAAACCTTCCAGCGCCGCGGTGACCAGCAGGCCGCGCCAGCCCTGTTGCGGGTCGCGTTCGACGCCGCAGTAGATCAGCTGCGGCACGGCCACGCCGAGGGCGTCGAGGGCGCGCAGCGCCTTGCGTTCGCGCAGCACGGTGGGTCGGCCCCTGGGGTGCAGCAGGCTGCGATAGAGGTGGCCGACCTGGCGCTTGGCGTACCAGACCGCGTCCTGCCGTTGCAGGCGCTGCACGCCGCTTTCGCCGCCGCGGCGCTGGTTGGGCTCTTCCACCCATTCGCCGCGCAGTTGCCACCAATGTTGAAAGGCGTGTTGCTGGGTATCGCCAGAGGTGCCGAGGGTCATGGTCGTTGTTCTTCTGCCTGTCTGTCCGGGCTGCCCGCGCCCTCGGGGGCAGCCATTCGGGTGCGCCGGCGCAGCCGACACGGGGACAAACTAAGCAAAGCTCGCGGTCAAGTCCATAGAAAGCTATGCAGCGGTCGGGCGTTTGGCCCCGTGCGCCGCGTTGCGAATTGCACGCTCCGGGGCGCCGGGGCTGGCCGTCGCACCTGGCAATGGACGCGACGGGGCAGGGGGCTCAGTGTGCGCGGCGCACACTGCAGGGCCGTCGCCAATATGTTCTGGCCGCGCGCCGCGACGGCTCGGGGGCGGCCATAAAAAACCCCGCGACGAGCGCGGGGTTCTTGTTACAGCGAGGGAGCCGGGCTGGCTTACATCATGCCGCCCATGCCACCCATACCGCCCATGCCGCCCATATCCGGCATGGGCGGGGCCTTGTCGTCAGCCGCTTCGGCCACCATGGCCTCGGTGGTGATCATCAGGCCGCCGATGGAGGCAGCAGCCTGCAGGGCCGAACGGGTGACCTTGGCCGGGTCGAGGATGCCCATCTCGATCATGTCGCCATAGGTGTCGGTAGCGGCGTTGAAGCCGAAGTTGCCCGAACCCTGCTTGACCTTGTCGACCACCACGCTCGGCTCGCCGCCGGCGTTGGCGACGATCTGGCGCAGCGGCGCTTCGACGGCGCGACGCAGCAGGGCGATGCCGACGTTCTGGTCTTCGTTGTCGCCCTTCAGGCCTTCGATGGCCTGCAGCGCGCGCACCAGGGCAACGCCGCCGCCAGGCACCACGCCTTCTTCCACTGCAGCGCGGGTGGCGTGCAGGGCGTCTTCGACGCGGGCCTTCTTCTCTTTCATCTCGACTTCGGTGGCAGCGCCGACCTTGATCACGGCAACACCGCCGGCCAGCTTGGCCAGACGCTCTTGCAGCTTCTCTTTGTCGTAGTCGGAGGTGGTGTCTTCGACCTGCTTGCGGATCTGCGCCACGCGGGCTTCGATGTCGGCTTGGGCGCCGGCGCCGTCGATGATGGTGGTGTTGTCCTTGTTCAGCACGACGCGCTTGGCGTTACCCAGGTGCTCCAGAGTGGCGCTTTCCAGGGACAGGCCGACTTCTTCGCTGATCACGGTGCCGCCGGTGAGGATGGCGATGTCCTGCAGCATGGCCTTGCGGCGGTCGCCGAAGCCCGGAGCCTTGACGGCAGCGACCTTGACGATGCCACGCATGTTGTTGACCACCAGGGTGGCCAGGGCTTCGCCTTCGACGTCTTCGGCGACGATCAGCAGCGGGCGACCGGCCTTGGCGACGGCTTCCAGTACCGGCAGCAGTTCGCGGATGTTGCTGATCTTCTTGTCCACCAGCAGCAGCAGCGGGCCTTCCAGCTCGGCAACCATGGTGTCCGGCTTGTTGATGAAGTAGGGCGACAGGTAGCCACGGTCGAACTGCATGCCTTCGACGACGGACAGTTCGTTTTCCAGGCCCGAGCCTTCTTCGACGGTGATCACGCCTTCTTTACCGACCTTCTCCATGGCCTCGGCGATGATGTCGCCGATGGAGTTGTCGGAGTTGGCGGAGATGGTGCCGACCTGGGCGATGGCCTTGGTGTCGGTGCAGGGCTTGGCCAGGTCCTTGAGCTGGGCGACGATGGCGCTGGTGGCCTTGTCGATGCCGCGCTTCAGATCCATCGGGTTCATGCCGGCAGCGACCGACTTCAGGCCTTCGTTGACGATGGCCTGGGCCAGCACGGTGGCGGTGGTGGTGCCGTCACCGGCGGCGTCGTTGGCCTTGGACGCGACGTCCTTGACCAGCTGGGCGCCCATGTTCTCGAAGGCGTCCTTCAGTTCGATTTCCTTGGCAACCGAAACGCCGTCCTTGGTGATGGTCGGCGCGCCGAAGGACTTGGCCAGCACCACGTTACGGCCTTTCGGGCCGAGGGTGGCTTTTACCGCGTCGGCCAGGACGTTGACGCCGATGAGCATTTTCTTGCGGGCGGAATCGCCGAATTTGACTTCTTTAGCAGCCATGTTGATCAATCCTCAGAATTCTTGACGGTTAAACGGAGACTGGCGCGAATCAGGCTTCGATGACGGCGAGGATTTCGTTCTCGCCCATCACCAGCAGGTCTTCGCCGTCGACCTTGACGGTGTTGCTGCCGGAGTAGGGGCCGAATACCACCTTGTCACCGACCTTGACGGCCAGCGGACGTACTTCGCCGTTGTCCAGCACGCGACCGGTGCCGACGGCGACGATCTCGCCCTGGTTCGGCTTCTCGGCAGCGGAACCCGGCAGCACGATGCCGCCAGCGGTTTTGGTCTCTTCTTCGCTGCGACGGATCACGACGCGGTCATGCAGAGGACGAAGCTTCATTGTCGATCTCTCCTAACAATTGATGGCCAACTTGCCGACTCTTGTGTGGCCGGCGGGTTTGTAAAATCCGGCGGGGCCGGGTGCGGTGCGCGGTGCACACCGCGAAAGTCTGACTGCCTCGGAGGGCAGGCACCTTGCGGTCACTGCTACATGTGGGCGGGCGAGGGTATTTCAAGGGTCGGGGTGCAAATTTTTTGCATCGGCGAGGGAGGTGGCATCCGGGATGGCTTGGCGCAAGTGCCAGGGCGTGGCTGTCATCTTGTCGGAGTCGGCTGGCTGGCGATCGGCGGGCTGCGGGATCGCCAGCCAGCCGGCTCCTGTGGGGATCGTTGCGGAGCTGCTTCAGTCGCGGCGTTCGTATTCGCCTTCCAGCACATTCGGACGGGGCGCCCCCGGGCGGCTCTGCCCGGCGCGCGCGGCCATATCGTCGAAGAAGGCGCGCTGGCGCAGGGCCTGTTCCTCGGCGCGGCGGCGCAGCATGCCGACCAGCAGGCGGCGGGAGAAGGGAATCAAGCAGAGCACGCCGAAGATGTCGCTGATAAAGCCCGGCAGCAGCAGCAGGCCGCCGCCGACGGCGATCAGCAGGCCTTCGAGCATTTCCTGTTCGGGCAGCTCGCCGCGCGCCAGCTTCTCGCGGGCGCGCCAGGCGGTGGCGACGCCGGCCACGCGCAGCAATAGGCTGCCGAGCACGGCGGTGCCGATCACCAGCAGCAGCGTCGGCAGCACACCGATGGCGCTGCCGACCTGGATCAGCAGGGCCAGCTCGATGATCGGGAACAGCAGGAAGAGAAACAGAAACACACGCATGGGTCGAAGTGTCCTTGGCGGAAGTCGGGCTTCCCGTAGGTTCTTAATATGGGGCGCGGCGCTTAATTCAAGCTGAAACCGCGCCGTCGGTCGGCCAGTGCTCGGCGCGCGCCAGCTGCACCAGGGCCTGGCGCACGGCGCCCGGATTGCCGCACGGGGCGGGGAAGGGCAGCCAGTAAAGGCTCTGGCCTATGCGCAGGTGGAAGCCCTCGCTGTCGATGCCGGCCAGCTGCGCCGGCTCCTGCCCCGGCAGCCCGGCCAGCGCGACGTAGTGGGCGATGGCGTCGGCGTGGTCGGCGTTCATGTGTTCGACCATGCCGGCTTCGCTGCCGTCGGTCGCGAAGGGGTTGGCCAGGGCGACCTCCTCGAGCCAGTGAATGGCGCCGAAACCGCCGATGAAACGCCAGCGCACCGGCTCCAGCCGCCAGAAATCGAAATCATGCGCCCGATGGTAGTCGCGCGATTGGGGGAAAAAGCGGTAATAACGCTGGGCGGCCGCCTCGATTTCGCCTTCGTCACGCAACTGTCGTGCTTCGGCGAGCAGAGTGAGACGGCCGACCGCCTGCACATCCTCTGCGCCGCGCTCGCCGACCAGCAGCGAGCACTTGGCGTCCTGCCCGAGATTATGGGTGTGCTGGGCGATGCGACTGATCAGGATCAGCGGCCGGCCCTCGGCGTCCAGGCAGTAGGGCACCACCGATCCGAAGGGGAAGCCCGGCATGGCCTTGGAGTGGGTGCTGAGCACGCCACGGTATTCCTTGAGCAGCAATTCTCGTGCATGCTTGCCGGCTTTCACGCTCACCTTATGACTCCTCGCAAAGAATCCGTCAGAAACGGACAGGCGCCCTAGCATAGCGGTTCGCAGGCGTCAGCGGGGCTGGTTAATGCTGCACCTTGAGGGGATAACGCGATGCAACTGAAAGATAAAGTCATCATCATCACCGGCGGTTGCCAGGGCCTGGGCCGCGCCATGGGCGAGTACCTGGCGGCCAAGGGCGCCAAGCTGGCGCTGGTCGACCTGAACCAGGAAAAACTCGACGAAGCCGTGGCCGCCTGCAAGGACGCCGGCGGTGACGCCCGCAGCTACCTGTGCAACGTGGCCAATGAAGAGCAGGTGACCCACATGGTCGCCCAGGTGGCCGAGGACTTCGGCGCGATCAACGGCCTGGTCAACAATGCCGGCATCCTCCGCGACGGCCTGACCATCCGCGTCAAGGACGGCGAGATGAGCAAGATGAGCCTGGCGCAGTGGCAGGCGGTGATCGACGTCAACCTGACCGGGGTGTTCCTCTGCACCCGCGAAGTGGCGGCGAAGATGATCGAGCTGAAGAATGAAGGCGCGATCATCAACATCTCCTCGATCTCCCGCGCCGGCAACATGGGCCAGGCCAACTACTCCGCGGCCAAGGCCGGCGTCGCCGCCGACACCGTGGTCTGGGCCAAGGAACTGGCGCGCTACGGCATCCGCGTCGCCGGCGTGGCGCCGGGCTTCATCGAAACCGAGATGACCGGCAGCATGAAGCCGGAAGCGCTGGAGAAGATGACCGCCGGCATTCCGCTGCGGCGCATGGGCAAGCCGGCCGAGATCGCCCACTCGGTGGCCTATATCCTGGAGAACGACTACTACACCGGGCGCATCCTCGAGCTCGACGGCGGCCTGCGTCTGTAATCGCCTGTCGCGCAAACGAAAACGCCCCGACTGGTTCGGGGCGTTTTCGTTTTTGGCAGCTGGTGCGCCGTGGGCACCGCTGCTTTTTAATGTGTGCGAGCGACGGCGAAGCGGCTCAGTTCGACCAGCGCATCGCGGTATTCGCCGGCCGGCAGCGCGTCCAGGCAGGCGATGGCGCGCTCGGCGTAGTCGCGCGCCAGTTGCGCGGTGTAGTCCAGGGCGCCGGCGGCCTCCACGGCGGCGCGGATGCTTTCCAGGTCCTCGATGCCGCCCTTCTGGATGGCGCGGCGCACCAGCGCGGCCTGCTCCTCGCTGCCTTCGCGCATGGTGTAGATCAGCGGCAGGGTCGGTTTGCCCTCGGCCAGGTCGTCGCCGACGTTCTTGCCCAGCTCGGCGGCGTCGCCCCGGTAGTCGAGCAGGTCGTCGACCAGCTGGAAGGCCACGCCGAGGTGGTCGCCGAAGGTGCGCAGGGCTTCGCTCTGCGCCTCGCTGGCGCCGGCCAGCGCCGCGGCGGCATGGGTCGAGGCCTCGAACAGCATGGCGGTCTTGCCGCGGATGACTTCCATGTAGGTTTCTTCCGTGGTGCTGGCGTCGCGCACCTTGGACAGCTGCAGCACCTCGCCCTCGGCGATCACCCGGGTGGCCTTGGAGAGGATGCGCATGACCGGCATGGAGCCCAGCTCGACCATCATTTCGAACGAGCGCGAATAGAGGAAGTCGCCCACCAGCACGCTCGGCGCGTTGCCCCACTGGGCATTGGCGGTGCTGCGACCGCGGCGCATGTCGGACATGTCGACCACGTCGTCGTGCAGCAGGGTGGCGGTGTGCAGGAACTCGATGGTGGCGGCCAGCAGGCGCAGGTCGTCGGCCCGATAGCCCAGCGCCTTGCCGCTGAGCAGCACCAGCAGCGGGCGCAGGCGTTTGCCGCCAGCGGAGATGATATAGTCGCCGATCTTCTCCACCAGCGGTACGCGCGAGACCAGTTGTTGACGGATGATGCCGTCGACGGCGGTGAAATCGTCAGCCACCACGCGGTAGAAAGCCTGGGGTTGCATCGGCGAAAGGTGCTCCTTTGAGGTTGCGCGGCATGCTAGGTGGCGGGGTGGGGGCTGTCAAGGCAAGCGCCGGCGGGCCTTGCGTGGCGTCACGGGCTTGCGTACAATCGCGCACCCTGAACTTCCCCCTGGGCATTTCCCTGCCTTACGCAATTGCAAGGGCGTCACTTCCGGCCCCGAGCAGCCATGCCAGCCAATAACGACTTTTCTAAAGCGCTGGGTGAGCAGGATCAACGGAGATTTACCATGTACGCAGTGATTGTTACTGGTGGCAAGCAATACAAGGTCACCGAAGGCGAATTCCTCAAGATCGAGAAGCTCGAAGTCGCTACTGGCGAAGCCGTGACTTTCGATCGCGTTCTGCTGATCGGCAATGGCGACGACGTTAAGATCGGCGCTCCGGTCGTAGACGGCGCTAAAGTGGTTGCCGAAGTCGTGTCGCAAGGTCGTCACGACAAGGTGCGCATCATCAAGTTCCGCCGTCGTAAGCACCACATGAAGCGTCAGGGCCACCGTCAGTGGTTCACTGAGATCAAAATCACCGGTATCCAGGCCTGATTCGTCGGCCCCGATCCCTTTATAGGAGTATTGACTCATGGCACACAAAAAAGCTGGCGGTTCTACCCGTAACGGCCGCGATTCCGAAAGTAAACGCCTTGGCGTGAAGATGTACGGCGGCCAGGTCATCAAGGCCGGCAACATCATCGTGCGTCAGCGCGGCACCCAGTTCCACCCCGGTTTCGGCGTGGGCATCGGCAAGGACCACACCCTCTTCGCTAAAGTCGAAGGCGTGGTCAAGTTCGAAGTGAAGGGCGCGTTCGGCCGTCGCTACGTGAGCGTCGTCCAGGCTTAATCGCCGGCACGCTGGAGAAGCCCTGTCCCTAGGACGGGGCTTTTTTATTTGTGTATCTTTGGTTCGCTTGCCCGATCCGCTAGCTCTGGATGATCCGGCAAGCGTTCCCTCCAGCCCGCAGGTGACGCGGGAGGCATATCCATGAAATTCGTCGACGAAGTTTCGATTTTTGTAAAAGCCGGTGATGGCGGTAACGGCATGATGGCCTTCCGCCGCGAGAAGTTCATCGAGAAGGGCGGCCCCAACGGCGGCGACGGTGGCGACGGCGGCTCGGTTTTCCTCGTCGCCGACGAGAACCTCAACACCCTGATCGACTACCGCTACACGCGCAAATTCCACGCGCAGAATGGCGAGAAGGGCGGCAGCACCGACTGCACCGGGGCCAAGGGCGAGGACTTGCTCCTGCCGGTACCGGTCGGCACCACGGTGATCGACGCCGGCACCCAGGAAGTGATCGGCGACCTGGTCAAGCCCGGCCAGCGCCTGATGGTCGCCCAGGGCGGCTGGCACGGCCTGGGCAACACCCGCTTCAAGTCCAGCACCAACCGTGCGCCGCGGCAGACCACGCCGGGCAAGCCGGGCGAGTCGCGCGACCTCAAGCTGGAGCTGAAAGTGCTGGCCGACGTCGGCCTGCTCGGCCTGCCCAACGCCGGCAAGAGCACCTTTATCCGCGCCGTTTCCGCGGCCAAGCCGAAGGTGGCCGACTACCCCTTCACAACCCTGGTGCCGAACCTGGGCGTGGTCAGCGTCGACCGCTTCAAGAGCTTCGTCGTCGCCGACATTCCGGGCCTGATCGAGGGTGCCTCGGAAGGCGCCGGTCTGGGCATCCGCTTCCTCAAGCACCTGGCGCGTACCCGCCTGCTGCTGCACCTGGTGGACATGGCGCCGCTGGACGAGAGCGATCCGGCCGAGTCGGCGCAGGTGATCATCGACGAGCTGGGTCGCTTCAGCCCGGCGCTGGCCGAGCGCGACCGCTGGCTGGTGCTGAACAAGATGGACCAGATCCCGGAAGACGAGCGCGAGGCGCGCAAGGCCGACATCGTCGCCCGTCTGGGCTGGCAGGGCCCGGTCTACGTGGTCTCGGCCATCAGCCGCGACGGCACCGAGCGCATCTGCCGCGACATCATGCATTACCTGGAAGTGCGCGGTGAGCGCATCGCCGAAGACCCGCAGTTCGCCGAGGAGCTGGCCGAGCTGGATCAGCGCATCGAAGACGAGGCGCGCGCCCGCCTGCAGGCGCTGGACGACCAGCGTGCGTTGCGCAAGGCCGGGGTACGCAGCGTCGACGATATCGACGAAGACGACTTCGACGACGAAGATGATGACGACGGCCCGGAAATCATTTACGTCCGGGATTAAGCAAGTTTTCAACGCCGCTTAATTGCGGCGTTTTTGTAGGTGGGGCAGGCCCCATCGTTTTCTGGCTAAGGTTGGAAGATCATGCGTGACAAGGTGACCGGCGCGCGGCGCTGGGTGGTGAAGATCGGCAGTGCGCTGCTGACCGCCGACGGGCGCGGCCTGGATCGGGCGGCCATGGCGGTGTGGGTCAAGCAGATGGTGGCCCTGCGCGAGCAGGGCGTGGAGCTGGTGCTGGTGTCCTCCGGCGCGGTGGCCGCGGGCATGAGCCGCCTCGGCTGGAGCAGCCGCCCGAGCGCCATGCACGAGCTGCAGGCGGCTGCCGCCATCGGCCAGATGGTGCTGATCCAGGCCTGGGAGTCGAGCTTCGCCGAACACGGCCGGCGTACCGCGCAGATCCTCCTAACCCACGACGACCTGTCCGACCGCAAGCGTTACCTCAACGCGCGCAGCACCCTGCGCACCCTGGTCGACCTGGACGTGGTGCCGGTGATCAACGAGAACGACACCGTGGTCACCGACGAGATCCGCTTCGGCGACAACGACACCCTGGCCGCGCTGGTGGCCAACCTGGTGGAGGCCGACCTGCTGGTGATCCTCACCGACCGCGACGGCATGTTCGACGCCGACCCGCGGCACAATCCGGACGCCAAGCTGATCAACGAGGCGCGTGCCGACGACCCGGCACTGGATGCGGTGGCCGGCGGCGTCGGCGGCGCGCTGGGCCGTGGCGGCATGCAGACCAAGCTGCGCGCCGCGCGCCTGGCGGCGCGTTCTGGGGCTCATACGATCATCGTCGGCGGTGCCATCGAGCAGGTGCTGGCGCGGCTCAAGGCCGGCGAACGCCTGGGCACCCTGCTGGCGCCCGAGCGCGGCCTGCTGGCGGCGCGCAAGCAGTGGCTGGCCGGTCACCTGCAGACCCGCGGCACCCTGGTGCTGGATGCCGGTGCGGTGAAGGCGTTGAGTCAGGATCGCAAGAGCCTGCTGCCGGTCGGGGTCAAGGCGGTGCAGGGCAGCTTCCGCCGCGGCGAGATGGTGGTCTGCGTCGCCCCGGACGGCCGTGAGGTCGCCCGCGGCCTGGTCAACTACAGCGCCCTGGAGGCGCAGAAGATCATCGGCCAGCCGTCCGACGCCATCGAGAAGCTGCTGGGCTATGTCGACGAGCCGGAGCTGGTGCATCGCGACAATCTGATCCTCGTCTAAGGAGAAAGGCATGCGTCCGTTCAAGGGAGTGGTGCTGGGCCTGCTGGTGCTGCCCGGCCTGGCGCTGGCCGAGACCATCGGCGAGGTGTCCACCGTGTTCAAGTGGGTGGGGCCGAACGACAAGATCGTCGTCGAGGCCTTCGACGATCCCAAGGTGGCGGGGGTGACCTGCTACCTGTCGCGGGCCAAGACCGGTGGGGTCAAGGGTGGCCTGGGCCTGGCCGAGGATCGCGCCGAGGCTTCCATCGCCTGTCGTCAGGTCGGGCCGATTCGTTTCCAGGGCGAGCTGAAGGATGGCGAGGAGGTGTTCAAGGAGCGCACCTCGCTGGTGTTCAAGACCATGCAGGTGGTGCGCTTCTTCGACAGCAAGCGCAATACCCTGGTGTACCTGGTCTACAGCGACCGGGTGATCGAGGGCAGCCCGCAGAACGCGGTGACCGCCATTCCGATCCTGCCCTGGGGTCAGCAGTAGCCAGGGCTGCGCGCAATAAAAAACCGCCCCGAGGGGCGGTTTTTTGTGCGCGGCTCGATCAGGCGCCGGCGTCGAGTTGCAGGCGCTGGTTCGACTGCGCCTGCACTTCACGGTAGCGCTCGGCGTCCTTGGCCAGGACGTCGGCCATGGCCGGGAAGATCTGGTCCAGCTTGCTGCGCCAGTCCGCGGACTGGGCCTGCTCGGGGAAGCAGCGACGGATCAGGTCGAGCATGATCGACACGGTCACCGAGGCGCCCGGCGAGGCGCCGAGCAGGGCGGCGATGGAGCCGTCGGCCGCGGCCACCAGTTCGGTGCCGAACTGCAGGATGCCGCCGTTCTTGCTGTCCTTCTTGATGATCTGCACGCGCTGACCGGCCACTTCCAGGCGCCAGTCCTCGGCCTTGGCCTCGGGGTAGAAGCCGCGCAGGGTCTTCAGGCGCTGCTCTTCGGACTGCATCACTTCCTTGATCAGGTAGCGGGTCAGGTCCATGTTGTCGCGCGCCACCGCCAGCATCGGGCCGATGTTGTTGGGGCGTACCGACAGCGGCAGGTCGAGGAACGAGCCGTGGCGCAGGAACTTGGTGGAGAAGCCGGCGTAAGGGCCGAACAGCAGGGATTTCTTGCCGTCCACCACGCGGGTGTCGAGGTGCGGCACCGACATCGGCGGCGAGCCGACTTCGGCCTGGCTGTAGACCTTGGCCTGGTGCTTGGCCACCACCTCGGGGTTGTCGCAGCGCAGCCACTGGCCGCTCACCGGGAAGCCGCCGAAGCCCTTGCCTTCGGGGATGCCGGACAGCTGCAGCAGCGGCAGGGCGCCGCCGCCGGCACCGAGGAAGACGAACTTGGCCTGGATCTGCCGAGTGGCGCCGGTCTGGGTGTCCTTGACGCTGACGCGCCAGCCGTCGTCTTCGCGCTTGAGGTCGGTGACCTTCTGGTTGCAGGTGACCTTGGCGTCCGCCTGGCTGGCCAGGTAGTCGAGCATCTGCTGGGTGACCGCACCGAAGTTGACGTCGGTGCCGGCCTGCACGCGGGTCATGGCCAGCGGCTCGCCGGGGTCGCGGCCGGGGATCAGCAGCGGCGCCCAGTCGGCGATGGTGGCGCGATCCTCGGTGTACTCCATGGCGCTGAAGGCATGGTGCTGGCGCAGGGCCTCGAAGCGCTTCTTGAGGAAGGCGATGCCGTCCTGGCCGCGCACGAAGCTCATGTGCGGCACCGGGTTGATGAAGGATTTCGGCGAGTTGATCGCGCCCTTGTCGATCAGGTAGGCCCAGAACTGCTTGGACTCCTCGAACTGGGCGTTGATGCTCACCGACTTCTTGATGTCGATGCTGCCGTCGGCGCCTTCCGGGGTGTAGTTCAGCTCGCACAGCGCGGCGTGGCCGGTGCCGGCGTTGTTCCAGGGGTTGGAGCTTTCCACCGCGCCGGACTCGCGCAGTTCCACCACTTCCAGCGTGATGCCGGGATCGAGTTCCTTGAGCAGCACGCCCAGGGTCGCGCTCATGATGCCGGCGCCGACCAGCACCACATCTACGCTTTGGTAATCGTTATGCGCCATTAACCTCACTCCAAGAAATACTGCACCAGATTGACGGCCTGTCGGCCTGCTAGGGCGATGCCGGTGGACTCAGACGCAGAGCCTGGTCGCGCGGCCGGGAGGGTTAAGGCTGGGATTTGCGGACGCAAAACTGTTCATTTATTCGCCACACTCTTGTGAAGTTGTAAAAACCGTTTTTTCACGCTCTTTTGGAGCGGTGAACCTCAAAAGCTCGTCTGCCTCGGCGCGCTTCTAGCCCGCGCAGGTCATGCCTTGCATGGCTGCAATCGGCTCTGCGTATGGGCTTAAAGCGGCTGGCCGGAAACGGCAGCGCGAAGTGGGCGACTCTCTGGGGCGGGAGCGATGACCTAGCATCGGCGAGGTGGTGCGGCCCGATCAGGAGACGTCCTTATAATCGGGGCGCGATTATAGCGGTGAATGAGGCGAAATTGATCGCCCTGCGTGACTTTTCTTCTTCCGTCGGTCAGGCCGCCAACGGCCGGGCGTCTGCTGCATGCGTGACGACCGGTGTGACGCGCACGCCGGCGGGCAGCGGCGCCCCCAGCCAGCAGGGGCGCGACTCGCTCACCTCGACCCAGCCGGCCTGCTGTGGATGCGCCTGCGCCTGACGCAGCGCGCGGCAATGCCCCTGGGCGTCGAGCCAGGCGAAATGACGCAGCGGGCGGCGGGGGCTGAATAGGCGGCGCAGCAGCGACATGGCAAAACTCCGGCGGATGGACTGGCGTCCTTTATGCCGTACGGCGGTGACAGGCTGATGACAGGAACCGCAGGCCGGGGCTGGCAGTCCGATACTGCGAGTGCTGTCGGCGCCAGTCGCCGCTGGGTATACTGCCGGCCACTTTTTCAACCCCTCTTGGAGAGATGAGCATGTTGCACCGCGCGTTGTTCGCCTTGCTTGCCGCCGCCAGCCTGACCCTGGCCGGTTGCGCCCACAGCCCTCAGCAACTCAGCCCGCAACCCAAGCTCACCAGCGCGCTGACCGCGGTCGGTCAGGGCCAGCCGGTGGTGGTTCGGGTGGTCGACGGGCGTCCGTCGCCGAACCTCGGCACCCGCGGCGGCCTGTATCCGGAAACCAGCGCCATCAGCGTCAGCAGCGAAGCCATCCTGCCCAAGCTGCAGGCCGAGGCCGAGGCCGCGGTACGCCTGCTCGGCTTCACTCCGTCGAGCAACGCCTACAACGCGCCGCAGCTGACTCTGACCCTGGCCGAGCTGAAGTACCAGTCGCCTAAGGAAGGCCTGTACGTCACCGAGGCCGACATCACCGCCTCCATCCGCGCCGACGTGCAGGGCGCCAGCCGCCGCTACAGCGGCCGTTACGGCGCCTCGCTGAACCAGCGCTTCGGCATGGCGCCGAACCAGCAGACCAACACCAAGCTGGTCAGCGACGTGCTCAGCGATGCCCTGACCCGCGCCTTCAAGGATCCGACCATTGGTCAGGTGCTGCTGCAGTAACGCAGAGCCCCGACACGAAAACGCCCCGCATTGCGGGGCGTTTTCATTTCTGCGGGCGCTTCAGGCAGCCTGCTCGTAGAGCTCCGGCAGGCTCATGCCGGTGCGGTTGTCGATGTCTGGCAGGTCGTAGTGTTCGTGACCGCCCAGGGCGCAGTAGACCAGCCAGTGGTGGTCCTGCACGTTGAAGGAAAGTTCGTCGACCACTGCGTCCACTTCATCCAGCGAGTCGATCAGGTAGTCGCGATCCAGCGGTTGTGGGTTGAGCATGGCAGGTCCTCCGCGGACATTAAGGGTAAGGCTCCACTGCAGGTCGTGACTGCGTGGTCACGATGAGAGATACAAACCCTAGGCCAGGGATATGACAGTTTTCAGACGATTTCGGGATAGCCGCCGCGTTCGTCGGAAACGAACCTTATAAAACGTGGATTTCAGTACACTGCGCGACGACTTTCGACGGCCGGAACGGGCGCTGCTGCACCTCATTTTCGGCGTGAATCCCCATTCTGGTGCGGCGACGGCGTCGCTGCACCGAGCTGATCCTGAGGTGTTGCATGTCGCTGCAGATGTTGTGGTCGCTGTTCCTCTCCCATCCGGCCGTGGCGATGAATGCGCTGGCATTGTTTTTCGGCCTGGCCGGCGCCTGGCTGTGCCTGATGACCCGCCTGCGCGAGCAGCGCGGCCAGGCCCGCATGCTGGCGCAGGGCGAACTGGAAAGCCTGAGCGCCGAGGCCGAGGCGTGCGACGAGCGCACCCTGCGCATCAATCGCTTCTTCTACCGCTTCGGCGGCGCCTGTCTGGCGGCGGCGCTGCTGCTGTCCTGGTTCAGCACGCGGCTGTAATGGGCGACAGATAGGAAAACGGCAGCCCGAGGGCTGCCGTTTTCCTTTGTGGCGGGGCCTGTCAGAGCGGCAGGCCGGCCTTAATCCGGTACTGGTTGCGCACCGGGTTGGCGTATTGCAGCACCAGGTAGGCTTGCTCCTCGGCGCTGCAGGCGGCCAGGCGCTTGTGCCATTCGGCCTCGGCCTTGGCCAGTTCGTCGGCGGCGAACAGTTCGCGGGCGGCGGGCACGGCCAGCTCCGGGTCGCGCTGTGCCCACATGGCATAGGCCAGGTAGTGCACCGGGAACAGGCGGTACTGGCCGAGAATCTGCCGGTCCAGTTCCTGGGCCAGCTGCTTGGTGTCGTCCAGACCTGCGACCGGCTCGCCGAAGTGCAGGTGGACGCGACCCTTGTAGCCGGTGATGCCGAGGGCGATGCTGGCGTCGTCCTCGCCGGGCGCCTTGGTGTAGCTGCCGGTGGCGGCGCGCACGCTCAGCTCGCGGGCCTTGGCCAGGTCGCAGGGGTCGTACTCGTAGCTGATCGACACCGGGATCAGGTTGAGCGAGTCGATCACCGCGGCGAACGGCTCGTCCTTGCGGCTCATGTGGAACATCTTGAGGATCGCCGAATCGGTGCGGTCGTCGCCGTCCTTGGCGCGGCCTTCGGCCTGGGCGATCCAGATCGACTCGCCGTCCTCGCGGATCGAGTGGTTGATATAGGCCGAGAGCAGCTGATAGGCCGCCAGCTTCTCGCGCCGGCCGCTGATCGAGCGGTGCACGATGAAGCTCTTGTTCAGGCGCATCAGGTCGCCGACGAAGGGCTTCTGCAGCAGGTTGTCGCCGATGGCGATGCGCGGCGTCTGCAGGCCGGCGTGGTACACCGCGTAGTTGACGAATGCCGGGTCCATGACGATGTCGCGGTGGTTGGCCAGGTACAGGTAGGCCTTGCCCGGTTGCAGGTGCTCGAGGCCGGAGTAGGTGATGCCGTCGCTGGCGCGTTCGATGCTGCGGTCGACGTAGGGCTCGATCTTTTCCTGCAGCTTGGCCACCGAGTCGATGCCGGCGAACTCGCTGCGCAGGCGCGCGGCGATCAGCGGCTTGAGCAGCCAGCCGAGCGGCCCGGCCAGGCGCGGGAAGCGAAAGCGGGTGAGGGTGCCGAGAAAGGCCGGGTCGGCGAGCAGGCGCGCCAGTACGGGGCGCACTTCTGCGTCGGCATAGGGTCGGATGGCATCGAATGCGCCCATCATGCTCTCTTGTTGTAGAACGGCTATGGTTGAAATGAGGTGCTGAACGAAAAACGCCTGGCGAGCAGGCCAGCAATAGACCGGCGATTATACCGCCAAGTCACAAGGAGGCCGCGATGCTGGAAACCGAGGCCTATTTCTGCCCCTACTGCGGCGAGCCGGCCGAAGCCGTGCTCGATCTGTCGGCGGGCGATCAGTCCTATATCGAGGATTGCCCGGTGTGCTGCCGACCGATCCTGTTCGAGCTGCGCACCGACGGCGTCGACTGGCAACTGGAGGTTCGCGGGGAGAACGACTGATGCAACGAATCTACGAGCCGGAGAATCTGCTGGAGGGCGAGATGCTGCTGGGCATGCTGGCCAGCGAGGGTATCGAGGCGCATCTGCTTGGCCAGCATCTGGTCGGTGCGGTGGGCGAGTTGCCGGTCTGTGGGCTGCTCGGTCTGCTGGTGGCCGACCATGATGCCGAGCGGGCACGCGCGCTGATCGGGGCGTACAATGCCGCGCAACCCCTGCCCGGTGACGAGCCGGAATCCTTCCAGGGCGTGCTGCTGTGCTGACGCGCCCCTGCCTACCTGTCGAGTTGCCGCATGTGTGGACGCTACGCCCTGTTTCGCTGGTCGCCGGCCCTGGCGGCCTTGCCCGGTTTTCCCACCGATCAGCAGCCGCACTGGAATATCGCGCCGAACGGCCAGGTGCTGCTGTTGCGTGCCGGCGCCGCCGGGACTGAAGCCGCCGCGGCGCGCTGGGGCTTGACCCCGGCCTGGCTCAAGGACCTGTCGAAAACCCCCGCGCATGCCCGCGCCGAGACCCTGGCCGAGCAACCGATGTTCCGCGAACCCCTACGCCTGCGCCGCGGCCTGCTGCCGGCCAATGGCTTCTACGAATGGCGCGGCGCAGCGCGCAAGCGCCCGTACTGGATGACCAACGCCGATTCGCTGCTGTATTTCGCCGCGCTGTGGGAGGTCTACCCGGTCGGCGGGCACGAGTACCTGAGCGTGGCGCTGATCACCCAGGCAGCCGCCTCGCAGCGCCGCCCGCTGATTCTCGACGAGCAGGAGCGGGCCCTGTGGCTGAGCGGCGAGACCGGGCTGGAGCAACTGCAGGCGCTGCTGGCCAGGCCCCAGGGCGGTCTGCGCGAGCGCGCCCTGGCCACCCTGGTCAACGACCCCAAGCTGGACGCGCCGGAGTGCCTGACCCCGGCGTGAGGCCGAGCAACGCGTAGGGTGCGCATGGCGCACCCTACAAGCCGCTTACACCCTGAACTGGTTGATCAGCCGGCGCTGCTGCTCGGCCAGCTTGGTCAGCCCGGCGCTGGCCTGGCTGGCCTCGTCGGCGCCACCGGCCACCTCGTTGGCCACCTGGCCGATATTGGTGACGTTGCGGTTGATGTCCTCGGCCACTGCGCTCTGCTGCTCGGCTGCGCTGGCGATCTGGGTGTTCATGTCGTTGATCACCGAGACCGCCTGGGTGATGGCCTCCAGCGAGTCGGCCGCCTGGTTGGCGTGCGCCACGCTGTCGTCGGTCTTGACCTGGCTCTGCTCCATCACCTTGACCACCTCGCGGGTGCCGTGCTGCAGCTGCTGGATCATGCTCTGGATCTCTTCGGTGGCCTGCTGGGTCTTCTGCGCCAGGTTGCGCACCTCGTCGGCGACCACGGCGAAACCGCGGCCCTGTTCGCCGGCCCGCGCCGCCTCGATGGCGGCGTTGAGCGCCAGCAGGTTGGTCTGCTCGGCGATGCCGCGGATCGCCACCAGGATCGCGTTGATGTTCTCGCTGTCCTTGGCCAGGCTCTGCACCACGCCGACGGCGCGGCCGATTTCGCTGGCCAGCGCGGCGATGGCGCTCGAGGTGCTCTGCACCACCTGCTTGCCCTGGTTGGCGGCGCGGTCGGCGTGGTTGGCGGCCTCGGCGGCGTGGGTGGCGTTGCGCGCCACGTCCTGCGCGGTGGCGGTCATCTGGTGTACGGCGGTGGCCACCAGCTCGATCTCGGCCAGCTGCTTCTGCACCCCCTGGTTGGTGCGGATGGCGATGTCGGCGGTGTGCTCGGACGAGTCGCTGACTTGCTGCACCGAGCTCACCACGTCGCCGATCATCGCCTGCAGCTTGCTCAGGAAGGCGTTGAAACCCTGGGCGATCTGCCCCAGTTCGTCGCTGCGCTCGACCCGCAGGCGCACGGTCAGGTCGCCGTCGCCCTTGGCGATGTCGTCGAGCATGCCGACCATCTGCTTGAGCGGGCGGGCGATACCGTAGCCGACGAACCAGATCACCAGCAGGCCGAGGGCGGCGATCAGCAGGCCGACCAGGCTCATGCCCAGGGTATCGGCTTCGCGCTGCGCGGCCAGTTCGCCCTGCAGCTGGCGCAGGTCGGCCATCACGGTGTCCAGCGGCAGCACCAGCATCAGCACCCAGCGGGTATCGGCCTGGCCGATGGTGAAGCTGAGAAACAGCTCGATATGGCTGTCGGCGGGATCGTCCTCGACGTGGATGTCGTACTTCGGCTGGCCCGGCTGCAGGCCGCTCAGGTTGCTCAGTTCGTTGGCGTCGAGCAGTGCGGTGGCCGGTTCGCCGAGCTTGTCCGGGGCCTTGGTCGAGGCCACCAGGCGGCCGTTGCCGGCGATCAGCGCCATCTCGCCGGCGCCGTCGTAGAGCTGGGCGTCGGCCTGGGTCAGCAGGTCCTGGATGAAATTGACCGCCAGGTCGGCGCCGGCGATGCCGCGGAATTCGCCGTCCACCAGGATCGGCGAGGTGAAGGAGGCGAGCATGGTCATCTTGCCGCCGACGTCGTAGGGCGCCGGGTCGATCACGCAGGGGCGCTTGCGTTCCTTGGGACACAGGTAGTACTCGCCCTCGCGCACCCCGGTGGGCAGCAGTTTCTCGCTTTCCATCGAGCCGATGGCGTCGAGACCCAGGCTGCCGTCGGCGTTGCGATACCACCAGGGCAGGAAGCGGCCGCTGCCGTCGTAGCCGTTCTCGCGGCTGCCGGCGTAGAGGTCGTCGCTGGCGTCGAAGGCGTTCGCCTCCCAGCCGATGTAGCTGCCCAGCAGCTTGGGGTTCTGCGCCGTGGTCTCGCGCACCAGGTTGGCCAGTTCCTCGCGGCTGACGGCCAGCAGCGGGGCGCCGTTGGCATCGCTCATGCCGAGCAGGGCGTTGACCCGGGCCAGGTCGGCGGTGATCTGCAGCGGCACCTCCAGCTCGCGCTGGATTTCGCTGACCTGGGCGCGCGCCAGTGCCGCCAGGCGCTGTTCGATGACCTGTTCGAGCAGCGCCTGGGTCCGTTGCTCCACCAGCGCCTGGGTGCGAGCGCTGGCGAACAGGGCATAGAGCACCAGGGCCACGACCACGGCCAGCACGATGGCGCCGGCGAGGAAGGCGACGGAAAACTGGATCGACTTGAACTTCATATTGGCTCCGGGGCGCGATGTGGCCTGTAAGAGCCTGTTCAAAGGCTGCTGCGCGTCGGCACTGCTGCATTAAAAACAGGCTCGGACAGTGACTTGTCACTGAAACTCCGCAGGACGGCCCGCAGGGCGAGCGCAGCGAGTAATGCTCATGTACAAAAGTACACTCCGCTTTCTCGCCTGTTTGATTCGCTGGCGCTCACCCTTCGGGCCAGCCTTTGGCTGTTACTCCCGTTGGTCGTTGCGCCTTGCATTGCTCTAGCTCGCGAGCCTTTGAACAAGCTCTAAAGCGGCTATCGGCAGCGTCGGCGGAAAACCTTAGCGGGCTGTCGTGGATAAGCTCTCGGACGGCGTTTTGGCGGTTTCATCGCTTAGCAAAGATGGCCCGCGGCCATCGTGCAAGTGGCGTGGTTGCTCGCGCCGAGGCGGCGGCCTAGCATAGGTCGGTCGATAAAGGAGATCGTTCGATGAACAAGGTTCTTACCCTGGGTGGCCTGGCGGCGGCGCTGCTGCTGGCCGGCTGTCAGGCCGTCAACACCACCAGCGGCGGTGCGGTGGGCGTGGAGCGCAAGCAGTACATGTTCAGCATGCTGTCGGCCGACCAGGTCAACCAGATGTATGCGCAGTCCTACCAGCAGACCCTGAGCGAGGCGTCGAGCCAGGGCGTGCTGGACAAGAGCAGCGCCAATGCCAAGCGCCTGCAGGCCGTCGCCAACCGGCTGATCCCGCAGGCGCCGCGTTTCCGCCCGGATGCGGCCAACTGGCAGTGGGAGGTCAACCTGATCAAGAGCCCGGAGCTCAACGCCAACTGCGGCCCCGGCGGCAAGATCATCTTCTACAGCGGCATCATCGAGAAGCTCAAGCTGAGCGACGACGAGATCGCCGCGATCATGGGCCACGAGATGGCTCACGCCCTGCGCGAGCACAGTCGCGAGGCGATGTCCAAGGCCTATGGCATCGAGATGGCCAAGCAGGGGGCCGGCGCCCTGCTCGGTCTCGGTGAGGGCGGCCTGGCCCTGGCCGACACCGTGGTGCAGTACAGCCTGACCCTGCCCAACAGCCGCGGCAACGAGAACGAGGCGGATCTGATCGGCCTGGAGCTGGCCGCGCGCGCCGGCTACGACCCCAATGCGGCGGTCAGCCTGTGGCAGAAGATGGCGGCCGCCGGCGGCGGGGCGCCGCCGGAGTTCATGAGCACCCACCCGTCCTCCAGCAGCCGTATCGCCTCGCTGCAGGCGGCGATTCCCAAGGTGATGCCGCTGTACGAGCAGGCCAAGGCCGGGCGCTGAGTCCGGCCTCGGGATGGACCGGCGGCGCGTCCTGAGGGCTCAGGGCGCGCCGTTGGCGTTTCAGGGCAGGGCTTTTTCGGCGAAGGGGCGGGTTTCCAGATTGAGCTGGGCGCGGAAGCTTTCCATGTCGAACATGGTGCAGATTTCCTGGATCTCGTTGCCCGGGGTCAGGGTCCAGAAGGCCATGGCCGAGATGCTCAGCACCTTGTCGCTGGGCGGGTAGCCCAGCGCGGGTTTCTCGATGGTGCCGATCAGGGTGCTCCAGGTGACCACCTTGTAGCCTTCGGCGATGCATTCCTCGACCACCACCTGCAGGTCCGGCATGGCGTGGCGGATGTCCTGCACCATCTGGGCGAAGCCGGCGCTGCTCAGCGGGCGGCCGATAAACGAACTCTTGTAGAGAAAGTCGCGGCTGTGCAGTTGCTCGGCCAGCGCCAGACGGCCCTTGTTCCAGGTCAGGTCGATGTGCTGGCACACCACCTTCTTCCGATCATCCAATGACATGACGCCCTCCGGACTGCCGACTCAAGTTGCGTGACGTGTCGCGCACTTTAGCAGCAGGCAGGAGGGGGCTGGAATTGGCCGATGTGCCAGCTAGATGGCGTCAGCGATGCGTCATGCCAGGCCGCTCAACTGCAGCGCCTGGTAGCCGGCGTACAGCGCCAGGGCGGCGAAGGCGCAGGCGGCCAGGCGACGGATCAGGGTCAGCGGCAGGCGCTCGGCGGCGAAGTTGCCGGCCAGCACCACCGGCACGTTGGCGATCAGCATGCCCAGGGTGGTGCCGAGCACCACCAGCACGAAGTGCGGGTACTGCGCCGCCAGCATCACCGTGGCGACCTGGGTCTTGTCGCCCATCTCGGCGATGAAGAAGGCGATCAGGGTGGTGAGGAAGGGACCGTACTTCTTCAACCCGGATTCCTCGTCCTCGTCCAGCTTGTCGGGGATCAGCGTCCAGGCGGCCACGGCGACGAAACTGGCGGCGAGTATCCAGCTCAGGGTGGCGGGCGAGAACAGGCCGGCGACCCAGTTGCCGACGGCGCCGGCGGCGAAGTGGTTGGCCAGGGTGGCGACCACTATGCCCCAGATGATCGGCCAGGGCCGGCGAAAGCGCGCGGCCAGGAGCAAGGCGAGCAGTTGCGTCTTGTCGCCGATTTCGGCGAGGGCGACGATCAGGGTGGGGACGAACAGGGATTCCAGCATGGGGTTTTCCTAAAGGGGCGGGTCGACACGGCTATGACACGTACGACCTTCCCGCCCCGGGTAAGGTGTGCGTGTCATAGGTCTTGTCAAACCGCAGGCCCCTCTGGGAGGCCTTGGGTCGCGCGCGCCATGCTCTGCGGAGCAAGTGTGTTGACGCGTGCCGGGCGAGCTGGGCGCTCGCGGGAGACTACTCCCCTAGGACCGGCGCATTGTGCCCAAGCGTTTCGCCCAGAGCAACCCCGCTCAACGCCGCCGGGCGGCGTAGATGCGAAAGCCGTCGGCCTCGGCCAGGGTGCGGCAGGGGCCGAGGTGGCGCTCGATCAGCGGTGGGTACTTGAGGAAGCTGTTGGCCACCAGGCGCAGTTCGCCGCCGATGTTCAGGTGGGCGGCGGCCTGGGTCAGCAGGTTCTCGCTGGCCTGGTAATGGGTGTGCACGCCCTGGTGAAAGGGCGGGTTGCTGACGATGGCGGCCAGCCCTTGTGGCGCCGACTCGATGCCCGTGCCGGCGATCAGCTCGGCATCCAGGCTGTTGCGGGCCAGGGTCAGGCGGCTGCTGGCCAGGGCGAAGGCGTCCACGTCCAGCAGGCTCAGCTGGCTGGCCGGGTAGCGGCGCTTGAGCGCGGCGCCGAGCACGCCCGCGCCGCAGCCGAAGTCCAGCAGATGGCCGTGCGGCAGGTCGTCGAGGTGCTCCAGCAGCAGGGCGCTGCCGCGATCCAGGCGGCCGTGGGCGAACACCCCGGGCAGACTCACCACCTGCAGCGGGCCGTCGGCCAGTGGCAGGCTGTAGACCTGGGCCAGGGCGTCGAGTTCGGGCTGCGCGGGCGCCTGCTCGACCTGCACGCACCACAGCTGGCAATGGCGCGCGTTGTCCAGCTTGCGCGGCGTGCCATAGGCCGCCAGCTGCTTGGCCGCACGCTCGATGCCGCCGCGCTTCTCGCCGACCAGGTACAGCGGGCGACCATTCAGGCGCGCGGCCAGGGCCTGCAGCAGGTAATCGGCGAGTTCGCGCGACTTGGGCAGAAATAGCACGGCGGCGCAGTAGTCGCCCTCCGGCATCAGGGTGTCGAACTGACTGCGCCCGGCAAAGCGTGCCTGCAGCAGTGCCTGGTCGCCGGCGTGCCAGCTCCAGCCGCGCGCCTGGGGCAGGGCGCCGAGCAGGTCGTCGGCCGGCAGACCGGCCAGCAGTAGCTCGCCGCCGAACAGCTCGGCCTGACGCAGGAGAACTTCGCTTCGCGGGTCCATCGGGGGCTCCTGAAAAAGCTGCGCAGCTTAGCCGACCAGCCGCCGCGGCGCACCGGCGAAGAAGGCCGCGGCGTTCTCCGCCACCTGGCCGACGATGCGCTGGCGCGCCTCGCGACTGCCCCAGGCGTTGTGCGGCGTGACGATCAGGCGCGGGATGTCGGCGGCCAGCAGCGGGTTGCCGTCCTTCGGCGGCTCCTGTAGTAGCACGTCGGTGGCGGCGCCGCCCAGGTGGCCGCGCCGCAGCGCGTCGGCCAGGGCCTGTTCGTCGACCAGGCCGCCGCGCGCGGTGTTGATCAGAAACGCCTGCGGCTTCATCAGCGCCAGCTCGGCGGCGCCGATCAGGTTGCGGGTCTGCTCGTTGAGCGGGCAGTGCAGGGTCAGGGCGTCCACCTGCGGCAGCAGTTCGTGCAGGGCGATGCGATCCTCGCGCGGCGGGCGGCCCGGCAACTGGCCGAGCAGCACGCGCATGCCGAAGGCTTCGGCCAGGCGCGCCACCGCGCCGCCCAATTCGCCGTGGCCGAGCAGGCCGAGGGTCTTGCCCTCCAGCTCGACTATGGGGTGGTCGAGCAGGCAGAACTGGCTGGCCTGCTGCCAGCGCCCGGCGGCGACGTCGCGCTGGTAGTCGGGCAGACGGGTGGCCAGGGCCAGTAGCAGCATCAGGCAGTGCTGCGCCACCGACGGCGTGCCGTAGCCCTGGCAGTTGCTCACCACCACGCCATGGGCGCGGGCGGCGGCCAGGTCGACGTTGTTGGTGCCGGTGGCGGTGACCAGCACCAGCTTGAGCTCGGGGCAGGCGGCGAAGGTGGCGGCGGTCAGCGGTACCTTGTTGCTGATCGCTACCTGGGCGCCCTGCAGGCGTTCGGCGACCTGCTCGGGGGCGGTCTGCGGGTGCAGGGTCAGTGCGGCGAAGGCCTGCTGCAGCGGCTGCAGGTTGAGGTCGCCGAGGTCGAGGGAGGCGTGGTCGAGGAAGACGGCGCGGGCGCTGTTGCTCATCAGCTGTACCTTTTCGCAGAGGGGGCGCAGGAGTAGATTGGCGAGCCTACCAGACCTCGCCTGCCGCTGCGGAGCCACCATGTACTGGACCGAGTTTCTCACCGTCGCCCTGATTCACCTGCTGGCCGTGGCCAGCCCGGGGCCGGACTTCGCCATCGTGGTGCGCGAGAGCGTGGCCCATGGTCGTCGCGCCGGGCTGTTCAGCGCCTTCGGCGTGGGCACCGGGATCCTCGTGCACGTCACCTACTCGCTGCTCGGCATCGGCCTGATCGTGTCGCAGTCGATCGTCCTGTTCAACGCGCTGAAATGGCTGGCGGCGGCCTACCTGCTGTATGTCGGCATCAAGGCGCTGCGCGCGCGCCCGGCCGATCCGGCCAGTGCCGAGCTGAGCCTGGCGGCGGGCGAGCGCAGCGCTCGCGGCGCCTTCGTCAGCGGCTTCGTCACCAACGGTCTGAACCCCAAGGCGACGCTGTTCTTCCTGTCGCTGTTCACCGTGGTGATCGACCCGCACACGCCGCTGCCGGTGCAGGCCGGCTACGGCCTCTACCTGGCGCTGGCCACCGCGCTGTGGTTCTGCATGGTCGCCTGGCTGTTCAGCCAGCAGCGGGTGCGCGCCGGCTTCGCCCGCATGGGCCACTGGTTCGATCGGCTGATGGGCGCGGTGCTGGTGGCCATCGGCGTGAAGCTGGCGCTGAGCGAGATGCGCTGAACGCAAGAGCCCCGCAACTGCGGGGCTCTGTCGTGATGGGCGGGCTTACAGCAGTTCGATGGCCACCGCGGTGGCCTCGCCGCCGCCGATGCACAGTGAGGCGACGCCGCGCTTGCCGCCTTTCTTCTGCAGGGCGTTGATCAGGGTGAGGATGATCCGCGAGCCGGTGGAACCGACCGGGTGACCCTGGGCGCAGGCGCCGCCGAAGACATTGACCTTGGCGTGATCCAGGCCGTGTTCGCGCATGGCCAGCATGGTCACCATGGCGAAGGCCTCGTTGATCTCGAACAGGTCGATTTCGTCCTTGTTCCAGCCGGTCTTCTTCAGCAGATTGCTCATCGCACCGATCGGCGCCAGGGTGAACTCGCTCGGCTCCTGGCTCTGGGTGGCGTGGGCGACGATCCTGGCCAGCGGCTTGAGGCCGCACCTGGCCGCTTCTTCGGCGGTCATCAGCAGCAGGGCGCTGGCGCCGTCGGAGATCGAGCTGGCGTTGGCCGCGGTGATGCTGCCGTCCTTGCGGAAGGCGGGCTTGAGCGCGGGGATCTTGTCCAGGTTGGCGGTCAGCGGCTGCTCGTCGTCCTTGACCAGCACCTCGCCCTTGCGGGTGGCGACGGTGATCGGCACGATCTCGGCGTCCAGCGAACCGTCCTTGATGGCGGCCTGGGCGCGCTTGAGCGACTCGATGGCGTAGGCGTCCATCTCTTCGCGGCTAATGCCGTACTTATCGGCGGTTTCCTGAGCGAAGGAGCCCATCAGGCGGCCGCTGCGGGCGTCTTCCAGGCCGTCGAGGAACATGTGGTCCTTGATCTCGCCGTGGCCCATGCGCAGGCCGGTGCGCGCCTTTTCCAGCACGTAGGGGGCGTTGGACATGCTTTCCATGCCGCCGGCGATCATCACCTGGTTGCTGCCGGCCTTGAGCGCGTCGAAGGCCTGCATCACCGCCTTCATGCCCGAACCGCACAGCTTGTTGATGGTGGTGCAGCCGGTGGCGGCGGGCAGCCCGGCGTTGAGCGCGGCCTGGCGCGCCGGGCCCTGCTTGAGGCCGGCGGGCAGCACGCAGCCCATGATCACTTCCTGCACCTCGGCCGGGGCGATACCGGCGCGGCTGACCGCCTCGCGAATGGCGGCGGCGCCCAGGTCGACGGCGGACACGCTGGCCAGGCTGCCCTGGAAGCCGCCCATGGGGGTGCGGGCGCCGCTGACGATGACGATGTCGGACATAGCTGTTACCTCGAACGAAAGTTGGGCTTGGCGCAGCCTGTTTCGCGACCGGCTGCATGGCTGGATTCTAACCTGTGACCGAAAGTGGCCAAAGGGTCACGCGGCAAATCATTCTTTGGGCTGATTTCGCCCCGCCGGCGCCGCTCTAGAGTCGCAGCATCCCTTCCTTGTGCGCCTTCAGGTGACTCCATGTTGCAGACCCGTCTGATCCCTTCCGCCGCCAATGCCCACGCCTACCCGCTGCTGATCAAGCGCCTGCTGCTGTCTGGCAGCCGCTACGAGAAGACCCGCGAAATCGTCTACCGCGACCAGCTGCGCTACAGCTACGCCACCTTCAACGAGCGCGTCGCGCGCCTGGCCAACGTGCTGAGCGCGGCAGGGGTCAAGGCCGGCGACACCGTGGCGGTGATGGACTGGGACAGCCACCGCTATCTCGAGTGCATGTTCGCCATCCCCATGCTCGGCGCGGTGCTGCATACCATCAACATCCGCCTGTCGCCGGAGCAGATCCTCTACACCATGAACCATGCCGAGGATCGCTTCGTGTTGGTCAACAGCGAGTTCGTGCCGCTGTACAACGGCATCGCCGGCCAGCTGACCACGGTGGAAAAGACCCTGCTGCTGACCGATGGCGAGGACAAGACCGCGGCGCTGCCGAACCTGGTCGGCGAGTACGAGACCCTGCTGGCCGCCGCCAGCCCGCAGTACGACTTCGCCGATTTCGACGAGAACTCGGTGGCCACCACCTTCTATACCACCGGCACCACCGGCAACCCCAAGGGCGTGTACTTCACCCATCGCCAACTGGTGCTGCACACCCTGTCGATGGCTGCCACCATGGGTTCGCTGGACAGCATTCGCCTGCTCGGCAACGACGACGTCTACATGCCGATCACCCCGATGTTCCACGTGCACGCCTGGGGCGTGCCCTACGTGGCCACCATGCTCGGGGTCAAGCAGGTCTACCCGGGTCGTTACGAGCCGGAGATGCTGTGCCGGCTGATCAAGGAGGAGCAGGTCAATTTCTCCCACTGCGTACCGACCATCCTGCAGATGTTGCTCAATGCACCCAATGCCCAGGGCCATGACTTCGGCGGGATGAAGATGATCATCGGCGGCAGCGCGCTGAACCGTTCGCTGTACGAGGCGGCCAAGGCGCGCGGCATCCAGCTGACCGCGGCCTATGGCATGTCCGAGACCTGCCCGCTGATTTCCTGTGCCTACCTCAACGAGGAGCTGCGCGCCGGCAGCGAGGACGAGCGCACCGCCTACCGGATCAAGGCCGGCATTCCGGTGCCGCTGGTGGAGGCGGCGATCATGGATGCCGAGGGCAGGCTGCTGCCCAGCGACGGCGAGGCGCAGGGCGAGCTGGTGCTGCGCGCGCCCTGGCTGACCCAGGGCTACTTCCGCGAGCCGGAGAAGGGCGAGGAACTCTGGGCGCACGGCTGGCTGCATACCGGCGACGTGGCGACCATCGACGGCATGGGCTTCATCGAGATCCGCGACCGCATCAAGGACGTGATCAAGACCGGCGGCGAGTGGATCTCCTCGCTGGAACTGGAGGACCTGATCAGCCGCCATCCGGCGGTGCGCGAGGTGGCGGTGGTCGGCGTGCCCGATCCGCAGTGGGGCGAGCGGCCGTTCGCCCTGCTGGTGGCGCGTGAAGGCCAGATGCTGGACGCCAAGGGGCTCAAGGAGCACCTCAAGCCTTTCGTCGAGCAGGGCCACATCAACAAGTGGGCGATTCCCACGCAGATCGCTCTTGTTACTGAAATTCCCAAGACCAGCGTCGGCAAGTTGGACAAGAAGCGCATTCGCGTCGATATCGCCCAGTGGCAGGAGGCCGGCAGCGCCTTCCTCTCCACCCTGTGAGTAGCGGTTTGACTGGGCGGCGGAAATGACCGCCCAGTCAAACAAGCGTTTGGCTTGCTAATTGCTGTTTCACGTCCATGCTTGGCTAGTCGCAGGCCTTGAAACCGGCGAGCCAGAGTGCCTGGGGGCTGCAAATCACACTTTCGAGGGATCAAGCAGTAATACCCGCTGGCTATAGTCCAAGCATCCATAACAAAAAATAGATGGAGTAGCGTCGATGACAAAAACAACACCTTACTGGCGCCTGGCGAAACTGCCGCTGGCCGTCAGCCTCGCTTCCACCCTCGCCGCTCCGGCATTCGGCGTCACTTTCAATATCGGCGAGATCGAAGGTCAGTTCGATTCGCAGCTGTCCGTCGGTGCCAGCTGGGCGTTGCGCGGCGCCGACCCGAGCCTGGTAGGGACTCGTAACGGTGGCGAGGCTTCGTCCCAGACCGGCGACGACGGTCGTCTGAACTTCAAGAAGGGCGAGACCTTCTCGAAGATCTTCAAGGGCATCCACGACCTCGAGCTGAAGTACGGCGATACTGGTGTGTTCGTGCGCGGCAAGTACTGGTACGACTTCGAGCTGAAGGATGAGAGCCGCCTGCTCTACGACATCGACGACAGCAACCGCAAGACCGCCGCGCAATCGTCCGGCGTGCAGCTGCTCGACGCCTTCCTCTACCACAATTACGCCATCGGCGACCTGCCGGGCAGCGTGCGCGTCGGCAAGCAGGTGGTGAGCTGGGGCGAGAGCACCTTTATCCAGAACTCGATCAACTCGATCAACCCGGTGGACGTCTCGGCATTCCGTCGTCCCGGCGCCGAGATCAAGGAAGGCCTGATCCCGGTCAACATGTTCTATGTGTCGCAGAGCCTGACCGACAACCTCTCGGCCGAGTTCTTCTATCAGCTCGAGTGGGACCAGACCGTTCTCGACAACTGCGGCACCTTCTTCGCCGTCGATGTGGTGCAAGATGGCTGCGTCGATCGTCTGGCCGTCGATGGCAGCGATTTCGGCGGTCCGGGCAGCCCCGGCTACAAGTACGTGGGGCGCATGGCCGACAAGGACGCGCGCGACAGCGGGCAGTACGGTATCGCACTGCGCTGGTTCGTCGAAGAACTGAACAATACCGAGTTCGGCCTCTACACCATGAACTACCACAGCCGTACGCCGATCCTGTCCTACAAGGCGGGGCAGAGCGTCTACCTGTTCCCCGATTCTGTAGAGAATCCGGCCACCGGCGAGCTGTTCGCTAAGTACGGCCTGGAATACCCGGAAGACATTCGCCTGCATGGCGTGAGCTTCGCCACCAACGTCGGCTCCACCGCGGTGAACGGCGAATTGAGCTATCGGCCGAACATGCCGATGCAGATCAACACCACCGACCTGACCCTGGCCTCCATCGCCCAGGGCCCTATCGCTGGTCTGCTTGGCGTACCGACCAACCTGCCGATCTATACCAGCGGCCATGCGGCGTTCGGCGAGGGCGAGATGCTGACCGGTTATGTGCGCAAGCCCATGACTCAAGCGCAGGTCAGCGTTACCCAGTTTGTCGATCAGGTCGCCGGCGCCGAGCGCCTCACCCTGGTGGGCGAGGTGGGCTATACCCACGTCAGCAACCTGGGCAAGAACGAGCTGCGTTTCGGCCGTGCACCTGAGTTCGGCGCTGGCGCCTACCCCGACAACAGCCTCTGCACCGGTATTGCCAACCCGGCGAATCCGCAGAACTGCGACGACAAGGGTTTCTTCACCAACACCTCCTGGGGTTACCGTCTGCGTGCGGTGCTCGACTACAACAGCGTATTCGCCGGCGTGAACCTCAAGCCCAGCCTGTCCTGGTCGCATGACGTGGACGGCTACGGTCCGACCTTCAACGAAGGCAACAAGGCCATCAGCCTGGGCCTGGATGCCGAATACCAGAACACCTACACCGCCAGCCTGTCCTACACCGACTTCTTCGGTGGTGAGTACAACACCAATATCGACCGCGACTTCGTCGCGCTCAGCTTCGGTTTGAACTTCTAAGCGGCCAGGAATTTCGAGGAATCATGATGCGAATGAAAACAACAAAAACTCTGTGGCAAAGCGGCGTCCTGACCCTGTCCCTGCTGGCCAGCGGTGTGATGGCGGCAGTATCCCCGGACGAAGCGGCCAAGCTGGGCACCAGCCTGACGCCGCTGGGCGCCGAGATGGCCGGCAACGCCGATGGTTCGATTCCGGCCTGGACCGGCGGCCTGCCGGCCAATGCCGGCACCGTCGACGGCAAGGGCTTCCTCTCCGACCCCTTCGCCAGCGAGCAGCCGCTGTTCACCATCACCGCGCAGAACGTCGAGCAGTACAAGGACAAGCTGACTCCCGGCCAGCTGGCCATGTTCAAGCGCTACCCGGACAGCTACAAGATGCCGGTCTATCCGACCCACCGTTCGGCCAGCCTGCCGTCGGCGGTGCTCGAGGCGACCAAGCAGAACGCGGTCAACACCAAGATGGTCGAGGGCGGCAACGGCCTGGAAAACTTCCAGACCGCCAACCCCTTCCCGATCCCGCAGAACGGTCTGGAAGCGATCTGGAACCACATCACCCGCTACCGCGGCGGCAGCGTGCGTCGTCTGGTCACCCAGGCCACGCCGCAGGCCAACGGTTCCTACTCGCTGGTGTACTTCCAGGACGAGTTCACCTTCCGCGATGCGCTGACCGACTTCGACGCCAGCAAGGAAAGCAACGTGCTGTTCTACTTCAAGCAGCGCGTCACCGCCCCGTCGCGTCTGGCCGGTAACGTGCTGCTGGTGCACGAGACCCTCAACCAGGTCAAGGAACCGCGTCTGGCCTGGCTGTACAACGCCGGTCAGCGTCGCGTGCGCCGCGCCCCGCAGGTGTCATACGACGGTCCGGGTACCGCCTCCGACGGCCTGCGTACCTCCGACAACTTCGACATGTACAACGGTGCGCCGGATCGCTACAACTGGCAGCTCAACGGTAAGAAGGAGATCTTTATCCCCTACAACGCCTACAAGCTGGATTCGCCGAGCCTGAAGTACTCCGACATCATCAAGGCCGGCCACATCAACCAGGACCTGACCCGTTACGAGCTGCACCGCGTCTGGCACGTGACCGCGACCCTGAAGGACGGCGAGCGCCACATCTACGCCAAGCGTGACTTCTTCATCGACGAGGACACCTGGCAGGCCGCACTGATCGATCACTACGACGGTCGCGGTACCCTGTGGCGCGTGGCCGAGGCTCATGCTCAGTACTACTACGACAAGCAGGTGCCCTGGTACACCGTCGAGACCCTGTACGACCTGCTGTCCGGTCGTTACCTGGCCCTGGGCATGAAGAACGAGGAGAAACAGGCCTACGACTTCAACTACAAGGCAGCCGGCAGCGACTACACCCCGGCGGCGCTGCGCCAGGCGGGCGTGCGCTAAACCCTCGCGTCCTGCAACACGAAAAAGCCGGCCTTGTGCCGGCTTTTTCGTTGCTGCGCGCCGACTTTCTCGGGCTGGGCACATGGCGCAGCCTGGTCCGCCATTGCCGGCACCGCAGCCAGTTGAGCCCAGGTCTGGCAACCGCAGCTGCTGCGCTTGCCAACCGGCTTTTTCGTTACCGACTGTAGCCGGCGCTTCAAATGGTCAGTGCAAGCCGCTAGGCTGGGGTCAGGTCGCGCCCGCTGCATACATGAGACTTCCAAGAATTGGCCGATGACTGACCTTTCCCGTTCGCCAGGTTTCCCCTACATGCCGGCCACGCCGGTCGAAGCCCGTTTCTACCGGCCGCCGCTACCGGCGGGGCATACGCCCCGCGAGCGCCTGTGCCAGCGTCTGGAGGAGGGGTTGCAGGGCCGTCTGCTGCTGGTCTGTGCGCCGGCCGGGTTCGGCAAGAGTTCCCTGGCCATCGAATTCTGCGAGCGCCTGCCGGCCCATTGGCACAGCCTGTGGCTGGGCCTGAGCGAGCGCGATAGCGATCCCGGGCGTTTTCTCGAACGCCTGCTGCAGGGCCTGCAGCAGTTCTACCCGAGCCTGGGGGAAGAGGCGCTGGGCCTGCTGAAGATGCGTCAGCGCCATCAGCCTTTCGCCTTCGAGCAGTGGCTCGACGGCCTGCTCGACGAGTTGGCCCATGAACTGGACGGCGGTCAGCCGCTGCTGTTGGTGCTGGACGACTATCACCTGGCCCAGGGGCCGGTGCTCGACCGTTGCCTGCAGTTCTTCCTCAATCACCTGCCACCCGGCGTCCTGCTGCTGGTGACCAGTCGCCAGCGGCCGGACTGGCACCTGGCGCGTCTGCGCCTGTCGCGCCAGCTGCTGGAGCTGAGCGAGCAGGATCTGCGCCTGACCGCCGACGAGCTGGACGCCCTGCTGGCCAGCCAGGGCGCCTGCCTGGAACGCCAGCAGGTCGCCGGCATCCTGCAGCGCAGCGAGGGCTGGGTCGCCGGCCTGCGCCTGTGGCTGCTGGCCGGCGAGGACCTGGGCAGCGAGGCGCAGGCCAGGCTCGAGCTGCACGGCGGCGAGGGGCTGATCCGCGACTACCTGCTGGAGGAGGTGATCGAGCGCCAGCCGGCCGAGGTGCAGCAGTTCCTCTATGACACCGCCTGCCTGGAGCGCTTCTGCGCCGAGCTGTGCGACGCGTTGCGCGACAGCCATGACAGCACCGCGATCATTCGCCAGCTGCAGGCCAACCAGGTGTTCCTCGTACCGCTGGACGAGCAGGGGCGCTGGTTTCGCTACCACCATCTGTTTTCCGATCTGCTCAACGCGCGCCCGGCCGAGGGCCTGAGTCGCTCGCGCGGCAGTTCGCACCTGCGCGCCTGTCGCTGGTTCGCCGCCGAGGGCATGCTCGATGCTGCCATCGAGCAGGCGCTGCTGGCCGGCCAGGCCGACGTCGCCGCCAGCCTGGTGCAGAACCTCTCCGAGGAGCAGCTGCTGGCCGAGCAGAACGTTGCCATGCTGCTGCGCTGGAAGACCAACCTGCCGGACGAGCTGCTGGCCAGCACGCCGCGGTTGATCATGCTCTATGGCTGGGCGCTGGCGCTGGCCTGCCAGCTGGATGCGGCACAGGAGCTGCTCGAGCAACTGGGGCGCTTCCTGCCGGCGGCGGATGCGACCAGCCAGTACAGCCTGCTGGCGCAGTGGCAGGCGCTGGACGGGGTGATCGCCCGCGGTCGCGGCGACAGCGGGCGGGCCGAGCGGCAATGCGCCGAGGCGCTGGCCGGCCTGTCCGCGGAGCGCTACGGTCCGCATTTCATGTGCCTGTCCACCCTGGCCAACCTGGCCATGGTGCGCGGCGATCTGTGGCGTGCGCGCGGCCTCAATCGCGAGGCGCTGGAGTTGGCGCAGCGCATCGACAACCCGCTGTTCGAGGCCCTGGCCCATTACGAGCGGGCGCGCGTGCTGCAGGCTCGTGGCGAGGTGTTGCGCGCCCTGGAGGAAGTGCGACAGGGCCTGGCGCGGCTGCAGGGCCTGGTGGCGCAGCGCAGCTATTCGGTGCGCGCGCGACTGACCCTCTACGAAGGCTATCTGCTCAGCCTGCGTCTGCAGCCGCAGGCGGCGCCACGCCTGCGCGCCGGCATCGCCGAAGCGCGCGCCTGCCGCGATGTCGGCGTGCTGATCGGCTACTGCGTGCTGGCCGGCCTGGAAGGGCGCAGCGGCCGGCCGGCCGAGGCCTTCGCCCTGCTCGGCGAGGCTGAGCGGTTGATGCACGTGTGGGACGTGCCGGCGATCTACTACCTGGCGATGATTACCCTGAGCAAATGCGAGCTGTGGCTGCGCCAGGGCCAGGTCGAGCTGGCGGCGGCCTGGCTGCCGCAACTGGGCGAAACCTACGGTGCCCAGGGGCGGGCGGTGGCGCCGGAGTTCCACCCGCAGCTGGCGCTGCATATCGATCTGCAGCAGGCCGCGCTGGAGCGCCTGCAGGGGCAGGCGGAGGCGGCCGAGCGGCGCCTGCGCGCACTGCAGCAGCGTGCCCACGGCCTGGGCGGGCAACTGGTTGGGCTGATGGCGCAGGCGCAACTGACCCAGTTGCTGCGCCAGAACGGGCGCGAGCGCGAGGCGCAGCAGCAGTTCGACGCCTGCCTGGAGGTGGCGCAGGGAGGCGCCTTGCTGCCCTTCGTCGAACTGCTCCAGCACCAGCCGCAGTGGCTGCGCGAGCGCCTGCTCGCACGGCCGGTTTGCCCGCTGCGCGAGGCCCTGCTTGGGCAGTTGCCGACGGGACAGGGCGAGGAGGCGCTGACGGAGGAGGGCGTGCTGACCGAGAAACTCAGCGCCCGCGAGCTGGCGGTGCTGCAGCTGATCGCCGGCGGCTGCTCCAATCAGGAGATCAGCGAGCGCCTGTTCATCTCCCTGCACACGGTCAAGACCCACGCCCGCCACATCAACAGCAAGCTCGGCGTCGGACGCCGCACCCAGGCGGTGGCGCGGGCCAAGGGCCTCGGCTTACTGCGCTGAACCCGGCAGCGACAGATCCAGCGTCGGCGCCTTGAGCGCCGGCGTGGGCGGCTGCGCCAGCTTGGCCTGCACGTCCCGATGGATAATCTGCAGCACCGGCAGCAGCTCGGCCATGTTGCTCTGCACCTGGGGGTAACGATGGTCGCTCGCCAGCCCGTCGATGCGTGTCAGCAACTGCGCCTGCACCTCGGCCGGCAGGTGGACGAACAGCTCCGGCAGTTGCTGGCTCAGTTCGGCGCTGTACAGCAGCAGCTCGTCGCGGCCGAAGGCCTGGGTCAGCTCCAGGTAGTCCAGCGCGCTGCCGGTGAGCATCGCCGCCGCCGCCTTGGTCTCCTGCAGGCCCTGCAGGCGCACCGGGTTGCTCTGCTCGCTCTGCGACAGGGTCATCCAGAACTCGGTGGTGAGGGTGAAGAGGATGGCCTGCTGGCGCAGCGAGTAGCTCATCAGGCCGAGGGCCTCGGCGGCGTAGGGCTGCTGCTTGGCGCGAAAATCGAAGTACAGGCGCATCAGCTCCTTGAGCTGGAACAGCACTTCGCGCGCCTCGTTCTGCCGCAGCTCCAGCGGCGCGTAGATATTCAGCTGCGGACGAAAGTTCTCCGCCGAGACCATGCGCTGGTAGATCGGCCCGGTGAATTCGCCGCTGCGCCGCGGCAGGGCGTTGGCCTGGGTCTTGTCGATCTGCTCCAGGGCCGCGTGCAGCTGCTGGTAGTCGCCGCTGCGCCAGGGCTGGTGGATGTCCGGGATGCGCTGGCCCAGATAGAACAGCTCGGCGGCGCCGGCCGGCGCCTGGCAGACCAGCAAAAGGATGGCCAGCGGCCAGAGCAGGCGACGTGCTAGGGTGGGCGACACGATGAATATCCGCGGCTAGAGGCGGCTCCAGAGTACCCAGCTCGGAGACCGGCGTCACCCGCGCCTTGGTTGGGGAGAGGGCATGGACGAGCTGGCCGAGTACGGAGCCATCCGCGCGGTGTTCGAGGACCTGGGCGGCTACGGCGCGCTGACCTCGCAGCAGGGCGGCGCGGGGCCGCTGGTCGGCCACCTGCAGCGCACCAATATCCAGCTGGCGGCGATTCCCCTGTTCGCCCGCAAGGGCCTGGAGCAGGTCACGGTGAACGACCTGCTGGATGCCGCGCAGGTGTCGCGACGCACCTTCTACAAGTACTTCGCCAACAAGATGGAGGTGCTCGAGGGCATCTACCAGACCTCGGTGCTGCTCCTGCTGGCGCGCTTTCGCGAGATGCAGCAGGTGGCCGGCAGCCCGCAGGCCTGGTTGCGCGCCATGGTCGGGCGGTTTTTCGACTATCACCTGGCGGTCGGCCCGATCATCCGTCTGATGCAGGAGGAGGCGCTGCGCGCCGAGTCGTCGCTGGCCGCGCATCGCCAGCGCGCCCATCAGGAGATGCTGCGCCTGCTGGTGGAGCGCCTGGAGCCGGAGCTGGCGCCGCGCGATCCGCTGGTCTATCAGGCGTTGATCTGGGCGCTGGAGGCCGCCTCCCTAGACCTGCTCGGGCGCAGCGCCAGTCGCGCGGAGATCGAGCGGGCCAAGGCGGTGCTCGGCGACCTGCTGATCGCCTCGCTGTGCCCCGGCTCAACCTAGGTTGGGCGGTATCCGGCGCCGGCTCATGCTCTGATGACGGGTGCCCATAACAAGATCGAGGTGCCCGCATGTCCGCCAACAGCCTGTCCCTGCAACCGCCCCTGGCCGTCGGTTTCGCCCGCCTGGGCTTCGGCGCCCTGCCGCTGGAGCGCCTCAAGGCCCGCTACGGCAGTGCCGAGAGCGGTTCGCGCTATATCGAGCTGGACGGTTTCAATATCCACTACCGCGACGAGGGCAGCCGCGACAAGCCTGCGCTGGTGCTGATCCACGGCGTAGTCGCCTCGCTGCACACCTGGGATGGCTGGGTGCAGGCCTTCGCCCCGCACTACCGGATCATCCGTTTCGACGTGCCGGGCTTCGGCCTCACCGGCCCGGCGCGCGACGGCGAGTATTCGGCCGAGCGCATGATTCGCGTGCTCGGCCTGTTGCTCGACTACCTGCAGGTGGAGCGGGCGGATATCGCCGGCAACTCCCTCGGCGGCTATATCGCCTGGAACTTTGCCCTGGCCCAGCCGCAGCGGGTGAGCAAGCTGGTGCTGGTCGACCCGGCCGGCTACCCCATGGCCAAGGTGCCATGGATGATCGCCGCCGCCGCGCTGCCCGGCACCACCCTGGCCATGCCGCTGTGGATGCCGCGTGCGCTGATCGCCCAGGGCATCAAGGAGGTCTACGGCGAGCCGGGGCGGATCAAGCCGGGGGTGGTCGACCGCTACTACGACCTGTCGCGCCGGCCCGGCAATCGCCGCGGCATGATGGATATCTTCCGCGTGCTGCTCAAGGTCAACAAAGAGGAGCTGCACGCCACGCCGCAGCGGGTGGCGCAGATCCAGGCGCCGACCCTGCTGCTGTGGGGCGAGCGCGACCGCTGGATCTCGCCCAAGCACGTGCCGCTGTGGCAGCGCGATTTGCCGGGCATCCAGGTCAAGACCTACCCGGGCGTCGGGCACATTCCCATGGAGGAGATTGCCGAGCAGAGCGCGGCCGATGCGATGAGGTTTCTGCTGGGTTGACGCGTCCCGCCACGGTCGGGACGCTCCTGCGAGAGCGGCGGGCGGCCTGACCTGCTTCGACAGGTCGGGTGCGGCCTTCTACCCTGTGCTCTGTCCTCAACAGCAAGGAGTGGCCCATGACCATAGCACTGAGCGTCCAAGGGCTTTGGGATAACTGGCAGCGATCCCAGAGGGACAACAACATCCACGAGCCGGCGGTTCAGCATTATGTGAACATGCTGATTCTCAACCAGCCTTTACCTGCTATCGCGATTGAGAAACTTGTGGACGAGGGCGGGATGATCCGGATTCGTACCGCGGACGGACGGCATCGCCTCACTGCCGCGCATCGACAGAATCAAGCGACGATCGACGTTCTGGATACCGAGATCGCACGATCGGCGAGAGAGATATTCAATCTTTAGCGCTGCGGCGGCGGGCGACGAGCCCCACCTGGGACTTTCCCCGAGCGATCCAGGGGTTCCTTAAACCTTAGGCGCGGCGGCGCTCGGAGCGGAAATCATTAGGGGAGGGCGCTCCTTTTCCGCCGGAGAAAAGGAGCGGGTGGTGTCAGGCCGCGCTGGCCTGGGGCTGCGGCGCGCCGTCGAACTCCTCGCGGGTGGCGTGCAGCAGCGCGAGGTTGTCGTGCTCCCAGGGGTGGAAGCCGTCCTTGAAGAAGTCCAGATAGGTGCCGATCAGCGGGCGGAACACGCCGTCCTTGCCCCACATCCAGCGCAGGCCGTCGCGCCAGACGCGCCAGTTCCACAGCAGGCCGTCGACCTTGAGCATATGCGCCAGGCCGCGGGTGGTGTCGAGGACGAAGAAGAAGGTGCCCATGACCATCGCCCGGCGCAGCAGCTTGCGGCTGCCACACACCTGGTTGTAGACGTCGAAGGCCACCGCCTTGTGCTCGGTCTCCTCCAGCGCATGCCAGCGCCACAGGCGCACCAGGGTCGGATGGGCGCCGGCCATGTGCGCCGGGTTCTTCAGCAGGCCGTCGGCCATGATCGCGGTGATGTGTTCCAGCGCCGCGGTGGCGGCCAGCTGACGCTCTTGCGAGAACTTCTTCTGGGTGTAGCGGATGCGCGCGCGGGCGCGCTTCTCGATGCGCTCGATGTCGTAACCCAGGTCGCGCAGGCGCTGGCTGTATTCCAGGTGCTCGCGACTGTGATGGCCCTCCTGGCCGATGAAGCCGCGGATCTGCTCCTTCAGCAGCGGGTCGTCGATGCGGTCGCGGAACTGGCGCACCGAGTCGATGAAGAAGCGTTCGCCGTCGGGAAACAGCACCGACATGGCATCGAACAGGTGGGTCTTGAAGGCGTCGCCGCCGTTCCAGTGGCGCGGCAGCGGATTGGGCAGGTCGAAGTCCATGTGTCGGGGGCGGATCTGCAAACCTTCCGGGGTGGTGCTGGCCATAAGGGCTCCCTTGCGCTGATGAAGTGCGACCGACTATGGCGTCAGCGGGCTTGCCGGCACAGGTTCGCAACAGCCAATGTTGCAGTCATATCCGGCCATCGAGGCTTGGCCAGTGGAAAGTTGGGGGGCGGCGCTGCCTAGGCCACAGCTGTTCGTCGTGGTCTGCCTTGGTGCGCATGGCGCACCCTAGGCGCGCGGTCGCTAGCTCGCGGGCGTATCGAATTCGCCGCGGTACTGCTGCACCAGATGCAGGTTGTCGTGCTGCCAGGGGTGGAAGTCAGCCTTGTAGAAGTCCAGATAGACCCGCACCAGCGGCCGGTAGATGCCGCGCGAGCCCCACAGCCAGGCCAGGCCGTCGCGCCATACCCGCCAGTTCCACAGTAGACCGTCGCGCTTGAGCAGGTGCAACAGGCCCTTGGTGGTGTCGAGGGTGAAGAAGAAGGTGCTCTGCAGCATGGCGCGGCGGCGCAGCCAGGGGTTGCCGCTGACCAGCTGGAACACGTCGAAGGCCACCGCCTTGTGTTCGGTCTCCTCCAGCGCATGCCAGCGCCACAGGCGCGCCATGCGCGGGTCGGCGCCTTCCAGCCAGAGCGGGTCCTTCAGCAGGGCGTCGGCCATGATCGCGGTCAGGTGCTCCACCGAGGCGGTGGCGGCCAGCTGCAGCTTGCTCGGCAGGTGCTTCTGCAGGAAGCCCAGGCGCCGCTTGAGGCCACGCTCCAGGTAGTCGATGTCGTAGCCCAGTTCGCGCAGGCGCTGGCTGTACTCCAGGTGCTCGCGGCTGTGATGGCCCTCCTGGCCGATAAAGCCGCGGATCTGCTCCTTGAGCAGCGGGTCCTCGACCTGGTCGCGGAACAGCCGCACCGAATCGATGAAGAAACGCTCGCCGTCGGGAAACAGCACCGACATGGCGTTGAACAGGTGGCTCTTGAAGGCGTTGCCGCCGTGCCAGTGCCGCGGCAGCGGATCGGGCAGGGCGAAGTCGAGCCGACGCGGGCGGATCTGCAAGCCTTCCGGGGTGGTGCTGGCCATGCCTGTTGCCTCCGGTTGCGGGACCATGGTGCAACTATGGGCTTGTGGCTCCGCTATGGGCAAGGTTAAGGTCTGCCAAAATTCGGGTCATTTACGGCCAGCCGCCTAACCAGACGTCCCCATGAAGCAACCGCTGAATTTCACCGCCGAACTGGTGCCGGTGGCCTACGCCGAAGCCCTGCTGGCGCTGGCCGAGGAACTGGGCGTGCCGCGCGCCGCGCTGTTCGCTGCGGCGCGGGTGCGCCCCGAGGTGCTCGGCAGCCCCAATGGCCGGCTGTCCTTCGTCGACTTCCATCTGCTCACCCAGGCGGCGCTGGAGCGCTGCGGCGAACCGGCGCTGGGCCTGGTGCTGGGCCAGCGGCTCAACGTCTCCACCCACGGCATCCTCGGCTACGCGGTGCTGTCCAGCGCCAACCTGGGCAAGGCGCTGCAGTTCGCCCTGAAGTACTACCGGGTGCTCGGCCTGGCCTTCGAGCTGGAGCTGGTGGAGCGGGGCGAGGACATGGAGCTGCGCGCGGTGGAGTCCTTTCCCATGGGGCCGCAGGCGCGCTTCGCCGCCGAGGGCCTGCTGACCAGCATCCACACCATCGCCCTCTTCCTCCTCGGCGAGGAACTGCAGGGCCTCGCCGTCGGTTTCGCCCATGCCGCGCCGGCCCATGCCGCGCGCTACGCCGAGGTGTTCGGCGTGGCGGCGCAGTTCGAGCAGCCCTGCCACTGGCTGCGCCTGCCGCGGCACTACCTGGAGCGGCCCATGGCCCTGGCCAACCCGGCCACGGTGCAGATGTGCGAGCAGCAGTGCGAGGCGCTGCTGGCCAGCCTCGACGTGCAGGACGGCCTGCTCACCCGCGTGCGCCGCCTGCTGCTGGCGCGACCCGGCGATTTCCCCGACCTCGACAGCGCCGCCAGCGCCCTGCATACCAGCGGCCGCAGCCTGCGCCGGCACCTGGCGCAGATGGGCACCAGCTACCAGCAGGTGCTCGACGAAGTGCGCAAGCGCCTGGCCCTGCAATACCTCGCCACCACCCACCTGCCGCTGTACGAGATCGCCCAGCTGCTGGGTTTCAGCGACCCCTCCAACTTCCGCCGCGCATTCAGGAAATGGACGGGTAAACTGCCCGGCGATTACCGCAACGAGGCCCCCCGATGAACACCGCCGCAACGACTGCCCTGATCCGCGAAACCTTCCCCGTCGGTCCCTTGCAGTGCAACTGCACCATCATCGGCGACCCGCTGACGAAGAAGGCCATAGTGGTCGATCCGGGCGGCAATCCCGATCTGATCATGGCGCGGCTCGAGGCCCATGGGCTCAAGGTGGTGAGCATCATCCACACCCACGCCCATCTCGATCACTTCCTCGCTTCCGGGCAGATGAAGGAGAAGACCGGCGCCACCCTGCACCTACACAAGGACGATCAGTTCCTCTGGGACAACCTGGAGATGCAGTGCCGCATGTTCGGCGTGCCCTACACCCCGGTGCCGGCGCCGGACCAGTGGCTGGCCGACGACGAGGCGCTGGCCTGCGGCTGCGGCGTGGCGCTGCACACGCCGGGGCATACGCCGGGTTCGATGAGTTTCTGGTTCGCCGATGCCAAGCTGCTGATCGCCGGCGACACCCTGTTCCGTCGCGGCATCGGCCGTACCGACCTGTGGGGTGGCGACTACGCCACCATCGAGCGCTCGATCAAGCAGCGTCTGTACCGGCTGGACGAGGATGCCACCGTGGTCACCGGCCACGGCCCGGATACCCGGCTGGGTGACGAGATGCGCGAGAATCCGTTTATCCGTGCCTGAACCCGGCGCTGTGCGGGCTGTCTACACTGGCATTCTGCTGTCGTCCAAGGAGAGTTCGCCATGTCCCGCCTGACCCTGATCGCCGCCTGCTCCGTTGCCCTGCTGCTGGCCGGTTGTGCCTCGCAAAACCCCTACGATCAGAGTGCGCCGAGCTCGAACAAGACCGCCACCTATGGCGGTCTCGGCGCCCTGGCCGGTGCCGCCGCCGGTGCCCTGATCGGTCACGACGACCGCGGCAAGGGCGCGCTGATCGGCGCCGCGGTGGGCGCGGCGGCCGGCGCCGGCTACGGCTACTACGCCGACAAGCAGGAAGCCGAACTGCGCCAGCAGATGCAGGGCACCGGCGTCGAGGTGCAGCGTCAGGGCGACGTGATCCAGCTGATCATGCCCGGCAACATCACCTTCGCCACCGATTCGGCGGAGATCGCCAGCAGCTTCTACGCGCCGCTGAACAACCTGGCCAACTCCTTCCGCCAGTACAACCAGAACAGCATCGAAGTGGTCGGCCACACCGACAGCACCGGCGCGCACAGCTACAACATGGGCCTGTCGCAGCGTCGCGCGCAGAGCGTGGCCAGCTACCTGCTGGCCCAGGGCGTCGACGGCAGCCGGGTCAGCACCCGCGGCATGGGCCCGGACCAGCCGGTGGCGAGCAACGCCACGGCCGAGGGCCGCGCGCAGAACCGTCGCGTCGAGGTGACCCTGCGGCCGCTGCCGGGCGTGCAGTAACGCCCGCGGATTTGGTCTGGGTCGCAGCCTGCGCGCCGGGCGGCTGGTAAGCTGGCGCGGAACTTTGTCCCGCCGTGGCGGCTCGAAGGCTCCGGCATGCTGCCGACACCAGAACCAATCCTAAGGAAGTCCCTATGAAGACCAGGCGTAATCTGATCGCGGCCACCGCGGTCATGGCCTTGCTGGCCGGCTGTACCACCAACCCCTACACCGGCGAGCAGCAGGCCGGCAAGGCCGGCATCTACGGCGGCATCGGCGCGGTCACCGGGGCGGTGATCGGCGCCGCCACCTCGAGCAAGAAGGATCGCGGCAAGGGCGCGCTGATCGGCGCCGCGGTGGGCGGTGCAGCCGGCGGTGGCTACGGCTACTACGTCGACACCCAGGAAGCCAAGCTGCGCCAGACCCTGCAGGGCACCGGCGTGCAGGTGCAGCGCAACGGCGACGATCTCAAGCTGATCATGCCGGGCAACATCACCTTCGCCAGCAACTCGGCGGATATCTCCAGCGGCTTCTACCCGACCCTCAATTCCCTGGTGCTGGTGTTCAAGGAGTTCGACAAGAACGGCGTGAACATCGTCGGTCACACCGACAGCACCGGCTCGCTGGAGCTCAACCAGAACCTGTCCAACCGCCGTGCCCTGAGCGTGGCCAACTACCTGAGCGCCAACGGCGTGCCGGGCCAGCGCATCTCCTCCTACGGTGCCGGCCCCAGCCAGCCGATCGCCAGCAACGCCAACGAAGCCGGGCGGGCGCAGAACCGCCGCGTCGAGATCAACCTGCGGCCGCTCTGAGCCGCAGTCATGGCGCGACAGAGCCCCCGCTTGCGGGGGCTTTTTTCTGCGCGGCCGTCGTGTCTGCCGAGTCGTTGGCGGGCTTGGCTCTGGGCCGGCGAGCGCTCAGCCGCGCAGCTTGCCTGGCCGGCGCGACGGCTTCTCGCCGTTGGGCACGTGCAGGTAGGACATCACGCTTTCGGTCAGCTCGGCGGCCAGCTGCACAGCCTCCTTGTTGCGCGCCATGACCCCGGCCACCAGCGCTTCGATCAGGGCCAGCACGGCGGTGTTGGAGCTGATCAGCACCGGGTGGTCGGCCGGGGCGAACAGGGTGTGGCGGGCGATGCCGGCCAGGGGCGATGCCGGCGAATCGGTGATGGCCAGTACGCCGGCGCCGCGCTCGCGGGCAAAGCGCGCCAGCTGCAGGGTGTCCAGGCTGTAGCGCGGCATGGCGATGGCCAGCAGCACGTCCTGTTCGGTGATGGCGGCCAGGCGGTAGGCGGCGTTCTCGTTGCCGCCTTCCATGCTGATGGCCGTGGCGTCGGCGCAGAAGGGCACCAGGTTGGCGGCGGCCAGGCCGGCCATATAGGCGCTGTTGCCGAAGCCCAGGATGTAGATCTTGCGTGCCTGGATCAGGCCGTCGACAAAGGCGTCGAAGCTGGCCGGGACGTTGTTGGCCCCGGCGGTGGCCAGGTTGCTGCTGGCGATCTGGATCTGTTCGTGCAGGCCGAAGCTGCCGTCCGGGCGGCTCTCCAGCTCGCTGCGCAGCTTGTCCACCGGCGACACCATCTGTTGCAGGGTGCTGACCAGCTCGGCCTTGAGCCCGGTATAGCCGCCCAGGTCGAGGGCCTTGGCCAGGCGGTTGACCGCCGCCGGCGAGGTGGCGGTGGCCACGGCCATCTCCTCGATGTTCAGGGTCGCGGCCTTGAGCGGGTGGCGCAGGATGAATTCGGCCACCTTGCGCAGCGAGGGTTGCAGCGTGGGGATGCGCTCGGCCAGCTTGCGCATCACGGGGGCGGCGTAGACGGTGGCGTTCTTCGCGGAGGTCGGCATGGTGATTCGGCACGGGTGAGTGAGAGGCGGCGCAGGCCGGAGTGGGCGCAGTCTATCCCAGCCGGCCGCGCCAGGTGCACCCGGGCTACTTCAGGCTGCCGGCGAGAAACTGCTGCAGGCGTTCGGAGCGCGGGTTGGCCAGCACCTCTTTCGGGCAGCCGCTTTCCTCCACCCGGCCCTGGTGGAGGAATACCAGCTGGTTGGACACCTCGCGGGCGAAGCCCATCTCGTGGGTCACCACCAGCATGGTGCGGCCTTCGCTGGCCAGATCCTGCATCACCTTGAGCACTTCGCCGACCAGCTCCGGGTCCAGGGCCGAGGTGGGTTCGTCGAACAGCATCACCTCCGGCTCCATGGCCAGGGCGCGGGCGATGGCCACGCGCTGCTGCTCGCCACCACTCATGTGCGCCGGATAGGCGTTCTTGCGATGGCCCACGCCGACCTTGGCCAGGTAGTGCTCGGCTTTCTCCAGCGCCTCCTTCTTGCTGATGCCCTGTACCTGCACCGGTGCTTCCATGACGTTGTCCAGGGCGCTCATGTGCGACCACAGGTTGAAGTGCTGAAAGACCATGGCCAGACGCGAGCGCATGCGCTGCAGCTGCTGGGGATCGCTGGCGTGCAGGTCGCCGGTGACTTTGTGCGGCTTGAGCCGCAGTTCTTCGTCATTGAGCAGGATGCGCCCGCTGTGCGGCCGCTCCAGCAGGTTGATGCAGCGCAGGAAGGTGCTCTTGCCCGAGCCGCTGGAGCCGATGATGCTGGTGACGTCGCCGGCCCTGGCCTTGAGCGAGACGCCCTTGAGCACCTCGTGGTTGCCGTAGCGTTTGTGCAGGTTGTCGATTTCCAGGGTGTACATGGTGGGGTTCTCTTGTTGTCAGTCGGTCAGCAGGCGGCCCTGGCGGATGGGCTGGGCGCCGGCGACCTTGGCCAGCCACAGGCCGGGCTGGGCATAGCGCAGGCGTTCGCGGGCGTAGAGCACGCCGCGGGTTTCGGCGAGGATCACGGAATGGCGATCGCTCAGCGGGTCGATCACCTCGAACAGCGCATCGCCGGGCTCGACCCAGGCCCCCAGCGGTTGCAGATAGCTGACCACCCCGGGGTGCGGGGCATAGGCGTACTGCGCGCCGGCAAAGGGGGTGGCCTCGCAGCAGGTCGCGGGCGCCGCCGGCCAGTCGCCGGCGAGCAGGCCCTGGTCGGCGAGAAAGCCGAGGATGGCCTCGGCATCGTCCCGGGCCTGCGGCGCCTCGGTATCGGCCATGCCGCGCAGCTCGATGGTGCTGGCCAGGCAGGCGGCTGGAATGGCGGCGTCGGGGAACTGCGCGGCGAGTTTCAGCCAGGGCCCGGCGCAGGCTTCGTCGAAGGACTGGCCGCCGCTGTCCTCGGCCAGCAGCACGGCGCCGGCGCCCAGGCGCGCGGCCAGCGGCTGCAGGCGCGGCCAGTGCTGGGGCTGGGCATAGAGCAGCAGGATCGACTCGAAGTCGCAGTGCAGGTCGAGTACCAGATCGGCATCGCAGGCCTGGCGCAGCAGCAGGCGGCGCAGCCCCTCAAGGGCCGATTTGGCTGGGGGCAACTGGGCGAGGGCGGTCAGCATGGCGCTGCGGATCAGCCGCATATTGGCCTCGCCATCGCGGCCCAGGTGGCCTTCCAGCTGCGGGGCGAGCAGCGCGGCCAGGTCGACGAAATCGCGGTTGAAGTTCGCCCCGCTGGCGAAGTCGAAGCGCCCCTGGTGGGTGGCCTGGAACATCTGCCCCAGGCCGATGGGGTTGGCCACCGGCACCAGCTCCACCACGCCGGTCAACCGCCCCTGCTTCTCCAGTTCAGCCAGCCGGCGCTTGAGCTCCACCGCCACGCGCATGCCCGGCAGTTCGTCGGCATGCAGGCTGGCCTGGATATAGGCCTTGCGCGGGCCGCTGCCGAAGCGCAGCACCGTCAGGTGATGGTCGCTGCCGCTGGGGCTCCAGGGCAGGGAATGACGAATCGACTCCATGGTTTCTCCTCAGGCCTTGCGCGGGGTCAGGTAGGCCAGCCAGCGGCGCTCGGCGCCCTTGAACAGCTGGACCAGGGCGAAGGTCAGCACCAGGTAGAAGACCCCGGCGGTGATAAAGGCCTCGAATGGCATGTAGTAGCGCGAGCTGAGGGTACGCGCCGCGCCGGTGATGTCGATCAGGGTGACGATCGACGCCAGCGAGGTGGTGTGCAGCATCATGATCACCTCGTTGCTGTACTGCGGCAGCGCCCGGCGCAGGGCCGAGGGCAGCAGGATGCGCCGGTACAGCTTGGCGCGCGACATGCCCATGGCCTTGGCCGCCTCGATCTCGCCGTGCGGCGTGGCCTTAAGGCTGCCGGCGAGGATTTCCGCGGTGTAGGCGCTGGTGTTGATGGCGAAGGCCAGGCAGGCGCAGAAGGTGGCGCTGGAAAAATACGGCCACAGGAAGCTGTCGCGGATGGCCGCGAACTGGGCCAAGCCGTAGTAGATCAGAAACAGCTGCACCAGCATCGGCGTGCCGCGGATCACGTAGGTGTAGAGCCAGGCCGGGGCGTTGAGCCAGGGCGAGCGCGATACCCGCATCAGGCCCAAGGGAATGGCCAGGGCCAGCCCCAGGGCCAGGGCGATCAGCAGCAACTGGAAGGTCACCAGCAGGCCGCGCCCATAGAGCGGCAGGTGCTCGGCGATCAAATGCAAATCGAGCATGGAGCGGGTCCTCTAGATGTCGGCCAGGCGCGCGCCCACGCTGTAGCGCCGCTCCAGCAGGCGCAGGGCGAGCAGCGAGACGCTGGTCAGCAGCAGATACAGGGCGGCCACGGCGAGGAAGAAGGTGAAGGGTTCGCGGGTGGCGTCGGCGGCATTCTTGGCCTTGAACATCATGTCCTGCAGGCCGACCACCGAGATCAGCGCGGTGGCCTTGGTCAGCACCAGCCAGTTGTTGGTGAAGCCGGGAATGGCGAGGCGGATCATCTGCGGCACCAGGATGCGCACGAACACCTGCACCCCGCTCATGCCGTAGGCCGCGCCGGCTTCCGCCTGACCCTTGGGGATGGCCATAAAGGCGCCGCGGAAGGTCTCCGACAGGTAGGCACCGAAGATGAAGCCCATGGTGAACACGCCGGCGACGAAGGGATTGATGTCGATGTAGTGGTCGTAGCCGAGCAGCGGCGCGACACGGTTCACCAGGTCCTGGCCGCCGTAGAAGATCAGCAGGATCAGCACCAGGTCGGGAATGCCGCGAATCAGCGTGGCATAACCCTCGCCGAGCAGCGCCAGCCAGCGCATCGGCGACAGGCGCAGGGCCGCGCCGAGCAGGCCGAGGCTGATGGCCAGGGCCATGGAGGTCAGCGCCAGGCTCAGGGTGAGCCAGGCGCCATCGAGGATGGTCGAGCCGTAGCCGTGGAGCATGATGGGGTCCTCACGCGCCGCGACAGGCGCTGCGCGAATACGAGAAAGAGGCATCGCGCCGGTGGGCGGATGCCTCTGCGGACAGGGCAGGGTTACTGGCCGTAGATGTCGTAATCGAAGTACTTGGCCTGCACTTCCTGGTACTTGCCGTTGGCGCGGATGGCGTCGATGGCGGCGCTGATGCGCGCGGCATTGGCCTCATCGCCCTTGCGCACGGCGATGCCGGCACCGCGGCCGAAGTACTGCGGGTCGTTGAAGTCCGGGCCGACCAGGGCGAAACCCCTGCCGGTTGGGGTCTTGATAAAGCCCTCGTCGATATTGACGATGTCGGCCAGGGTGGCGTCCAGACGGCCTGCGGCCAGGTCGAGGAAGGCTTCGTTCTGCGAGGCATAGCGCACCACTTCGATGCCGGCCTTCTCGAATTTGTCGCTGGCGTAGCGATCGTAGGTGGAGGCGCGCTGCACGCCGACCTTCTTGCCTTTGAGGTCGAGCAGCGGGTCGTTGATCTGGGTGCCGGCCTTCATCGCCAGCTTGCCGGGGGTGTGGTAGTACTTTTTGCTGAAGTCCACCGATTTCAGGCGATCCTCGGTGATCGACATGGACGACAGCACGGCGTCGACCTTGCGCACCTTCAGCGAGGGGATCAGGCCGTCGAACTCCTGCTCGACCCACTGGCACTTGACCTTCATCTCGGCGCACAGGGCCTGGCCGATGTCGTAGTCGAAGCCGCTGATGGCGCCGTCCGGGGTCTTGAAGGCGAAGGGCGGGTAGGCCGCCTCGATGCCGATGCGCAGGCTGTCCTGGCTGGCGTGGCTGAAGCTGCTGGCGACGGACAGTGCCAGTGCGCCGAGAAGTGCGATCTTGTTCATCTTATTGACTCCTGGGTGGTGGTTTGGGGTTCGCTGCACAGCCGGCGGCGCGGCGCTGGCTGTGCACTGGCAGCGCCTGGGCGCAGCCGGCAACCGAGGCGGGTGGGCCGGGTTGCGGAGAGTCGGCGAAGTGGGCCGGCTCGGGTCCTGTGGGCACTATCTATGACACGTTTATTTTCATAAATCTACTATTTAGAAATATTTATGTCATTCCGGGTGTCGCCGAGCGCTCGCCTCAGCCGCTCTAGCGCGCTGTCTGCCGCGCCGCGAGCGGGCTTTTTCAGGCCGCACCAGGAGGCCCAGGGTCGCCGCGGGCGCTTGAACAGGGGGTCGTTGTGGTATATAAAATTTCACAAAGCTGCATTGTGAAAATTATTATTCACATGCTGGGCGCCAGGACTGGCGCGGCTTGCAGCCGCCACAGGGAGGTCAATCCGCGTCAGAATTTTCATAACAAGAGCAATAAGAATGAAAAAGCCGTTCCAGCCTCGCCGTCTGTTCGTCGCCCTGATCCTCTCCTGTGCCAGCTCCGTGGCGCAGGCCGAAGGCCACCTGCTGGCCGTGGGGGGCATGCTGCGCGCCAGCAACGTCCCGGTCTACGCCAAGTTCGTCGAACTGGCCGGCGGCCAGCAAGGCGCGCGCATCGTCATCCTGCCCACTGCCAGCGGCAGTCAGGGCTCCAGCAAGCGCTTCATGGCCGAGCTGATCGCCCAGGGGGTGCCGGCCGAGCGCATCAGCATCGTCGGTATCGACCGTCACAACTATCTGGAGACCATGAACGACGCCGAGGTGGTCAAGCCCCTGGCTGACGCCAGTGCCGTGTGGTTCGTCGGTGGCGACCAGGCCCGCATCGCCCGCGCCCTGTTCAATGCCGATGGCAGTCCCTCGCTGCTGATGCAGGGGGTGCGCCAGGTGTTCGACCGGGGTGGCGTGGTGGCCGGCACCAGCGCCGGGGCCAGCATTCTCGGTGCCGAGATGCCCACCGCCTACGGCGTGGTCATGGATACCCTGGATTTCGGCGTCGCCGCCAAGACCGATCAGCGCGGCACGGCCATCCTCAAGGGGGCGGGGCTGTTCGCCGGGATCATCGACCAGCACCTGGACCAGATCGAGGAAACCAGCACCGGCCGCGCCGCGCGCATGGCCGCCTACCTGGCCGAGCGCAAGGCCAGCAAGGGCTTCGGCCTGGATACCAACACCGCCATGTGGGTCAAGCCCGGCGGCCAGCTGGAGGTGCTGGGCGAGGGCTACCTGACGGTGATGGATGCCAGCCAGGCCGAGAAGGGCTTCGGCCTCTACGGCACCCGGTTGAGCAATGTGCGCCTGGCCATGCTCGGTCATGGCGACCGCTACGATCTGCGCAGCGGCACGCTGCAGCCGGCGGCGGGCAAGGCGGCCATCGAGGCCGGCAATCAGTACCTGCTGGGCAACCAGCTGATCACCGACCTGGCCGCCGTCTCGGCCATGGGCCGCGCCGTGCTCTATGGCCTGGCCGACAATAGCGCCAGCCGCCAGCTGGGCCTGATGACCCGCTACAACCCGCTCAACGGCTACCACTACGGTTACCGCTTCGCGTTCAGCAAGACCCCGGAATTCAGCGCCTACAGCCAGTTCTACGATTCGCTGACCAACTACAGCGTCAGCGGCGTGCGCCTGGATATTCGTCCGGTCAACGCCAACCTGGGCGATCCGGCCGCCAGTGCGCCGGTCGATGCCGGCAACGGCGCCCTCGGCGATGCCATCCGCGCGGTGAGCTTCCGCGGCCTGATGACCCTCAACGGGCAGAACGCCTTCGAGCCGCAGCGCCCCATCAGCCGCCTGGAACTGGCCAATGCCCTGCAGATGACCCTGGCCGCCGAGCCCAAGCTGGATGCGCTGCCGACGCTCGGCGATATCGACGCCGACGACCCGGTGCGCGAGCAGCTGCAGGTGGTGCTGTCCAACGGCTGGATGCGCGCCGGCGAGACTTTTGCCGGGCAGCAGCCGGTCACCCGCAAGGACTGGGCCCTGGCCTGCAAGGCGCTGGTCGAGCGTTTCCACAACACGCGCCTGGAAAAGAGCGCCGCGTTGAGCGACCTGGGCGAGCTGGATGCCGAACTGGCCGAGGCGGCGCGCCTGACCGTGGGCGAGGGCTGGCTCAAGGCCGCGCAGGGGCGCTTCGAGCCCGATGCGCCGGTCAGCCGCGGCGAAGTGGCGCAGACCCTGGCCCGGGTCGCCGGCCTGAGTAAAGGCTAACGCGCACCAGGCGGCGCCCGACTGGCGCCGCTCTGAATCACCCCCCGATACCCCGAGAGCCCTGTATGCAACTGAACAGGTTGGAAGCCTTCGCCCTGGAAAAACTCTGGCACGCCCCGCAGCGCGAGCGACTGCTGGCCGGCAAGCCCGATCTGCGGGTGCTGGAACGGGTGCAAACCCGCGCCGGCTTCTACTCGATCATCCAGCTGCCCGCCCACCTGGCCGCCCTGCAGCCGGGCAACGAGCTGGAGTGGCCGTTTCGCCTCAAGCGCCTGCGCGCCAAGGGGTATTTCGTCTGCTGGGCCGAGTCGGCGTCGACCCTGTGCCTGGAGGCGGTGATCAGCAAGGGCGAGTGTCCGCCCGAGCTGGCACCGGAATTGTTCGCCTAGCGGCGGACGCTGAGCTGTTCAATAACAACAATGGAGTAAGTGATGAAACTGGTAAAACTGAGCCTGATCGCCCTGGCGGTCGCCGCCGGCTCGTCGTTCGCCCTGGCCGGGGATCAGCAGCAGGCCAAGGGCTTTATCGAAGACAGCACGCTGAAGCTGCTCAACCGCAACTTCTACATGCAGCGCAACTTCGTTAACAGCCAGCGCAACACCCGCGAGGAGTGGGCCCATGGCATGCACCTGAACTATGCCTCGGGCTTTACCCAGGGCACCCTGGGCGTGGGTGTGGATGCCCATGCCTACGGCGGCATCAAGCTCGACGGCGGCCGCGGCAGCGTGGGCAACGGCATCCTGCCGGTCGACGGCGATGGCCGCATCGAGGACAACACCGGTGAAATCGGCGGCGTGGTCAAGGCGCGCATTTCCTCCACCCAATTGAAGTTCGGCGAGCAGCGTCCCACCGCCCCGGTATTCGCCACCGGCGACTCGCGCCTGCTGCCGGAAACCGCTACCGGTCTGCAGCTGTCCAGCAGCGAAATCGACAACCTGTTCCTCGAAGCCGGGCACTTCACCGCCATCAACCGCCGCAACTCGAGCAACTCCGACGGCGAACTGACCAGCGAATACGCCGAAGTGGAGGCGCGCAGCGTCGACTTCGTCGGCGGCACCTACAACTTCCACGACAACCTCAGCATCTCGTTGTATGGCAGCGAAGCCGAGGATGTCTGGCGCCAGTACTTCGGCAACCTCTACTACAACATTCCCCTGGCCGACCAGCAGTCGCTGAGCTTCGACCTGGTGGCCTACAAGACCGATGACCAGGGCAAGGCCCTGGCCGGCGAGCTGGACACCCTGACCTACTCGCTCAAGGGCGCCTACGGTTTCGGCGCGCACAAGCTCAGCCTGGCTTATCAGAAGGTCAACGGCGACGAGTTCTTCGACTACATCGGCGGCGACTCCATCTGGCTGGCCAACTCGGTGCAGTACTCCGACTTCAACGCCCCCAACGAGCGTTCCTTCCAGGTGCGCTACGACCTCAACATGGCCAGCTTCGGCGTGCCGGGCCTGAGTTTCATGGCCCGCTACATCAAGGGCGACCAGATCGACGGCACCAAGGCCGACCCCAATGGCGCCTTCGCCGGCTGGGCCGGCAAGGACGAGAAGCACTGGGAGCGCGACCTCGAGGCCAAGTACGTGGTGCAGTCCGGTGCCGCCAAGGACCTGTCCCTGCGCCTGCGTCAGGCCACCCACCGCGCCACTGCATTCGACAACGACCTCAACGAAGTGCGGCTGATCGTCGAGTACCCGCTGAGCCTGCTTTAACGGCGCTGCCGCCCGCCTCCGATTGCATCTCGGGGGCAGGCGAATCCCGAGGTTTTAGGTCTTCTCCACGCTCCTTTGACCTGACGGCACCCGCGGGTGCCGTTTTTTCCAGCGGCCCTGTGCAGCGCTCATTGCGGAGACTTACAGCATGCGTATCGTTCTGCTCCTGATGTTCTGTGGGCTGGCCTTCGGTGTGCAGGCGCAACCCTTGCGCATCGCCATGGAAGGCCAGTTCCCGCCCTTCGAGACCCTGGACGAGAGCGGCCAGCTCAAGGGCTCCAACGTCGATATCGCCCAGGCCCTGTGCCAGGCCATGGCGCAGGAGTGTCAGCTGCTGCGCTTTGCCTGGGACGATCTGATCCCGGCGCTGGAGGCGCAGCGCGCCGATCTGATTCTGGCTTCCATGTCGATCACCGAGGCGCGCCAGCAACGGGTCGACTTCACCGCCAAGTACGCCCAGACCCCGGCCTACTTCTTCGCCCGCAAGGGCCTGATCCATGAGGTGATCGTCACCCCGCGGCGCATCGCCGGCAAACGGGTTGGCGTGCAGCAGGGCACCACCTACGAGCGCCTGCTGGACGACAAGTACGCCGCCCACGTCCAGTTGCAGCGTTTCGACTCCGCCGCGCTGATGTACCAGGCCCTGGCCGCCGGCCAGATCGATCTGGTGCTCGACGATGCCGTCTCCGGCTTCTTCGGCTTTCTCGACACGCCCCAGGGCCAGGGTTTCGAACAGGTCGGCAACCAGGTGGTGTCACCCAAGTACTTCGGTCAGGGCCAGGGCATCGCCGTGCGCAAGGGCGACACGGCCCTGCGCGAGCGCCTGGACCGCGCCCTGGCGGTGATCCTCAGCAATGGGGTCTACAAGCGCATCGAACAGCGTTACTTCAAACACTTCTCGGTTTACTGAGCTGGAGGTCACCACTCGACAAAAAAATCCACGCTGCGGCAGTTCCCGTTTCACAACACCCACAACAAGAGTGCGCCTGGCGCACGTCTCGGAGAACTCGACAATGATGCTTGGCAAAGTCTTACGCTGCACCCTGCTGCTGCTCGCCCTGTTACCCCTGGTCGGCCATGCCGGCGGCCCGCTGGTGTTGATCGGTGGCGCCATCAAGGATGACAACGCGGCGATCTATCAACGCCTGATCCAGCTGGCCGGCGGCAGCCAGGCGCGCATCGGCATTATCACCGCCGCGTCCATTCCACCCAGTCAGGACCCGGATGCCGGCACCGCCAATGCGCGCAACTCCCAGGCCAACGGCGAGTTCTACGCCGCGCTGCTGAAAACCTACGGCGCCCAGGATGCCCAGTGGATTCCCATCGACCTGGACAGCATCGGCAACAACAGCAATCCCCAGGTGCTCGAGCAGATCAACGGCATGACCGGCTTCTTCTTCGGCGGCGGCGACCAGGGCCGACTGACCCAGACCCTGCAGACCAGCACTCGCCAGGACAGCCCGGCGCTGGCCGCCATCCGTGCCCGGCATGCCAATGGCGCCGTGCTGGCCGGTACCAGCGCCGGCACCGCGATCATGGTGCAGGGGCCGATGATCACCGGTGGCGAGAGCTATGACGCGCTGCGCAATGGCGTCTATACCAGCCCGGGCGGCGATGACCTGTCCTACGACATGCAGGGCGGCTTCGGTTTCTTCGGTCATGGCCTGCTCGACACCCACTTCAGCGAGCGCGGCCGCCAGGGCCGGATCCTGCGTCTGGCCGACTACAGCAACGTGCCGTTCGCCTTCGGCGTGGACGAGGACACCGCCCTGCTGGTGCAGGACAACCCCAGCCTGGGCCAGGTCGAGATGGAAGTGATCGGCAGCAATGGCGTGTTCGTCTTCGACCTGCGCAACAAGGAGCGCGGCAGCGGCAGCAGCTATGCCCTGTATGACGTGCTGGCCAGCTACCTGACCGCCGGCGACCGCTACCGTCCGGCCACCCAGCAGTTCGTCATCGGCAGCGGCAAGACCAGCCTGCGCGGCCGCGAATACTACAGTTCGGCCATGACCGCCAGCGGCGACATCTTCAGCAGCCCGAACAACAGCGGCGCCAACGGCCGGCGCAATCCGCGGGAGTTCGTCAAGGTCAGCGTCGACCTGTTCGACAGCCAGTCCACCAGCACCCTGGGCCGCACCTATGAGCGCACCCCGCGCTTTCGCGTCGACCTGGTCAAGAGCGCGCAGTACGACAGCCACGGCTACCAGGGCGTGATCGGCGGCAAGCGCCTGACCTCCTACCTGCGCATGCTGATGGACATGCGCCCGAACTGACGCGGGCGCCGCTGTAGCGGCGGCATCTTCTGCCCTGATCCAGCCCCCCTGACCGGGGGCTTTTTCTGACCGCCTGTCGTGTCTCTTCTGGCAAAAGGCCAGCCATTCAAAACCTGACTAGAATGCTTGCTGTGGTTCTGTGAAGTCCGCGCGTCGGCCTGCTGGTGCGCGTTGGTTCGGGATGACCGAGGGAGAATCTATGGACGACAGAGCTGTCTTGCCTGCGCCTAAACCCTGGCTGCCGCTGGCCGTGGCACTGAGCCTGCTACTCGGCCTCGGCGCGCTGATCGTCTGGCAGTGGCAGCTGATGCAGAGCCGCGAGCGCGAGGACAGCGAGCAGCGCTTCTTGCTCGAGGCGCAGGACGTCGGCCAGCGTGTACTGGCGCGAATGCAGGCCTACGAGATGGTGCTGCGCGGCGTCTCCGGGCTGATGACCGGCAGCGATGCGGTGTCGCAGGTGGAGTGGGATCGCGCCCTCGACCAGCTGCAGCTGCAGGATCGCTATCCCGGCATCCAGGCCCTGGCCTGGTCGCGCTACCTGGGCCGCGCGCAACTGGCCGACTACCTGGCCGAACTGCAGGCACAGCAGCGCCTCGACTACCAGATGTTCCCCGCCGGCGAACGCGAGCAGTACCTGCTGATCGGCTACGTCAGCCCGCTGGACTGGCGCAACCGCCGGGTGCTGGGCTTCGACATGCTCACCGAGCCGGCGCGCCTGAGCACCATCGAGCGCGCCATCGACAGCGGCGAGGCGACCCTCAGCGCGCCGCTGATCCTGCGTCAGGAAACCCAGGTCGACGTGCAGGGCGGGGTGCTGCTGTTTCTTCCGGTGTTCCGCCCGGGCATGCCCTTGAGCACGCCGCAGGAGCGTCGCGAGGCCCTGCTCGGCACGGTCCATGGCGCCTTCCGCAGCCAGGATCTGATGGAAGGCATCCTCGGCCCGCAGAGCCGCCGCTTCGATATCGCCCTCAAGGACCTGCAGGAGCCGGACGCCATGCTGCTCAGCGGCGATGCGCCGCGCGCCGACTGGCAACCGCGCTTCCAGCGCAGCCTGGAGCTGTCGCTGTACGGCCGCACCTGGGGCCTGCAGGTCAGCAGCACCGCCGAGTACGAGCGCGGCCTGGCCGGCCGCGGCAGCACCCTCGGCCTGTGGCTGGGGTTGGCGGCGGTGGCCCTGCTGGCGCTGCTGGTGGGTGGTTACCTGTATCAGCGCGACCGCAAGCTGCACGCCAGCCAGCAGGTGGCGGCCAAGTTGCAGGAGCGCGAGGAGCGCTTCCGCCTGCTGGTCGAACGTCTGCCGGTGGCCACCCTGCTGTGCACCGCCGACGGGCGCATCGAGATGGCCAACCGCAGCGCCGCCGAGCTGCTCGACTGCGCCGCGCCGGCGCTGCTCGGCGAGCCGGTGGCGCGTTTTCTGCCGGCGGTCGATGCGCTGCCGACGCTGCAGGCGCAGCTGGCCGAGGGCGACGAGCTGCAGGCGCGCAGCCAGCGCGGCGAGACGATTCCGGTCAGCCTCAGCCTCAGCCGCCTGCGCGAGGGCGGCGACGCCGACTACCTGCTCAACCTGGTCGACCTGCGCGCGCGCAAGGGCGCCGAGGAACGTTTCCGCCTGGTGGTCGAGGCCTCGCCCAACGCCATCCTGCTGGTCGACAGCCTGGGTCGCATCGCCATGGTCAACCGCCAGACCGAACTGCTGTTCGGCTACGAGCGGCAGCTGCTGCTCGGCGAGCCGGTGGAGATGCTCCTGCCCAGCGCCCTGCGCGGCAGTCACGTGGCCATGCGTCGCGGCTACCAGGCGCTGCCGGAACCGCGGCGCATGGGCGGCAACCGCGAGCTGTTCGGCCAGCACCGCGAAGGGCGGATGATCCCCCTGGAGGTGGGCCTGTCGCCGATCCGCAGCGGCAGCGAGACCCTGGTGCAGGCGGTGATCATCGACATCAGCGAGCGCAAGGCGGCCGAGCACAAGTTGCGCGAGCAGGCCGAGCAGCTGCTGCTGGCCAACCGCTACAAGTCCGAGTTCCTCGCCAACATGTCCCACGAGCTGCGCACGCCGCTCAACAGCATCCTGATCCTGAGCGACCAGCTGCGGCAGAACCTGGCCGGCAACCTTACCGAGAAGCAGGCCAAGCACGCCGATATCGTCCACCGCGCCGGCAGCGACCTGCTGCAGCTGATCAACGACGTGCTGGACCTGGCCAAGGTCGAGTCCGGGCGCATGCAGCTCAAACTGGAGCCGCTGAACATGCAGGACGTGCTGGTCGAACTGGACGCCAGCCTGCGGCCGATGGCCGAGCTCAAGGGCCTGCGCCTGCATACCCAGCTCGACGCTGGGGTGCCGCGGGTGATTCACACCGACCGCGTGCGCCTGCACCAGATCCTGCGCAACCTGCTGTCCAACGCGCTGAAGTTCACCGAGCAGGGCGAGGTCAGCCTCACCGTGAGCTGGGAGGAACGCCTGGACGACGGTCGCGAGCTGCTCAGCTTCAGCGTGCGCGACACCGGCATCGGCATCGACCCGGCGCAGCACGAGCAGATCTTCCAGGCCTTCCAGCAGATCGACGGCTCCACCAGCCGGCGCTTCGGCGGCACCGGCCTGGGCCTGGCCATCACCCGCCAGCTGGTGCTGGCGATGGACGGCGACATCAGCCTGCACAGCGCGCCGGGGCAGGGCTCGGTGTTCAGCGTGCGCCTGCCGGTGCAGAGCGCGCCGGCCAGCGCCGAAGCGCCGCTCGAGGGGCCGCAGCGCGGCGGCGAAGGGCCGCCGCTGCTGATCGTCGAGGACGACGCCAACTTCGCCGCGGTGATCGCCGAGGCGGCCCACGGCCACGGCTTTTCCAGCGTGCACTGCCGCACCGGCCTGCAGGCGCTGAACCTGCTACAGCATGAACCGTTCAACGCGGTGATCCTCGACATCCTGCTGCCGGACATCAGCGGCTGGCAGCTGTTCCGCCGCCTGCGCGGCCAGGTCGGCCATCGCCACACGCCGGTGCACATCATCTCCTGCGTGCCGCAGCCGGCTGGCTGGAACGACGATGGCACGCGCTACCTGGTCAAGCCGATCGACCGCGAAGAGCTGGAGCAGGTGTTCCTCGACCTGCAGCACGGCCAGTCGGCGGATCAGGCGCTGCTGCTGGTAGAGGACGTCGAGATCGAGCGCGAACACTACCGCGAGCACCTGAGCCAGCTGGGCTTCGCGGTGACCGCCTGCGCCAGCGCCGAGCAGGCCCGCGCCGCCTATGCCGGCGGCCAGTTCAGTGCCCTGGTGATCGACCTGGACCTGCCCGACCAGGACGGCTTCGCCCTGCTCGACAGCCTCAACCAGCTGCGCCCGCTGCAGGGCCTGCGGGTGGTGATCAACACCGGGGTCGACGTCACCCTGCAGAGCCTGCAGCGCCTGCGCCGTTACAGCGCGGTGGTGGTGCGCAAGCACGGCGACGACACCGCCGCGCTGGATCAGGCCGTGCAGGGCTTTCTCGACGAGGTGCGCGGCCCCGACCAGGGCCGGCGCCGCGTCAATCCACTGGAGGGGCGGCGCATCCTGCTGGTCGACGACGACATGCGCAACGTCTACGCCTTAAGCGCGCTGCTCGATGAAGTCGGCCTGCGCGTGACCGCGGCCAAGGACGGCGTCGAAGCCATCGCCTGCTACCAGCGCGAGCCGTTCGACCTGATCCTGATGGACATGGCCATGCCGACCATGGATGGCTACACCGCCACCCGCCTGCTCAAGCAGGAGCACGGCTGCAGCCTGCCGATCATCGCCCTGACCGCCCACGCGATGAAGGGCGACCGCGAGAAATGCATCACCGCCGGAGCCGACGACTACATGGCCAAGCCGATCAAGCGCGACGAGCTGCTGGCCCTGCTGGAGCGCTGGCTCACGCCTATCGCACTGCCGCTGGCCGGCAATGATCTAACCTGAGAGGCAGGAGTTCAGTGCAAGGCCAAAAGGACACAGGAGGTAGCATGGCCAAGGCGCAGACCAAGATCGACGCCGAGCAGGGAACGCAGATCCTGCTGGTGGTGGACGACCGCGCGGAGAATCTCGAGGCCATGCAGGCCCTGCTCGACGACGGCGACTGGCAGCTGCGTTGCGTGAACTCGGGCGAGCAGGCGCTGCTCTGCCTGCTGGAAGAGGACGTCGGCCTGGTGCTGCTCGACGTGCAGATGCCGCGGATGGACGGCTTCGAGGTGGCCCGGCTGATGCGCGGCAACCCGCGCACCCGTTTCACCCCGATCATCTTCGTCTCCGCCATCGCCCAGACCCAGGACGCGGTGCTACGCGGCTACAACAGTGGCGCAGTGGATTTCGTGCTCAAACCGTTCGACCCCACGGTGCTGCGGCACAAGATCCACAGTCTGCTGGATCACGAGCGCAACCGCAGCGAGCTGCAGCAACTGAGCCAGCAGCTCGACCGCGCGCGGGCATTCAACGCCTCGGTGCTGAACAACGCCGCCGAGGGCATCATGGTGGTCGGCGAGGACGGCCGCATCCAGTTCGCCAACCCGGCCATGGCGCAGATGCTCCAGGGCGAGGTCGCCGACCTGGAGGGCTCCGAACTGCTGGCCTTCCTGCACAGCCCGCAGGTCGAGGGCGACTGGCAGCAGTCGGAGTTCTACCGCCACTGGAAGCGCGAGGCCACCTACCGGGTGCACGAGGCCAGCCTGCGCACCCTCGCCGGCGGCGTGCTGCCGGTGGCGCTGTCCTGTTCGCCGCTGCCGCGCCTGCAGCACGCCATGGTGGTGATCGCCCTGGACATGTCGGTGGTGCGCAACCTGCACGCGCAGCTGGAGTCGCAGGCAGTCACCGACGCGCTGACCGGCCTGCTCAACCGCCGCGGCTTCCACCGCGCGCTGGAGTCGGCGCTGGCGCGTATCGAGCGCAGCGGCCAGCGCCTCGCCGTGCTCTACCTCGACCTGGACGGCTTCAAACGGATCAACGATTCGCTCGGCCACGACGCCGGTGACCAGCTGCTGCGCCGCGTCGGCGAACAGCTCAAGGCCTGCCTGCGCCCCTACGACAGCCTGGCGCGCATCGGCGGCGACGAGTTCACCGCGCTGCTCGACAACCTCGGCCACCCCGAGGATGCGGCGCGGGTCGCGGAGAAGCTGATCGAGCTGGTCTCGGTGCGCCATCACCTCGACGGCGTCGACTTCACCCTTGGCGCCAGCGTCGGCATCGCCTGCTTTCCCGAGTGCGGGCAGAGCGTCGAGGGCCTGCTGCGCGCCGCCGACATGGCCATGTACGAGGCCAAGCGTGCCGGGCGTCAGCAGTACCGCTTCTTCTCCCCGGAGATGAACGGTCGCGCGCGCTCGCGGCTGATGCTCGAGGAGAGCCTGCGCCACGCCATCGAGAACGACGATTTCGTGCTGGTCTACCAGCCCCAGGTGTATCTGGAGACCGGCCGGCTGCGCGGCTTCGAGGCGCTACTGCGCTGGCAGCACCGGGTCGCCGGCACCGTGGCGCCCAACGTGTTCATCCCGCTGCTGGAAGAGACCCGCCTGATCAATCGCCTGGGCGACTGGATCTTCCGCGAAGGGGCGCGCCAGCTGGCTGGCTTCAGTCGCCAGTTCGGCGACGAACTGGTGCTCAGCATCAACGTCAGTCCGGTGCAGTTCGGCATGCCGCAGCTGGTCAACGACCTGCAGCGGGTGCTCGAAGCCCACGGCCTGCAGCCGCGCCAGCTGGAAGTGGAGGTGACCGAGAGCGCGCTGATGCAGGACCTGGAGCTGACCCAGGCGCAGCTGCGCCAGCTGCGCCAGCTGGGGGTGAAGATCGCCATCGACGACTTCGGCACCGGCTATTCGTCGCTGGCCTACCTGCGCCATTTCGAGCTGGATACGCTGAAGATCGACCGCCTGTTCGTCGCCAACATGCTCGATTCGCCGCGCGACGCCGCGGTGGTCAGCACCATCATCGACCTCGGCCATCACCTCGGTCTGGAGGTGATCGCCGAAGGGGTGGAAACCCAGGCCCAGCGCGACTGGCTGGTGCGCCACCGCTGCAGCATCATGCAGGGCTTTCTGGTGGCGCCGGGTATCGCCGCCGAGGCCGCGCTGCAGGTGCCGGCGCAGCTGGACTGGGCCAGCCTGCCGCTGTCGCGCGGCGCCCCGCCCGCAGCGGACGATGGCCTGTAGGGGGCGCCGCGAACCTCAGGGGCTGGCGTGACTTCAAGTCGCTTGGTGCAGGCTCGCCAGTTCGGCGTCCTTTTCTTCCCACAGCTGGTTGACCCACTGCTGGAACGCCAGGCGGTAGGCCTCGTCCTGGTCGTAGTTGCGGCCGATGAACTCGCGCGGGATCTGCACCTGCTGGAAGCGCACGTGCACCGCGTCGAGACGGCCGCAGAGCAGGTCCCAGAAGCCGGGCACGCCGTGCGGGTAGTGGATGGTGACGTTGACGATGCTGTGCAGCTGCTCGCCCATGGCGTCGAGGACGAAGGCGATGCCGCCGGCCTTGGGCTTGAGCAGGTGGCGGAACGGCGAGTTCTGCTGGGCATGCTTGGCTGCGGTCAGGCGGGTGCCCTCGAGGAAGTTGAACACCGCCACCGGGTTGCTCTTGTAGCGTTCGCAGGCACGGCGGGTGGTGGCCAGGTCCTGGCCGCGCTTCTCCGGGTGCTTGGCCAGGTATTCCTTGCTGAAGCGCTTCATGAAGGGGAATTCCAGCGCCCACCAACACAGGCCGATCACTGGCACCCAGATCAGCTCCTGCTTGAGGAAGAACTTCAGCAGCGGCAGGCGGCGGTTGAGGATGTACTGCAGCACCAGGATGTCGACCCAGCTCTGGTGGTTGCTGGTCACCAGGTAGGAGTGGCGGGTGTCGAAGCGCTCCAGGCCTTGCACGTCCCAGTGGATGCGGCCGACCAGGCGCATCCACCACTTGTTGACGCCGATCCAGGCCTCGGCGATGCCGTGCATGACGAAGCGCAGCGCGCGTTGTAGCGGGGCGAAGGGCAGCAACAGCTTGAGCAGGGCTACAAAGAACAAGGGCCAGCACCAGAACAGGGTGTTGAGCGCCAGCAGCAGGCCGGCGAGCAGGCCGCGAAGCGGCGCGGGGAGGAAGTGCAGCATGCAAAGGAGGCCTTCTGACAAGGGGCTTCTGTCGGCCCCGGGGCGGTACGAAACGGCTGCGACTATCCCTGCGCAGGTGTATCGGCTGACAAGGTTAACGTCTGTACACTGACCTGCAAGTGCCAGTGGTGGCCGGCAGGTTGCGTCGGTTCGCAGGGTGCGCCGCGCGCACCGGCTGTACCGGCCGATGCCTGCCATCCATTCCGGCGCACCCTTGTGTCCGTGCCTGGCGCTTCAGTTCGGCAGGTTAGCCGCCTGGATCGCGGTTAGCGCGATGGTGTAGACGATGTCGTCGACCAGGGCGCCGCGCGACAGGTCGTTCACCGGCTTGCGCAGACCCTGCAGCATGGGGCCGACGCTGATGCAGTCGGCGCTGCGCTGCACCGCCTTGTAGGTGGTGTTGCCGGTGTTCAGGTCGGGAAACACGAACACCGTGGCACGCCCGGCCACCGGGCTGTTCGGTGCCTTCTGCCGGCCGACGCTGTCGATGGCGGCGGCGTCGTACTGCAAGGGGCCGTCGAGCAGCAGGTCGGGGCGCATCTCGCGGGCCAGGCGGGTGGCGGCGCGCACCTTCTCCACCTCCTCGCCGCTGCCGGAGTCGCCGGTGGAGTAGCTGAGCATGGCCACCCGCGGGGTGATGCCGAAGGCCTGCGCCGAGTCGGCGCTCTGCAGGGCGATCTCGGCCAGTTGTTCGGCGTTGGGGTCGGGGTTCACCGCGCAGTCGCCGTAGACCAGCACCTGATCCGGCAGCAGCATGAAGAACACCGAGGACACCAGGTTGTAGCCCGGCGCGGTCTTGATCAGCTGCAGCGCCGGGCGGATGGTGTTGGCGGTGGTGTGGATGGCGCCGGAGACCAGGCCGTCCACCTCGTCCAGGGCCAGCATCATGGTGCCCAGCACCACCGTATCCTCCAGTTGCGCCTCGGCCATCGGCGCGTTGAGGCCCTTGCCCTTGCGCAGCTCGACCATGGGTTCGACGTAGCGCCCGCGGATCAGGTCCGGGTCGAGAATCTCCAGGCCCGCCGGCAGCTCGATGCCCTGAGCGCGGGCGACGGCATGGACGGCGTCGGGCTTGGCCAGCAGCACGCAGCGGGCGATGCCGCGCGCCTGGCAGATCGCCGCCGCCTGCACGGTGCGCGGCTCGCTGCCCTCGGGCAGGACGATGCGCTTGGCCGCGGCCTTGGCCCGCTGCACCAGCTGGTAGCGGAACGCCGGCGGCGACAGGCGCAGCTCGCGCGGCGTGCCGCAGCGGGTGGCCAGCCAGTCGTGGTCGATATGCCCGGCGACGAAGTCGGCGACCTTCTCCGCGCGCTCGCGGTCGTCCACCGGGATTTCCTTGTTCAGGCGGTTGAGGTTGGTGGCGGTGTCATAGGAGCCGGTGCCCACCGTCATCACCGGCAGGCCGCTGGCCAGGGCGCCGCGGCACAGCTCCATGATGCGCGGGTCGGGGGCGAAGTCGCTGCACAGCAGCAGGCCGGCCAGTGGCACGCCGTTCATCGCCGCCAGCGCGGCGGAGAGGATGATGTCGTCGCGGTCGCCCGGGGTCACCACCAGGGTGCCGGGCTTGAGCAGCTGCACGCTGTTGGCCACGGCGCGGGCACAGAGCACGATCTTCAGCATGCGCCGCTGCTCGTACTCGCCGGCGTTGAGGATGCGCGCGCCGAGCAGTTCGGCGACGTCCTTGGTGCGCGGCGCGTTGAGCTCCTCCTGCCAGGGGATGCAGCCGAGCAGGCGGAAGTCGGCGGTCTTGAGCAGCGGCGAGAGTTCCTGCAGGCGTTCGGCGAAGGCCGCCACGCCCTGTTCGCTGCGTACCTTGTTGAGGATCACGCCGAGCACCTTGGGGTCCTTCGGCCCGCCGAACAGCTGGGCCTGGATCTCGATGCGGTCGGACAGCTCGGTGAGGCTCTCGTCCTCCGGCGCGCTGACCAGGATCACGTCGGCGTCCAGGCTCTTGGCCAGGTGGAAGTTGACCCGCGCGGCGTAGCTGGCGTGACGGGTCGGCACCATGCCCTCGACTATGACCACGTCCTTGTCCACTGCGGCCCGTTGGTAGAGGCTGATGATCTCCTCGAGCAATTCGTCGAGCTGGCCGTCGCCGAGCATGCGTTCGACATGGCCGAGCGACAGCGGCTTGGGCGAGTTGAGGCCATGGGTGCGGGCGATCAGCTCGCTGGAGCGCTCCGGGCCCTCGTCGCCGGCATGCGGCTGGGCGATCGGCTTGAAGAAGCCGACCTTGAGGCCGCTGCGTTCCAGGGCGCCGACCAGGCCGAGGCTGATGGAGGTGAGGCCGACGCCGAAACCGGTGGGGGCGATAAAGAAGGTATGCATGGTCTCTCCAGATATGGGGGCGCTGAGCGCAGCGAAACCCTACGGGCGATTCGGGCTCAGGCGTCGAGCAGGGCCAGGGTGTCCAGGGCGATCTGCCGTTCCTCGTTGGTCGGCACCACCAGCACCCGCGGACTGCCGTCGGCTTGGATGGCGCCGGCGGCGCCGCGCACGCAGCGGGCGTTGGCCGGCTGGTCCAGGTGCAGCCCGAGCAGACGCAGGTGGTCGACGGTCTTGCTGCGGATCAGCGGCGAGTTCTCGCCGATGCCGCCGGTGAACACCAGGCCGTCCAGCCGCGGCAGGGCGCAGCTCATGGCCGCCAGCGACTTGGCTAGGCGGTAGCAGAACACCTCGATGGCCAGGCTGGCGCCGGCATGGCCCTGCTCGCGCGCCTGCTCCAGGGCGCGCATGTCGTTGGACAGGCCGGACAGGCCGAGCAGGCCGCTGTCCTTGTTGAGCATGCTGTCGATCTGCTCCAGGCTCCAGCCCAGGGCGCGCGCCAGGTGGCTGTGCAGGTTGGGATCGACGTCGCCGCTGCGGGTGCCCATCACCAGGCCTTCCAGCGGGGTCAGGCCCATGCTGGTGTCGCGGCTCTGGCCGTCGACTATGGCGCAGGTGGAGCAGCCGTTGCCCAGGTGCGCCACCAGCCAGCTGCTGTCGCCCACGGCCAGGCCGGCCAGTTCCGCGGCGCGGCGGCTGACGTAGCGGTGGCTGGTGCCGTGGAAGCCGTAGCGGCGCACGCCGTGCTCGCGGTACAGCGCCTCCGGCACGGCGTAGCGATAGGCGTACTCGGGCAGGGTCTGGTGGAAGGCGGTGTCGAACACCGCGACCTGCACCAGGTTGGGGAACAGCTTCATCGCCGCCTCGATGCCCAGCAGGTTGGCCGGGTTGTGCAGCGGCGCCAGCGGCGCCGTCTGGCGGATGGCCAGCAGGCTGATCTCGTCCAGCCGGCTGGCGGCGGTGAAGCGCTCGCCGCCGTGCACCACGCGATGGCCGATGCCGTGCAGCTCGCCGCCGGCGGCGCGCTGCACCAGCGGCAGCAGCTGGGAGAGCGCCAGGCGGTGGTCGGCGCCGGGGATCATCAGGCTGTCCCGAGTTTCGCCCTGCTGCCAGTGCAGGGCCGCCTCCGGGCTGCCCAGGCGCTCGGCCAGGCCGCTCAGGGGGAATGGCTCCTGGGCTTCGTTGACCAGGGCGAACTTGATCGACGAACTGCCGCAGTTGATCACCAGAATATTGCGTGCAGGCATTTAGGCTTCCTTGAAATCATCGTTCGACCGCTCCGTGGCGCACCAGCCGCAGGGAAAGGCGCTGCCCAGGCGGGCCTGGCGCTGTTCGGGGTCGAGCACCCAGGGGCGATTCTGCCAGGGCGGGCGGTGACGCAGGTGCTGAGTATGGCCGCAGGACAAGACTGCCACCCAGTCGCCGTGCTCGTCCTGACGGAAGTCAAGCAGGCGCGGCGCCCCTGCCGCCGGCCGTTTGTCCGGGCTCGGGTCGCATTCGCCTGCGGCCTTGGTTAAACTCGCTCGTTCATCATTCTTCTGCAAAAGGTCTCACCCATGCTGATCGCCGCCAACAAGGCCGTCTCCATCGACTATACCCTGACCAACGATGCCGGTGAGGTGATCGACAGCTCGGCTGGCGGCGCGCCGCTGGTCTATCTGCATGGTGCGGGCAACATCATCGCCGGTCTGGAAAAGGCCCTGGTCGGCAAGCAGGTCGGCGACGAGCTGGACGTCTCGGTCGAGCCGGAAGAGGCCTACGGCGAATACAGCGCCGAACTGGTCGCCACCCTCAGCCGCGCCATGTTCGAAGGCGTCGACGAGCTGGAAGTGGGCATGCAGTTCCACGCCTCCGGCCCGGACGGCAGCATGCAGATCGTCACCATTCGCGATCTGGACGGCGACGACGTGACCGTCGACGGCAACCACCCGCTGGCCGGCCAGCGCCTGAACTTCAAGGTCAAGGTGGTCAATGTGCGCGACGCCAGCGCCGAGGAAGTGGCCCACGGCCATATCCACGGCGAAGGCGGTCACCACCACTGATCGGCAGGGCGTGCGGATCGTCCGAAACGACCTCCGGTCGTTCCATCATGGCGATCCGCTGCTAAGCTGAATCTTGCGAAGAAGGCGCCGATAGGCGCCTTTTTTGTCGCAGGCCAGCGTTGCCTGCCACACGCGGGCCGTCGCCGGCGCGTCGAAAAACGCACCAGGTGTTTTGTGCTCGCAGGCCATCGCTGGTCGCCTTGTGGGCCGTCGCGCCGAATCTGTCGAGGAAGTCCATCATGAGTGCTTTTCACGATCTCAACCTGCGTGCGCTGGATGGCCAGGACCTGCCGCTGGCGCCGTACAAGGGCCAGGTGGTGCTGGTGGTCAACGTCGCTTCCAAGTGCGGCCTGACTCCGCAGTACGCCGGGCTGGAAAAGCTCCATCAGCAGTACAAGGGCAAGGGCTTCACCGTGCTCGGCCTGCCGTGCAACCAGTTCGCCGGGCAGGAGCCGGGCAGCGAGGAGGCGATCCGCGAATTCTGCAGCCTCAACTACGGGGTGACCTTTCCCCTGGGCAGCAAGCTGGAGGTCAACGGCCCCGGCCGCCACCCACTGTATCGCCTGCTGGCCGGCGAAGGCGCGGAGTTTCCCGGCGACATCACCTGGAATTTCGAGAAGTTCCTGGTCGGCCAGGACGGCCGGGTGCTGGCGCGCTTCTCGCCGCGCACCGCGCCGGACGATCCGGCGCTGATGCAGGCCATCGAGAAGGCACTCGGCCTGTAACGGCGAATCGGCCAATCCGCCGGCCGTTTCGACGGCCAGCCTTGTTCCCCGCTCCTCCCGGCGGCTTAATCGAGCGATCTGCCGAGGAGTCCGTCCATGACCAGTTTCCCCCGCGACCCCGACGAGGCCATGGCCTCGCCGGCCGCCCTGCGCGCGCTGATCGAAAGCCGTCGCGCGGTGCGCCGTTTCACCGCCGAGCCGGTGCCGGAGGCGGTGATCCGCGACTGCCTGGAGCTGGCGATGCTGGCGCCGAACTCCTGCAACCTGCAGCCCTGGAGTTTTCAGGTGATCCGCGAGCCGGCGCTGCTGGCGCAGCTGCACCCGGTGTGCATGAGCCAGCACGCCGCCCGCGCGCCGCTGATCGTCGCCGTGCTGGCGCGCCCGGATACCTGGCGCCAGGCCTGCCGGCAGATCGTCGAGCACTGGCCGGAAGCCGAGGTGCCGGCGCGCATCCGCCACTTCTACGGCAAAACCGCGCCGTTCCAGTACAACCAGGGCCCGCTGGGCCTGCTCGGCCTGTTCAAGCGCCAGCTGGTGCGCCTGCTGGCGCTGCGCAAGCCGCTGATGCGCAGGCCCAACAGCCGCGCCGAGATGCGCCTGTGGGCGGCCAAGTCCACCGCCCTGGCGGCGCAGAATCTGATGCTGGCGTTCCACAGTCACGGCTACGGCACCTGCCCGATGGAGGGCTTCGACGAGGTGCGCCTGCGCCGGGTGCTGGAGATTCCGCGCCAGGCCATTCCGATCATGCTGCTGGCGGTAGGTCGCCAGGGCGAGAAGGGCGTGTACAACCCGCGCCTGCGCTTTCCGCTGGAGCAGCAGGTGACCTGGCGCTGACCTGGATCAAGGCGTCCCGGCTTGAATACGGCGTAATCGTCCTCATCTAGTCTTCATCTCGGCGGGTTTCTGTATTCGGGGATTGTGGTCCCGGCCCGCTTTTCTAGAAGGAAGGACATCTATGCGTATCGATCGTTTGACCAGCAAGTTGCAACTTGCCCTCTCCGATGCCCAGTCCCTGGCCGTGGGCATGGATCACGCCGCCATCGAGCCGCTGCACCTGCTGCAGGCGCTGCTGGAGCAGCAGGGCGGTTCGATCAAGCCGCTGCTGATGCAGGTGGGCTTCGACATCGCCAGCCTGCGCCAGGGTCTGACCCGCGAACTCGACCACCTGGGCAAGCTGCAGAACCCCACCGGCGACATCAACCTGTCGCAGGACCTGGCGCGCCTGCTCAACCAGGCCGACCGCCTGTCGCAGCAGCGCGGCGACCAGTTCATCTCCAGCGAGCTGGTGCTGCTCGCGGCGATGGACGAGAACACCAAGCTGGGCAAGCTGCTGCTGGCCCAGGGCGTGTCGAAGAAGGCCCTGGAGAACGCCATCGCCAACCTGCGCGGCGGCCAGGCGGTCAACGACCCCAACGTCGAGGAGTCGCGCCAGGCGCTGGACAAGTACACCGTCGACCTGACCAAGCGTGCCGAGGAGGGCAAGCTCGATCCGGTGATCGGCCGCGACGACGAGATCCGCCGCACCATCCAGGTGCTGCAGCGCCGCACCAAGAACAACCCGGTGCTGATCGGCGAGCCCGGCGTGGGCAAGACCGCCATCGCCGAGGGCCTGGCCCAGCGCATCATCAACGGTGAAGTGCCCGACGGGCTCAAGGACAAGCGCCTGCTGTCGCTGGACATGGGCTCGCTGATCGCCGGGGCCAAGTTCCGCGGCGAGTTCGAGGAGCGCCTCAAGGCGGTGCTGGGCGAGCTGTCCAAGCAGGAAGGGCGGATCATCCTGTTTATCGACGAGCTGCACACCATGGTCGGCGCCGGCAAGGCCGAGGGCGCCATGGACGCCGGCAACATGCTCAAGCCGGCGCTGGCGCGCGGCGAGCTGCACTGCGTCGGCGCCACCACCCTGGACGAGTACCGCCAGTTCATCGAGAAAGACGCCGCGCTGGAACGGCGCTTCCAGAAGGTGCTGGTGGACGAGCCCTCCGAGGAGGACACCATCGCCATCCTGCGTGGCCTCAAGGAGCGCTACGAGGTGCACCACGGCGTGACCATCACCGACGGCGCGATCATCGCCGCGGCCAAGCTCAGCCATCGCTATATCACCGACCGCCAGCTGCCGGACAAGGCCATCGACCTGGTGGATGAGGCCGCCAGCCGCATCCGCATGGAGATCGACTCCAAGCCGGAGGCCCTCGACCGTCTGGATCGCCGCCTGATCCAGCTGAAGATCGAGCGCGAGGCGCTGAAGAAGGAAGAGGACGAGGCCACCAAGAAGCGCTTCGTCAAGCTGGAGGAGGACATCGCCAAGCTGGAGCGCGAATACGCCGACCTGGAGGAAATCTGGAAGTCGGAGAAGGCCGAGGTGCAGGGCTCGGCGCAGATCCAGCAGAAGATCGAGCAGGCCAAGGCCGACCTCGAGGCGGCGCGGCGCAAGTCCGACCTGCAGCGCATGGCCGAGCTGCAGTACGGCATCATCCCCGACCTGGAGCGCAGCCTGCAGATGGTCGATCAGCACGGCAAGAGCGAGAACCAGCTGCTGCGCAACAAGGTCACCGACGAAGAAATCGCCGAGGTGGTGTCGAAGTGGACCGGCATCCCGGTGAGCAAGATGCTCGAGGGCGAGCGCGAGAAACTGCTGAAGATGGAAGGCCTGCTGCACCAGCGGGTGATCGGCCAGGACGAGGCCGTGGTGGCCGTGGCCAACGCCGTGCGCCGTTCCCGTGCGGGGCTGGCCGACCCCAACCGGCCGAGCGGCTCCTTCCTCTTCCTCGGCCCCACCGGGGTGGGCAAGACCGAGCTGTGCAAGGCGCTGGCCGAGTTTCTCTTCGACACCGAGGAGGCGCTGGTGCGCATCGACATGTCCGAGTTCATGGAGAAGCACAGCGTGGCGCGGTTGATCGGTGCGCCGCCCGGCTATGTCGGCTATGAAGAGGGCGGTTACCTGACCGAGGCGGTGCGCCGCAAACCTTACTCGGTGGTGCTGATGGACGAGGTGGAGAAGGCCCACCCGGACGTGTTCAACGTGCTGCTGCAGGTGCTCGAAGACGGCCGCCTGACCGACAGCCACGGGCGCACCGTGGACTTCAAGAACACCGTGATAGTCATGACCTCCAACCTCGGCTCGGCGCAGATCCAGGAGCTGGTCGGCGACCGCGAGGCGCAGCGCGCGGCGGTGATGGATGCGGTGAGCAGCCATTTCCGCCCCGAGTTCATCAACCGTATCGACGAGGTGGTGGTGTTCGAGCCGCTGGGCCGCGAGCAGATCGCCGGCATCGCCGAGATCCAGCTCAAACGCCTGCGTGGCCGCCTGGCCGAGCGTGAGCTGAGCCTGGAACTGACGCCGGAGGCGCTCGACAAGCTGATCGCCGTCGGCTACGACCCGGTCTACGGTGCGCGGCCGCTGAAGCGGGCGATCCAGCGCTGGATCGAGAACCCGCTGGCGCAGCAGATCCTCGCCGGCGCCTTCGCTCCGGGTGCGCTGGTGCATGCCAAGGTGGAGGGCGAGGAGATCGTCTTCGCCTGATTGCGCTCGATGTAAAAACAAGGCCCGCCAAATTGGCGGGCCTTGTCGTTTCGGGGGGCACGATCTTATGTAGGAGCGGATGTCGCCTTTTGCGTCCGCCGAAATGGTGGATCGATGAAGCGTGATCCACCCTAGGCTCAATGCTCCTTTCCGCAGCAGCCACCCCAGTGCTTCTGCTTCGAGGTATGGCCGATGCCGGGGTTGAAGCTGTTGGTCGGGTCGAGTTCGCGGTAGAAGCCGGCCAGCGCCGGTTTGGCCACGTACAGGTGGCCGACGTTGTGCTCGGCCGGGTACTCGGCACGGCGCTCGTCCAGCAGCGCCCACATGCGGTGCTCCATCGCCAGCGGGTCGACGCCCTTCTTGACGATGTAGTCCTGGTGGAACACGTGGCAGAAGAAATGCCCGTAGTAGAGCTTGTGCACGATCTGCTGTTCCAGCTCGGCGGGCAATTTTTCGACCCAGTCGCGGTCGTTGCGGCGCAGGGCGATATCCAGCGCGACTATGTCTTCCACGCTGCCGCGGTGCGCCTCGCGGTAGCGGATCGCCGCGCCGGCTATGGCGAAGCGGTGGAGGAAGGCCTTGCGCCCCTCCTCGGCGTCGCACTCGAAGTAGGCGCCGCTGGTGCTGCCGGCGAAGTACTCGGCGAGAAAGGCGCGGGTCTGCTCCAGGGTGTCGTTGGACACCCGCAGCAGCAGGTGATGCTCGTAGCGCTCGCGGTATTCGCGCATGCGCTTGGGCAGGTGGCTGGGCAGCAGGTTCATCGCCGCCTGCAGCACGCGATCGGTCACCCCGCGCAGGCCGAAGCGTTCGAAGAAGCCGTCGATGCGGCTCTTCAGAGCGAAGGCGGCCGGCACCCTGGCGGTGCCGAACTTGTCGATCACCAGGAAGCTGTCCTTGCCGTACTTCTCGCCGATATCGAAGGCGGTGCGGTGGATGTACTCGCCGGCGATCGGCAGGCGCGGCAGGTGGGTGAGCAGGTGGCGGCGCACTTCGGTGAGATCCTGCGGGTCGTTGCTGCCGATATAGAACACCGTGCTCGGCTCCTTGGGGAAGGTGTCCAGGCGCACGGCGAACAGGCACAGCTTGCCGGCCGAGCCGGAGGCCTCGAACAGCCGCGAGGGGTCGGCGTTGAAGCGTGCCGGGGTGTCGGCATCGACGTCGCGCACGTGTTCGCCGTAGCGCGCGTCGGAAGCCTTGGCAGTCGCCTCGTTGCGGATCTGTTGCGGACCGTAGTCGCCGTTCTGCAGGCGGGTGAGGATTTCCTCGGGGTTGTCGCCCAGCTCGATGCCCAGGTGATTGACCAGCTGCAGCGTGCCGTCGTCCCGCACCTGGGCGTACAGCGCCAGCTCGGTATAGGCCGGGCCGCGGCGCACCAGGGCGCCGCCGGAGTTGTTGCAGATGCCGCCGAGCACCGAGGCGCCGATGCAGGACGAGCCGATCACCGAATGCGGCTCGCGGTTGAGCGGCGCCAGCGCTTGTTCCAGGCGGTCGAGGGTGGCGCCGGGCAGGCACACCACCTGCGCGCCGTCGTTGATCAGCTGCACGCCGGCGATGCGCAGGGTGCTGATCAGCACGATCTCGCGGTCGTAGTCGTCGCCGTCCGGGGTCGAGCCGCCGGTCAGGCCGGTGTTGGCCGCCTGCATGATGACGATGCGGTCGGCCGCCACCGCCGCCTGCAGCACCCGCCATTGCTCCAGCAGCGAGCCGGGGCGCACCACCGCCAGGACGGCGCCCTGGCCGCTGCGGTGGCCCTTGCGAAAGCGCCGGGTGGCCTGCTCGTCGGTCAGCACGTGGGCCTCGCCCACCACCTGGCGCAGCTGTGCCAGCAGGGTGGCCGAGGCGACGCTTGCGATCCCCTGTGCGGCGCCCATGGCCTAGCGCTCCCTGACCAGCGAGTCGCGGTTGATCTCGGCGATCGACTTGGCACCGGTGAGCACCATGGCCACGCGCATTTCCTTCTCGATCAGCTCCAGCAGGTTGCTCACCCCGGCGCCGCCGGCGGTGGCCAGGGCGTAGACGAAGGCGCGGCCGAGCAGCACGCTGTCGGCGCCGAGGGCGAGCATGCGCACCACGTCCAGACCGGTGCGGATGCCGGAGTCGGCGAGGATCTTCAGCTCGCCCTTGACCGCATCGGCGATGGCCGGCAGGGCGCGGGCGCTGGACAGCACGCCGTCGAGCTGGCGACCACCGTGGTTGGACACCACTATGCCGTCGGCGCCGAACTTGACTGCATCGCGGGCGTCGTCGGCGTCGAGGATGCCCTTGATCACCATCGGCCCTTCCCAGAAGTCGCGGATCCACTGCAGATCCTTCCAGGAAATCGACGGGTCGAAGTTGGCGCCCAGCCAGCCGATGTAGTCGGCCAGGCCGGTGGGGTTGCCGCGGTAGGCGGAGATATTGCCCAGGTCGTGCGGCTTGCCCAGCAGGCCGACGTCGAGCGCCCAGCTCGGGTGGGTCATGGCCTGCAGCATGCGCCGCAGCGGCGCGTTGGGGCCGCTCATGCCGGAGTGGGCGTCGCGGTAGCGCGCCCCGGGCACCGGCATGTCGACGGTGAACACCAGGGTGCTGACGCCGGCGGCCTTGGCCCGCTCCAGCACGTTCTTCATGAAGCCGCGGTCCTTCAGCACGTAGAGCTGGAACCACATGGGCCGGTCGATGGCCGGCGCCACCTCCTCGATCGGGCACACCGACACGGTGGACATCGTGAAGGGAATGCCCTTGGCCGCCGCCGCCTTGGCCGCCTGCACCTCGCCGCGCCGCGCGTACATGCCGGTCAGGCCGACCGGGGCCAGGGCCACCGGCATTGCCAGCTGCTCGCCGAACAGCTCGGTGGACAGATCCAGCGCCGACATGTCCTTGAGCACCCGCTGGCGCAGGGCGATGTCGGCCAGGTCGGCGACGTTGCGCCGCAGGGTGTGCTCGGCGTAGGCGCCGCCGTCGAGGTAGTGGAACAGGAAGGGCGGCAGCTTGCGCTGCGCGGCGGCGCGGTAGTCGGTGGAGGCAGAAATGATCATGAACTCATCCTGTGCTGAAAAGGGGGGGCGTGGGGCCGTAATACGCGCGCCCCGAAGGGTCGGGGCGCGCGGGGCGGCGGCGGTCAGTGGGCGATCAGCGGGTCGCTGACGCCCAGGGCATAGATCGCCACCATCGCGATGACTCCAGTAAAGAACACGTAGTACAGGGTCGGCCAGATGGTCTTGCGCAGGGTGCTGCCCTCGCGGCCGAGCAGGCCGACCGTGGCCGAGGCCGCCACCACGTTGTGGATCGCCACCATGTTGCCGGCGGCGGCGCCGATGGCCTGCACGGCGACGATCAGCGCGCCGGAGATGCCCAGGCTGCTGGCCACGCCGAACTGGAACTGGCTGAACATCATGTTGCTCACCGTGTTGGAACCGGCGATGAAGGCGCCCAGGGCACCGATGCTCGGCGCCAGCAGCGGGTAGATGCCGCCGACGCTGTCGGCCACCCAGCGCGCCATGAGGATCGGCATGCTGGCCAGCTCGGCGCCATTGACTCCGGAGTTGATCAGGATGCGCACCATCGGCACGGTGAACAGCAGCACGAAGCCGGCGCTGAGCAGCACGCTGGACGACTCCTTCACCGCGGCGGTGAGTTCGCGCAGCTTCATGCCGTGCAGGAAGAAGGTGGCCAGCACCACGGCGACCAGAATGCCGCCCGGCAGGTACAGCGGTTGGAAGTTGGCGCCGATGCCGGCCTCGCCGAGCAGGTCGGGGAAGTTCACCACCACCGCCTTGAGCGCATTGCCGACCTCCGGGAACACCCGGCTGATCACCAGCAGCACGCCGACCAGCACGTAGGGCAACCAGGCGCGCAGGGCGCTCATCGGCTTGGCGGTGAGCTCGTCCAGCTTCATCTCGACGCTGCCCAGCCATTCGCTCGGCCACTTGTCGGCCGGGGCGAAATCCCAGGTGGTCTTAGGTACCAGGAAGCCGAAGCGGGCGGCGCTGGTGACGATGGCCAAGCCGATCAGTCCGCCGAGCAGCGAGGGGAATTCCGGGCCGAGGAACACGCCGGTGGCGGCGTAGGGCAGGACGAAGGCGAGGCCGGCGAAGATCGCGAACGGCAGCACTTCCAGGCCGGCCTTCCAGCTTTTCTCCTGACCGAAGAAGCGGGTCAGCATCATCGCCATCACCAGCGGCATGACCACGCCGACGGTGGCATGGATGATCGCCACCTGGCTGGTGATCAGCTGCAGGAACTGCGCCCAGCTCGAGCCCTGCTCGAGCAGCTGCGCGCCGATGCTGGCGGTGTCCAGGCCGGTGTTGACGCCGACGATGATCGGCGTGCCGACCGCGCCGAAGGACACTGGCGTGCTCTGCACCAGCATGCCCATCAGCACCGCGGCCATGGCCGGGAAGCCGATGGCCACCAGCAGCGGCGCGGCGATGGCGGCCGGGGTGCCGAAGCCGGAGGCGCCCTCGATGAAGCAGCCGAACAGCCAGGCGATGATGATCGCCTGGATGCGCCGGTCGGGGCTGATGGTGGCGAACCCGGCGCGGATCGCGGTGATGCCGCCGGAATGCTTGAGGGTGTTGAGCAGCAGGATGGCGCCGAAGATGATCCACAGCAGGCCGAGGGTGATCAGCAGGCCCTGCAGGGTCGAGGCCAGCACGCGGTTGAAGCTCATGTCCCAGGCGAACAGGCCGACCGCGGCAGTGATCAGGTAGACCAGCGGCATGGCGTGCTTGGCCGGCCAGCGCAGGCCGATCAGCAGCACGGCGGCCAGCAGGATGGGGGAGAACGCCAGCAGGGCGAGAATTCCGTTGGACATGGGGCTCACTCCGCGGCGAGGCGCACGCGGCGCAGTGGGGACGAAGCGGTGGCGGGCAGACGTGCGGCGCTATGGGGGTTCATGGCGTGACCTCGACGACTCGTTCTTGTTATCGGCATGGATTAATTGGTAAGACCAATTTACAAAGTTGCCGGCTCAGGTTAAAAGTCGATCAATGACCTGTCAAATCGTCGGGCTAAGACTTTGGTCGTAGAGGCTCGTCTTGTCCGCGTTCGGCCTGGGCGATAGGCTTGCGCCTCAGGGCCAGGCCTGCTGGTGGCCTGGTCAAACCAATGGAGAAGTTCGGGATGGAAGTAGGGCAGGTGCGGCAGCGCCGTTTATCGGACGATATCGTCGCGCAACTGGAAACCATGATCCTCGAAGGCACCCTGCGTGCCGGCGAGCGCCTGCCTGCCGAGCGCACCCTGGCCGAACAGTTCGGCGTGTCGCGCCCGTCGCTGCGCGAGGCGATCCAGAAGCTGGTGGCCAAGGGCCTGCTGGTCAGCCGCCAGGGCGGCGGCAACTACGTCGCCGAATCGCTCGGCTCCACCTTCAGCGACCCGCTGATGCAGCTGCTGGAAAACAAGGAGGACGCCCAGCGCGACCTGCTGGAGTTCCGCCACACCCTGGAAGGCTCCTGCGCCTACTACGCTGCCAAGCGCGCCACCGATATCGACCGCCAGCGCCTGACCGAGGCGTTCCAGGCGCTGCAGGACTGCTACACGCGGGTCGGCAAGGTCACCCGCGCCGAGGAGGGCGCCGCCGATGCGCGCTTCCACCTGGCCATCGCCGAGGCCAGCCACAACGCCGTGCTGCTGCACACTATCCGCGGCCTGTTCGACCTGCTCAAACGCAACGTGGTGACCAATATCGGCGGCATGTACGCCCAGCGCGAGGAGACCCGCGACATGCTGATCAGCCAGCACCGCGCGCTGTACGAGGCGATAGTCGAGGGCCGCGCCGAGGACGCCCGGGCGCTGTCGGATCGGCATATCGACTACGTGCAGGAAGTGCTGGCGGAAGTGCAGCTGGAGGCTCGGCGGGTGGAGCGGGCGCAGCGGCGCGGCGCGGTCAGGCCCTAGGACGCCAGCGCACCGCCCTGGCGCTGCGGGCGTTCAGGGGTGCGCGGCCTGGGCGGCGCCGCGACACCTTACCGAGTGTTCAGTCGTCCTTGCCCTTGCTGCGCATGGCGCGCTGCACTTCGCGGTCGGCGTCGCGTTCCTTCTCGACATGGCGCTTGTCGAAGTCCTTCTTGCCCTTGGCCAGGGCGATCTCGCACTTGACAAGGTGCTGCTTCCAGTACAGCGACAGCGCCACGCAGGTGTAGCCCTTCTGCTGCACCGAGCCGAACAGCTTGTCCAGCTCGCGCTTGTTCAGCAGCAGCTTGCGGGTGCGGGTCGGGTCGGCGATGACGTGGGTGCTGGCGGTCTGCAGCGGGGTGATGTGCGCCCCCATCAGCCAGGCCTCGTCGTCCTTGAGCAGCACGTAGCTGTCCACCAGCTGCGCCTTGCCGGCGCGCAGGCTTTTCACTTCCCAGCCGGACAGCACCAGGCCGGCCTCGAACTTGTGTTCGATGAAGTAGTCGTGCAGCGCCTTCTTGTTCAGCGCGATGGTGCCTTGGGGATGTTTCTTTTGCTTAGCCATAGGGCGCGCATTATAGGGAGTCGCCAACGCCTGCGCTATGGGCGTAGCCGGCGCCGAACTTGAGCCCATGCGGCGAATCTCCGACAATGCGCGATCTTTTTTCCCGCAGCATGGGTTTGGCCGCATATGGCGAACGACAAAGTCTCGATTCACGGTGCCTGGGCCAGTCGCTGGGTGTTCATCCTGGCGGCCACCGGCTCGGCGGTCGGCCTCGGCAATATCTGGAAGTTTCCCTATATGACCGGGGTCTACGGCGGCGGGGCCTTCGTCGTCATGTACCTGTTCTGCATCGCCCTGGTCGGCGTGCCGATCATGCTGGCCGAGACCCTGATCGGCCGCCGCGGCCGGCAGAGTCCGGTCAACGCCATGAAGAGCCTGGCCGTCGAGGCCGGCGCCTCGAAGCACTGGTCGCTGGCGGCGCTGGTGGGCATGGTCGCCGCGTTGCTGATCCTGTCGTTCTACAGCGTGGTGGCCGGCTGGTCGCTGGACTACATCCTGGGCATGGGCCGCGGCGATTTTACCGGGGTCACGGCCGACGGCGCCGGCGCCGCCTTCGGTGGCCTGACCGGCGATCCCTGGCGCCTGACCCTGTGGCATAGCCTGTTCATGCTGCTGACTGCCGTGGTCATCGCCAAGGGCGTGGTCGCCGGCCTGGAGCGCAGCCTGCGCATCATGATGCCGCTGCTGTTCGTCCTGCTGCTGGTGCTGCTGGGGTACAGCTTCACCACTGGGCACTTCTGGCAGGGCTTCGACTTCCTCTTCCATTTCGATCCGAGCAAGGTGCAGGACGGCATCCTCGCCGCCATGGGCCACGCCTTCTTCACCCTCAGCGTCGGCGTCGGTTCGATCATGGTCTACGGCGCCTACATGCCGAAGCGGGCCTCGATCGGTGCCACGGTGCTCACCGTCGGCCTGCTCGACACCCTGGTGGCGCTGACCGCCGGGCTGGCGCTGTTTCCCATCGTCTTCGCCGCCGGCCTGGAGCCGGGCGGCGGTCCGGGCCTGATGTTCGTCACCCTGCCCATTGCCTTCGGCAATATCGCCTTCGGCCAGGTCATGGGGCTGATCTTCTTCGTGCTGGTGGCGGTGGCGGCCTGGAGTTCGTCGATCTCCATGCTCGAGCCGGCGGTGGCCTATTTCGTCGAGAAGACCGCGCGCAGCCGCGCGCAGGTGACCGCCGTGCTGGCGCTGCTGTGCTGGCTGGTGGGCATGGGCACCGTGCTGTCGTTCAACCTCTGGGCCGAGGCCAAGTTCTTCGTCTTCGCCGATGACGGTTTCCACCTGCTGCAGTGGGGCGCCGAGGGCGGCAAGACCTTCTTCGACAGCATCGACTACCTCACCAGCCGCATCCTGCTGCCGCTGGGCGGGCTGTCCTTCGCCCTGTTCGCCGGCTGGGTGCTGAGCCGTGATGCGGTGCGTGAAGAGTTGGCGATCAGCAGCCCACTGCTGTTCAATCTGGCCCTCTGGCTGATTCGCGTGGTGGCGCCGATCGGCGTGCTGATCGTCTTTGTCGCGGAGCTGAGCAAATAAATGACCACGCGCATCCAACGCTCGGCGCTGCTGCCCTATCCGGCGCAGGCACTGTTCGACCTGGTCAACGACGTGGCCAGCTATCCCGAGTTCCTGCCCTGGTGCCGCGCCAGCCAGGTGCTGGAGGTCAGCGAGGTCCATATGCTGGCCAGCCTGGAGGTGGCCAAGGGCAGCCTCAGCCAGCGCTTCGTCACCCGCAACACGCTGCAGCCCGGGCAGCGCATCGAGATGAACCTGCAGGAGGGCCCGTTCACCCGCCTGCACGGCGTGTGGGAGTTCAAGGCGCTCGGCGACAAGGCCTGCAAGATCAGCCTGGACCTCTCCTTCGACTATGCCGGCCCGCTGGTGCGCGCTACCCTGGGGCCTCTGTTCAACCAGGCGACCAACACCCTGGTCGACGCCTTCTGCCAAAGGGCCAAGCAGCTGTATGGATAAGCGCAACATCGCCATCGAAGTGGTCTACGCCCTGGCCGACAAGCAGAAGCTGTTGCGCCTGTCGGTGCCGGCCGGCACCACGGTGCGCGAGGCGGCGCTGCTCTCGGGCATGCAGCAGCATTTTCCCGGCCTGGACCTGCAGCAGGCGCCGCTGGGCATCTTCGGCAAGGCGGTGGCCAAGCCCGAGGAGCGGGTGCTGGAGGAGGGCGAACGGGTGGAAATCTACCGGCCGCTGATCGCCGACCCCAAGGAAGTGCGCAAACAGCGTGCGGCCAAGGCCAAGGCGAAAGAAGAAGGCGGAGAGCAGGTCTGAGAAGCGCCCGCCAGACATAAAAAAGCCCGGATCGCTCCGGGCTTTTTTATGTCTGGGTGTTACTGCGGATCGGTATCCAGTGGCTCCGGTACCGGTACCGGTACGGTCTCCACCTGGTCCACTTCGCGCTGGATCTGCTCCAGCAGCGAGCCCGGTGCGGGCGGGGTGTCGTCCTGCTGCTGCGGCTGGGCTTGCGGGGTGGTCACGCCGCTGTCCTCGCCGAGAATCGCCTGGTCGCGGCTGACGCCGGGCATGAAGTCGCCGGCCAGGCCGACCAGTTGATCGTTGCCGTCGAACACCAGGCTGACGCGCTCCTGCAGGCGCTGAGTGCCACCCGGCTGGATGCTGTAGAGGTAGTCCCAGCGGTCGGCGTGGAAGGTGTCGGTGATCAGCGGATTGCCCATGATAAACCGCACTTGGCGTCGGGTCATTCCCGGGCGCAGCTGGTCTATCATGTCCTGTGTCACGACATTGCCCTGTTGGATGTCGATCTTGTAAACCCCGGGGAATGAACAACCGGCGAGTGCGAAGAGCCCGGTCAGCGACAGGCTGGTCAGCAAGAGCTTGGTTTTTTGCATCGGAGGGTGACTTCCACTATCTTGGGCAACTTGAACCCCGGATCATACCCGTATTGAAGGGTGCTGCGAAGCAGCATCCATGAGAAAGCAGACCATGGTTGAAAATAGCGAACTGCGCAAAGCTGGACTGAAAGTGACTCTGCCACGGGTGAAAATCCTGCAGATGCTCGACAACGCCGAGCACCGTCACATGAGTGCGGAAGACGTCTACAAGGCACTGATGGAAGCCGGCGAAGACGTCGGCCTGGCCACCGTGTACCGCGTGCTGACCCAGTTCGAAGCGGCCGGCCTGGTGGTGCGCCACAACTTCGACGGCGGTCACGCGGTGTTCGAGCTGGCCGACAGCGGCCACCACGACCATATGGTCTGCGTGGATTCCGGCGAAGTGATCGAGTTCTTCGATGCGGAGATCGAGAAGCGCCAGAAGGAGATCGTCAAGGAGCACGGCTTCGAGCTGGTGGATCACAATCTGGTGCTGTACGTGCGCAAGAAGAGCTGATGCTTCTGCTGCAATGAAAAAGGCGACCCGAGGGTCGCCTTTTTGTTTTTCGGTTTTCCGTTGCCCGGATGAAGGCCAGCGGGCATGCCGAGCATTGCCGGATCGCATCCGGGCCAGGCTCCGCTTAGGCGGCCTGGGCCTTGCTCACCATCTTGCGCGCGTGGGCCAGGGATTCCTTGGTCAGATCGACGCCGCCGAGCATGCGCGCGATTTCCTCGATACGGCCGTCGTTGTCCAGCTTGCTCACCGCCGTGGCAGTGGCGTCCTCGTCGCGGCGCTTGTGCACGAACAGGTGCTGATGGCCCTGCGCGGCCACCTGCGGCAGGTGGGTGACGCACAGCACCTGGCCGCGTTCGCCGAGGCGACGCAGCAACTGGCCGACCACTTCGGCGGTGGGGCCGCCGATACCGACGTCCACTTCGTCGAACACCAGGGTCGGCACGCGCGAGGTCTGCGCGGTGATCACCTGGATTGCCAGGCTGATGCGCGACAGTTCGCCGCCCGAGGCCACCTTGGCCAGCGCACGCAGCGGCTGGCCGGGGTTGGCGCTGACCAGGAACTCCACGCTCTCCAGACCACCGGCCTGCGGCTCGTCGCTGTCCAGCGGTTGCAGCTGGATGCTGAAACGCCCGCCGGGCATGCCCAGCGCCTGCATCTCCTGCTCCACCGCGGCGCTCAGGCGCGCGGCGGCCTGGGCGCGCAGGGCGCTGAGTTCTTCGGCCTTTTCCCGGTAGTGGCGGGCGTAGGCGGCCAGCTCCTCGGCCAGGCGCTCGCCGGCCTGGTCGTCGGCGTTCAGCCCTTCCAGCTCCTCGAACAGTTGCTGCTGCAGGGCGGCCAGTTCGCCGGGCTGGATGCGGTGCTTGCGCGCCAGGGTGTAGATGCTGTCCAGGCGTTCTTCCAGGTATTGCTGGCGCTCGGGGTCGGCGTCGAAGTGATCGAGGAAGCGGTTCAGCTCGCCGACCGCTTCTTCCACCTGGATCTGTGCGCTGGCCAGCAGGTTGCTGGCTTCGCCGAGGGCGCCGCCCTGGCCGGCGAAGCCGCCGAGACGATTGAGGCTGGCGGTCAGTGCCGACAGCACGTTGCCGGCATCGCTCTCGCTGCACAGCTCCAGCACCTGACGGCAGGCGCCGAGCAGGGCTTCGGCGTTGCTCAGGGCCTTGTGCTCCTGTTCCAACTGTTCCAGTTCGTGCTCGCCCAGGGCCAGGTTGTCCAGTTCTTCCAGCTGGTAGCTGAGCAATTGATGGCGAGCGCGCTGCTCGTCGCCCTGGCTGGAAACGCGCTGCAGCTCGTTGCGCGTCTGCTTCCAGCGCTGCGCGGCCAGTTGTACCTGGCGCGCCAGCTCCTGGCTGGCGGCGTATTCGTCGAGCAGGCGGCGATGGGTGTCGGTCTTCAGCAGCGACTGGTGCTCGTGCTGGCTGTGGATATCGATCAGCAGCTCGCCGAGGGCCTTGAGGTCGCCCAGTGGGCAGGGCGTGCCGTTGATATAGCCGCGCGAGCGGCCCTCGGCGGTGATCACTCGGCGCAGGATGCACGGGCCGTCGTGGTCCAGGTCGCGTTCGGCGAGCCAGGCGCGGGCTTCGGCGATGTCGCTCAGGTCGAAGCTGGCGAGGATGTCCGCCTTGTCGCTGCCGGGGCGCACCACGCCGCTGTCGGCGCGGTCGCCCAGGCACAGGCCGAGGGCGTCGAGCATGATCGACTTGCCGGCGCCGGTCTCGCCGCTGATGGCGCTCATGCCGCGGTCCAGCTCGAGATCGAGGTGGTCGACGATGGCGTAGTTATGAATGGACAGGTGCACCAGCATGGCGAACGCTCCCGAAGTGAAGTCTGGTTATTTATACAGTGTTTTTTCTTTTCCTGACAATCCTCCCTATCGCCCCTTGAAAGCTGGGGATTTGGCTCCATATAGGCGGGCAGGTGCGCGAGTCGAGTTCGCGCCGGTTTATTCGAGAGGAGAGAGGCATGGCTGACGAACAGACCCTGGATACGCAGAACCCCGAGGCGCAGGCGGCTGAGGCCGCGGCGGCGGGCGACGACCTGGCTGCTCGCGTGCAAACGCTGGAAGAGCAACTGGCCGCTGCGCAGGATCAGTCGCTGCGCATGGCTGCCGACCTGCAGAACGTGCGCCGCCGCGCCGAGCAGGACGTGGAGAAGGCGCACAAGTTCGCCCTGGAAAAATTCGCCAACGACCTGCTGCCGGTGGTCGACAGTCTGGAGCGCGGCCTGGAGCTGTCCAGCCCGGACGACGAGGCGATCAAGGCGGTGCGCGAAGGCATGCAGCTGACCCTCAAGCTGTTCCACGACACCCTGGCGCGCTACCAGCTGGAAGCCATCGATCCGCACGGTGCGCCGTTCAACCCGGAACACCACCAGGCCATGGCCATGGAGGAGAGCATCCACGCCGAGCCCAACTCGGTGCTCAAGGTGTTCCAGAAGGGCTATCTGCTCAACGGTCGCCTGCTGCGTCCGGCCATGGTCGTGGTTAGCAAGGCGCCGCTGACGCCGCCGCCGTCCATCGACGAGCAGGCTTGAAATCCGCCGCGCCGTCCCCATTTCTAAGTCAAGCGTTTTAGTGCTACCGCCGCCGGCGAAACCAGGCAGCGGAAAAATCAAAGTTTCGGGAGAACATTCATGGGCAAAATCATCGGTATCGACCTGGGGACCACCAACTCCTGCGTCTCCATTCTGGAAAACGGCAACGTCAAGGTGATCGAGAACGCCGAAGGCGCGCGCACCACGCCGTCGATCATCGCTTACGCCAACGATGGCGAAATCCTCGTCGGCCAGTCGGCCAAGCGCCAGGCGGTGACCAACCCGCACAACACCCTGTACGCGGTGAAGCGTCTGATCGGCCGTCGCTTCGACGAAGAAGTGGTGCAGAAAGACATCCAGATGGTGCCGTACAAGATCGTCAAGGCCGACAACAACGACGCCTGGGTCGAGGTCAACGGCCAGAAGATGGCGCCGCCGCAGATCAGCGCCGAAGTGCTGAAGAAGATGAAGAAGACCGCCGAGGACTACCTGGGCGAGCCGGTCACCGAGGCCGTCATCACCGTTCCGGCCTATTTCAACGACAGCCAGCGCCAGGCCACCAAGGACGCCGGCCGCATCGCCGGGCTCGACGTCAAGCGCATCATCAACGAGCCGACCGCGGCGGCGCTGGCTTACGGTATGGACAAGGCCAAGGGCGACCACACCGTGATCGTCTATGACCTGGGCGGCGGTACCTTCGACGTGTCGGTGATCGAGATCGCCGAAGTCGATGGCGAGCACCAGTTCGAGGTGCTGGCCACCAACGGCGACACCTTCCTCGGTGGCGAGGACTTCGACATTCGCCTGATCGACTACCTGGTCGACGAGTTCAAGAAAGAAACCGGCATGAACCTCAAGGGCGACCCGCTGGCCATGCAGCGCCTGAAGGAAGCCGCGGAGAAGGCCAAGATCGAGCTGTCCTCCAGTCAGTCGACCGACGTCAACCTGCCGTATATCACCGCCGATGCCTCGGGGCCCAAGCACCTCAACGTGAAGATCTCCCGCGCCAAGCTGGAGTCGCTGGTCGAGGACCTGGTGCAGCGCACCATCGAGCCGTGCCGCATCGCGCTGAAGGACGCCGGCATCGACGTGGCCAAGATCGACGACGTGATCCTGGTCGGCGGTCAGACCCGCATGCCGCTGGTGCAGAAGACCGTCGCCGAATTCTTTGGCAAGGAAGCGCGCAAGGACGTCAACCCGGACGAAGCCGTGGCCATGGGTGCCGCCATTCAGGGCGCGGTACTGGCCGGCGACGTCAAGGACGTGCTGCTGCTCGACGTCAGCCCGCTGACCCTGGGTATCGAGACCATGGGCGGGGTGATGACCGCGCTGATCGAGAAGAACACCACCATCCCGACCAAGAAGTCGCAGGTGTTCTCCACCGCCGACGACAACCAGAGCGCGGTGACCATCCACGTGCTGCAGGGCGAGCGCAAGCAGGCCGCGCAGAACAAGTCGCTGGGCAAGTTCGACCTGGCCGAGATTCCGCCGGCCCCGCGCGGTGTGCCGCAGATCGAAGTGACCTTCGACATCGACGCCAACGGCATCCTCCACGTGTCCGCCAAGGACAAGGCCACCGGCAAGCAGCAGTCCATCGTGATCAAGGCTAACTCCGGCCTGTCCGAGGACGAGATCGAGCAGATGATCCGCGACGCCGAGGCCAACGCCGAGGAAGACCGCAAGTTCGAGGAGCTGGCCACTGCGCGCAACCAGGGCGATCAGCTGGTGCACGCCACCCGCAAGATGCTCACCGAGGCCGGCGACAAGGCTGACGCCTCCGAGAAGGCGGCCATCGAGAAAGCCATCGGCGATCTGGAAGTCGCGCTCAAGGGCGACGACAAGGCCGCCATCGAAGCCAAGATGAACGCCCTGTCCGAGGCCACCACGCCGCTGGCGCAGAAGATGTACGCCGAGCAGCCGCAGGCCGGCGCCGCCCAGCCGGGTGACGGCGATGCCAAAGGCGCCGCCGACGACGTGGTCGACGCCGAGTTCGAAGAGGTCAAGGAGAACAAGTAAGGGCTGCGGTTCGCACGCGAACCGCCCCTGCTTTCGCTCCACCGTCGCCTGGCGACGGGCAGGATTCGCCGCGCGGGAGCCCTCTCCCGCGTCGGCGTATCTGGAGCTCACGAATCTGAGAGTGCAGCACGACTATGGCAAAACGAGACTATTACGAAGTCCTGGGTGTGGAGCGCGGCGCCAGCGAGGCCGAGCTGAAGAAGGCCTACCGGCGCCTGGCGATGAAGTACCACCCGGACCGCAACCCGGACGACAAGGGCGCCGAGGAGAAATTCAAGGAGGCCAACGAGGCCTACGAAGTGCTCTCCGACGCCGGCAAGCGTTCGGCCTATGACCAGTACGGTCATGCCGGCGTCGACCCGCAGATGGGCGGCGGCGGTGGCGCCGGTTTCGGCGGCGCCAACTTCTCCGACATCTTCGGCGACGTGTTCAGCGACTTCTTCGGCGGCGCCCGCGGCGGTTCGCGCGGTGGCGCCCAGCGCGGCTCGGATCTGCGCTACACCCTGGAGCTGGACCTGGAAGAGGCGGTGCGCGGCACCACCGTGACCATCCGCGTGCCGACCCTGGTCGGCTGCAAGACCTGCGATGGTTCGGGTGCGAAGAAGGGCACCAGTCCGGTGACCTGTACCACCTGCGGCGGTATCGGCCAGGTGCGCATGCAGCAGGGCTTCTTCTCGGTGCAGCAGACCTGCCCGCGCTGCCACGGCAGCGGCAAGATGATCACCGACCCCTGCGGCAGCTGCCACGGCCAGGGTCGGGTGGAAGAGAGCAAGACCCTGTCGGTCAAGGTGCCGCCGGGCGTCGACACCGGCGACCGCATCCGCCTGTCCGGCGAGGGCGAGGCGGGCTCCCATGGCGGGCCGGCCGGCGACCTCTACGTGGTGGTCAACGTGCGCGAGCACGCGATCTTCCAGCGCGACGGCAAGCACCTGTACTGCGAGGTGCCGATCAGCTTCGCCGATGCAGCGCTGGGCGGCGAGCTGGAAGTGCCGACCCTCGACGGTCGGGTCAAGCTGAAGATCCCCGAAGGCACCCAGACCGGCAAGCTGTTCCGTCTGCGCGGCAAGGGCGTGGCGCCGGTACGCGGCGGTGCGGCGGGCGACCTGATGTGCCGGGTGGCGGTGGAAACCCCGGTCAACCTGAACAAGCGCCAGCGCGAGCTGCTCGACGAGTTCCGCAAGTCGCTGCAGGGCGACGACTCCCACTCGCCCAAGGCCAGTGGCTGGTTCGAAGGCGTCAAGCGCTTCTTCGGCGACGTATAAAACCCTGGCCTCAGGCTGCAGGCATGGCTTGCAGCTTGAGGTTTGCAGCTTGGAGCTGATGCTATGCAACGTATTGCAGTGATGGGCGCCGCCGGGCGCATGGGCAAGACCCTGATCGAAGCCGTGCGCCAGGCCGAGGGCGCGCAGCTGACCGCCGCCATCGACCGCCCGGACAGCAGCCTGATCGGCGCCGATGCCGGCGAACTGGTCGGCCTGGGCAAGATCGGCGTGGCGCTGGTCGGCGATCTCGCCGCCGCGACCGCCGAGTTCGACGTGTTGATCGACTTCACCCACCCCTCGGTGACCCTGAAGAACCTGGAAATCTGCCGCGCCGCCGGCAAGGCCATGGTGATCGGCACCACCGGCTTCACCGCGGAAGAGAAGCAGCTGCTGAGCGAGGCGGCCAAGCAGATTCCCATCGTCTTCGCCGCCAACTTCAGCGTCGGCGTCAACCTCTGCCTGAAGCTGCTGGACACCGCCGCTCGCGTGCTGGGCGACGATGTCGATATCGAGATCATCGAGGCCCACCACCGGCACAAGGTCGACGCGCCGTCCGGCACCGCGCTGCGCATGGGTGAAGTGGTGGCCGATGCCCTCGGCCGCGACCTGCAGAAGGTCGCGGTGTACGGTCGCGAAGGCCAGACCGGCGCCCGGGCGCGCGAAACCATCGGCTTCGCCACCGTGCGTGCCGGCGACGTGGTCGGCGACCACACCGTGCTGTTCGCCGCCGACGGCGAGCGGGTGGAGATCACCCACAAGGCCTCCAGCCGCATGACCTTCGCCAAGGGGGCGGTGCGTTCGGCGCTGTGGCTGCAAAAGCGCCAGCCAGGGCTGTATGACATGCAGGATGTGCTGGAGCTGCGCTGAGGCAGGATGTCGCATGGCAGTGGATTTATGTCCGCTCGCCATCTTGCGGTGGACCGAAAAGGCCTTTTCCTGTAAGCTTCCCGCTTTAGTGTGTCCACTAAAAGTTACGCAGAAATGGCTCTGATAAAAAAGCGGGATGACCTTCACACGTCATCCCGCTTTTTTACAATCTGCGTTTGCTTCAAGCCTTGATCGAGACGGAGGTCTTCTTGACTAAGCCAGCCCCTAAACCCGCCATTCTGGCCCTCGCTGACGGCAGCATCTTTCGCGGCGAATCCATCGGGGCCGATGGCCAGACCATCGGAGAGGTGGTGTTCAACACCGCCATGACCGGCTATCAGGAAATCCTCACCGATCCTTCCTATGCCCAGCAGATCGTCACCCTGACCTACCCGCATATCGGCAACACCGGCACCACGCCGGAGGACGCCGAGTCCAACCGCGTCTGGGCCGCCGGCCTGATCATCCGCGATCTGCCGCTGATCTCCAGCAACTGGCGCGACAAGCAGCCGCTGGACGAATACCTCAAGGAAAACGGCACCGTCGCCATCGCCGGCATCGACACCCGCCGCCTGACCCGCATCCTGCGTGAGAAGGGCTCGCAGAACGGCTGCATCCTGGTGGGCGAAGGCGCCACCGAGGAAAAGGCGCTGGAGCTGGCGCGCAGCTTCCCGGGCCTCAAGGGCATGGACCTGGCCAAGGTGGTCAGCTGCGAGCAGCCCTACGAGTGGCGCTCCAGCGTGTGGAACCTGGACAGCGACAGCCACCCGGAAATCGCCGCGGCCGAACTGCCGTACCACGTGGTCGCCTACGACTACGGCGTCAAGCTGAACATCCTGCGCATGCTGGTCGCCCGCGGCTGCCGCCTGACCGTGGTGCCGGCGCAGACCCCGGCCAAGGACGTGCTGGCGCTGAACCCGGACGGCGTGTTCCTCTCCAACGGCCCCGGCGACCCCGAGCCCTGCGACTACGCCATCGCCGCGATCAAGGAAATCCTCGAGACCGAGATTCCGGTGTTCGGCATCTGCCTCGGCCACCAGCTGCTGGCCCTGGCCTCCGGCGCCAAGACCCTGAAGATGGGCCACGGCCACCACGGCGCCAACCACCCGGTGCAGGATCTGGATTCCGGCGTGGTGATGATCACCAGCCAGAACCACGGTTTCGCCGTGGACGAGAACAGCCTGCCGGGCAACCTGCGGCCGATCCACAAGTCGCTGTTCGACGGCACCCTGCAGGGCATCGAGCGTACCGACAAGGTGGCGTTCAGCTTCCAGGGTCACCCGGAAGCCAGCCCCGGCCCGCACGACGTGGCCCCGCTGTTCGACCGCTTCATCTCCGCCATGGCGGCCCGTCGCTGATCGCTGAGTCCAGGAATTCGAGAGTTACCCCATGCCAAAACGTACAGATATCAAAAGCATCCTGATCCTCGGCGCCGGCCCCATCGTCATCGGCCAGGCGTGCGAGTTCGACTACTCCGGCGCCCAGGCGTGCAAGGCGCTGAAGGAAGAAGGTTTCCGCGTCATCCTGGTGAACTCCAACCCGGCCACCATCATGACCGACCCGTCGATGGCCGACGCCACCTACATCGAGCCGATCAAGTGGGCCACCGTGGCCAAGATCATCGAGAAGGAGCGCCCGGACGCCCTGCTGCCGACCATGGGCGGCCAGACCGCGCTGAACTGCGCCCTGGACCTGGAGCGCCACGGCGTGCTGGAGAAGTTCGGCGTCGAGATGATCGGCGCCAACGCCGACACCATCGACAAGGCCGAAGACCGTTCGCGCTTCGACAAGGCGATGAAATCCATCGGCCTGGCCTGCCCGCGCTCCGGTATCGCCCACAGCATGGAAGAAGCCTACGGCGTGCTGGAGATGGTGGGCTTTCCCTGCATCATCCGCCCGAGCTTCACCATGGGCGGCACCGGCGGCGGCATCGCCTACAACCGTGAGGAATTCGAGGAAATCTGCGCCCGTGGTCTGGATCTGTCGCCGACCAACGAGCTGCTGATCGACGAATCGCTGATCGGCTGGAAGGAATACGAGATGGAGGTGGTCCGCGACAAGAAGGACAACTGCATCATCGTCTGTTCCATCGAGAACTTCGACCCGATGGGCGTGCACACCGGCGACTCGATCACCGTCGCGCCGGCGCAGACCCTGACCGACAAGGAATACCAGATCATGCGCAACGCCTCGCTCGCGGTGCTGCGCGAGATCGGTGTGGAAACCGGCGGCTCCAACGTGCAGTTCGGCATCTGCCCGAACACCGGGCGCATGGTGGTGATCGAGATGAACCCGCGCGTGTCGCGCTCCTCGGCGCTGGCCTCCAAGGCCACCGGCTTCCCGATCGCCAAGATCGCCGCCAAGCTGGCCGTGGGTTACACCCTCGACGAGCTCTCCAACGACATCACCGGCGGTCGCACCCCGGCATCCTTCGAGCCGGCCATCGACTACGTCGTGACCAAGATTCCGCGTTTCGCCTTCGAGAAGTTCCCCAAGGCCGACGCCCGCCTGACCACCCAGATGAAGTCCGTGGGTGAAGTCATGGCCATCGGCCGTACCTTCCAGGAGTCGGTGCAGAAGGCTCTGCGCGGCCTGGAAGTGGGCGTTGCCGGCTTCGATCCGAAGCTCGACCTCAATGACCCGGAAGCCGAGAGCACCCTGCGTCGCGAGCTGACCGTGCCCAGTGCCGACCGCATCTGGTACGTGGCCGATGCTTTCCGCGCCGGCAAGAGCGTCGCCGAAGTGTTCGAGCTGACCCGCATCGACGAGTGGTTCCTGGTGCAGATCGAGGACCTGGTCAGGGAAGAGGAGAAGGTCAAGACCCTCGGTCTGTCCGCCATCGACTTTGAGCTGATGTTCAAGCTCAAGCGCAAGGGTTTCTCCGACGCGCGTCTGGCCAAGCTGCTCGGCGTCTCCGAGAAGAGCCTGCGCGCCCACCGTCACAAGCTCAAAGTGCTGCCGGTGTACAAGCGCGTCGACACCTGCGCCGCCGAATTCGCCACCGACACCGCCTACATGTACTCGACCTACGAGGAAGAGTGCGAGGCCGCGCCGTCGAGCCGCGACAAGATCATGATCCTTGGCGGCGGTCCCAACCGTATCGGCCAGGGCATCGAGTTCGACTACTGCTGCGTGCATGCGGCGCTGGCCATGCGGGAAGACGGCTACGAGACCATCATGGTCAACTGCAACCCGGAAACCGTCTCCACCGACTACGACACCTCCGACCGCCTGTACTTCGAGCCGGTAACCCTGGAGGACGTGCTGGAAATCGTCCGCGTCGAGCAGCCCAAGGGCGTGATCGTGCAGTACGGCGGCCAGACCCCGCTGAAGATCTGCCGCGCCCTGGAAGAGGCCGGTGTGCCGATCATCGGCACCAGCCCCGAGGCCATCGACCGCGCCGAAGACCGCGAGCGCTTCCAGCAGATGGTCCAGCGCCTCGGCCTGCGCCAGCCGGCCAACGCCACCGCGCGCAGCGAAGACGAGGCCCTGGCCCTGTCCAAGGGCATCGGTTACCCGATGGTCGTGCGTCCGTCCTACGTGCTGGGCGGCCGGGCGATGGAGATCGTCTACCAGGAAGAAGAGCTCAAGCGCTATATGCGCGAGGCCGTCAAAGTCTCGAATGACAGCCCGGTGCTGCTCGATCGCTTCCTCAACTGCGCCATCGAGGTGGACGTGGATGCGGTGTGCGACGGCGAGACCGTGGTGATCGGCGCCATCATGCAGCACATCGAACAGGCCGGCGTGCACTCCGGTGACTCCGCCTGCTCGCTGCCGCCTTACTCGCTGCCGGCGCACATCCAGGACGAGATCCGCGAGCAGGTCAAGAAGATGGCCCTGGAGCTCGGCGTGGTCGGCCTGATGAACGTGCAGATGGCCGTGCAGGGCGAGGACATCTACGTCATCGAAGTGAACCCGCGCGCCTCGCGTACCGTGCCGTTCGTCTCCAAGTGCGTCGGTGAGTCCCTGGCCAAGGTGGCCGCTCGGGTCATGGCCGGCAAGAGCCTGGCCGAGGTCGGCTACACCAAGGAAATCATCCCGCCCTTCTTCAGCGTCAAGGAAGCGGTGTTCCCCTTCGCCAAGTTCCCGGGCGTCGACCCCATCCTCGGCCCGGAAATGAAGTCCACCGGTGAAGTCATGGGCGTCGGCGACAGCTTCGGCGAGGCCTTCGCCAAGGCCCAGCTGGGCGCCAGCGAGATCCTGCCGAACTCCGGCTGTGCCTTTATCAGCGTCCGCGAAGACGACAAGCCGGAAGCCGTGCAGGTCGCCCGCGACCTGGTGGCGCTGGGCTTCGAGGTGGTCGCCACCGCCGGCACCGCCAAGGTGATCGAGGCCGCCGGGCTGCCGGTGCGTCGGGTCAACAAGGTGACCGAAGGTCGTCCGCATGTGGTCGACATGATCAAGAACGACGAAGTCACCCTGATCATCAACACCACCGAGGGGCGTCAGTCCATCGCTGACTCCTACTCGATCCGTCGTAACGCTCTGCAGCACAAGATCTACTGCACCACCACCATCGCGGCGGGGCAGGCGGTCTGCGAGGCGCTCAAGTTCGGTCCCGAGAAGACCGTGCGCCGGCTGCAGGATCTGCATGCAGGAATCAAGGCATGAATAAATACCCCATGACCGTCCAGGGCGCGCGCGCCCTGGAAGAGGAGCTGGCGCACCTGACCAAGGTGCTGCGCCCGCAGCTCAGTCAGGCCATCGGCGAGGCGCGCGAGCTTGGCGACCTCAAGGAAAACGCCGAATACCATGCCGCGCGCGAGCAGCAGGGCATGGTCGAGGCGCGTATCCGTGACATCGAAGGCCGCCTGCAGAATGCGGTGATCATCGACGTCACCAGCATCGCCCACACCGGCAAGGTGATCTTCGGCACCACGGTGGAAATCGCCAACGTCGAGACCGACGAAAGCGTGACCTACCAGATCGTCGGCGAGGACGAGGCCGACATCAAGCAGGGCAAGATCTCCGTCGGCTCGCCCATCGCCCGCGCCCTGGTGGGCAAGGAAGAGGGCGACGTGGTGACCGTGCAGACGCCCAGCGGCCTGATCGAGTACGAGATTGTCGAAGTCCGCCACCTATAAGCTGAGCCAGCCGTCGCGGGCCGGCGCCGTCAGCTGGCAGCTGGCCCAGACGCTCTGGGTCGGTGGCCTGTGGTTGCTGCAGTTCGTCATCCTGCCGGCCATCGGCCAGCTTGGCCTGGCGCCGCTGCTGGTCGAGGAGATCGCCACGCGGCTGGTGCCGCTGCTGGTGGGGATGACTGCCGTTTGCGTCGGCGTGCAGGTGGTGGCGCTGCTGCGCGGCGAGGGGTTGGTCAGCCTCTGGCGCGACTTGCGCGGTCAGCTGCTGCTGACCGTGGCGGTCATGGCGCTGAGTTATGGCGTGGTGCTGCGCTACTGGCCGGAGGCCGGGCAGTGGCTACGCTTCAGCTACCTGGTGATGGCATTCTGCGGGCTGCTGCTGGTGCTGCAGCCCGTGCCGGGGCAAACGCGCGGGGCTTGATGCCGCGGCTCAGCCCTGGTGACGAATCACGTTGGACAGGTTGCGGTTCGGCTTGGGGTTCTTGCGATAGAGCAGGGCCATCTTGCCGATCACCTGCACCAGTTCGGCCCGGCCGCTCTGGCACAGCGCCTCGATGGCGGCCAGGCGGTCTTCGCGCTCGGCGACGCGCAGCTGCACCTTGATCAGTTCATGATCGTTCAGGGCGCGCTCCAATTCGGCCAGCACGCCTTCGGTCAAACCGTTGTCGGCCACGATCAATACAGGTTTCAGGTGGTGGCCGATAGATTTGAACTGTTTCTTCTGCTCTTGAGTGAGCGGCATAATCTGACCCCTAAGTTCGGTCTGGAAAAACGGCGCCTATCTTACCCGAGCCGGCGCGGTTATTCATGACCCGTTAAATCCGAGGTTTTGCGTGGCCCGTTCCAAGACCAGCCAGCGTTGGCTGAAAGAACATTTCGATGATCCCTACGTGAAGATGGCGCAGAAGGACGGCTATCGTTCGCGCGCCAGCTACAAGCTGCTGGAGATCCAGGACAAGGACCGCATCCTGCGCCCGGGCATGACCGTGGTCGACCTGGGCGCCGCACCGGGCGGCTGGTCGCAGGTGACCAGTCGGGTGATCGGCGACAAAGGTCGGCTGATCGCCTCCGATATCCTGGAGATGGACGCCATTCCCGACGTTGCCTTCATCCAGGGCGACTTCACCGACGATGCGGTGTTCGCGCGGATTCTCGAAGCCATCGGGGAAAACCCGGTGGACCTTGTGATTTCCGACATGGCCCCCAATATGAGTGGGGTGAGAACCGCCGATCAGGCGCGCGCCATGTACCTGTGCGAGCTGGCGCTGGATTTGGCCGGGCGCGTGCTGCGTCCGGGCGGCGATTTTCTGATCAAGATTTTCCAGGGCGAAGGTTTCGACGCCTACCACAAGCAGGTGCGTGAGACGTTCGACAAGGTGCAGATGCGCAAGCCGCTGTCGTCGCGCGATCGCTCCCGCGAGCAGTACCTGCTGGCCCGCGGATTTCGCGGGGTCTAGGGTGAAACCGGCGCGCCCGGAGCGGGTCTCAATGTTAGAGACCTAATAAAGGGTTACAGACGGTGCCTGCCAGATGCGGGCGTTTGGTGTAAGTTAGGTCGGTATATCACTGGTCGTCATGGGAAGCCTGCTTCGCCACGAGGCCTGCTTCAGAGGGTAGCTAATTGAACGACATGGCAAAGAACCTGATCCTGTGGCTGATCATCGCGGCCGTATTGGTCACCGTGATGAACAACTTCTCCAGCCCGAGCGAGCCACAGACCCTGAGCTACTCGCAGTTCATCGAGCAGGTCAAGGAGGGGCGCGTCGAGCGCGTCACCGTCGACGGTTTCGTGATCACCGGCAAGCGCACCGACGGCGAAGGCTTCAAGACCATTCGTCCGGCGATCCAGGACGGCGGCCTGATCGGCGACCTGATCGACAACAACGTGGTCATCGAGGGCAAGCAGCCCGAGCAGCAGAGCATCTGGACCCAGTTGCTGGTGGCCAGCTTCCCGATTCTGGTGATCATCGCCGTGTTCATGTTCTTCATGCGTCAGATGCAGGGAGGCGCTGGCGGCAAGGGCGGGCCGATGAGTTTCGGCAAATCCAAGGCGCGCCTGCTCTCCGAAGACCAGGTCAAGACCACCTTCGCCGACGTCGCCGGTTGCGACGAGGCCAAGGAAGAAGTCAGCGAGCTGGTGGAATTCCTCCGCGACCCGGGCAAGTTCCAGCGTCTGGGCGGACGTATCCCGCGTGGCGTGCTGATGGTCGGCTCGCCAGGTACCGGTAAGACGCTGCTGGCCAAGGCCGTGGCCGGCGAAGCAAAAGTGCCGTTCTTCACCATCTCCGGCTCCGATTTCGTCGAGATGTTCGTCGGCGTGGGCGCTTCCCGCGTACGCGACATGTTCGATCAGGCCAAGAAGCACGCGCCCTGCATCATATTCATCGACGAAATCGACGCCGTCGGTCGCCATCGCGGCGCCGGCATGGGCGGCGGGCACGACGAGCGCGAGCAGACCCTCAACCAGCTGCTGGTGGAGATGGACGGCTTCGAAATGAATGACGGCATCATCGTCATCGCCGCCACCAACCGTCCCGACGTGCTCGACCCGGCACTGCTGCGCCCCGGTCGTTTCGACCGCCAGGTGGTGGTCGGCCTGCCGGACATCCGCGGCCGCGAGCAGATTCTGAAGGTGCATATGCGCAAGGTGCCGATGAGCGACGACGTGCAGCCGGCGGTGATCGCCCGCGGCACCCCGGGCTTCTCCGGCGCCGACCTGGCCAACCTGGTCAACGAGGCCTCGCTGTTCGCCGCCCGCGCTGGCAAGCGCGTGGTGGAAATGAAGGAGTTCGAGCTGGCCAAGGACAAGATCATGATGGGCGCCGAGCGCAAGACCATGGTCATGTCCGACAAGGAGAAGCTCAACACTGCGTTCCACGAGGCCGGTCACGCCATCGTCGGGCGTCTGGTGCCCGAGCACGACCCGGTCTACAAGGTGTCGATCATTCCGCGCGGTCGCGCCCTGGGCGTGACCATGTTCCTGCCGGAAGAGGATCGCTACAGCCTGTCCAAGCGCGCGCTGATCAGCCAGATCTGCTCGCTGTTCGGCGGCCGTATCGCCGAGGAAATGACCCTGGGCTTCGACGGTGTCACCACCGGCGCCTCCAACGACATCATGCGCGCCACCCAGCTGGCCAAGAATATGGTGACCAAGTGGGGCCTGTCCGAGAAACTCGGTCCGCTGATGTATGCCGAGGAAGAGGGCGAGGTGTTCCTCGGTCGCAGCATGGGCAGCCAGCACAGCAATGTGTCCGGCGAAACCGCCAAGTTGATCGACGAGGAAGTGCGGCGCATCATCGACGAGTGCTACGCCACCGCCAAGAAGCTGCTGGTGGAGAACCGCGACAAGCTCGACGCCATGGCCGAGGCGCTGATGAAGTACGAAACCATCGACGCCGATCAGATCGACGACATCATGAATGGCCGCGAGCCGCGTGAGCCGCGCGGTTGGGATGGCGGCGGCGACTCCGGTGCGCCGCAGGCCAAGGTCGACGAGGTCGATCGTCCCGAGAAGCCCATCGGCGGGCCGGCGGCAGAGCACTGATCGCCTATGTCCCTCGCGCAATACCCAAGCCGGCTGCCCTGTGGCTGCCGGCTTCTTGATTTGTCCCGTCCGCAGGTGATGGGCATCCTCAATGTCACCCCCGATTCCTTCTCCGATGGCGGCCGCTTCACTGCGCGCGACGCCGCGCTGCGCCATGCCGCGGCCATGGCCGCGGCAGGGGCGACGCTGATCGACGTCGGTGGTGAGTCGACGCGTCCTGGCGCGCGCGTGGTTTCGCCGACCGAGGAGCTGGAGCGCGTGGCGCCGGTGGTCGAGGCCATCGCCCGTGAGCTGGACGTGATCATCTCGGTCGACACCTCGACCCCGGCGGTGATGCGCGAAACGGCGCGACTCGGTGCCGGGTTGATCAACGACGTGCGCTCGCTGCAGCGCGATGGCGCGCTGGATGCCGCCGCCGACAGCGGCCTGCCGGTGTGCCTGATGCATATGCGCGGCGAGCCCGGCAATATGCAGGACGACCCGCAGTACCCGGATATCCTGGTCGAGGTGCGCGACTTTCTCGAAGAGCGCATGGCAGCCTGCGCGACGGCCGGTATTCCCGCCGAGCGGATCGTGCTCGATCCGGGCTTTGGTTTCGCCAAGACCCTGGAGCACAATCTGGCCCTGTTCAAGCGAATGGGCGAGCTCTCCGTCCTCGGCCGCCCGCTGCTGGTTGGCGTGTCGCGCAAGAGCATGATCGGCAAGGTGCTCGGTCACGAGGTGGGCGAGCGCCTGTATGGCAGCCTGGCGCTGGCGGCCCTGGCGCTGACCAAGGGCGCCCATATTTTGCGTGTGCACGACGTCGCCGAAACGGTGGACGTGGTGCGGATGATCGCCGCGGTGGAAGCGGCGCACTAACAAGGAAAGCGGTATGGCTAGAAAATACTTCGGCACCGACGGCATTCGTGGCCGCGTCGGGCAATTCCCCATCACTCCGGATTTCATGCTCAAGCTCGGCTGGGCGGCGGGCATGGCCTTCCGCAAGCAGGGTAAGTGCCGCATCCTGATCGGCAAGGACACGCGAATTTCCGGCTACATGTTCGAATCCGCCCTGGAGGCCGGTCTGGCCGCTGCCGGTGCCGACGTGCAGTTGCTCGGGCCGATGCCGACGCCGGCCATCGCCTACCTGACGCGTACCTTCCAGGCCGATGCCGGCATCGTCATCAGCGCCTCGCACAATCCGCACGACGACAACGGCATCAAGTTCTTCTCCCGCGAGGGCACCAAGCTGCCTGACGATGTGGAGCTGTTGATCGAGGAGCTGCTCGATCAGCCGATGACCGTGGTGGAGTCTGCCGGCATCGGCAAGGCCTCGCGGATCAACGATGCCTCGGGGCGCTACATCGAGTTCTGCAAGGGTAGCGTCCCCAGCGGCACCAGCTTCAAGGGGCTGAAGATCGTCGTCGACTGCGCCCACGGCGCCGCCTACAAGGTCGCCCCCAGCGTGTTCCGCGAACTGGGCGCCGAGGTGCGGGTGATGGCGGCGCAGCCCGACGGGCTGAACATCAACGACGCTTGCGGCTCGACCCATATCGCCGCCCTGCAGGCCGAAGTGGTCGCGCAGCAGGCCGATCTGGGCATCGCCTTCGACGGCGACGCCGACCGGGTGTTGATGGTCGATCAGCACGGCGCGGTGGTCGACGGCGACGAGCTGTTGTTCATCATCGCCCGCGATCTGCAGGAACGCGGTCGTCTGCGCGGCGGCGTGGTCGGCACGCTGATGAGCAACTTGGGCCTGGAGCTGGCCCTGGCCGAACTGAACATCCCCTTCGTGCGGGCCAAGGTCGGCGATCGCTACGTGATCGCCGAGCTGCTGGCGCGCAGCTGGCAGCTGGGGGGGGAGAATTCCGGGCACCTGGTGTGCTTCCAGCACACCACCACCGGCGACGCGATCATCGCCGCGCTGCAGGTGCTGATGGCGCTCAAGCGTCGCGAGCAAAGCCTGGCCGAGGCGCGCGGTGGGCTGAAGAAGTGCCCGCAGGTGCTGGTCAATGTGCGCCTGGGCGGCGATGTCGATCCGCTCGCGCACCCGTCGGTGCAGGAAGCCTGCAATCGGGTGACCGAGCGCATGGCCGGTCGCGGCCGGGTGCTGCTGCGCAAGTCGGGAACCGAGCCGTTGGTGCGGGTGATGGTCGAGGGCGACGAGGAAGGCTTGGTGCGCGGCTATGCCGATGAATTGGCTAAGATTGTTGCCGAAGTCTGTGCTTGATTGAGCTTGCTACCGAGGGTGCTCTTGGGTAACATCTGCGCCCTCTTTGATCGACGAGGTAAAACATGCGTCGCCCCTTGGTCGCCGGTAACTGGAAAATGCACGGTACCCGCGCCAGCGTCGCAGAGCTGATCGAAGAGCTTCGCCAGCTGGAGTTTCCGGCTGAGGTCGAAGTCGCGGTATTCCCTGGCAGCTTGCATATAGCCCAGGTCGTGGCCGGTCTGGCTGCTGGCGCTGTGAAAGTGGGTGCGCAGAATTGTGCAGTACAGGCGGAGCAGGGCGCCTTGACCGGTGAGCTGGCGACGAGTCAGTTGGTCGATGCCGGATGCGAGCTGGTGTTGGTTGGCCACTCCGAGCGGCGCCTGATCCTGGGCGAGAGCGACGAAGCGGTGATTCGCAAGTTCGCCGCGGCGCAGGTCGCGGGGCTGGTGCCGGTGCTTTGTCTCGGCGAGACGCGCGAGCAGCGCGAGGCCGGTGCGACGCTGGATGTGGTGGGTGCTCAGTTGGCTGCCGTGATCGACGCTCTGGGTGTCGAGTCGCTGGCAAAGGCGGTGGTGGCTTACGAGCCGGTTTGGGCCATAGGTACCGGGCTGACCGCTACGCCCGAGCAGGCCCAGCAAGTGCACGCGGCGATCCGCGCCCAGGTTGCGCAGGCGGATGCCGAGGTGGCGAGCGGTCTGAGAATTCTTTATGGCGGCAGTGTGAAGGCCGCCAGTGCAGCCGAGTTGTTCGGCATGCAGGATATCGATGGGGGGCTTGTGGGTGGAGCCTCTCTGAATGCGGATGAATTCGGTGCGATCTGTCGCGCTGCAGGAAACTGAAGAATGCTGGAAACAGTCATTGTGGTTCTGCACCTGCTGGGTGCGATCGGTGTAGTGGTGCTGGTGCTATTGCAGCAGGGCAAGGGTGCCGATGCTGGTGCATCGTTCGGTTCGGGGGCTTCGGCAACCGTATTCGGAAGCCAAGGTTCCTCTACCTTTCTGAGTAAGTTTACTGCTATACTCGCCACCGGTTTTTTCATTACTAGCTTGGGCTTAGCGTTCTTTGCTAAAGAAAAAGCTGATGCAATGACCCAGGTTGGTCTGCCAGATCCAGCGGTTCTGGAAGTTCAACAAAAGCCGGCAGCAGAAGATGTGCCGGTGCTCGAAGAGCAAGCGCCCGCAGCCGATTCGTCGGATGTGCCGGAGGCTCCCGAGCAGTAACAGTTTTGCCGAGGTGGTGGAATTGGTAGACACGCTACCTTGAGGTGGTAGTGGCCATAGGCTGTAGGGGTTCGAGTCCCCTCCTCGGTACCATACTCAAGAAAGCCCGCAGTTCGCGGGCTTTCTTGTTGCTGGAGTCTCGGTTGACCCTCGAGGGGGGCAGCCGTATAATTCCGGCCCAGCTTTGACGCGGGGTGGAGCAGTCTGGTAGCTCGTCGGGCTCATAACCCGAAGGTCGTTGGTTCAAATCCAGCCCCCGCAACCAGTTTCAGCAGGCCCCTTTTCAGGGGCTTTTTGTTAGCTGAAAGACAGTGTCCGCCGGCATTTCAGGCGGTTCGAAGGGATGGGCGTTTCGCCCATTTTTTATTTGCACAGCATGCGCGAGGGCCGTTAAGTGTCGAGCAAGCTAGAACAGTTGCAGGCCTTGTTGGCCCCGGTAATCGAAGCACTCGGTTACCAGTGTTGGGGCATCGAGTTCCTGTCGCAGGGGCGTCATTCGCTGCTGCGTGTCTATATCGATAAGGAAGGCGGCATCCTGATCGACGATTGCGAGATCGTCAGCCGTCAGCTCAGCGGTGTGCTGGACGTCGAGGATCCCATTACCTCGGAGTACACCCTGGAAGTGTCTTCGCCCGGCATGGACCGGCCGTTGTTCACCCTGGAGCAGTTCGCCGCTCACGCTGGCGAGCAAGTGAAGATCAAGCTGCGTTCGCCTTTCGACGGGCGGCGCAACTTTCAAGGCCTCCTCCGCGGTGTGGAGGAACAGGACGTGGTAGTGCAGGTGGATGACCACGAGTACCTGTTGCCGGTCGACCTGATCGACAAGGCCAACATTATCCCCCGGTTTGATTGAGACGCGGATCCCGCGAGAGCTCTGCGGCTAGCGCGAATGGCGCAAGTAGCGCACATGGCGCAAGTAGCGCGGATGGTGCAGATCCAATGGATTGCGAAAGGCGAGGCGTACGATGAGCAAAGAAGTACTGCTAGTTGTTGAGTCGGTATCCAACGAAAAGGGTGTGCCGGCTAGCGTAATTTTCGAGGCGCTGGAGTTGGCTCTGGCGACCGCAACCAAGAAACGTTTTGAAGACGAAGTCGATCTGCGTGTGACGATCAACCGGCAGAACGGCAGCTACGAGACTTTCCGGCGCTGGACCGTGGTCGACGAGTCCGAATTCGAAGACCCGGCCTACCAGCTGACCGAAGACATGCCGCAGGCCATGGAAGCCGGCGCCAAGATCGGCGACGTGCTGGAGGAGAAGGTCGAGTCCATCGAGTTCGGCCGCATCGCCGCGCAGACCGCCAAGCAGGTCATCGTGCAGAAGGTGCGCGAGGCCGAGCGTGCGCAGGTGGTCGACGCCTACCGCGAGCGCCTGGGCGAGATCATCTCCGGCACCGTGAAGAAGGTCACCCGCGACAACGTCATCGTCGACCTGGGCAACAATGCCGAGGCGCTGCTGGCCCGCGAAGACATCATCCCGCGCGAGACCTTCCGCGTCGGCGTGCGTCTGCGCGCCCTGCTCAAGGAAATCCGCACCGAGAACCGCGGTCCGCAACTGATCCTGTCGCGTACCGCGCCGGAAATGCTGATCGAGCTGTTCCGCATCGAAGTACCGGAAATCGCCGAAGGGCTGATCGACGTCAAGGCCGCTTCCCGTGACCCGGGTTCGCGCGCCAAGATCGCCGTGCGCTCCAAGGACAAGCGCATCGACCCGCAGGGTGCCTGCATCGGCATGCGCGGTTCGCGCGTGCAGGCGGTTTCCGGCGAGCTGGGCGGCGAGCGCGTGGACATCGTGCTGTGGGACGACAACCCGGCGCAGTTCGTGATCAACGCCATGTCGCCGGCCGAAGTGGCGGCGATCATCGTCGATGAAGATGCCCATGCCATGGACATCGCCGTCGCCGAGGACAACCTGGCTCAGGCCATCGGCCGCGGCGGCCAGAACGTGCGCCTGGCCAGCCAGCTGACCGGCTGGACGCTGAACGTGATGACCGAGGCGGACATCCAGGCCAAGCAGCAGGCGGAAACCGGCGACATCATGCAGTCCTTCATCGACGAGCTGGAAGTCGACGAAGAGCTGGCCCAAGTCCTGGTCGAAGAGGGTTTCACCAGTCTCGAAGAGATTGCCTACGTACCCATGGAAGAAATGCTCAGCATCGATGGCTTTGACGAGGACATCGTCAATGAGCTGCGTGCACGGGCCAAGGATCGTCTGCTGACCAAGGCGATCGCCAACGAGGAGAAGTTGGCCGATGCCCATCCGGCGGATGATCTGCTGGAACTGGAAGGCATGGACAAGGCGCTGGCTCTGGAGCTGGCGCTGCGCGGCGTGATTACCCGTGAAGACCTGGCCGAGCAGTCGATCGACGACCTGCTCGACATCGACGGCATCGACGAAGAACGTGCCGGCAAGCTGATCATGGCCGCTCGAGCCCACTGGTTCGAATAAGCGGTTGCGGCCTGAGGAGAAAGATGCATGACGCAAGTCACGGTGAAAGAACTGGCCCAAGTGGTCGACACACCGGTGGAGCGCCTGCTGCAGCAGATGCGTGAAGCCGGGCTGTCCCACGACAGCGCCGAACAAGTAGTGACCGATAGCGAGAAGCAGGCCCTGTTGGCCCATCTCAAGAGCAGTCACGGCGACAAGGTCGAAGAGCCGCGCAAGATCACCTTGCAGCGCAAGACCACCAGCACCCTGCGGGTGGCTGGCAGCAAGACCATCAGTGTGGAAGTGCGCAAGAAGAAGACCTTCGTCAAGCGCAGCCCGGAAGAGCTGGAGGCCGAGAAGCAGCGCGAGCTGGAAGCCCAGCGCGCCGAAGCCGAGGCCGAGCGCCTGAAGGCCGAAGAAGCAGCCAAGCGCAAGGCCGAGGAAGAGGCCAAGCGCCAGACGGCTGCCGCTCCGGCGGCGGTTGATGGCGTTGCCGCGGTTGCCGCACCGATCAGCGAGCCGGTAGTGGCTGCTCCCGTGGTCGAGGCCGAGCGCAAGAAGGATGAGGTGCGCCGTCCCGAGAAGACGCGCAGCGACGACGACGAGCGCCGCGATCGCAAGCACACCCAGCATCGCCCGACCGTCAAGGAGAAGGCGCCGGCTCCGCGCGTCGCTCCGCGCAGCGTCGACGAGGAGAGCGACGGCTTCCGTCGCGGTGGCCGTGGCAAGGCCAAGATGAAGAAGCGCAACCAGCATGGCTTCCAGAGCCCGACAGGTCCTATTGTGCGCGACGTATCGATTGGCGAGACCATTACCGTTTCCGACCTGGCCCAGCAGATGGCCATCAAAGGCGCGGAAATCGTCAAGTTCATGTTCAAGATGGGCACTCCGGTGACCATCAACCAGGTGCTGGATCAGGAAACCGCCCAGTTGATCGCCGAGGAATTCGGCCACAAGGTCAAGCTGGTCAGCGACAACGCCCTGGAAGAGCAGCTGGCCGAGTCGCTGAAGTTCGAGGGCGAGGCCTTCCAGCGCGCGCCGGTGGTGACCGTCATGGGTCACGTCGACCACGGCAAGACCTCCCTGCTCGACTATATCCGTCGCGCCAAGGTGGCCTCCGGTGAGGCGGGTGGCATCACCCAGCACATCGGCGCCTACCACGTGGAAACCGACCGCGGCATGGTGACCTTCCTCGACACCCCGGGCCACGCTGCGTTTACCCAGATGCGTGCCCGTGGTGCCAAGGCCACCGACATCGTCATCCTGGTGGTGGCGGCGGACGACGGCGTGATGCCGCAGACCCAGGAAGCGGTGCAGCACGCGAAAGCGGCTGGCGTGCCGATCGTGGTCGCGGTGAACAAGATCGACAAGCCCGATGCCAACCCGGACAACATCAAGAACGGCCTGGCCGCTCTCGACGTCATCCCGGAAGAGTGGGGCGGCGACGCGCCGTTCGTACATGTTTCGGCCAAGATGGGTACCGGTATCGACGAACTGCTCGAAGCCGTATTGCTGCAGGCTGAAGTGCTCGAGCTGAAAGCCACGCCGTCGGCCCCGGGCCGTGGTGTGGTGGTCGAATCGCGCCTGGACAAGGGCCGCGGCCCGGTGGCCACCGTGCTGGTTCAGGACGGTACCCTGCGTCAGGGCGACATGGTTCTGGTCGGCGTCAACTACGGCCGCGTGCGTGCCATGCTCGACGAGAACGGCAAGTCGATCAAGGAAGCCGGTCCGTCGATTCCGGTCGAGATTCTCGGCCTGGACGGCACGCCGGATGCCGGTGACGAGATGATGGTGGTGGCCGACGAGAAGAAGGCCCGCGAAGTTGCGCTGTTCCGTCAGGGCAAGTTCCGCGAGGTCAAGCTGGCTCGTGCGCATGCCGGCAAGCTGGAAAACATCTTCGAGAACATGGGCCAGGAAGAGAAGAAGACCCTCAACATCGTGCTCAAGGCCGATGTGCGTGGCTCTCTGGAAGCCCTGCAAGGCTCGCTCAGCACCCTGGGCAACGACGAAGTGCAGGTGCGCGTGGTCGGTGGCGGCGTCGGTGGTATCACCGAGTCCGATGCCAACCTGGCGCTGGCCTCCAACGCCGTGCTGTTCGGCTTCAACGTCCGTGCCGATGCCGGTGCGCGCAAGATCGTCGAGGCCGAAGGCCTGGACATGCGCTACTACAACGTCATTTACGACATCATCGAGGACGTCAAGAAGGCGCTCACCGGTATGCTCGGCAGCGACGTGCGGGAGAACATCCTGGGCATCGCCGAGGTGCGTGACGTGTTCCGTTCGCCGAAGTTCGGCGCCGTGGCCGGCTGTATGGTCATCGAGGGTACCGTGTACCGCAACCGTCCGATCCGCGTACTGCGCGAGGACGTGGTGATCTTCGAAGGCGAACTGGAGTCCCTGCGCCGCTTCAAGGACGACATGTCCGAAGTGCGGGCCGGCATGGAATGCGGTATCGGCGTGAAGAGCTACAACGACGTCAAGGTCGGCGACAAGATCGAAGTGTTCGAGAAGGTCCAGGTGGCGCGCAGCCTGTAAGCAACCCGGCGCGATAACGCAACGCCCGGCCCCGCTCAAGCGCGGCCGGGCGTTTGCCGCTTTTGAGCCCGACGCCGAACAGGCGGCGGGCGAAGGAAAGGTAAGTAGAAATGGCCAAAGACTACAGCCGTACCCAGCGTATTGGCGATCAGATGCAGCGCGAGCTGGCCCTGATGATCCAGCGCGAGATCAAGGACCCGCGCCTGGGCCTGGTGACCATCACCGCAGTGGACGTCAGCCGCGACCTGTCCCATGCCAAGGTGTTCATCACCGTGATGGGCAAGGACGACGATGCCGAGCAGATCAAGCTCAACCTGGAGATCCTCGGCGAGGCAGCCGGTTATCTGCGCATGCTGTTGGGCAAGTCGATGAAGGTGCGCACCATCCCGCAGCTGCACTTCCAGTACGACGCCAGCATCCGCCGCGGCGCCGAGCTGTCGGCGCTGATCGAGCGTGCGGTGGCGGAAGATCGCAAGCACCAGGACGGCAGCGAGGGTTAAGCGTGGCGCAGGTCAAACGTATACGGCGCAAGGTCGACGGCATCATCCTGCTGGACAAGCCGCGCGGCTTCACCTCCAACGCCGCGCTGCAGAAGGTGCGCTGGCTGCTCAACGCGGAGAAGGCCGGCCACACCGGCAGCCTCGATCCGCTGGCCACCGGCGTGCTGCCGCTGTGCTTCGGCGAGGCGACCAAGTTCTCCCAGTACCTGCTCGATGCCGACAAGGGCTACGAGACTCTGGCCCAGCTCGGTGTCACCACCACCACCGGCGATGCCGAGGGCGAGGTGCTGGAGCGGCGTCCGGTGACCGTTGGTCGTGCCGAGATCGAGGCGCTGTTGCCGCGTTTTCGCGGCGAAATCAAGCAGATACCGCCGATGTACTCGGCCCTGAAGAAGGACGGCCAGCCACTTTACAAGCTGGCCCGTGCCGGCGAGGTAGTGGAGCGCGAGGCGCGTTCTGTTACTATTGCGCGCCTGGATTTGCTGGCCTGCGAGGGCGAGCAGGCCCGCCTGGCGGTGGATTGCAGCAAGGGCACCTATATTCGGACCCTGGTCGAGGATCTCGGCCAACTGCTCGGTTGCGGCGCGCACGTCGCCGAGCTGCGCCGGACCAAGGCTGGGCCGTTCGACCTGAGCCGTACCGTGACCCTGGAAGAGCTGGAAGCGGCGCATGCCGAAGGTGGCAACGAAGCGCTCGATCGCTTCCTGCAGCCGGTCGACAGCGGCTTGCAGGACTGGCCGCTGCTGCAGTTCTCCGAACACAGCGCGTTCTACTGGTTGCAAGGGCAGCCGGTACGCGCGCCGGAAGCACCGAAGTTCGGCATGGTGCGGGTGCAGGATCACACCGGTCGCTTCATCGGCATCGGCGAAGTGAGCGACGATGGGCGTATCGCCCCGCGTCGATTGATTTACACCGGTGCCTAGCACCGGGTGCAGACACGGGTCTTAGGGCCCGGATTGAATTGATACCGGCGCATGGCGTCGGCAGGTGTTGTCGGTGGTTGCCGGTAACGCCGAATGGTTCGGCCCCGAGGGCTGAAGCCTGAAGCTGGCGATACCAGCGGCAGGACTGCGAGGGTGGCTGTTAGTAGGCACGGTCATACCTCTTTTTAAAACACGGGAAGCGATTCCCGGCCTATTGAGACTGCTTCGGCAGTTTCCAGATGAGAGGAAGCCAACATGGCACTCAGCGTTGAAGAAAAAGCCCAGATCGTTAACGACTACAAGCAAGCTGAAGGCGACACCGGTAGCCCGGAAGTGCAGGTAGCCCTGCTGACCGCCAACATCAACAAGCTGCAAGGTCACTTCAAGGCCAACGGTAAGGATCACCACAGCCGTCGTGGTCTGATCCGTATGGTTAACCAGCGTCGTAAGCTGCTGGACTACCTGAAGGGCAAGGACACCAGTCGTTACAGCGCCCTGATCGGTCGCCTGGGCCTGCGTCGTTAATAGACGCGAGCTGCACAAGTTGGAAGCTGGGAGTTCGGCGTCGCGAGTGGGGAGTGATCCTCACCTCGTGGCGCTGGGCTTCCAGCTTTTGGCTTTTCGAGGGATGCACCGGGTCCGACTCCCGCGCTTCTTTCCAATTTCCCCCAAGGCAACAAAGAGAAGGAAAACACCGTGAACCCGGTAATCAAGAAATTCCAGTTCGGTCAGTCGACCGTTACCCTCGAGACTGGCCGTATCGCCCGTCAAGCCTCCGGCGCCGTGCTGGTCACCGTTGACGACGACGTCAGCGTGCTGGTCGCCGTAACCGGCGCCAAGACTGCCGACCCCAGCAAGGGCTTCTTCCCGCTGTCCGTGCACTACCAGGAAAAGACCTACGCTGCCGGCAAGATCCCGGGCGGTTTCTTCAAGCGTGAGGCGCGTCCCTCCGAGAAGGAAACCCTGACCTCGCGTCTGATCGACCGTCCGATCCGTCCGCTGTTCCCGGAAGGCTTCCAGAACGAAGTGCAGGTCATCTGCACCGTGGTTTCCACCAGCAAGAAGACCGATCCGGACATCGCGGCGATGATCGGTACCTCGGCTGCCCTGGCCATCTCCGGCATCCCGTTCAACGGCCCGATCGGTGCCGCGCGCGTCGCCTTCCACCCGGAAACCGGCTACCTGCTGAACCCGAATTACGAGCAGCTCAAGGCCTCGAGCCTGGACATGGTCGTGGCCGGTACCAAGGACGCCGTGCTGATGGTCGAATCGGAAGCCAAAGAGCTGACCGAAGACCAGATGCTGGGCGCCGTGCTGTTCGCCCATGAGGAGTTCCAGGTGGTCATCCAGGCTGTCGCCGAGCTGGCTGCCGAAGCCGGCAAGCCGACCTGGGACTGGCAGCCGAAGCCGGAAAACACCGCGCTGCTGAACGCCATCCGTGGCGAATTCGGCGAGGCGATTTCCCAGGCCTACACCATCACCATCAAGCAGGACCGCTACGCGCGCCTGGGCGAGCTGCGCGATCAGGTCGTCGCCAAGTTCTCCGGCGAAGAAGGTCAGCCTACTGCCGGTGAAGTCAAGGACGCCTTCGGCGAGATCGAATACCGCACCGTGCGCGAGAACATCGTCAACGGCAAACCGCGTATCGATGGTCGTGACACCCGCACCGTGCGTGGCCTGAACATCGAAGTCGGTGTACTGGACAAGACCCACGGCTCGGCGCTGTTCACCCGTGGCGAAACCCAGGCGCTGGTCGTGGCTACCCTCGGTACCGCCCGCGACGCACAGCTGCTCGACACCCTCGAAGGCGAGAAGAAAGACCCCTTCATGCTGCACTACAACTTCCCGCCCTACTCGGTCGGTGAGTGTGGTCGCATGGGCGCCACTGGCCGTCGCGAAATCGGCCACGGCCGTCTGGCCCGCCGTGGCGTTGCCGCCATGCTGCCGAGCGCCGACGAGTTCCCCTACACCATCCGCGTGGTGTCGGAGATCACCGAGTCCAACGGTTCTTCCTCCATGGCGTCGGTGTGCGGCGCTTCCCTGGCGCTGATGGACGCCGGTGTGCCGATGAAGGCGCCGGTGGCCGGTATCGCCATGGGCCTGGTGCTGGAAGGTGAGAAATTCGCCGTACTGACCGACATCCTCGGCGACGAAGACCACCTGGGCGACATGGACTTCAAGGTAGCCGGTACCGCCAAGGGCGTCACCGCGCTGCAGATGGACATCAAGATCCAGGGCATCACCGAAGAGATCATGGAGCAGGCGCTGGAGCAGGCGCTGGAAGCGCGCCTGAACATCCTCGGCCAGATGAACCAGGTCATCGCCCAGTCGCGCAGCGAGCTGTCGGCCAACGCGCCGACCATGCTGGCGATGAAGATCGACCAGGACAAGATCCGCGACGTCATCGGCAAGGGTGGCGCCACCATCCGCGCCATCTGCGAAGAGACCAAGGCTTCGATCGATATCGAAGACGACGGCTCGATCAAGATCTTCGGCGAAACCAAGGAAGCGGCCGAGGCGGCCAAGCAGCGCGTGCTGGCCATCACTGCCGAAGCCGAGATCGGCAAGATCTACGTCGGCAAGGTCGAGCGCATCGTCGACTTCGGCGCCTTCGTCAACATCCTGCCGGGCAAGGACGGTCTGGTGCATATCTCCATGCTCAGCGATCAGCGCGTGGAGAAGGTCACCGACGTGCTGCAGGAAGGTCAGGAAGTGAAGGTACTGGTACTGGACGTGGACAACCGCGGCCGTATCAAGCTGTCGATCAAGGACGTCGCCGCCGCCGAGGCCTCCGGCGTCTGACGACTGGCTCGCTGCAAGGACAAGCCCCGCCTCTGCGGGGCTTTTCTTTGCGCGCGGCAAAACCCTGGCCGCGGGGAGATCCGCGTCGTGCAATTTGCCCGAGGCTTTTGCGCGGGGTTCGGCGAAATGCAAGGTTTCGCCTATCTGGGTGTATTCATAAGCTATTGAAAAATAACAGTATTGTAAGTTCTTAAAAGCTGGCACAGGCCTTGCGACAGTCCTGTTGAGCCTGCAGCCAGGAGCTGGCCTGCAGATTGTCTGGAACGTACAGGAGTCGAACCATGAAACAGCCAATCAAGCGTATTGCTCTCGCCACCCTGACCACCACTGCCCTGGGCCTGTCGCTGGCGTCCACGGCGTTCGCCCAGCCGGCCGACGCCGTGCAGCCGACCCTGCTGGCTGCCAATACCAGCGTGGACAAGGCCGAGCAGGCGGTGTCCGACACCTGGATCACCAGCAAGGTCAAATCCAGCTTTATCGCCGACCAGAGCCTGAGCGGCCTGGACATCAAGGTCGAGACCAATCAGGGCGTGGTCGCGCTGTCCGGCGTGGTGGCCAGCGAGGCCGAGCGCGAACTGGCCATCGCCAAGGCCAAGGAAATCGAGGGCGTGCGTGACGTGTCGGCCGACGGCCTGAAAGCCGCCGACTGATAAGTGAGCGTGGCGGGTTGCGGCCCGCCGCTTTGCCAATCACAGGGAGCCATGACCATGAACAGCGACATCATCAAGGGTAAGTGGAAGCAGCTCAGCGGGCGCATCAAGGAGCGTTGGGGCAACCTCACCGACGACGACCTGGACGTCGCCGAGGGCCACAGCGAGTACCTCGTCGGCAAGCTGCAGGAACGCTATGGCTGGACCAAGGAGAAGGCCCAGCAGGAGTTGCGCGACTTCAGCGACAAGCTCTGACGCCGCGTTACAGACCGAGGCCCCGCCGGCATCGTCGGCGGGGCCTTGGCGTAGGTGTGGGCATCAGATGCCGCGCTTGCTGCGAATCTCCACCAGGCGTCCGCCCTCGAAGCGCAGGAAGTGGTACATGCCGCCGCGTGGCCCGTAGATCCACTCCTCCACGGCGACCTCGTTGCGAAAGCCGTACTGGTCGAGCACTTCCTTGTAGCCGAGAAAGTCGCGGCTCAGCGGTTCGCCGCATTTGCCCTGGACTTCGCTGGTCGGCGCGCTGGTGCTGACCAGGGCGCTGCCGCAGCGATAGGTGGAGGAGGCTTCGGCCAGCGGTAGGGCCAGCAGTAACAGCAGTGGGGCGTGGTGGAGGCGGATCACTGGCGGTTCCTGGTGTGGTTTCAGTGCTGACGACGGCGCTCGATGGCGACCAGGCGGTTGCCCTCGAAGCGCAGGATGCTGAGCATGCCGTTGCTCGGCCCGTAGACCCATTCCTCGACCAGGTATTCGCGGCGGTCGTAGGAGCCCAGGGTGTAACCGATGGGATCGCGGTGCTGCGGCTCGCCGCACTTGCGTTCGACCTCGAAGGGACGGTCGCCGAGGCTGACCAGCTGGCTGCCGCAGCGCAGGGTATCGGCCTGCAGCGGCGCGCTGGCCAGGGCGGCCAGCAGGGCGCAGAGGGCGATGAAGGGGCGACGACGCATGGCGCTACTCGCTGTCCAGGTGGAGCGGGGTGAGCACGCGGCCATCGGCCTCGGGCTCTCCTAGATTGACATCGATCAGGTACAGGCGTTCGTCGGCCAGGCCGCCTTGGGCGACCAGGTAGTCCTTGATCGCCGCCGCGCGCTGCTGAGCCAGCTGGCGCAGCAGCAGCTTGCTCTGCGCCCAGGAGTCGAGCACGGCCTGGCGCATAAGCTGATGACGCTGCTAGTTGTCGAATTCGGCCCATTCGGCCGGCGGCTGCTGTTTGAGGCGGGCGCGATAGATGCCTTCGAGCAGGATCGCCTGGTCGTCCTCGTCCACCACCAGCTCGTCGGCGCTGGCCGGCACCTTGTCGCCGCGGCGCTGCAGCATCTTGTACCAGGTCTCGCGGAATTCGCGTTGCAGGCGCTGCTCGGCCAGCAGCGGGCCGTCGGCGCGCTGGGCGCTCTGGCCTTCCACTTCCAGGCGCAGCGCCGGACGCTCCTGCAGGGCCTTGGCCAGGGTGTCGAGGGCCTGGCGTGCGTCGTCGCTCAGGGCGTCCGAGCCGGCGTCGAACGGCACGGTGCTGAGGTCGACGTCGCTGCCGCCGGCGACCAGGCCGGCGACGAACTTGAACGGCGCCTGCGCCGCGCGCAGCACCAGGTTGCGCAGGGTCTGCCAGACGATGGGCATGACGCTGAACTCGGGGTTGTTGAGGTCGCCCTTGACCGGCAGCTCGATGGCGATCTTGCCCTCGGTGTCCTTGAGCAGGGCCACCGCCAGGCGGATCGGCAGGTCGACGGCGTCCGGGCTGTCGACCTTCTCGCCCAGCTGCAGGTTTTCCACCAGCACCTTGTTCTCGGCGTTGAGCTGGCCCTTCTCGATGCGGTAGTGCAGGTCGAGGTTGAGCCGGCCCTTGCGGATGCGGTAGCCGGCGAACTTGCCGGAGTAGGGGGTGATGGTGGTCAGCTCGACGTTCTTGAAGCTGGTGGCGATGTCCAGGCTGTTGAGCGGGTCGAAGGGGGTGAGCTTGCCCTTGACGCTGACCGGCGCGTACTTGTCCACCTTGCCCCGGATGTCGACGCTGGCGGCCTGCGGGCTCTGGTTGTCGAGGGTGCCGATGCGGCCGTTCATCTGCTGGATGGCGGTGGCGAAGCTGGGGGTCAGGCTGAAGTCGGCGAAGTTGGCCGAACCGTCGTTGATGGTCACGCCGCCGATGCGCACGGCCAACGGCTTGCCCGCATCCGCCTGAGCCTCAGCCGGCGCGGCAGGCTGCGGCACGATCAGCTCGCTGACGTTGGTGGTCAGGTTCTCGTTGATCACGAAGCGCGCATAGGGCTGCTCCAGCTCGACCTGCTCGATGGCCAGGCTTTCGCCGTGGCGATAGTCGAGGCCGTTCACCCGCACCTGCTGCCAGCGCAGGAAGTCGCGCTCGCGCAGGGTGTCGAGGGTGTGCAGCTGGTCGATCCTGGCGCTGCCGCTCACCTGGAGCGCCAGCGGCGCGGTGCTCCTGAGTTGCACCTCGAGGTCGCTGCCGAGCAGGCCGCTGCGCAGTTCCAGGCGGATAAAGGGGCTGAGATAGGCCTGGGCCAGGCGCAGGTCGATGTCCTGGGTGGCGACCTTGAGCTGGGCGCTGGTGGGCTGCAGCTGCACCTGGCCGGCTGCCTGCAGCTTGCCCTGTTTGCCCAGACCGGTATCCAGCTTGAGGCCGAAGGGCTTGTCGCCGAGGCTGTCGAAGTCGCTCAGCTCCAGGTTCAGCGGGCCGACGTCCAGCGCCACTGCCTGTTGCGGCATGCGGTCGACCAGGTGGGCCTGGTAGTCGCGCAGCTGCACGTCGCGCAGCAGCACCTGCCAGGGTTTGCTCGCCTCCTCGGGCGGCGCCGGCTCGCTGGCTGCCGTCGGTTTGCCGGCAAACAGCTTCTGCCAGTCCAGCTCGCCGTCGGCCTCGCGCGCGGCCCAGGCTTCCAGGCCCTGGCTGCGCACCTGGCCGATGAGCACCTGCTGCTTGGCCAGGTCCAGGCTGGCGTCGGCGACGTCGAGGCGCTGCAGGCGCAGCAGCGGCTTGCCTTCGGGGCTGTCGATGGCGAGGGGGGCCAGCTGGATGGCGAGCTTGCTCAGCTGCAGCTCGGTGCCGCTGGACAGATCGAGGTGGTAGTCGCTGCTCAGATCGACCTGGCCTTCCTGCAAGGCCAGCGGCAGGGCATCGCGCACGTAGGGCCAGATGGCGCGCAGGCGGCCGTCGCTGAGCTTGAGGTTGCCGCTGGAGGTCAGCGGCACCAGGCCTATGCGGCCCTGCCAGTCGATGCGACCGCCATGGGGGCCGGTGGCGGTCAGGGTCATTTCGGCGTTGTCGCCGGCCAGGGTGCTGAGGTTGTGCAGTTCCAGGTTGAGCGAGTCGTAGGCGAACTCCACCGGCTCGCTGGGGCGCAGGTCCTGGAAGTGCAGGGAGTTTTCGCGCAGCCCGACCTTGTCGATGCGCAGCGGGAAGGGCTCGCTTGGCGGCGCGTCGGCGGCGTCCGCCGGGCTCTCCGGCAGTTTGAACAGCTGCGTGAGGTTGAGCGTGCCGTCCTTGGCGAACAGCACCTCGCCGTGCGCGCCGTCCAGCTCGACCTCGGCCAGGTGCAGGGCGCCGCTCCACAGGCTGTCCAGTTGCAGGTTGGCGTACAGCTGCGCCAAGCCGAGCTGTGGCCGCTGCGGCTCGCCGATGGCCAGGCCCCACAGGCGCAGCTCCAGGCTGAAGGGGTTGAGCTGCAGGCGCTGCAGGCTGGCCGGCACGCTGGCGTACTGCGCCAGCTGCTGGTTGGCGATGCGCAGGGCGATGCCCGGCAGAATCAGGAAGCCGATCAGGCTGTAGAGGAAGAGGGCGATCAACAGGGCGCTCAGCGCGCGCTTCAGTCCTTTGGGCATGGCGAGGCGTCATCTATCCAGACGAAGAGATGCCTTGGAGTATGGCACGCCGGTTCGGTTCCGGGCGTGCGCCGCACCGCGCATTTTTCTCTGCCGCGGGTCGCTCAGAGCCTCAGGATCAGGGTCTTCAGCGGCGGCTTGGCATCCTGCGAGGGGAAGTCGGCGGCCGGCGGCAGCACCTGGCAGTCGCGCAGCGGGCGGCCGAGCTTGGCGGCGCAACGCAGCACCTGCTCGCGCCAGTCGGCCAGCTCCACCTTCGCCAGGTTGTTGCAGCACACCAGCGTGCCGCCCTCGGCGGTGGCCAGGATCGCCGGCTTGAGCAGGCTCTGGTAGTCGCGCAGCAGGTCGACGGTGCCGAAGGCGCTCCTGGCCCAGGCTGGCGGGTCGAGGAACACCAGGTCGAACTGGCGCGGCGCCAGACGCGGATAGGCCGGCAGTTTCTGTCCGCGGCGGCTGGCGACGGGCAGGTCGGCCAACTGGCGGATCGCCGGGAAGTAGTCGGACTGGATGAACTGCATGGCCGGCAGGGCGGGGTTCAGCGCGCCGTTCTCGCGGCCCACCGCCAGGTTGCCTTCGGCGAAGTCCAGGTTGACCACCTCGCGCGCGCCGCCGGCCGCGGCGCAGAGGCCGACGCCGCAGGTGTAGGCGAACAGGTTGAGCACGGACTGGCCGGCGCTGTTGGCCTTGATCCAGCCGCGGGCGTTGCGCAGGTCGAGAAACAGCAGCGGGTCCTGCCCGGGATGGCGGCCACGCACCCGATAGTTCAGGCCCCACTCCTGGCCGAGCATATCGTCCAGCGCCTCGGGGGTGGCCTGGTACACCGCGTCGCGGCGGTCGACGCGCGAGTTGCCGCCGGAACGGTCGTTATAGACCAGGTGCAGGTCGAGGCCGAGACGCTCGTTGATGGCCCTGTGCAGCCCGAGCAGCGCCTCGCGCTGCAGCGGTTGGTGAAAGCTTTGCACCAGCAGCTGCGGGCCGTAGCGATCGAGGGTAAGGCCGGGGGCACCTTCCTGGCTGCCATGGAACAGGCGGTAGCAATCGGTGCCCTGGGCGTGCAGTTCACCCAGCAGCGGCTGGCGGGCATCGAGGGCGGCGCGCAGCGCCAGATCAAGAGCGGGCATGCGCGGCATCTCGGAGAAAGGAAAGGCCGGCAGTTTAGCAAGAAAAACGCCGACCCTCGGTCGGCGCGTTGTGGCGATTGCGGCCGGCGTAGGTTGGGTTGAGCGCAGCGAAACCCAACGGCGGTCCGCCGGGCGCGCCGGGTAGCGCCCCTGTTGGGCTTCGGGGCTGCGCCCCTCGACCCAAACTACGGCTTTGGCTTAGCGCTCGATGGCCAGCGCCACGCCCTGGCCGCCGCCGATGCACAGGGTGGCCAGGCCCTTCTTCGCGTCGCGGCGGATCATCTCGTGCAGCAGGCTGACCAGCACACGGCAGCCCGAGGCGCCGATGGGATGGCCGAGGGCGATGGCGCCGCCGTTGACGTTGACCTTCTCCGCGTCCCAGCCCAGCTCCTGGCCGACCGCCAGGGCCTGGGCGGCGAAGGCTTCGTTGGCTTCGATCAGGTCCAGCTCGGCGAGGTTCCAGCCGGCCTTGTCCAGGCAGCGGCGGGTGGCCGAGACCGGGGCGATGCCCATGATCGCCGGGTCGACGCCGGCATTGGCATAGGCCTTGATCCTGGCCAGCACCGGCAGGCCGAGGGTCTGAGCTTTTTCGGCGCTCATCAGCAGCACCGCGGCCGCGCCGTCGTTAAGGCTGGAGGCGTTGCCGGCGGTGACGCTGCCGTCCTTCTTGAAGGCCGGCTTGAGCTTGCCCAGGGCTTCGGCGGTGGTGCCGGCGCGCGGCTGTTCGTCACGAGCGAAGGCGACGGGATCGCCCTTGCGCTGCGGGATCAGCACCGGAACGATCTCGGCATCGAAGCGACCGGTCTCGATGGCCGTGCAGGCCTTCTGCTGCGAGGCGGCGGCGAAGGCGTCCTGGGCGTCGCGGGAAATCCCGTATTTCTCCACCAGGTTCTCCGCGGTGATGCCCATATGGTAGTCATTGAAGGCATCCCACAGGCCATCGAGGATCATGCTGTCCTGCAGCTGGGCGTGGCCCATGCGCAGGCCGGTACGGGCTTTCGGCAGCACGTAGGGGGCCAGGCTCATGTTCTCCATGCCGCCGGCGATGATCACTTCGGCGTCGCCGCAGCGAATCGCCTGGGTGGCCAGGTGCAGGGCTTTCAGGCCCGAGCCGCAGACCTTGTTCAGGGTCATGGCCGGTACGGCATGGGGCAGGCCGGCGCGGATGGCGGCCTGGCGTGCGGGGTTCTGGCCGGAGCCTGCGGTGAGCACCTGGCCGAGGATGACTTCATCCACCTGGGCGGCGTCGAGGCCGGTCTGCTCCAGCAGGCGCTTGATCACGATGGCGCCGAGCTCGGGCGCGGGAATCTCGGCCAGGCTGCCCTGGAAGCTGCCGATGGCGGTGCGGGTGGCTGCGACTATGACGACGTCTTGCATGTGCTGGTCCTCGATTCGGTTCAGACAATGACCGGAAAGACGCTGATGGTCGCATGGCTGGCTGTGACCGGCCAGCCACGCCTGCTAAGGCGCCAGGCGACGGCGGGCGCGCTGTGCGGCGCTGTTGCGCACGGCCCAGCGCAGCACGTTGGCGGTGCGCTGCACGCTGGCGCGGATCAAGGGGCGGCGCCAGGCCGCCTGGCGTTCGCCGAGCAGGTCGCTGGCCCAGTCCGGCAGCAGGTCGACACCGGCCTGCAGCATCAGGCTGCCGAAAGGTTTGGCCAGGATGCTGGGCATCGGCGCAGCGTAGAGCAGTCGCACCACTTCGCGGGTGCGCTCATAGCAGAGCAGGTGCGGGCGCAGGCGCTGCAGATAGTCGGCGATGGCCCGCTGCGATTTGGGCACGTCCTGCGCACCGAGGCGCTCGGCGATCAGCGCCACTTCGCGGTAGTAGCGATCCTGCTCGGCCACCGGCAGCCGCGGGTCGACGTAACGCAGGTAGCCGGCGAGAAACTGGCTGACCTCGGAGACGTGCACCCAGGTCAGCAGCTCGGGATCGCTGGCGCTGTAAGGGCGACCGTCCGGCGCGCTGCCGACCACCTGCAGATGAATAGTGCGCACCTTGTCGATCAGCTGCTCGGCATCGTGCAGGCCGCCGTAGGTGGTGCCGGCGATGAACAGGCTGGTACGGCGCAGGCGACCGAGCATGTCCTGGCGAAAGCTGGAGTGATCCCACACGCCGGCCAGCGCCAGCGGGTGGAGCATCTGCAGGAGCAGGGCGGAAATGCCGCCGACCATCATCGCGGTGAAGTCGGCGTGCACTTTCCACACCATCGACTCGGGGCCGAACAGGCCGGCATCACCGCGCGGCTGGTCGAGGTCGAGCACACCGAGCGAGGCGCCGGTGAGGCTGTGCACCTGTTTTTCGATCTGACGACGTAGGCTTTCCATGGCGCGCAGTTTCGGCGCTTGGTCGCTGCAAGACAAGGCGGCCCTTGTCCCGCATGCGCGGGACAAGGGCCTGCTGGATCAGCGGTTGAGGCGCTGGCCGATCAGGCTGTCGACCACGCTGGGGTCGGCCAGGGTCGAGGTGTCGCCCATGTTGTCCAGCTCGTTGCAGGCGATCTTGCGCAGGATGCGCCGCATGATCTTGCCCGAGCGGGTCTTGGGCAGGCCCGGCGCCCACTGGATCAGCTCCGGCTTGGCGAAGCTGCCGATTTCCTTGCCGACCAGGCTCAGCAACTCCTTCTTCAGCGCGTCGCTGGGCTCGCTGCCCTTCATCAGGGTGACGTAGGCGTAGATGCCCTGGCCCTTGACGTCGTGCGGGTAGCCGACCACCGCCGCCTCGGCCACCGCATCGTGCAGCACCAGGGCGCTTTCCACCTCGGCGGTGCCGATGCGGTGGCCGGAGACGTTGATCACGTCGTCGACGCGGCCGGTGATCCAGTAGTAACCGTCCTCGTCGCGGCGCGCGCCGTCGCCGGTGAAGTAGTAGCCGGGGTAGGGCTTGAAGTAGGTGTCGATCATGCGCTGGTGGTCGCCGTAGACGCTGCGGATCTGGCTCGGCCAACTGGCCTTGATCGCTAGCACGCCGGCGCCCGGGCCCTCGATCTCCTTGCCCTGCTCGTCGAGCAGCACCGGCTGCACGCCGAAGAAGGGGCGGGTGGCCGAGCCGGGCTTGAGCTCGGTGGCGCCGGGCAGCGGGGTGATCAGGATCGAGCCGGTCTCGGTCTGCCACCAGGTATCGACTATGGGGCAGCGCGTGTCGCCGACCACGTGGTAGTACCACTCCCAGGCCTCGGGGTTGATCGGCTCGCCCACCGAGCCGAGCAGGCGCAGGCTCGAACGCGAGGTGGCCTTGACCGGTCCTTCGCCCTCGCGCATCAGTGCGCGCAGGGCGGTGGGGGCGGTGTAGAAGATGTTCACCCGGTGCTTGTCGATCACCTGCCAGAAGCGCGAGGCGTCCGGGTAGTTGGGCACGCCCTCGAACATCAGGGTGGTGGCGGCGTTGGCCAGCGGGCCGTAGACGATGTAGCTGTGCCCGGTGACCCAGCCGACATCGGCGGTGCACCAGTAGATGTCGCCCTCGTGGTAGTCGAACACGTACTTGTGGGTCATGGCCGCGCCGAGCAGGTAGCCACCGGTGGTATGCAGCACGCCTTTCGGCTTACCCGTGGAGCCCGAGGTATAGAGGATAAACAGCGGATCCTCGGCGTCCATCGGCTCGGCCGGGCAGTCGGTATCGACCTCCTTGAGCGCCTGGTGGTACCAGAGGTCGCGGCCTTCCACCCAGGCCACGTCGCCCTGGGTGCGCTCGACCACCACCACGGTGCTGACGTTCGGGCAGCTCTGCAGGGCCTGGTCGACGTTGTTCTTCAACGGGATGTACTTGCCGCCGCGCACGCCTTCGTCGGCGGTGATCACGGTGCGGCAGTCGGCGTCGAGGATGCGGTCGCGCAGGGCATCCGGAGAGAAGCCGCCGAACACCACCGAATGCACGGCGCCGATGCGCGCGCAGGCGAGCATGGCGTAGGCCGCCTCGGGGATCATCGGCATGTAGATGCACACCCGGTCGCCTTTGTGCACGCCACGGCTTTTCAGCACGTTGGCCAGGCGGCTGACGTTGTGGTGCAGCTTGTTGTAGGTGATATGCGCCGACTCGGCCGGGTTGTCGCCTTCCCAGATGATGGCGATCTGTTCGCCGCGCTGTTGCAGGTGGCGGTCGATGCAGTTGTAGGCGACGTTGAGCTGGCCGCCCTTGAACCATTCGGCGTGGCCCTGTTTCAGGTCGCTGGCGTGCACCCGGTCCCAGGGCTGGAACCAGTCGAGGAAGGCCTTGGCCTGCTCGGCCCAGAAGGTCTCGGGCTGCTCGACGGATTGCCGGTACAGGCGCAGGTAGGCGTCGTTGTCCAGATGTGCGCGCTGGCGCACCGCGTCGGCCACGGGGTGGCGGGTGATCTCGAACATGGCGGGGTCCTTGTTGTTGTCTGTCCGCAACGTTCCCAAGGGTGCACCCAAGCAGGCGCTCGGTTCAAGTGCGTCGATTGCCTGAGCGCCGCGAGACCGGTCATGCCCGCGTCCGGGGGCCTGGGTATCGCTGCGCTCAACCCAGGCCAGCAGATTGTGCGATTCAGCCGCGATGGTGCTCGCGGAAGTGCTCGATCAGGCCCTGGGTCGAGGCGTCGGCGGCGGCGCTGTCGACCTGGCCGACCAGGCGCTGGTAGACCTCCTTGCCCATCTCCTTGCCCAGCTCCACGCCCCACTGGTCGAAGGCGTTGATGCCCCAGATGGCGCTCTGCACGAACACCTTGTGCTCGTACAGCGCCACCAGGGCGCCGAGGTTGAACGGCGCGATGCGGTTCATCACCAGGATATTGCTCGGCCGGTTGCCGGGAATCTCCTTGTGCGGCGCCAGGCGCTGCACCTCGTCCTCGCTCAGGCCCTTGGCGCGCAGCTCGGCCTCGGCCTCGGCGCGGCTCTTGCCCTGCATCAGCGCCTGGGCCTGCGACAGGCAGTTGGCGAACAGCCACTGGTGGTGGTCGGACAGCGGGTTGTAGCTGTTGACCGGGACGATGAAATCCGCCGGCACCAGCAGGCGGCCCTGGTGCAGCAACTGGTGGTAGGCGTGCTGGCCGTTGCAGCCGACGCCGCCCCAGATCACCGGGCCGGTGGCGATGTCCAGGGCGCTGCCGTCCTGGCGCACGCTCTTGCCGTTGGATTCCATGTCCAGCTGCTGCAGGTGCTTGGTGAAGTTACGCAGGTAGTGGTCGTAGGGCAGGATGGCGTGGCTCTGCGCGCCCCAGAAGTTGGTGTACCAGATGCCCAGCAGGGCCATCAGCACCGGCATGTTCTCCGCCAGGGGGGCCTGGGTGAAGTGCTGGTCCATGGCGTAGGCGCCGGCCAGCAGTTCCTTGAAGTTGGACACGCCGATGGCCAGGGCGATGGGCAGGCCGATGGCCGACCACAGCGAGTAGCGGCCGCCGACCCAGTCCCACATGGGGAAGATGTTCTGCTCGCCGATGCCGAACTCGATGGCCGCCTTGCGGTTGCTGGTCACGGCGATGAAATGGCGGTGCAGCTCTTGTTCCGGGCCGCCCATGGCCAGGTACCAGTCGCGCGCGGCTAGGGTGTTCTTCAGCGTCTCCAGGGTGCCGAAGGACTTGCTGGAGACGATGAACAGGGTGGTTTCCGGGTTGAGCCGGGCGGTCAGCTCGCGGAACTCGCTGCCGTCGATATTGGCCAGGTAGTGGCAGCGAACGCCGCGCTGGGTGAAGGGGCGCAGCGCCTCGGAGACCAGCTGCGGGCCGAGGAAGGAGCCGCCGATGCCGATATTGACCACCTCGGTGATCGGCTTTTCGCTGTAGCCGCGCCACAGGCCGCTGTGGATGCGGCTGACCAGCTCGGTCATCTGGTTCAGCACGCGGTGCACCTGCGGGATGATGTCCGCGCCGTCCACCACCAGGCGCCGGCCGATCGGGCTGCGCAGGGCGGTGTGCAGGGCCGCGCGGCCTTCCGAGGCGTTGACCTGCTCGCCGCTGTACAGGGCGTCGATGGCGCCTTGCAGGTCGGCCTGCTCGGCCAGCTGGATCAGCAGCTCGAGGCTGCGTTCGTCGATCAGGTTCTTCGAGTAGTCCAGCAGCAGGCCGCAGCTGTTCAGCGAGAAGCGCTGGAAGCGTCGGGCGTCCGTGGCGAAGGCCTCGCGCATGCTGAACCCGGCCATCTCGGCTCGGTGTTGCTGCAGGGCGTGCCAGGCGGGCAGGCGGGTGACGTCGTGCGGCTGCTGGTAGTAGGCCATCGGGGCTCCTGATCCGGAAAAGCGAAAGGCCCGGAGTTATCCGGGCCTGGCGAGTGTAACCGGCGGTCTCGCGGCGCAGCTACTGGGCGGGCAGTTCCACCAGCAGATTGTCGATCAGCCGGGTGCTGCCCAGGTGGGCGGCGGTGAGCACCACCAGCTGGCGGTCGTCGAGCTGGGCCGGACGCAGGCTGAGGGCGTTGCGTATTTCCAGGTAGTCCGGGGCGAAGCCGGCGTTGCGCTGCTGGCGCTGGGCCGTCTCGATCAGTCGCGGATAGTCGCGGGCGCCGCGTTGCAGCTCGCTGGCGATGCCCTGCAGGCTGCGGTACAGCGCCGGGGCGGCGGCGCGCTGCGCGGCGTCGAGGTAGCCGTTGCGCGAGGACAGCGCCAGGCCGTCCTCGGCGCGCTGGGTCGGCGCGCCGATGATCTGGATCGGCATGTTGAGGTCGTGCACCAGGGCGCGGATCACCGCCAGTTGCTGGTAGTCCTTCTCGCCGAACACGGCCAGATCCGGCTGCACCATATTGAACAGCTTGGTCACCACCGTGGCCACGCCCTCGAAGTGGCCGGGGCGGCTGGCGCCGCACAGGCCTTCGGAGACGCCGGGTACTATCACCCGGGTCTGGTCGGCCATGCCGTGCGGGTAGATTTCCGCCACATCCGGGTGGAACAGCAGGTGGCAGCCGGCGGCCAGGAGTTTTTCTTGGTCGGCGGCGAGGGTCCGCGGGTAGCTGGCCAGGTCCTCGCCGGCGCCGAACTGCAGCGGGTTGACGAAGATGCTGGCGACCACGAAGTCGGCGCGCTGGGCGGCGGTTTCCACCAGGGAGACGTGGCCGGCGTGCAGGTTGCCCATGGTCGGCACGAAACCGATCTGCTTGCCCTCGGCGCGGGCCTGGGCGACGGCGGCGCGCAGTTCGCGCAGGGTCTTGACCGTGTTCATGCCGAGAACCCGTGTTCGGCGGCGGGGAAGCTGCCGTCCTTGACCGCCTGGACATAGGCGGCGAGGGCGCCCTGGATGCTGCTCTGGCCGTCCATGAAGTTGCGCACGAACTTCGGCGCGCGGCCGGACAGCGACAGGCCGAGCATGTCGTGCTGCACCAGCACCTGGCCGTCGGTGGCGGGCCCCGCGCCAATGCCGATCACCGGAATCTTCACCGCCTGGCTGATTTCCGCGGCCAGTTCGCTGGGCACGCATTCGAGCAGCAGCATGGCGGCGCCGGCCTGTTCCAGGGCCATGGCGTCGGCGCGCATCTGCCGCGCCTGGGCCTCCTGGCGGCCCTGCACCTTGTAGCCGCCGAGGATGTTCACCGCCTGCGGGGTCAGGCCCAGGTGCGCGCACACCGGCACACCGCGCTCGGCCAGCAGGCGGATCGGCTCCGCCAGCCAGCCGGCGCCCTCCAGCTTGACCATATGGGCGCCGGCCTGCATCAGCCGGGCGCTGTTGGCCAGCGCCTGCTCGGTGGTGGCGTAGGCCATAAAGGGCAGGTCGGTGATGATCAGCGCGCCCTGGTTGCCGCGTTTGACGCAGGCGGTGTGGTAGGCCATCTCCTCGACGCTGACCGGCAGGGTGCTGTCGTGGCCCTGCAGCACCATGCCCAGGGAATCGCCGACCAGCAGCACGTCGACCCCGGCCTGGCAGGCGGCCTGGGCGAAGGTGGCGTCGTAGCAGGTCAGCATGGCGATCTTGGCACCGCTGTGCTTGAGGCTCTGCAGGGTGGTCAGGGTAACGTCAGGCATTTCAAGGGTCCTCGCTCAGGCTCGGTCGCGGCTTCTAAGCGGCGGCAATCCGGCCTGGATTGGCATAAAGGTGCGCCCGGCGGCGGGCGACGGGACGCCTATAGTCCCGATGGGGGCAGGCGAAGTCAATTGCAGGTGTTACCCGGCTGTTACTGGCGTTACCGCCAATGCGCGCGAGCGAGGCGGACGCTAGAGCGGGCGCGGGCTTGCGCCCATGGTCAGGGGGAGTGCCTGGAGGAAATCCGTGGCGCATGGCTGCAGAGTCGCCGCGGATGCAATCGGGGAAATCCCCGGATTTCATCCGCGCTACTCGGCCAGGCGTTCCAGGCCGGTGAAGGGGCAGGCGGCCAGCAGTTCGCTCAGACGGCGGCCGTCGGGCAGCTGCAGCTCGGCGGCGAGTTCGGCCAGGGGGTAGAGCACGAAGGGCCGCGCGTGCATATGGTAGTGCGGCACCGTCAGGCGTTCGTCGGCGATCGAGCGTTCGCCGAACAGCAGGATATCCAGGTCCAGGGTGCGCGGCCCCCAGCGTTCGGCCTTGCGCACGCGGCCCTGTTCCTGCTCGATACGCTGCAGGGCGTCGAGCAGCGTCCAGGGTTGCAGCGCCGTGTCCAGCGCCGCCACGGCGTTGACGTAGCGCGGCTGGTCGGGCGGACCGAGCGGGTCGCTGGCATAGAAGGAGGAGTGGGCGAGCAGCCTGGTATCCGGCAGCTGGGCGAGCGCGGCGAGGGCGTCGCGCAGCTGCTGCAGCGGCTCGGCCAGGTTGCTGCCGAGGCCGATATAGACTCGCTCCATCATTCCTCGCCGACGCTGCCCGCGTCGTCGCGCTTGCGCCGGCCGCTGCTGCGCCGGCGTTTGCGTGGCGCGCTGCCGGCCGCTTCGGGCTTGCCGGCGAGGTCGCGGATCATCTGCCGGCGCTGGCTGTCGCTGGCGTCCTGGTAGTCGGTCCACCAGTCGCCGAGGCCGCCAGTGTCCTCGCCGGCATGCTCGCGCAGCAGCAGGAAGTCGTAGCCGGCACGAAAGCGCGGGTTGTCCAGCAGCAGGTCGGCGCGCTTGCCGCTGCGCCGTGGCAGGCGTTCCTGCATGTCCCAGATCTCGCGGATCGGGATGGTGAAGCGTTTGGGCACGGCGATGCGCTGGCACTGCTCGGCGATCAGCTCGTGGGCGGCTTCCTGCATCGCCGGAATCGGCGGCATGCCCTTGTCCTGCAGTTGCAGCACGCGGGCCGGCAGGGCCGGCCAGAGCAGCGCGGCGAAGAGGAAGGCCGGGGTCACCGACTTGCCCTGGGCGATGCGCTCGTCGGTGTTGATCAGCGCCTGGCGGATCAGCCGCTCGGTGTACTCGGGGTTGCGCTTGAGCGCCTCGCCGCTGGCCGGGAACAGCTGGGCGAACAGGTCGTGCTCGAGCAGCAGGTCGAAGGTGTACTCGGCGTAGCCGGCGAGCAGCAGCTTGAGCACCTCGTCGAACAGGCGCGCTGCGGGGATGTCGCGCAGCATCGGCGCCAGGCGGCGGATCGGCGCGGCGCTATGCTTCTCGATGTCGAAGTCCAGCTTGGCGGCGAAGCGCACCGCGCGGAGCATGCGCACCGGGTCTTCCAGGTAGCGCTGCTCGGGGTCGCCGATCAGCCGCACCTGGTGGTTGCGCACATCGTGCATGCCGCGCGCGTAGTCGAGAATGTGTTCCTGGGACGGGTCGTAGTACAACGCGTTGATGGTGAAGTCGCGGCGCTGGGCGTCGTCCTCCAGGCTGCCGTAGACGTTGTCGCGCAGGATGCGCCCGCTCTCGTGGCGCGCCGCCAGGTTGCTGTTTTCTTCGTCGTCGCCCTGCGGGTGGTTGGCGCGGAAGGTGGCGACTTCGATGATCTCGCGGCCGAAATGCACGTGGACCAGCTTGAAACGGCGGCCGATCACCCGGGCGTTGCGGAACTCCGCGCGTACCTGCTCGGGGGTGGCGCTGGTGGCCACGTCGAAATCCTTGGGCTCGATATCCAGCAGCAGATCGCGCACGCAACCGCCGACCAGGTAGGCCTGGTAGCCGGCCTTCTGCAGGCGTTCGACCACGCTGATGGCATGGCGGCTGATCTCGTTGCGGTTGATCGGGTGTTGCCGGCTGCTCAGCACCTCGGGGGTGCTGCGCGGGCGCTGCGCGCGGCGCAGGGGCGAGCGGAAAGACTTGAACAGCTTCTTCAGCATGGGATGCACTGTGTGGAGAAATGACCGGCCAGACGAAACGATGACCGCATGATTGCTGCGGATTCTAGCATCGTGTCGGGAGAAGGTGTGTAGAGCGGCAGGCGGGGATCCGGGGAGCGGAAGCTACTGGGGGAGCCTAAGCTCCCCCCCAAGTTGGTGCGTGCTTCGTTTTTATTGTTATTGAGGGCGCGTTGTTTTTGTTGTTTCGCCCTTCCCAAACGACCGTGGTCGGTTGGGTGCTCCCTGAAAGCGGGAGCCAATAGCAAACGGATTTCTTTGGACGCTGATGCTGCCATGACACTTGCGTGATCCAACCAGTACGGGTGCTGCCTCGGGGCAGTTTTATTGTTCTCGGCCTGGTCGTGGGGCGAACCCCAAGGGCAACTCCTCTCCAAAAGAATCAGTTAGCTGCGCCTCCATCTTGTTGTTCTTGTTGTTTTGGAGTCGTTACGTCTTGTTCTTATTGTGTGGGGCTTTGCTTGTTATTGTTGTTGTGCCAGAGATAAAGCAGATGCCGTGCCAGTTTTTGCGATTCCTTATAAATCAAGGGTTTGCGGCAGGTGGGGGGCGATCGGAGGGGAGAAAAAAGCCGGGTTTTCGTTACCATTAGACCCGGCTTTTGTTACGAGATATTGATTCGGTAACAACCCGCGGAACCTGCGCGCAGGTCGATTGTCACCCGGCGCGCGCGGTCAAGGGCCGCTGGTCACGCCGGATTTGCGCCGGGGGATGCCCAGGCGCTGGCGGCGTTCCCACAGGCACTTGCGGCTGATGCCGAGCTTGCGCGCCAGTTCGGTCTCGGTCATGTGGTCCTGGTGCTCGAGCACGAAGTGCTGGAAATAGTCCTCCAGCGACAGGTCTTCGGTGGGCTCGTGGCTGTTGCTGCTGCTCTGCCCGGCAGCCGCTGGCAGGCCGAAGTCGTCGTCCAGGTCGTCCAGCTCGATATCGATGCCCAGCAGGTCGGCGGAGATTTCCGCGCCCTCGCAGAGGATCACCGCACGCTCGATGGCGTTCTCCAGCTCGCGCACGTTGCCCGGCCAGGGGTAGTGACGGATGGCCTGCTCGGCATCCTGGGCGAAGCGCAGCGGCTCGCGGCCCATGCGCGTGCACTGGCGTGCGAGGAAGGCCTGGGCGATTTCGCTGACGTCGCTGCCGCGCTCGCGCAGGGCGGGCAGCTTGAGGGCGATGACGTGCAGGCGGTAGTAGAGGTCTTCGCGGAACTGGCCGGTCTTGGCCAGGGTCTTGAGGTCGCGGTGGGTGGCGGCGATCAGGCGCACGTCTACCTTCTGCGACTGCACCGAGCCGACCCGGCGAATCTCGCCTTCCTGCAGCACGCGCAGCAGGCGCGCCTGGGCCTCCAGCGGCAGTTCGCCGATCTCGTCGAGGAACAGCGTGCCGCCATCGGCCGCCTCAACCAGGCCAGCGCGACCGGCGCTGGCACCGGTGAAGGCGCCCTTCTCGTGGCCGAACAGCTCGGATTCGATCAGGGTTTCCGGAATCGCCGCGCAGTTGACCGAGATCAGCGGCGCCTTGGCGCGCTTGGACAGGTTGTGCAGGGCGCGGGCGACCAGCTCCTTGCCGGTGCCGGACTCGCCCTGCACCAGCACGTTGGAGTCGGTGGGAGCGACCTTGCGGATCTTGCCGTAGAGCTCCTGCATGGCGGCGCAGGAACCGATGATGCCGATTTCGCCGTTGGCGTTGTCCACGACCTTTTCGCTGCCACCGTTACGTGGGCTGCTGGCGCTGACCGCGGCGGGCGCGCTCTTGGCTTCCTGGCGATCGCGCAGGATACGCGCCACGGCCTGGAGCATCTCGTCGTGGTCGAAGGGCTTGGCGATATAGTCGACCGCGCCCATCTTCATCGAGTCCACCGCCGAGCGCAGGCTGGCGTAGCTGGTCATGATCAGCACCGGGGTGCCCTCGGCCAGTTTGATCAACTCGGTGCCGGGCGCGCCGGGCAGGCGCAGGTCGCTGACGATCAGGTCGAAGCCGGGAATGCCGTAGCGTTCCTGGGCTTCCTGTACCGAGCCGGCTTCGCTGACCTGGTACTGGTTGCGCTCGAGCAGGCGGCGCAAGGCAGAGCGGATAATGGTTTCGTCTTCGACGATAAGAATATGTGGCATCAATTCGGTCTCTCGACGGTCTCTGGTCGCTAGTTACATCGCTACGGACGTCGCCTCGACATGCCTTGGCAGGGTGACCCGAATACGAGTGCCGAGTTGGCGCTCGGGGTCGGCCGGGCTGTCGATTGTTATCTGCCCATAATGCTCTTCCACGATCGAATAGACCAGCGCGAGGCCCAGCCCGGTGCCCTCGCCGGGGTCCTTGGTGGTGAAGAACGGCTCGAACAGGCGGTCGATGATCGCCTTGGGAATGCCGCTGCCTTCGTCCTCGACGATCAGGTCGACGGTGTGTTCGCTGGCCTCGCTGCGCACGCGAATGGCGCCGCCGGGCGGCGAGGCGTCGCGGGCATTGGACAGCAGGTTGATCAGCACCTGGGCCAGGCGCTGCGGATCGCCCTCGGCCCAGTGCTGCGGGTCGCAGAGGTTGTAGAACTGGATGTCGAAGTTGCGCTTGTTCAGCGACAGCAGGCCGATGGCGTCCTGCGCCACGTCGGCCAGGCACACCGGCTCCTCGCTGCGCTGGTGGCTGCCGGAGTGGGCGAAGCTCATCAGCGACTGGACGATGCGCGACACGCGCTTGGTCTGCTCGAGAATCTGCCCGCTGATCTCGATCAGCTCGGGGTCGCTTTCGCGCTCCTCGCGCAGGTTCTGCGCCAGGCAGGCGATGCCGGTGATCGGGTTGCCGATCTCGTGGGCCACCCCGGCGGCCAGGCGGCCGATGCTGGCCAGGCGCTCGGAGTGCACCAGCTTGTCTTCCAGCAGCTGGGTTTCGGTGAGGTCCTCGACCAGCAGCACCAGGCCGCTGTTGCCCGGCGCCAGCGGCTCGTCGATGGCGGCCTTGTGCAGGTTGAGCCAGCGGATCTGTCCGTCGACGGCCAGGTGCTGCTTGTGCAGGTGCTGGTCGGGCAGTTCGATGAAGGTCTGCAGCAGGCCCTGCCAGGGCTCGGCCAGCGCCGACAGGCGCGAGCCGACGATGCGCTGCGCGGGAATCTCGGTGAGTTCCTCCATGGCCCGGTTCCACATCAGGATCTCCTGATCCTTGGCCAGCGAGCAGACGCCCATCGGCAGTTCCTGCAGGGTCTGGCGGTGGTAGCGGCGCAGCGCGTCGAGCTCGGCGGCCAGGCCGGTGAGGCGCGACTGGTAGTCCTCCAGGCGGCTCTCGATGAAGTGGATATCCTCGGTGACGTAGCCCTCGCTGCCGGACTTGTAGGGCAGGAAGGTCTCGACTATGTCCTGCGCCACGCTGGGGCCCATCAGCCCGGAGAGGTTGGCCTCGATGCGGTCGCGCAGGCGGCGCAGGGCATAGGGGCGGCTCTCGTCGAACGGCAGGTGCAGGTCGCGCAGGGCCTGTTCCACCTCGCGCTGGGCGGTCTTGGCGCCGAGCGGCTTGGCCAGCTGGGCGGCGAACTCCTGCGGCGACACCGCCACCAGCTCGCGGCGTTGCGGGCGGCGCACGTTGTCCACCGCGCAGGCCTCGGCGGCGCTCTTTTCCTCGGGGCTGGCCTCGGTGAACAGCGACACCAGGGTGAACACCAGCACGTTGGCCGCCAGCGAGGCGATGGCCGCCAGGTGCCAGCTGGCATCGTCGAGCACGTAGATGACGTTGAACAGCGGCAGGTAGAAGCCTTCCAGGTTGCCCAGCAGCGGCAGCAGCATGGTCAGCGCCCAGACGCCGATGCCGGCCAGCAGTCCGGCAAGAAAGCCGCGGCGGTTGGCGGTCGGCCAGTACAGCACCGAGAGCACGCCGGGGAGGAACTGCAGGGTGGCGACGAATGCGACTATGCCCAGGTTGGCCAGGTCCTGCTGGGCGCCGAGCAGCAGGTAGAAGCCGTAGCCGGCCATGATGATGAAGGCGATCAGCGCGCGCCGCGTCCATTTCAGCCAGCGGTAGATATTGCCCTCGGCCGGCGGCTGGTACAGCGGCAGCACCAGGTGGTTGAGCGCCATGCCCGACAGCGCCAGGGTGCTGACGATGATCAGCCCGCTGGAGGCCGACAGGCCGCCGACGTAGGCCAGCAGCGCCAGCGCCTCGCTGTTCACCGCAATGCCCAGCCCCAGGGTGAAGTACTCCGGGTTGGTGGTGGCGCCGAGCTTGAGTCCGGCCCAGAGGATCAGCGGCACCGCCAGGCTCATCAGCAGCAAAAACAGCGGCAGGCCCCAGCTGGCGCTGACCATGGCGCGCGGGTTGAGGTTTTCGGTGAAGGTCATGTGGTACATGTGCGGCATGACGATGGCCGAGGCGAAGAACACCAGCAGCAGGGTGCGCCAGGGGCCTTCCTGCAGCGGCGTGTGCAGGGTCGCCAGTGCGGCCTGGTTCTGCACCAGCCACATCTCCAGCTCGCGCGGGCCGCCGAACACCTGGTACAGCGCGTACCAGCCGATCACGCCTAGCGCCACCAGCTTGACCAGCGACTCGAAGGCGATGGCGAAGACCAGGCCTTCGTGCTTCTCGCGGGTGGCGATATGGCGGGCGCCGAACAGGATGGTGAACAGGATGATCAGCCCGCAGTAGCTCAGCGCGACCTTCTCCTGCAGCGGCTCGCGGCTGAGGATGCCGATGGAGTCGGCCACCGCCTGGATCTGCAGGGCCAGCAGCGGCAGCACGCCGATCAGCATGAACAGGGTGGTCAGCACCCCGGCCCAGGTGCTGCGAAAGCGGAAGGCGAACAGGTCGGCCAGCGACGACAGCTGGTAGGTGCGGGTGATGCGCAGGATCGGGTAGAGCAGCACCGGCGCCAGCAGAAAGGCGCCGGACACCCCCAGGTAGCTGGCGAGGAAGCCATAACCGTACTGGTAGGCCAGGCCCACCGTGCCGTAGAAGGCCCAGGCGCTGGCGTAGACGCCCAGCGACAGGGTGTAGGTCAGCGGATGGCGGATGATCCAGCGCGGAATCAGGCCGTGTTCGCTGACCCAGGCGACGCCGAACAGGATCAACAGGTAGCCGGCGCTGATCAGGATCAGCTCGCTCAGGCTAAAGCTCGTCAGCATCGCGTTGGCTCTGCGAATGGGAATAAGGGGGAGCGCTCGAGGGGCTCCGGTTCGAGTCAGAGTTCATCGGCATCGCGTTGGCTCTGCAAGATGAAGGTGACGACGATCAGGATCAGCCACAGCAGGTAGGGCCGGTACCAGGCGCCATTGGGGTCGATCCACCAGTCCATGATGGCCGGGGAGAACAGGTAGATCCCCACCACCAGGATCAGAACCAATCGGTAGATATACATGCGGCATCTCGTCGGGGGATGCGGCGATGGTAAAGGAAGGCGCGCGGTGCAAGCCACAAACTTGAGGCCGTATGTAGGCTGCGCCGCGCGCACCTTCTATGAAGACCGGGCATACGGCCTCGGTGCGCGTAGCGCAGCCTACGCGGTTGTCAGCGCAGCTGCGCCTCGGCCAGGGTGCGGCTGCGCGGAATGCGGCTGGCGTCCCAGTGGGCGATGCCCCAGGCCAGCAGCTCGGCGGGCGCGGCGCCCTGCAACTCGGCGGGCGCTTGCTGGCCCAGGGCGCGCAAGGCGCGCAGCAGCAGGGGACTGGCCTGTTCGGCAGGCAGCGGCGGCGAGCGGTAGCTCTTGCCCAGCTTGTGGCCGTCGGGCTGGATGATCAGCGGCACGTGCAGGTAGCGCGGCTGCGGCAGCCCGAGCAGTTCCTGCAGGTAGAGCTGGCGCGGCGTGGAGTCGAGCAGGTCGGCGCCGCGTACCACGTCGGTCACCCCCTGCCAGGCGTCGTCCAGCACCACGGCGAGCTGGTAGGCGAACAGGCCGTCGCGGCGGCGGATGACGAAATCGCCCACCTCGCGTCCCAGCTGCTGGCCGAACTCGCCCTGCACGCGGTCGACGAAGCGGTATTCCAGCTGCGGCACGCGCAGGCGGATGGCGGCGCCATGCTCGGCGTGGCCGGCATCGCGGCAGGTGCCGGGGTAGATACCGCCGTACCCGGCCAACTGCTTGCGCGAGCAGGTGCAGGCATAGGCCAGGCCCTGAGCCAGCAGCCGCTCGATCACCGCGGCGTACTCGGCATGTCGATCGCGCTGGTACACCAGCTCGCCGTCCCAGGCGAAACCGTAGGTTTCCAGGGTGCGCAGGATGGCGTCCTGGGCGCCGGGCACTTCCCGCGGCGGGTCGAGGTCTTCCATGCGCAGCAGCCAGCGACCGCCGGCGGCGCGGGCGTCGAGGTAGGAAGCGAGGGCGGCGACCAGCGAGCCGAAGTGCAGGTAGCCGCTGGGGGTGGGGGCGAAGCGCCCGATATAGGAGTCGTTCATCGCTGGCGCAGCGTGAAGGGCAGAAACAGAGCGGGGCGCCTAGGCGCCCCGTCGTCGGTTCAGGAACCGATCTGCTTTTCCTTGATTTCCGCCAGGGTCTTGCAGTCGATGCACAGGGTGGCGGTGGGGCGGGCTTCGAGGCGGCGGATGCCGATTTCCACGCCGCAGGAGTCGCACCAGCCGTAGTCGTTGTCTTCGATCAGCTGCAGGGTCTCGTCGATCTTCTTGATCAGCTTGCGCTCGCGGTCGCGGGCGCGCAGTTCCAGGCTGAACTCTTCTTCCTGGCTGGCGCGGTCGGCCGGATCGGGGAAGTTGGCCGCTTCGTCCTGCATATGGTGCACGGTACGGTCGACTTCCTGCATCAGCTCCAGCTTCCACTTGTTGAGGATGCCGGTGAAGTGAGCGCGCATCGGCTCGCTCATGTATTCCTCGCCCTTCTTCTCTTCGTAGGGCTGGAAACCGCGAACCAGCTGGCTAGTGCTCTTTGCTTTTTCTTTGGTGGGCATGGATGACCGCCTCTCACTCTCTCGAATCCACTGCGCAGGTTATGTCCATTGCCGATCCGAACTCGGCCCTGCGGCTGCAAGCGGGCGAACTTACCAGATCGAATCGGGGTGCGCTACTCCCGGTTGTCCATGGTTTGCCGCCCTCGTACACAAAAGCTCGAAGCCCATCCGTGGTTTTGTCGAGCCCTGCTAGAATCCGCGCCTCGAAACCTCGCAAGGCAGGCCCATGGCTCAGCTCTACAGTGCGCGCAGTCGCGCCATCGAACCCTTTCACGTCATGGCCTTGCTGGCGCGGGCCAACGAACTGCAGGCCGCCGGCCACGATGTCATCCACCTGGAAATCGGCGAGCCGGATTTCACCACTGCCGCGCCCATAGTCGAGGCCGGCCAGGCGGCGCTGGCCGCCGGCCACACTCGCTACACCGCGGCGCGCGGTGTGCCGGCCCTGCGCCAGGCCATCGCCGACTTCTACGGTGCGCGACATCGGCTAAGCATAGACCCTGAACGCATCCTCATTACCCCCGGTGGCTCCGGCGCGCTGTTGCTGGCCGCGAGCCTGCTGGTCGACCCGGGCAAGCACTGGCTGCTGGCCGACCCCGGTTACCCCTGCAACCGCCATTTCCTGCGCCTGGTGGAAGGTGCCGCGCAACTGGTGCCGGTCGGCCCCGAGGTGCGTTACCAGCTGACCCCGCAACTGGTGGAGCGGCATTGGGATTCGGACAGCGTCGGCGCGCTGGTCGCCTCGCCGGCCAACCCTACCGGCACCCTGCTGCACAAGGACGAGATGGCGGCGCTGGCCGCCTGCCTCAAGCAGCGTGGCGGCCATCTGGTGGTGGACGAGATCTACCACGGCCTGACCTACGGCTGTGACGCTGCCAGCGTGCTGGAAGTGGACGACGAGGCCTTCGTGCTCAACAGTTTCTCCAAATATTTCGGCATGACCGGCTGGCGCCTCGGCTGGCTGGTGGCGCCGGAAAACGCGGTGCCCGAGCTGGAGAAACTGGCGCAGAACCTCTACATCAGTGCGCCGTCCATGGCCCAGCATGCCGCGCTGGCCTGTTTCCAGCCGGCCACCCTGGCGATTCTCGAAGAGCGCCGCCACGAGTTCCAGCGCCGCCGCGACTACCTGCTGCCGGCGCTGCGCGAGCTGGGCTTCGGTATCGCCGTGGAGCCTGAAGGCGCCTTCTATCTATACGCGGACATCTCGGCCTTCGGCGGCGACGCCTTCGCCTTCTGTCGCCACTTCATCGAGACCGAGTACGTGGCCTTCACCCCGGGGTTGGATTTCGGCCGCCACCAGGCCGGCCATCATGTGCGCTTCGCCTATACGCAGAACCTCGAGCGCCTGGAGCAGGCGGTCGAGCGCATCGCCCGCGGCTTGAGCAGCTGGAACCCCGATGCGCTTTGATCCGCCACTGGAGGAGGGGCGGCTGCTGCGCCGCTACAAGCGCTTTCTCGCCGATATCGAGAGCGTCAGCGGCGAGGCGCTGACCATCCACTGCGCCAACACCGGCTCGATGCTCAACTGCATGAGCGCGGGCTGCCGGGTGTGGTTCAGCCGCAGCAACGACCCCAAACGCAAGCTGCCGGGTAGCTGGGAGCTGAGCGAAACGCCACAGGGGCGCCTGGCCTGCATCAATACCGCGCGGGCCAATTCGCTGGTGGAGGAGGCGCTGCGCGCCGGGCTGATCGCCGAGCTGGCCGGTTTCGTTGCGCTCAAGCGCGAGGTGCCCTACGGGGTGGAGAACAGCCGCGCCGATTTTCGCCTGGATTACCCCGACGGCCCGGCCTATGTCGAGGTCAAGAGCGTGACCCTGGGTTTCCCCGACACGGACGTGGCGGCCTTTCCCGATGCGGTGACCGCGCGCGGCGCCAGGCACCTGCGCGAGCTGGCCGCGCTGGCGCGTGCCGGGGTGCGCACGGTGCAGCTTTACTGCGTGAACCTGTCCGGTATTCGCGCTGTGCGCGCCGCCGAGGAGATCGACCCGGCCTACGCCGCCGGCCTGCGCGAGGCCAGGGCGGCCGGCGTGGAAGTGCTGGCCTACGGCGCCGAGATCAGCCCCGCAGGTATCGCCCTGATGCGCAGGCTGGAGGTGTTGGCGTAGGCCGGACATGGTGCAGCCTTGTCTGGCACGGGAATGTGGCGACGGTGGACAAGCCTGCGGCATGTCCACCCTAGGCCTCTATCCAGATACCTTCGGCGTCCTCGCGGCACTCGATGGCCTGCAGCGCCTGCCCGGCGCAGGGCCCGGCGACGCATTCGCCGGAGTCGATCAGAAACAGCGCGCCGTGGGTGGCGCACTGGATCAGGCTGCCGCTGTCGTCGAGAAAGCGGTCCGCCTGCCACTCCAGCGGCACGCCGCGGTGCGGGCAGCGATTGAGGTAGGCATGCACGCGGCCGTCCTTGCGCACGGCGAGCAGGTTCAACTGGTCGAGCAGAAAGCCCCGGCTCTGGCCTTCGGCCAGCTCGCTCGGGGCGCATAGGCGGATCATCGCGGTCTCCGTTTCAGGTGGCGCGATTATCCCGCAGGAAGAAAGGGGGCGCATCCCTGCGCCAAGCAGAACCGCAGAACTGCCAGGACGCCGGGGCGCGTAAGCTGCGCCCTGGCTTGCTGTAGTAGTGGCCGCCGGTTGCCAGTAGACGATGCTTTCCGCCCAGTCGAGCGCGCCGCTGGCGTCCCGGGCCTGGAAGCGATGGTCGAACGACAGGCGCTGGCGCTCGTTGCTTTCGCGGGCGTCGTGTGAGCGGGGCAGGTGGCCGTGCCCTGGTTGATGCGGCTGTCGATGTCCTCTTCGCGCTCCAAGCGCTCGGCGGTCAGGCCCAGGCGGTGGCCGCCCTGCAGCTGCTGCAGCGGCTAGCAGGCGCTGTCCAGCGAGGCGCTGCTGGCGCTAGACCCGACCCTGCAGGTCGGCGGCCTCGGCTCGCGCGTGCCGGATGGGCTGGCGATGCTGGCCGCGGGCTTTTATCCTGCCAGCCAACCTCAGACCGCCGAAGCCCAGCGCCAGCCATGACTCCCACCCTTCAACCACGCCCATTGTTCATCGCCCTGGGCCTGTTGCTCGTACTCGCACTCTGGCTGTCGCTGGCCCTGGGGCCGGTCAGCCTGGCGCTGGGCGATACCCTGCGGGCGGCCTTGCGCCTGCTCGGTCTGCCCCTGGCCGGCGACGCGGCGGTCGAGCAGGCCGAGCTGATCCTGGCGCAGATCCGCATGCCGCGTACCCTGCTCGGGCTGACGGTGGGCATGGTCCTGGCCTTGTGCGGGGTGGCCATGCAGGGGCTGTTCCGCAACCCGCTGGCCGATCCCGGCCTGGTCGGCGTGTCCAGCGGCGCGGCGCTGGGGGCGGCGCTCGCGATAGTTGGCGGCGCCGCGTTCGGCGGCCTGCCGGAGGCCTTCGCCCCCTATCTGCTGTCCGCTTGCGCCTTCGTCGGCGGCCTGCTGGTCACCGCCCTGGTCTACCGCCTGGGGCGGCGCGACGGGCAGACCAGCGTCGCCACCATGCTGCTGGCCGGCATCGCCCTCACCGCCCTGGCGGGGGCGGCCATCGGCCTGTTCACCTACCTCGCCGACGACGCCACCCTGCGCACCCTGACCTTCTGGAACCTGGGCAGCCTCAACGGCGCCAGCTACGCCCGGCTCTGGCCGCTGCTGCTGGCCACCGCGGCGGTGGCGCTGTGGTTGCCGCGTCGCGCGCGTGCCTTGAACGCGCTGCTGCTGGGCGAATCCGAGGCGCGCCACCTGGGTTTCGAGGTGGAGCGGCTCAAGCGTGAACTGGTGTTCTGTACCGCGCTGGGCGTCGGCGCCGCGGTGGCGGCGGCCGGCCTGATCGGCTTTATCGGTTTGGTGGTGCCGCACCTGATGCGCCTGCTGGTCGGCCCCGACCATCGTCTGCTGCTGCCGGCCTCGGCGCTGGCCGGCGCCAGCCTACTGTTGTTGGCCGACCTCGCCGCGCGCCTGGTGCTGGCGCCGGCCGAGCTGCCGATTGGCATCGTCACCGCGCTGATAGGCGCGCCGTTCTTCCTTTATCTGCTGGTGCGGGGGCGGAGCTGATGCTGCGGGCCGAACAACTGGAAGTCCGCCGCGGCCAGTGCGCCGTGCTCAGTGGCATCGACCTGCAGCTGCAGGCGGGCGAGGTGCTCGGCGTGCTCGGCCCCAACGGCGCCGGCAAGAGCACCCTGCTCGCCGCCCTGGCCGGCGAGCTGCCGCCCAGCGCCGGGCGGGTGAGCCTGGATCGGCGTCCGCTCGGCGACTGGCCGGGGGCGGAGCGCGCCAGGCGCCTGGCGGTGCTGCCGCAGAGCTCGAGCCTGAATTTCGCCTTTCGCGTCGAGGAGGTCGTCGCGATGGGCCGTCTGCCCCATGCCAGCGGCCGCGCGCGCGATGCACAGATCGTCCAGGAAGCGCTGCGTGCGGCGGATGCCGCGCACCTGAGCGGACGCAGCTACCTGGCGCTGTCCGGCGGCGAGCGCCAGCGCGTGCACCTGGCGCGGGTGCTGGCGCAGCTGTGGCCGGGCGGGGCGGGGCAGATACTGCTGCTCGACGAGCCGACCTCGATGCTCGACCCGCTGCACCAGCACACCTGCCTGCAGGCCACCCGGCGTCTGGCCGAGGCCGGCGCCGCGGTGCTGGTGATCCTCCACGACCTCAACCTGGCCGCCCGTTATTGCGACCGCCTGCTGTTGCTGGAGCGGGGCAGGGCGCATGCCTTCGGCACGCCGGCCGAAGTGCTGCGCGCCGAGCCGCTGCAGGCGGTGTTCGGTCTGGAGGTGCTGGTGCAGGCTCATCCCGAGCGCGGTCATCCGTTGATCGTGGCGCGCTGACGACTCAGGGGCATCCATGCGCATCCTTCTGCTCTGCTGTCTGGTTCTGGTCGCAGCCTGTCAGTCCCGCGAGGTGCTGCCGCCGCCTGCGCCCATCGCGCCGCTGGGGCGCGAGCACGCCGACCTCGGCCGTATCCTCGAGCTGGCCAGCGGTCGCTCGATCAGCCCGCAGCAGCTGGTCGAACGGCTGGCACGGGCCGAGCGGGTGCTGGTCGGCGAGCAGCATGACAATCCCGATCACCATGCGCTGCAGCTGTGGCTGTCACGCGAGCTGGCAAAACGGCGCCCGCAGGGCAGCGTGCTGCTGGAAATGCTCACGCCCGATCAGCAGGACAAGGTCGCCGCCGCCCAGGCCGCCGCCCGCGCCGGTCGACTGCCCGGCGACCCCTTCGGCGCGCTGAGCTGGCAGCCGGGCTGGGACTGGTCGTTGTACGGACCGCTGGTGTTGCACCAGCTGCGCCAGCCCTATCCGTTGCTGGCGGCCAATCTGCAGCGCGCCGAGATTCTGCAGATCTACCGGCAGCGGCCGGCCCTGCAGGGCGAGCGCTCCGCGGCGGCGCAGGTGCAGGCCAGGCTGCTGGAGGATATCCGCGAGTCGCATTGCCAACTGCTGCCGGACAGTCAGCTGCCGGCCATGCTCGCCGTGCAGCAGCAGCGCGACCGACGCATGGCCGAGGCGCTGCTGGCGGCGCCGCAGCCCAGCCTGCTGCTGGCCGGCGCCTTCCATGTGCGCAAGGATCTGGGCGTACCGCTGCACCTGGCCGACCTCGGCGCCGGCGCGGGGCAGGCGGTGCTGATCCTCGCCGAGGTCGGCAAGCCGGTCAGCGCCGCGCAGGCCGACTACGCCTGGTTCACCGCGGCGCAGCCGCAGCAGGATCACTGCGCCAAGCTGCGACCCTAGGACCTGTCGCCGAGTCACCTGGCCAGCACGCACTCGCCGCAGGCAGTACGCCGACGGCCAATGACGGACTGTTCGCCGGCGTTCCCGAGCCCGCCCTACAGGCTTTCGCGCAGGCAAAAAAAGACCCGGCAAGAGCCGGGTCAATAACCGTGATTAGCCTGATGAGGAGATAGTCTGAAGAGTCCGACTGAATGGTCTCTTTAGCTTATCGGCTGATCTCGCGACCAGTTGAGGTAATAATAACAATTCTCATTTCATAGTCAACGGCTTTTTGAGAATTTCTCTCAGCGCCTTTTCCTGTGCCCAGAGAGGCAAAACCCCGGCGCCTGGCCGGGGTTGGTGTGCCGCGCGCGGACTCAGGACTCAGGACGCAGCCGGCTGGCGCAGCTGGGTGACTTCCTTGTTGAGCAGGTCGATGCGCCGCGCCATGCTCTCGATCAGGCTGTGGGCGATGCGCGGGTTGCTCTGCATCAGGCTGAGGAATTGCTCCTTGGGAATCACCATCACCGTGCAGGGCTCGCTGGCCACCACCGTGGCGCTGCGCTTCTCGCGGGTGAACACGGCCATGGCGCCGAAGATCTCGTCCTTCTGCACGTCGCCGACCTTCTGCCCGTCGACGTAGGCCTCGGCGTGGCCCTCGATGATGATGAACACGTGATCGGCTTCGTCGCCCTGGTGGATCAGCTCCTCGCCGGCGGCGAAGTGCTGGAAACCGGTGGCCGGGCGAATCTCCGGCTGCTTCAGGCGCGCCAGGGCGTCGGAGAGCAGGGCGGTGTGGCCGATCAGGTAGTGGATGAACTGTTCCTGGCGCTGCTCGCTGGCGTAGATGTGCTGGAACACTTCGCTGCGCGAGTAGGGAATCAGGCTGATCGGCTCCTCGCTGCTGTAGCGGCAGCTCGGCAGGTCGATGCCCTGGCGCAGGCCGACCAGGTCGCCTTCCTGCAGGTAGAACAGCGGCCGTTCGTCGACTACCGCGTGGAGCAGGCCATTCTCGATGATGAACAACTGGTTGCCCGGCAGCACCTGGGCCAGGTCCTCGACCCGTTCCAGACGCAGCGGCGCACCGACGGCCTGTAGCCCTTCCAGCAGCTGCGTGGGGATGCTCTGCAGGCGGTTGATCAGCTGATCGGCGTAGGCCGGTTGCTCCCCGAGTAAATACATAACCGTAATTCCTTGAACTGGCTGGGCTGGCTGACCACACGAAGGTCCCTGAAACAATAGGCTGCGGCGCCTTGCGCGTAAATCCTCTCGCGCTGGGGTTGTGAGCTAGCTCTTGTTGTAGCTCTGGGCTTCGTCGAGGCGGCCGTTGAGTTCGGCCTTGTGCGCCGGCGGCAGCTCGTTCCAGTGCACGTCGAGCAGGGCGCCCTCGATGGCGTAGAGCAGCACCTTGGAGGCGCGAAAACCGCGGGCGCGCACCGCACGATAGGCGCCGACCGCGCCGTAGCGACGCAGGTCGTTGGCGCTGTGGATGCCGACGGCGTGCAGCCATTGCGCCGAGGTCTTGCCCAGGTTTTTCAGGTGTTGCAGCTCGTCGTTCATCGGGCCTCCATGCATGGCGTGAGGAAGAGGTTCACGTAGGCGTGCCTGCCAAGAAGTGTAGCGGCCAATTGACAGTGCGCCGCTCGCCTTCGTCGCCCCAGGCGGCGCGCAGCGCCGGCGTCAGTTCGGCCACCGGGTCGCGGCCGTGACGCTGTTCCCAGCGTTGCACCGCCGACCAGGTGCGCAGGTAGCCGAGCAGTTGTGCTAGGTCCCAGTGCGCCGAGAGGGCGAAGGGCGGCACTGGCAGGGGCTGCAGCGGCGCCTGGATATCGCGGTAGCCGGCATCGACGCTGCCGCGGCCCGTCGGCCAGCAGCCGGCCAGGGTGCTGGCGTAGAAGTGCTCGATCAGCGGATCGAGCCGCGCATCGATGCTCATCAGGCTGTAACACCAGGCGCAGAACAGCCCGCCAGGGCGCAGCAGACGGGCGACTTCGGCGAAGAACGCGGCGTCGGCGAACCAGTGCAGGGCCTGGGCGACGACGATCAGGTCGACACTGGCGTCGGCCAGCGGCTGCCTGCGCGCATCGGCTGCCAGCAGGTGCAGGCCGGCGGCCGGGGGCGTTTGCGCCAGCTGGGCGGCGCTGGCGTCGCAGGCCAGCACCCGTTCGAAGTGGCGCAGCAGGGGAAGGCTGGCCTGGCCGTTGCCGCAGGCGATATCCAGCGCTAGGCGCCGGCCCGGGCTGTGTGCGGCCAGCCAGTCGAACAGGGCGTCCGGGTAGGCTGGGCGGAAGCTGGCGTAGGCGTCGGCGCGCGCGCCGAACAGTTGGGCGACGTCGCTCATGTCACTTGCTGCGATAGCGCAGGCGGGTGCCGAAATTCACCGACATGAGAATTTCGTCCGCGCTCAGTTCGACCGGAAAGTAGGCGCCGGAAATCTGCGCGTGGGCCAGGCTGGCGCCCTCCAGCTGGGCGTGGCGCAAATCCAGGCCGCGCAGGTCGGCGCCGCGGAAGTAGGCGTCGGTGAAGATCACCCCGGCGGCGTCCAGGCTGCGCAGGTCGAGCCCGCGAAAGTCGCCGCCGGACAGGTCGACGGCGACGTCTGTGGGTTTCTGGGCGTTGAAGGCGGCGATGTCGTCGTTGCGCAGCAGGCGATAGAGCGGGTGGTCGAGCTGGCGTGGCTGGCTCATGGGGGTTACCGGTGGCGAGTTCACCGGCAGTATAGAAGCCGCGCCGCGCTTTGCCCGGCGCGGCGTGCCAACTTGTGGTGGGCGGGACTCAGAGCCCCGGCAGACGCTGGCGAATACGTTCCACCAGGCTGTCCAGGCTGGCGCTGTCGTGGGTGTCGACGCGCTTGCTGTGGGCCAGCTCGTCGTCGTCGAGCGCCTCGCGCGTGGCCTGCTGCGCCTGGATCACCTCGAGGGTGGCGTCGGAGGGGTCGCGGCCCTCGCTCTGGCGCTGCGCCAGCCAGCCGGCGATCACCGCCTCGGGCGCCTGGCAGTCGAGGATCAGGAAGGGCGCGCCGGTCTGCTCGGCGACCTCGCTGGCGGCCCGGCGCTGCTCGGCCTTGAGGTAGGTGGCGTCGATCACCACCGGGAAGCCGGCCTGCAGCGCCTGGCGCGCCAGCTGGTGCAGGCGCGCATAGGTGGCGGCGCTGGCATCGGCGTTGTAGATGCCGTCTGCCAGCTGGCCCTGGTGGGCGGCGTCCTGCTCGCCGAACAGGCGCTTGCGCTCGACGTCGGAGCGCAGGCGGATGGTGCCCAGGGCCTCGACCAGGCGCAGCGCCACGTGACTCTTGCCGACGGCCGAGACGCCGTGGGTGATGGCCAGAAAGGGCGAGGGAATGGCGCTGTAGCTTTCCGCCAGGGCGGCGTAGGCGCGGTATTGGCGCAGGATCACCGCGCGCTGCACCGGGTCCTGCTCCTGGCCGAGGCGGAACAGCGCGACCTTGCCGCGCACCATGGCGCGGTAGGCCTTGTAGAAATTCAGCAACTGCAGCGCGGCATAGTCGCCGGTGCGCTCCAGCCAGGCGCTGACGAAGCGCCGCGACAGGCACTTGAGGCCGCGGTCTTCCAGGTCCATGGCGAGGAAGGCGGCGTCTGCGGTGACGTCGATCAGGCGGAACGGCTCGTTGAACTCGATGCAGTCGAACAGCACCACGCGGCCGTCGATCTGCGCGACGTTGCCCAGGTGGATGTCGCCGTGACACTCGCGAATGAAACCCTGCGCCTTGCGCTCGGTCAGAAGCGGCTGCAGCCGCGCGTAGCTGGACTGCGCCCAGGCTTCGAGGGCATCGAGCTGCTGCAGATCGGCCTTGTCGGCGAGCAGCGGACGGATCTGCTCGAAGTTCTGCTGCACCGGGGCCATCACCGCCTCGGCCGTGCCCAGCGGGTGGTCCTGCGGCACCCGCGGCGCGCTCAGGTGGAAGGCGGCGATCTGCTCGGCGAGCGCGTCGATATGCGCATCACCCAGCTCGCCGCGCGCCTGCACGGCGCTGAGCAGCTGCTCCTGGGGAAACTGGCGCATCTTCAGCGCGTATTCGATGGCCGGCGTGTCGCCGCCCAGCACCGGCGCCTCGGCGCTGCCGCCGATGGCCAGTACCTCCAGGTACAGGTCGTCGGTCAGGCGTTGGTTCAGGCGCAGTTCCTCCTCGCAGAAGTGCTTGCGCGCGGCGAGATCGGTGAAATCGAGGAAACCGAAGTTGACCGGTTTTTTGATCTTGTAGGCATAAGGACCAGTGAGCAAAACCCAGGAAATGTGGGTCTCAATCAGTTGAAACCCCTCCACAGGATGCGGATACAGGGCCGGGTTCTGCAATGCGGCAATCAGGGCTTGGCTCACGTTCGATCCTTGTTATAGACGCTGTTCGAGGTCGGCATTATGGCCGCTGTGAGCTGCTCTGCAAACCGTCCGGGCGGCGCTGCTGGCCCCTATGTAAAGTGCGTATAATCCCGCCATGACTCGAAAACGCTCCCCCCGCTCAAGCAAGAAATCCCGTTCCACCGGTCTGCGTCCCTGGCTCGCCTGGGGGCTCAAGCTCGGTCTGGTCGGCCTGGTGATCCTCGCCGGTTTCGCCGTTTACCTCGATGCCGTGGTGCAGGAGAAATTCTCCGGCAAGCGTTGGACGGTGCCGGCCAAGGTCTACGCGCGGCCGCTGGAGCTGTTCGTCGGCCAGAAGCTGGGCAAGGACGACTTCCTGCGCGAGCTCGACGCCCTGGGTTACCGCCGCGAGAGCTTGGCCAACGGCCCGGGCGCGGTGTCGGTGGCCGGCAACAGCATCGAGCTGCACAGCCGCGGCTTCCAGTTCTACGAGGGCGTCGAACCCTCGCAACGGGTGCGCGTGCGCTTCTCCGGCGACTACGTGGCGGGCCTGACCCAGGCCGATGGCAGCAACCTGGCGGTGGCGCGGCTGGAGCCGCTGCTGATCGGCGGGCTTTACCCGGCGCATCAGGAAGACCGCATCCTGATCAAGCTGGACCAGGTGCCGGCCTACCTGATCGATGCGCTGGTGGCGGTCGAGGACCGCGACTATTTCGATCACTTCGGTGTCTCGCCCAAGGGCATCGCCCGCGCCATGTGGATCAACGCCACCTCGGGGCGCCTGGTGCAGGGCGGCAGTACCCTGACCCAGCAGTTGGTGAAGAACTTCTACCTGACCAACGAACGCACCCTGGTGCGCAAGGCCACCGAAGCGATGATGGCGGTGCTGCTGGAGCTGCACTACGACAAGCGCGAGATCCTCGAAGCCTACATGAACGAGGTGTTCCTCGGTCAGGACGGCCAGCGCGCGGTGCACGGCTTCGGCCTGGCCAGTCAGTACTTCTTCAGCCAGCCGGTCGCCGAGCTGAAGCTGGAGCAGGTCGCGCTGCTGGTCGGCATGGTCAAGGGACCGACCTTCTACAACCCGCGGCGCAACCCCGAACGCGCGCTGGAACGACGCAACCTGGTGCTCGACCTGCTCGCCGAGCAAGGGTCGATCACCGTCGAGGAAGCCGCCGCCGCCAAGCAGAAACCCCTGGGCGTGACCGCGCGCGGCAGCATGGCCGACAGCACCTTCCCGGCCTTCCTCGACCTGGTCAAGCGCCAGCTGCGCGAGGACTACCGCGAGCAGGATCTGACCGAAGAGGGTCTGCGCATCTTCACCAGTTTCGACCCCATCCTCCAGCTCAAGGCCGAGGAGGCGCTGGCCGAGACCCTCAAGCGCCTGGCCGGGCGCAAGGGGGTGGACGAGGTGCAGGCCGGCATGGTGGTGACCAACCCGGAAACCGGCGAGGTACAGGCCCTGATCGGCAGCCGCCAGCCGCGCTTCGCCGGCTTCAACCGCGCCCTCGATGCGCTGCGGCCGATCGGCTCGCTGATCAAGCCGGCGATCTATCTGTCGGCGCTGGAGCGACCCAGCCAGTACACCCTGACCAGCTGGCTGCGGGACGAGCCGTTCTCCATCAAGGGCCAGGACGGCCAGGTGTGGAAGCCGCAGAACTATGACCGCAAGGCCCACGGCACCATCTACCTGTACCAGGGGCTGGCGCAGTCGTACAACCTGTCCACGGCCAAGCTCGGCCTGGAAATCGGCGTGCCCAACGTGCTCAAGACCCTCGAGCGACTGGGCGTCGAGCGCCAGTGGCCGGCCTATCCGTCGATGCTGTTGGGCGCCGGCGCGCTGACCCCGATGGAAGTGGCGAACATGTACCAGACCCTGGCCAACGGCGGCTTCAACACGCCGTTGCGCGGCATTCGCAGCGTGCTCACCGCCGACGGCGAGCCGCTCGGCCGCTACCCCTTCCAGATCCAGCAGCGTTTCGATCCGGGCGCCATCTACCTGGTGCAGAACGCCATGCAGCGCACCATGAGCGAAGGCACCGGGCGTTCGGTATACAGCCAGCTGCCCCGCTCGCTGACCCTGGCCGGCAAGACCGGCACCAGCAACGATTCGCGCGACAGCTGGTTCGCCGGCTTCAGCCAGGACCTGCTGGCGGTGGTCTGGCTGGGGCGTGACGACAACGGCCCGACTCCGCTGACCGGCGCCACCGGCGCCCTGCAGGTGTGGGCCGGCTTCATGCGCAAGGCCGACCCGCTGCCGCTGGACATGCCGATGCCGGACAACGTCACCCAGGCCTGGGTCGACGGCTACAGCGGCCAGGGTTCGGCTTCGGGCTGCCCGAATGCGGTGCAGATGCCTTATATTCGCGGCAGCGAGCCGCCCCCCGGGCCTGCCTGCGGCATCCAGGCGCCGGTCGAGTCGGTGATGGACTGGGTGCGCGGCTGGCTGAACTGAGGGTCGGACAGATCCGGCGTTTTCTGAAGAGGATTGCATGTGAACAACAAGTGGCTTGCCGCGATGCTGGCAACGACGGTGCTGGGCGGTTGCAGTACGGTGCCGCAGGGCTCGATTCCGGTCATTGACGCCGGTGCTCCGCTGTCGTCCGGCAGTGTCGGCGGCGCATCCCCTGGCCCGGCGGCCGCGCCGCAGCGTATCGAAGAGGATTCCGGGGTGGTGGTCATGGTCCCGCAGGGCGTCGTCTCGGCCCCGCTGCAGACCAGCCCGCAGCCCATTACCTCCAGTGGCGGGCTGACCTTCGACCCGCCGCCGGTCAGCCAGCCGGCGGTGCCGGCCCAGGGCGGTTTCAGCGCGCCCGCACCGAGCATGCCCAGCGGTATTCCCAGCGGCGGCGGCTTGGCTGCAGACGAACAGCTCGACGGCCCGGTGCTGGCGCTGTTGACCACGGCCCAGCAGCAGCAGGGCAGTGGCGACCTCAACGGCGCGTCCTCCAGTCTGGAGCGTGCCCAGCGCATCGCCCCGCGCGAGCCACAGGTGCTCTATCGCCTGGCCGAGGTGCGTCTGGCCCAGGGCGATGCGGCGCAGGCCGAGCAGTTCGCCCGCCGCGGCCTGACCTACGCCAGTGGTCGTCCGGCCTTGCAGGCCAGCCTGTGGAACCTGATCGCCCAGGCGCGGGAGCGTCAGGGCGACCCGGCCGGCGCCGCGCAGGCGCGCGAACGGGCGCGGGTGAGTCTCTGATGGAGGCCCGCGTCGCGTTGTTGGCCGAGCAATTGTTGCTGATCGAGCGCGAGTTGCGTCTGCTCGGCTGGTGGGATGAGCAGGCGCCCAGCGCCGAAGCCCTGGCCAGCCAGGAGCCGTTCTGCGTCGACAGCCTGACTTTCGAGCAGTGGCTGCAGTGGATCTTCCTGCCGCGCATGAAGCAGCTGCTCGAGGCCGACGCCGCGCTGCCGTCGGTGTCGGGGATTCAGGTCATGGCCGAGATGGTCTATCGCGAACAGCCGGGCGTTGCGCGCCGGCTGCTGGAATTGTTGGGCGAGTTCGATCGCCTGCTGACAGCTGCGCCCTGACGGGCGCACGCAGGAAGGGTCAGTTGCAGTTTTCCGCGATGGACTTCTTCAGCTCGGTGATACGTTCCTGACGCTCGTTCTCGTCGATGCGGCGCACTTCGCCTTCGTCCTCGATGCGCAGGCGCGGATTGTTCTCCAGTTGCGCCAGGTTGGTGCGGGCGCTTGCGCAGTATTGCTTGCGCTCGGCCTCCTGGGCGGCCACCTGTTCCTTGACCTTCTTGTCGATAGCCGCCTGTTCCGGGTCGAGCAGTTCCTCGACGCTGGTCGCGGGCTCGGCCGGTGCCTGGCGCGGCGGTGGAGCGGAGGTGTTGATCGCGGTGGCGGGCTGGCCCTGCGGCGGCTGCGCGCTGAAGTGGGTCACGCCCTGCGCATCCACCCACTTGTAGACCTGGCTGGCCATGGCGGTTGCGCTCAGAGCAAGCATCAAACTGCCAGTTAGAATCATGTGGCGCATGCGGTTTCCTTTCTCAAAAGCTGCGGTGCTGCCGGTTACTATAACCAAAAGCCGACAATCTTCATCCTGCGCTGCGTCACAGCGGTGGCTCGAATAATCGGTTACACATCGCTTGACTTGCCCCCGCCGAACCCGAACAATCCAGCCTTCCCCGCAGTGGAGTCCGCCGCAAGCGTCCTTCAGCTCGGGGCAAAGAGGCGCTACCCGCGCCGAACCGTGACACCCGCAACGCGTTACCTCGCGCTGGGAGGGTCAGCCCCGCAAGACCATGGGCTGCTCCGTTACTCGTCAAGCTGATGTTCCGAATCCACGATCACCGTCGTGCATGTCCGCTGACAGTAAGACCTACTTAGGGCTACCCGTTGTCGGGTGGCATACTGGCGTTCAAGAGGTGAACAACGTGGAGCTTTTATCCGGCGCTGAAATGGTCGTCCGCTTCCTGCGTGACGAAGGCGTTAAGCACATCTACGGGTACCCTGGTGGTGCTCTCCTGCATATCTACGATGCCCTGTTCAAAGAACCGGATGTGACCCACATCCTGGTTCGTCACGAACAGGCAGCGACCCATATGGCCGACGGCTATGCCCGCGCCACCGGCAAGGCCGGTGTGGTGCTGGTGACCTCCGGTCCCGGTGCGACCAATGCCATCACCGGCATCGCCACCGCCTACATGGACTCCATCCCGATGGTGGTGATCTCCGGCCAGGTGCCGAGCGCCATGGTCGGCACCGATGCCTTCCAGGAAACCGACATGATCGGTATCTCCCGGCCCATCGTGAAACACAGCTTCATGATCAAGCACCCTTCGGAAATTCCCGAAGTGATGAAGAAGGCCTTCTATCTCGCCGAATCCGGCCGTCCCGGCCCGGTGGTGGTGGACATTCCCAAGGACATGACCAACCCGGCCGAGAAGTTCGAGTACGTCTATCCGAAGAAGGTCAAGCTGCGCTCCTACAGCCCCGCGGTGCGCGGTCATTCCGGGCAGATCCGCAAGGCCGCCGAGATGCTCCTGGCCGCCAAGCGTCCGGTGATGTACTCCGGTGGCGGGGTGATCATGGGCGGCGCCGCGGCGCCGCTGACCGAGCTGGCGCAGATGCTCAACCTGCCGGTGACCAACACCCTGATGGGCCTGGGCGGCTATCCGGGCACCGACCGCCAGTTCCTCGGCATGCTCGGCATGCACGGCAGCTACACCGCCAACCTGGCGATGCACCATGCCGACGTGATTCTCGCCGTCGGCGCGCGCTTCGACGACCGGGTGATCAACGGTCCGGCCAAGTTCTGCCCGAACGCCAAGATCATCCACATCGACATCGATCCGGCCTCGATCTCCAAGACCATCAAGGCCGACATCCCGATCGTCGGTCCGGTGGATAGCGTGCTGACCGAGATGGTCGCCATCCTCAAGGAAATCGGCGAAACCCCGAACAAGGACACCGTCGCCAGCTGGTGGAAGCAGATCGACGAGTGGCGCGGCAGCGGTCGCCTGTTCCCCTACAACGAGGGCGACGGCTCGATCATCAAGCCGCAGACCGTGATCGAAGCCCTGTGCGAAGTGACCCGCGGCGACGCCTTCGTCACCTCCGATGTCGGTCAGCACCAGATGTTCGCGGCGCAGTACTACCGCTTCAACAAGCCCAATCGCTGGATCAACTCCGGCGGCCTGGGCACCATGGGCTTCGGCTTCCCGGCCGCCATGGGCGTCAAGCTGAACTTCCCGGACGCCGACGTGGCCTGCGTCACCGGCGAGGGCAGCATCCAGATGAACATTCAGGAGCTGTCGACCTGCCTGCAGTACGACCTGCCGGTGAAGATCGTCAACCTCAACAACGGTGCGTTGGGCATGGTCCGCCAGTGGCAGGACATGCAGTACAACAGCCGCTACTCGCACTCCTACATGGAGTCGCTGCCGGACTTCGTCAAGCTGGCCGAGGCCTATGGCCACGTGGGCATGCGCATCACCCAGCTCAAGGACCTCAAGCCCAAGCTGGAAGAAGCCTTCGCCCTGAAGAACCGCCTGGTGTTCCTCGACATCGCGGTGGACGACAGCGAGCACGTCTATCCGATGCAGATCAGAGACGGTGCCATGCGCGACATGTGGCTGAGCAAGACGGAGCGGACCTAAGATGCGACACATCATCTCCCTGCTGATGGAAAACGAGCCGGGCGCACTGTCCCGCGTGGTCGGTCTGTTCTCCCAGCGCAACTACAACATCGAAAGCCTGACCGTGGCGCCGACCGAGGACCCGACCCTGTCGCGTCTGACGCTGACCACCATCGGTCATGACGAGGTGATCGAGCAGATCACCAAGAACCTCAACAAGCTGGTCGAGGTGGTCAAGCTGGTCAACCTGTCGGAGAGCGCCCATATCGAGCGCGAGCTGATGCTGGTCAAGATCAAGGCCACCGGCGCCCAGCGCGCCGAGGTCAAGCGCACCACCGACATCTTCCGTGGGCAGATCGTCGACGTGACCAGCAGCGTCTACACCGTGCAGCTGGCCGGCACCAGTGACAAGCTCGACAGCTTCATCCAGGCCATCGGCACCGCGTCGATCCTGGAGACTGTGCGCAGTGGCGTCACCGGTATCGCCCGCGGCGACAAGGTACTGAGTATCTGACCGCTGCGTTGAGAAAAGCCCCGCCTGGTGCGGGGCTTTTTATTACCTGGATTTATTGCTGGCGGTTCCAGAAGGCCGCGATCAGCGGGTCCTTGAGGCGTTTTTCCAGGGCGAACAGGCCAATGTCGTAGGCGGTCAACGGCGGCTGGATATCGTAGATGCGGATGCGCGCGGTCAGGGGGCTGTTGTCGAGCACGATCTGCGGCACCACGCCGATACCGAAGCCCAGGCTGACCATGCTGACGATGGCTTCGTTGCCGCTCACCTGGGCATAGATCCGCGGTTTGATGTTGTGGCTTTTCAGCCAGCGGTCGGTGCGGGTGCGGGCCAGGCCCTCCTCCGAGAGAATCATCGGCACGTCCTTCCAGCTCTCCGCGGTAGGCTGCCTAAGCTGTTCCTCGTTCAATAGCTGGGGCGACTGCGGGCCGATAAAGCGCAGCGCGGAGCGAGTGATCGGCTGGAACTCGATGCCGGCCGGCAGGTGGTCGGGGCGGGCGCCGATGGCGAGATCCTCCAGCCCCTGCTGCACGCGTTCGACGGCGGTTGCCGGGTCGCCGGTGTGCAGCTTCATTTCGATGCGCGGGTAGTCCAGACGGAAGCTGCTGAGGATGTCGTAGAGGAAGCTGTAGCTGGCCGTGACCGAGCAGTACAGGGACAGTTCGCCGTGCAGGATCAGCTGATCCTGCTTGAACCTCTGGCGTATGGCCTGCCAGCCGTTGATGACCTCGCTGGCATACTCGCGAAACTGTTGCCCCTCGCGGGTCAGGCGGACCGAGCGGTTGTCGCGCAGGAACAGCGTTGCGCCGAGTTCGTCTTCGAGTTGCTTGATGCTGCGACTGAGCGCGGAAGGGCTGACGTGCTGCTCGCGGCTGGTTTTGCCGAAGTGCAGGTTGTCGGCCAGGGAAAGAAAGAGCCTGAGTGCGTGACTATCCATAACTGTTTCATATATCGGCATGTTGTATTGCAAATATATCATTTTACGCAATGGGGCGGATCACTTAAGGTGCCTCTGTCGCGGTGCTTGCACCCCCATTCCTTTCGATTCAAAGAGCCAAGACCATGAAAGTTTATTACGACAAAGATTGCGACCTCTCGATCATCCAGGGCAAGAAAGTCGCCGTTATCGGCTACGGTTCCCAGGGCCACGCCCAGGCGTGCAACCTGAAGGACTCCGGTGTCGACGTCACCATCGGTCTGCGCAAAGGCTCCGCTACCGTTGCCAAGGCCGAAGCCCATGGCCTGAAGGTCACCGACGTGGCCACCGCCGTTGCCAATGCCGACCTGGTGATGATCCTCACCCCGGACGAGTTCCAGGGCCGCCTGTACAAGGAAGAGATCGAGCCGAACATCAAGAAGGGCGCCACCCTGGCCTTCTCCCACGGTTTCTCGATCCACTACAACCAGGTCGTACCGCGTGCCGACCTCGACGTGATCATGATCGCGCCGAAGGCCCCGGGCCACACCGTGCGCTCCGAGTTCGTCAAGGGCGGCGGTATTCCTGACCTGATCGCCATCTACCAGGACGCCTCCGGCAACGCCAAGAACGTCGCCCTGTCCTACGCCTGCGGCGTCGGCGGCGGCCGCACCGGCATCATCGAAACCACTTTCAAGGACGAGACCGAAACCGATCTGTTCGGCGAGCAGGCCGTGCTCTGTGGCGGTTGCGTCGAGCTGGTCAAGGCCGGTTTCGATACCCTGGTCGAAGCCGGTTACGCGCCGGAAATGGCCTACTTCGAGTGCCTGCACGAGCTGAAGCTGATCGTCGACCTGATGTTCGAAGGCGGCATCGCCAACATGAACTACTCGATCTCCAACAACGCCGAGTACGGCGAGTACGTCACCGGTCCGGAAGTGATCAACGAGCAGTCGCGCGAAGCCATGCGCAACGCGCTCAAGCGCATCCAGAACGGCGAGTACGCCAAGATGTTCATCAGCGAAGGCGCTACCAACTACCCGTCGATGACCGCCTACCGCCGCAACAATGCCGCGCACGGCATCGAAGTGGTCGGCGAGAAGCTGCGCGCGATGATGCCGTGGATCTCCGCCAACAAGATCGTCGACAAGACCAAGAACTAAGGTCTGCGATGTGCGAAAGAACGCGGCTCGATGCCGCGTTTTTTCATTCTGCGGCAAGGCTTCTGGTATAAAGCCTGGGCGTTGAGCGGTGCCCGTGAGGGCGCGCGGTGCGCCATTATTCAAATCAGTTGCAAGGTGTTGTTCATGAGTGAAGGTCACGAAGAGCCGAAGCGGGGCGCCGACGAAGTCGAAAGCCTGCTGCCGATCGATGAGCATGTGGAGGAGGGTCAGGATGCCGAGGGGCGCAAGGTGCGTCATCGCGGCATCTACTTGCTGCCCAACCTGTTCACCACGGCCAACCTGTTCGCCGGTTTCTACGCCATCATCAATGCGATGAACGGCAACTTCTACGTCGCCGCGGCGGCGGTGTTCGTCGCCATGGTGCTCGACAGCCTGGATGGTCGCGTCGCTCGCCTGACCAACACGCAGAGTGCCTTCGGCGCCGAGTACGATTCGCTGTCCGACATGGTCGCCTTCGGCGTCGCCCCGGCCCTGCTGGCCTTCGAGTGGGCGCTGGGCAGCATGGGCAAGGTCGGCTGGATGGTCGCCTTCATCTATGTCGCCGGCGCGGCGCTGCGCCTGGCGCGCTTCAACACGCAGATCGGCAGCGTCGACAAGCGCTACTTCATCGGCCTGGCCAGCCCGGCCGCAGCCGGCGTGGTGGCCGGTACGGTGTGGGCCTTCAGCGACTTCGGCATCAAGGGCTCGAACATGGCCTTCGCCGTGGCGGTGCTGGTGGCGGCGGCCGGCATGCTGATGGTCAGCAACATCAAGTACTACAGTTTCAAGGATCTCGATCTGAAGGGGCGCGTTCCCTTCGTCGCCATCCTCGCGGTGGTGCTGGTGTTCGCCGTGGTGTTCAGCGACCCGCCGCGTATCCTGCTGATCATCTTCCTCGCCTATGCGGCCTCCGGCCCCATTCAATATTTGTTGCAACTGCGCCGCCGCAAGACTGTGGACTGATGTAATAAAACCTCGGCTCCGCGGTCTATTGGCCCGTCACCTGCCTTTGCCGCGGAGCCATCATGCTGATTCGAATTCCTCCCGCTTCTGCCGCTTCCGAGTCCGAGGTCACCCCAGAAGCCGTTTACCTCTCCCGGCGCCGGTTCATGGGCGGCAGTCTCGGCCTGGCCTCGCTCGCCGCCTTGCCCGCGCTATCCTTCGCCGACGGCGGTCGTTACGCCGATGTGGAGGCGGTCGACGAGCCGGCCTGGTTCAAGGCCAAGCTTGAGAGCGTGCGCTGGCAGGCGGTTACCGCCGGCGACGAAGCCATCACGCCGTACAAGGATGCTTCGCGCTACAACAACTTCTACGAGTTCGGCCCCAATAAGGGCGACCCGGTGCGGCATGCCGCGCAGTTCAAGGTCGAGCCCTGGACGGTGCTCATCGATGGCGAGGTCGGCAAGCCCGGGCGCTACGACATGGCGGCGCTGGCCGAACCGCAGCAGTTGGAGGAGCGCATCTATCGGCTGCGCTGCGTCGAGGCTTGGTCGATGGTCATTCCCTGGCTGGGTTTTCCCCTGGCGGATCTGCTCAGCCAGGCCGAACCCACCAGCCAGGCCAAGTACGTGCGTTTCGAGACCCTGGTCGACGCCGAGCGCATGGTCGGCCAACGCTCCGGATTTTCCCTGATCGATTGGCCCTACGTCGAAGGCCTGCGTCTGGACGAGGCCATGCATCCGCTGGCCTTCATGGCGGTGGGCATGTATGGGCGCACGCTGCCGGCGCAGAACGGCGCGCCGTTGCGCCTGGTGGTGCCCTGGAAATACGGTTTCAAGAGCATCAAGTCCATCGTGCGCATCAGCCTGGTGCGGGACGAGCCGGTCAATACCTGGCAGGCGCTGGCACCCAATGAGTATGGCTTCTACGCCAACGTCAACCCGCAGGTGGACCATCCGCGCTGGTCGCAGGCGCAGGAGCGGCGTCTGCCGAGCAGCCTGTTCAGCCCCAATGTGATGAAGACCCGGCTGTTCAACGGCTACGACGAAGTCGCCGGACTCTATAGCGACCTCGATCTTAGGAAGTACTACTGATGCGTTATGTCGGGTGGCGGAGCGCGGTATTCATTGCGGCCTTGGCGGTGCCGCTCTACTGGCTTTACCAGGCCTGGATCTTTGCCCTGGGCGCCGACCCAGGCAAGACGCTGGTCGATTATCTGGGGCTGGGCGCCCTGGTCCTGCTGTTGCTCACCCTGTCGATGACACCGCTGCAGCGTCTCAGCGGATGGGGTGGTTGGATCGCCGTGCGCCGGCAGCTTGGCCTCTGGTGCTTTACCTATGCCGTGCTGCATCTGTCGGCCTATGCGGTGTTCCTGGTGGGGCTGGATGTCGAGCAGTTGCTGGTCGATCTGCGCAAACGGCCCTATATCATTGTCGGCATGCTGACCTTTATCGGTTTGCTGATGCTGGCTCTGACCTCCAATAGGTTCAGCATTCGCCGGCTCGGCAAGCGCTGGAAGGCGCTGCACCGGCTGGTTTATCCCATTCTGTTGCTGGCGCTGCTGCATATGCTCTGGGTCGTGCGCGCCGATCTGGGCGAGTGGCTGCTATATGCCGTGATCGGCGCCTTCCTCTTGCTGCTGCGTTTCCCGCCGGTATCTGCGGCTTGGCAGGGCTTTGGGCAGTGGCTGCGTAGCACTTTGCGCAGAAGTCCAATAAAAGCTTGACGCGTTTTCCTCAGGCGGTAGAATGCGCGCCACTTCAGCGCTGAAGCTCTTCTAAAACCTCTTGTTAATCAATGAGTTAAGTTTAAAAGAGGAGTTGCAAGGCTGGATCTGGTGTGTAGAATGTGCGCCGGTCGACGGGGTGGTGGTTGGATCCTGTCGGTGCTTCGGTCGAGTGGATCGAAGGCGGTAAAAGAGGTGGTTGACAGCGGTTTTGAACGCTGTAGAATGCGCCTCCCGCTGACGAGAAGATGTTCGGATCGAAGGCGCAAGCGGTTGAGTAGAAAAGAGTTTCTCTGGAAACAAATTCGAAAAACAGCTTGACGGAAAGATGGGGTGCTGTAGAATGCGCGCCTCGGTTGAGACGAAAGACTTGACCAACTGTTCTTTAACAACTGAATCAAGCAATTCGTGTGGGTGCTTGTGGGGTAAGACTGGTAGTCGACTGATTATCAGCATCACAAGTAACACTCGTGAATTCGAGAGTTTTTTGCGATTGCTGAGCCAAGTTTAGGGTTTTCTCAAAACCCAAGCAGTATTGAACTGAAGAGTTTGATCATGGCTCAGATTGAACGCTGGCGGCAGGCCTAACACATGCAAGTCGAGCGGATGAGAGGAGCTTGCTCCTTGATTTAGCGGCGGACGGGTGAGTAATGCCTAGGAATCTGCCTAGTGGTGGGGGATAACGTTCCGAAAGGAACGCTAATACCGCATACGTCCTACGGGAGAAAGCGGGGGATCTTCGGACCTCGCGCCATTAGATGAGCCTAGGTCGGATTAGCTAGTTGGTGAGGTAACGGCTCACCAAGGCGACGATCCGTAACTGGTCTGAGAGGATGATCAGTCACACTGGAACTGAGACACGGTCCAGACTCCTACGGGAGGCAGCAGTGGGGAATATTGGACAATGGGCGAAAGCCTGATCCAGCCATGCCGCGTGTGTGAAGAAGGTCTTCGGATTGTAAAGCACTTTAAGTTGGGAGGAAGGGTATTCACCTAATACGTGAGTATTTTGACGTTACCGACAGAATAAGCACCGGCTAACTTCGTGCCAGCAGCCGCGGTAATACGAAGGGTGCAAGCGTTAATCGGAATTACTGGGCGTAAAGCGCGCGTAGGTGGTTCGTTAAGTTGGATGTGAAAGCCCCGGGCTCAACCTGGGAACTGCATCCAAAACTGGCGAGCTAGAGTACGGTAGAGGGTGGTGGAATTTCCTGTGTAGCGGTGAAATGCGTAGATATAGGAAGGAACACCAGTGGCGAAGGCGACCACCTGGACTGATACT